>NZ_JBFAYI010000003.1:0-610822 GCF_040681245.1 Lentzea sp. NPDC051838
GTTTCGCGTTGTTGTGCTCTCGTTCGGCTCGGCTTCGCCATCGCCGCTTGCCTTCGGCTTTGCGGGAGTGCCGCGCGTGCCGCGCGGGACGTTGTTCGCTCGTGGCTGGCTCCCGGCTTGGCGCACAACGTTTCGGCGCAACGGGGCAGCCGACAATGGCTCAGCCGACAACGTCCCGACTGGCAATGGTCCGAGTGACAAATGATCCAGGCGACGACGACTCAGCACCCAATAGCCGGGATCCCAATGGCCAGCCTCACAATGGCCCGCCTTGCAATGGCCGCTCGCCTGGCGGTTCAGGCGGCGGTGTGGAGCTGGTTGCGTCTGGGTTTTCGTTCCGGGTCCAGCCATGGCGGCGGATAGAACGTCGGGATGCCGTGGATCAGCTTCACTTCCCACTCGCTTTGGTGGATCAGCGTGTGGTGGTGGCGGCAGAGCAAGACGGCGTTGTCGACTGAGGTGTCGCCGCCGTTGGCCCAGTACTGGACGTGGTGGGCATCGCAGTGCCGTGGTGGCCTGGCGCATCCCGGGAAGGCACAGCCTCGGTCTCTCGCGACCAGGATGCGGCGGATTCCCGCCGGGAAGGTGCGGGTTTTGCGGCCGATGTCCATCGGCTGCGACTGGCCGCCCAGGACCAGCGGGATGATGCCCGCGTTGCAGGCTAGCTGGCGGACCTGGTCGGCCGGGATGCGCTCGCCGTTGTCCAGCAGAGCGTCGCCGGTCTTCGCAGCTAGGTCGTCGTAGCTCATCGTGAGCGTCAGGGTGACCGGTTCGCCGCCGTGCTCCGGGAGCTGGTCGGCGCGGACCATCAGGTTGACCAGCTCCGCGAACGCCTCGCCTTCGCGTTCAGAACGGTCGCGCTGGTCCGGGCCTTCGCCGGTGTCGGGGCGGGGCTTGGCCAGCGGGTCGAGGGCGGCTTCGTAGGCGGCGCCGGTGACCTTGTCCAGCAGGGCGCGGATCTCCAGCATGCCGTCCTTGCGCCAGCGCTTGTGGTGCTGATTGACCAGCCGCTCCGGCTGGGGCGCGGCTGGCTCGGGGTCGTCCTGGTAGAGGCCGTAGGCCAGGCTCTTGCCGAAGTCGCCAATGGCCTTGGGCTCGTGCTCGCGGGCGAAGTCCACGACGAGGGTCTCGACCTTGGCGGGCAGGTGCTTCATCGCCTTGGCGATCTCCGCGACGTGCGCGATCGACAGCGCACCCTCGGCTGCGGCCGAGGCGGTCTCGGGGAGCTCGGGAGCAAGCTCGCTGCCGGTCGGAGTGATCGTGCTGCTCAACAACGCGGCATTCGCGACCATCTGCCTGGCGGTGTTGCGGTCGCAGCGAATCGTATGCTGCAACACATACGCCACATCCTTATAGCCAAGCTCAGGACCGGCTCCGCGCCGCTCCAACTCGGCGATTTCCTGCATCTGGTCGAAAAGCTCCGCCCGCATCCTCTTCTCCCGGCTGACGATGCTGGCCAGCAGCGCGTCAGTCGAGAGGAGTTGGACGGGAGTTTCGCTCACGTGTTCGACTCTACCGCAAGATCACGACCGGATAACGCGAAAAAGAAGACACTATCGTGTGAACCGCTCGAACGAGAGCATCGCAACGCGGGAAACCGGTGATAACCGCAGCCTAAAAACGAAGACGCAATCACGCACGCGAAGTGATTGGGGCTTGGCTTTGGGTGCGAGGTGCTACCCTTTTCCGCCCGACACAGCGCCTTGCAAGGGACCCGAAGTCAAGCCCCAGTCGCAATCGTCGCGAAGCGGCGATGACGAAACCAAAGCCCGTCATTGTTTGCACGTCGGCGCGGTCAGCTCGCCTCGACTGGTGGGAGATCGTCGTCCAGCCAGTGCAGCGAACCGATGGGATTGGTCACGCGGTCGGCGCGGTGGAAGATCGCCTCGCCCGCCGCGTGCCAGCCGTGGTCTGGCAGATCGACGGCCAGCAACGCGTCGAGGTCCGCGAGCACCGCGTTCTGGTCGCCGTCGGCCAGGTCCGTCGTCGACCACAGGTCGGTCAGCTCGCTGCGAAGTCGTTGCAGCGCCTCGCGTTGCACCTGTTCGGCGCGCTCGTGTTCACCGGCGGCGAAGAGCATGCGGCCGAACTGGATCAGCTCGATGGTCAGCTGGCCTCGCCGGCTCACCGCGTAGTTCGGGCCGGTGAACTCCTCGCTGCCGCGCTGGAGCTCCAGTTCCTGCTCCATGAAGCCGACGGCCGTGTGGAAGTCGCCGAGGTGTGCGTGGGCGTAGGCGAGCACGGTCAGGGCGGTGGACAGGTCCTCGCGGCTGCCGATGTCCTGGTTGCGTTCCCTGGCCACGTGACCGGCCTCGATCGCGTCGGTGTAGCGGCCCTGCTGGTACAGGCACTTGGCGGCGACGCTGAGCAGGCCGCGTTCGAGGTCCATGCGGTTCTCGGTGCGGAAGAGCTCGCGCGCCAGCTCGACCCGGTCGAGTGCGGCGTCGGTTTGCTTGACGGCGGCGAGCACGCCGACTGCCTGGCGGTGGACGTACGCCTCGGCGAGGCGGTCGCCTACTGTCGCGAACGCCGCCGCGGCGTCGTCCATGTAGCCCAGGCACGTCTCGATGTCGTTGTACCACCAGGCGACCCTGGCGAGGCCGCGGTAGGCGTAGCCGGCGCCGCGCTGGTCGTTGGTCTGGTGGGCGGCTTGCAGGGCGATCTCGTTGCACAGAGCCAGGTCGTCGATGCGGCCTGCCCAGTCGAGGTAGCGGCGCAGGTACCAGGTGAGCTGCCAGGCGTGCCGTTCGAAGCCCGTCTCGGCGGCGCGGCGGATCAGGGTCAGGACCGTCTCGTAGGCGGAGTGGAACATGGTGACCGAGGACTGCTCGTCGAAGGCGCGGGGTGGCAGCACGCCCGGCGCGATCTCGATCGGTGGTGGCTGGTCCTCGTTGTGCGGGTCCATGGCCAGAGTGCCCGCGTGGGTGAGCAGCAGGTAGTGGTCGAAGAGACGGCGGTGGGCCGCGAGGATCTCCTCCGGGCTCTCGGTTCCCTCCAAGAGCTCCCTGGCGTAGTCGCGCAGCAGGTCGTGCCAGCTGTAGCGGCCGCGTTGCGGGGTGAGCAGGCACGCACGCGTCAACTCCTGCATGACGGCGGTGGTCTGGCTCAGCGTGAGGCCGATGAGGCTCGCCGCCGCGTGCGGGCTGAACTCGGCGCCCGGCAGCAACGACAGGCGCCGGAACAGTTGTGCCGCTTGGGGAGTGAGAGCGCGGTACGACCACGACAGCAGTGAGCGCAGGTCAGTGCTCGGGTCGGCGGCGCCCAGCACGTCCAGGCGGTTCTCGGCGTGGTGCGTGAGCTGGTCCAGCGCGTCGGAGAGCGGCAGCCTGGGGTTGTTGGCGATGCGGGCGCAGACGACGGCGAGCGCCAGCGGGAGTCGGGCGCAGGTGTCCGCGATTTCTTTGACAGCACCGGGTTCGGCGGCGACACGGCTCGGGCCGAGGCGTGCGGCCATCAGCTCGGCGGACTCCTGGTCGTCCATCAGGTCCAGCGTCACGGTGTGGGCACCGGTGGTGGCGACGAGCCCGGTCAGCTCGACGCGGCTGGTGATCAGTGCGAGGCAACGCTTTCCGCCTGGCAACAAAGGCAGAACCTGTGCGCTCGTCCGCGCGTTGTCCAGCAGCACCAGGACGCGGCGGTCGGCCAGCGCGCTGCGGTAGAGCGCCGTGAGGGCGTCGACGCTGGTGGGCCTGTTGGTCTTGGGCACACCCAGCGCGTCGAGCAGCTCGGCGAGCACCTCCTCCGGTTTCCTTGCCACACCACCGGCTTCGAAGCCGCGGAGGTTGACGTAGAGCTGACCGTCCGGATAGGACGGTGCCGCGTGGTTCGCCCAGTAGACCGCGAACGTCGTCTTGCCGACGCCCGCCGTGCCGTGCACGACCGCGACGCCAGGAACCGGTGGGGTGACGAGACGCGTGGTCAGGTCGTCGAGCTCGGTGCGCCTGCCGACGAACATGGGCAGCGCGGCGGGCAGCTGCGCGGGACGGATCACGGGCGGCGGCAGGAACGGCGGCAGGCCCGACTCCGGCGGCGCGATCGGCAGCAGCGTGGTGTCCGCGGTCAGGATGCGTTCGTGCAGCGCGCGCAACGACGGGCCGGGGTCCACGCCGAGCTCGTCGCGCAGGGTGACGCGCAGCCGTTCGAACACGGTGAGCGCCTCGGCCGGGCGGCTCGCGCGGTACAGGGCGAGCATCAGCAGCTCGTGCACCCGTTCCCGCAGCGGCTCGGCCTCCGCGAGCGCGGTCAGCCGTTCCGCGACCTCGGTGCTGTGGCCCAGTTCGAGCTCCAGCTCGGCGAGCGTCTCGATGGTCTGGATGCCGAGGCGCTTGAACCGCTGCCGTTCGGTCTCGGCCCATTCGCCCGGCAGGCCCGCGAGCGCGTCGTCGTGCCACTCACCGGTGGCTTCGCGCAGCAACGCCACCGCGCGGTTCGGGTTGTCGTGCGCACGCGCCTCGGCGGCGGCCTGGCGCGCGGCGAGGAAGCGGCCGAGGTCGAAGGCCTGGTCGTCGATCCTGAGCTGGTAGCCGTTGCCGACCGAGCGCAACGGGTTCAGCGTGCCGGTCTCGTCGTCGAACACGCGGCGCAACCGGTGCACGTACGTCCGCACGGTGCCGCGTGCGGCCTGGGGTTCCCGATCTCCCCACAGCGCCGCGATGATCTCGGGTACCTGCACGACCCGGCCGCGGGCCAGGGCCAGCACGGCGAGGGTCAGTCGCTGCTGGGGTGAGCCGACGTCGAGCTCGACCCCGCCCCGCCACGCCCGCACGGAGCCGAGCACCGCGAGCGCCAGACCCTTGCCGGCCTGCGGAAGCTCGTCGCTCGCCTCCGACAAGTTGAACGCGACCATGGGCGCATGTTACGTCCCGATGCCCCGTTCGGCCCAATGCCTCAGGGGCACAATTCATTGCGCCGATTACCCTTCGCCGGTTTCGTCACGCTGACGTGCGGCTGGGACGTCCCGGCGTGAGAGCGCGCTCGCGAATCCCGGTCCGCGGCTCGGCGTGGCGGGCTCCGGCGGACGGTGAGCTGACTGATCAATCAGTTATAGCTGGAAAATCACGGTGTGGTCGCGCTTCCACGGTTCCGTCTCATTACGGCGGGTGTGGCGGCAGGGTGTCAACGGCCTGCCGGCCCGGTTCGGGCCCGTTTCGTCGTTCGGTCGAGCCGAGTCCCTGACGTGCGGATTCCTCAGGTTCTGCCGTCTCGTACCCGCTGGTACTGAAAAGTTCTTCAGATTTTTGGTGGACGATCACGCCCGTTTCCCGGTACGACCGTCGCGAATTCGTTGACAGTGCGTCGACGGCGCGTTGACAGATCTGTGTTGTCCTCCGCCCCGAAAGGTGTAGTGGCGCTGGAGAGGTGACCGATGAGTTCGCAAGCGATGGCAGGTGCAACGACCGCAACCCCCGTTCGGGTGGCGGTGACCGTGCTGGCGGGTGATGCACGGCTGGCCGGTGAGGTGGTCGCGTCGCTGAACGTGCGCCGGGACGCCGGGGTGCAGGTGGCCGAGCACGACGACGCGGACGTCGTGGTGGTGCTGGCCGAGCTGGTCACCGACGCGGTGGTGGACGAGCTGGCGGCGTGGGAACGCGCGGGACAGCGGATCGTGCTGGTCGCGGGCCCGTTGCGGGAGCGGTACCTGCCGCGCCTCTTCGGTGCCGGCGTGGTGAGCGTGCTGCCGTACCGCGACGTCAACGCCGGACAGGTCATGCGCGCGGTGCTCGCGAGCTCCGCGGGCCGGGCGGTCGTGCCGGACGTGCTGGTGCGCTGGCTCGTCGACGAGGTGCGGTCGTCGCAGTACGACCTGCTGGTGTCGCAGGGAATGCTGGCCGGTGGGCTGACCGAGCGCGAGGTCGAGGTGCTGCGCCGGCTGGCCGAGGGGTACGACACCAGCCGCATCGCGAGCGAGCTCAACTACTCCGAGCGCACGATCAAGAAGATCATCCAGGACGTCATGAGCCGGCTGCGCTTGCGCAACCGCGCGCACGCCGTTTCGTACGCCATGCGCGTCGGCGCCATTTGAGACGACCCCGTGGCACGAACGGGCTTGATTGAGAGGTTTCCCGGTCATCCCCGCCGTCGCAGTGGTCTAGAGCTGTACGACGCCGAAATACCCTCGCCGGCGTGACGACACCACCGGTCGAGCAGTGCGCCTGCTGCGGCGCCGCGATCACCAGTCCCGGTCGGATCGACCTGACCGTGCCTCTGCCCGACGGTGCCATCGCGTCGGAGGAGACGAACCCCAACGCGGCCTTCCTGCGCTTGGAGACCGGGCAGACGTTCGTGCGGTGCTCACTCCCGGTGGCGCTGACCGGCGGCACGACCCTGATGTACATGACGTGGCTCGAACTGGGCGAGAGCGACTTCGAGCGCGCCGTCACCGCGTGGCGTGACTCCACATGGGACGGTCTGGTGCTGCACGGCACGCTGGGCAACGACCTCAAGCCGTGGACCGCGGAACTGCGCGGCGCGGAGGTGATGGCCTCGGTCCGCGCGATCGACGAGGTGCCGACGGTCGTGAACTCGGATCATCCTGTGCTGCACCGGATGCTGACCGAGACGTGGGACCGCGACGTCGTGCTGAGCTGGTTCCCCGACGCGCTGCCGGTCGCGATCCGCGCGAGGGTCGCGCGGCACTGGAGCCTCGAACGCGGCGAGGGCATGATCGCCGGCCTGAACGACGGCACGTGGCGGTTCGGCGGGCAGGGGCGCTCGGTGTTCGTCGACGTGCTGACCGACGACCGGCGGCGCTCGCCCGCGGAGTTCCTGCACGACCTGCTGGACGGCGCGCCCGACGTGCCCCCGGAGCAGACGCTGATCACGCCCACCGCCGACGACATCACTCACGCTTTCTGGCTCGACACGGTGGTCGACGGCGTGCCGCAGCGCGATTTCTACGCGCACGTGGTTCGGGAGGGCACGGCGTTGAGTCTCGGTGCTTTCTACCGCGATCCGGACGACCACAAGTGGGCTCTTCACGTACTGCGTTCCGTCACTCATCACGGGTGAGAAACGATTTGTGGTCGCTTGCGAAATGAGACGGCGGCGGGTATGTGAACAATCGGGCTTTGTCGCAGGTGAAGTGCGGTGAGAACCCCGTCGAAAGTAGGGTTTTCGGGCCCAGGAGCTCGGGTGATGTCTAGAAGGGCACACAGTCGCGGCGCTTTCGGGCAGTGCTGGTTGCGTGAGCTGCGTCTCCCCGATTAGCGTCCGGAGCCGGGAGCGAGAGCGCTCCCACCGTTGAAGCGCATTCAAGCGATAACGATGTTTCGGTGGCCGCTGCCCGCATTCAGGGCGTTGACCGGCGACGTCGTGGGATTCATTGAGGAGTTGAGCAGCGATGACTAGTGCCGAGAACTCGGTAACTAGGGAGGGAATGCTCGCCGCGGCGGAGCGGATGGGGCAGACCCTGCGCACTGTCCAGACCGAGCGCGGCGAGGTCGAGACCTCCATCAACAGCCTGTCCGCCACCTTCACCGGTTCCGCGGCCAACGAGTACCGCCGGGCGTTCTCCGGCTGGTTCGCCAACGTCGCCGAGATCGAGGCGGCGCTGAGCGAAATGATCCGCATCATGCAGGACGGCGCCGAGCACGTCGGCAAGAGCGACTCCGACACCACGACCGAGGTGACGGAGGGCTCCGGCCGGATGAACAACGCCTTCGCCGGCGGCCTTTCCGGTCTCTAGAAAGGGAACCAACCGTGTCTCAGCCGACCTACACCTACAGCAGCGGCATCAACCAGAACGTCGCCGCGAACATCATGGACGCCAACCAGCGCGTCAAGCGGGAGCTGGACCAGCTCCACACCGACCTGCAGGCCTCGCTGTCCGCCTGGCAGACCCCCACCTCGAGGGACGCGTACAACCAGCGCAAGTCGCGCTGGGACAACGCCGCCAACGCCATGCCCGTGTCGCTGCAGATCGGGTCCGAGGTGCTGACCGGTGTCACGAACCGCATGAACCAGACCGAGACGGCCATCACCGACAGCTGGAGCTGATCGCCGCTGCGCCCGCGGCCGGGTGGACCGGTCCACCCGGCCGCGGCACCGCGACTGAAGTCCTTTGACAGCAACGATGAAGGAGGTGTGGTGAATGGCGGACTACAAACCCGGCGACGTGGTGTACGACCTGCCCGACGGTACGAGTCACGGTGGTGGCCACGACGGGTGGGACTTCGTCAGCGCCACCATGCAGGACGACGGCCGGTGGCTGCTCAAGTACGACAACGGTGACACCGTCTACTCGGGAGGGTCGACGCCCACCCCGCCGAAGCCGGATCCCAACTGGCAGCCGGACACGAGCGGCTCCCAGCAGGGCGACCCGTGGGACATCTACAAGGGTTCCCAGCCGCCGTTCCCGCCCGCGCCGAACGTGCCCGGCGGCACCGAGACGCCCGGCAAGGGCGTCAACGTCATCTCCGTCGACGCGATCAAGCTCTACGCCAACAACATCCGGGCGTTGAAGCCGGTGATCACGCAGGCGATCAAGGAGCTCGACGACCTCGCGGCGCGGGGCTTCGGTCCCGGCAACTTCGGTGCCGCGAACAACTTCAAGTCCAAGGTGTTCGGTGCGGCCGGCGGGCAGAGCGGTGCGACGCTGCTCGCGTCCACCCGTCAGGTGTTCGTCGAAGCGGAGACGATCATCAACGAGGTCGCCGCGCGGTGTGACGAGATCGCGACGAAGTACAAGAACGCGGACGAGCTCACCGAACTGGACGCCAAGGAGTTCACGCAGATGGTGTCCAACGTGAAAGCCAAGGTCGACAACATGCCTCTGGGCGCTGCGGCCTGACGAAGTTCTTCACCAGTCGGGGCCGGCCGGGCGGGCCGGACCCGGCACACCACGTTCGGCGGTGCGTGGTTCGGAGTCCCTGACTGAAGGTGTGGGTGTGCGATGCCTCCCGGCGTGTACGACAAAGACGGGTTCAAACTCGGTCCCAACGGCGGGATCTTCGCGGATCCCACCGCGAACCTGACGGACAACAGGGACTTCGAGAGCTGGGACTGGAAGCAGATCAGGGCCGCCGTCGTCGGCTACTCTGCCGCGCCCGCTTCCGCCGTCCCCACGAGCACACCCTTCGCGGATCCGGACTCGATCCGCAACGCCTCCGTCGTCTTCAACCGTGCGCGCGCGGCACTTCAGCACGTCAGCGACAACGTCCGGTTGCAGACCGAAGCGCTCGCGGGCGAGAACGGCGCGTGGAAGAGCCCCGCGTCCGAGGCGTTCCGCTCGATGAACCTCCTCTTCGCCGCCAAGCTCGAGGCCAAGGCCGAGCAGATCAACGGCGGTGAGTTCGTCGGCACGAACAACGTGCCCGCGCAGCTCTGGAACAGCGGCAACTACCTGGAGTGGGCGCAGGAGGCGATCAAGGCGATCGACGTCGCCTACGCCGACTACGTCCGGTCCATCGGCGTCACCATGGGCAACGGCCTCGCGCGGATCTCCGACTACCCCGAGCTCGTCACGCAGCTCGGCGAGGACATGAAGAAGATCGTCCGCGTGCTGGCGCAGCAGTACACCATGAACACCAACAGCGTCACGCCGCCGAACCCCTCCGACTTCGGCGCCGGCCCCCAGCCGCCCGGCACCGGTGGCAACCAGCCGCCGCCCAACCTCCAGGACATCCCGCCGCCTCCCGGTGGCTCCGGTGGTGGCGGTGGCGGCGGGAACCCACCGCCCAATGTGGACATTCCCCCGCCTCCCGGTGGAGAGGGCGGTGGTTCCGGCGGTGGCGGTGGTGGTGGCGGCAACCTTCCCCCACCTCCGAACCTCAACCTGGCCGGGCCTCCCGGAACCGGTGGTGGCTCCGGTGGTGGTGGCGGCGGTGGCGGTGCGGGCAACATCCCGCCGCCTCCGTCCGTCAACGTGCCGCCCCCGCCCGGCTCGGGTGGTGGTGGTCCTGGTGGTGGCAGCAACGGTGGCGCTGGGAACATCCCGCCGCCTCCGTCCGTCAACATCCCGCCGCCGCCCGGTTCGGGTGGTCCCGGTGGTGGAAACAACGGTGCCAACGGCAACCTGCCGAAGCCGCCTGCGCTCAACGTGCCGCCGCCTCCTGGTTCGAGCGGCAACAACGGTGGAAGCAACGGCGGCAACAACCTGCCGAAGCCTCCGTCCGTCAACGTGCCCCCGCCTCCGGGATCGACGGGCGGCAACAACGGCGGTACCGGCAACATCCCGAAGCCGCCGGCGTTGTCCGTGCCCCCACCGCCCGGCAGCGAGGGTGGTACCGGCAACCTGCCGAAGCCTCCCGGCGTCAACGTGCCTCCGCCGCCCGGCAGCGAGGGCGGCTCGAACACGGGCACGGACATCCCGAAGCCGCCGCCGCTCAACATCGACGGGCCTCCCGGCTCGAACACCGGCACGGACAAGGGCGGCGCGGTGCCGCCTCCTCCGATGGTGCCGCCGCCCTCGGGCATGGGTGGCGGGCCCGGCGGTACCGGGTCCGACCGGCCGGACTCGTCCGGTCTGCTCGGTGGCGTCAAGAAGCCGTGGGAAGCGGGTTCTCCGCCTCCGCTCGGCGACCCCGGTGGCATCAAGCCGCCGGTGACCAAGCCGGAGGACTGGGCCGCGCCGCCGTCGCAGGGTTCCAGTGGCGGCAACGGTTCCCAGGTTCCGCCGCCGCAGGCGCCGATGATGCCGCCGCCCTCAGGGATGGGCGGGCAGCCCGGTGGCTCGAACGCGGAACGGCCGGACTCGTCGGGTCTGCTCGGTGGCGAGAAGAAGCCGTGGGAGGGCGTCAAGCCGCCCGCGCTCGACCTCAGCCAGGTGCCGCCGCCCGTGTCGGGGCCGGAGGACTGGGCCGCGCCGCCCGCCGGGTCGGGCAACGGCACCAGCGTGCAGGTTCCGCCTGGCGCGCCGATGATGCCGCCGCCGTCCGGCATGGGTGGTCAGCCCGGTGGTTCGAATGCCGAGCGGCCGGACTCGTCGGGTCTGCTCGGTGGGGAGAAGGAGCCGTGGGAGGGCGTCAAGCCGCCCGCGCTCGACCTCAGCGAGTTGCCTCCGCCTCCGGTGTCGGGGCCGGAGGACTGGGCGACCGGTGGAGACAAGGACGGGGCTATGCCGCCGGGTGTCGTGCTGCCGCCGGGTGTCCAGGTGCCTCCAGGTGCAGGGGTGCCGCCGGGTGCTCAGGGGTCGTCCGGGGTGAAGGTGCCGGCCGTCGACCTGGCGAACCCGCCGGGCACGTCCGGCCTGCTGCCCGCGACCGATCTGGCGAACCCGCAGGGAACTCCCGCGGTGTCCCAGCCGGGACAACAGGTTCCGGCCGGTGGCATGCCACCGATGATGCCTCCCGGCGCGGGTGCGCCACCCGGCACGGGTGCGGACCGGCCGGACTCGTCCGGACTGCTCGGCGGGATCAACGAACCGTGGACCGGGGCGGGCGACGCCGGCAAGGTCGGCGGCACCTCGGACGTGTCGGTGTCGGCGACGCCGGAGTCGTGGGCGCTCACGCACACCGACCCGGAACCGGAAATCGTCGATCCGGTGATTCCCGGTGAGGAAATCGGTGCGCTGCCTGGGGAACCGGCCGAGCCCGTCGCTGAGCCCGTCGCGGAAGTCGACCTGACCCCCGCGGCCGCACCAGCCGGCTGGGCAGCGAGCTCCGACGTCGTGCCGGCCGTGCAGGAAGGGCCGTCGGTCGCGCAGACCGCCGCCGTGCTGGGCGCGAGTGCCGTCACGGCGGCGGCCGTGCTCGCCACGACCACGCCGCGCGCCACGGACTTCCCGCACGTCGACGCGGACGGCAAGGTCAAGGACGACGACAAGGCGGGCGCGCTGGTGCTCGCAGGTGGTGCCACGGGACCGTTGCCCGGCGTCGACTCGGTGGTCGTCGTGCGGCCGGACGAGGCGGCGCAGGACACGAGCGCGTGGGACACCGGCGGCATGGACTTCCTGTTGCCAGGACTGACGATGCCGCTCGTCGTGGCCAGGTCCGACAAGTCGGGCTGGGACACCGAGGAGCCGAAGTCCGAAGTGGAGCTTGACGAAACTCCTTTGTGGGAGCCGGAACCCGCGCTCGCCACCTACCGGCGGCGCAAGGCTGGCGAGGAAGGGCCCACCGTCGTCGACAGCTTCGTGACGGACCTGTCGTGCGGTGACGAGTTCACGGTGCCGCCGGACCAGCGCGACGAGTGGCTGGCCGCGGAGGCCGAGCGCGCCGAACGGCTGGAGCGCGGCGAGGAAGACGACGAGGACGCCGAAGAAGAGGAGCGTTCCGCGGCCGATCTCCTCAACGAGAGCGACTCGGCGTGGGGCGGCTCGAAGGCCGTGAAGCCGACGGGAGTCCTCGAATGACCAAGAAGGAGCGAGTCTGATGGCGACCGAGACGGTCAAACGTCCCCCCAGGGTCGCCGGTCCCGAGATGCCGACCGGGCAGATCGAGCTGCAGGAACCCCCTGTGCTCGCGGAACCCGCGACCCGGGACATCGCGTCCATGATGATGTTCCTGCCCATGGGCCTCGGCTCGATGGTCATGATCCTGGCCTTCTCCGGTGCCGGTGGCAGCTCGCCGATGACGTACGTCATGGGTGGCGGCATGGGTATCGCGATGATCAGCATGGGTCTCGGCCAGATGGGCAGGGCCGCGGGCGACCGCAAGAAGAAGATGGCGGCCGAGCGGCGCGACTACCTGCGCTACATCGGTCAGATGCGGGCCCGCACCCGTTCCACGGCCGACGAGCAACGCGCTGCGGTGCTGTGGAACAACCCCACGCCGGGGTGGCTCTGGTACATCGCGAGCGGCTCGCGGCTGTGGGAGCGCAGGGCGAGCCACGAGGACTTCGGCCGGGTGCGCATCGGCCTGGGCGCGCAGCAGGCGGCGCTGGAACTGGTGCCGCCGACCACCAAACCGATCGAGGACCTCGAGCCGCTGTCCGCGATCTCCCTCAGGCGCTTCAGCGAGGCCTACCGGACGGTGGCCGGCATCCCGATCGCGGTGGGGCTGCGCAGCTTCACGAGCGTCGAGTTCGCGGGCGACATCGACAAGGCACTGGGCCTGGCCCGCGCCATGCTCGCGCAGCTCGTCACGTTCCACGCCCCCGAGGAGCTGCGCATCGCGGTGCTCACCTCGGAGGAGACCAGGACCGAGTGGGACTGGATCAAGTGGATGCCGCACACCGCGCACCCCGCGGCACGCGACGACGCCGGTCCTATCCGCATGCTCGCGTGTGACCACGACGAGCTGATGGACTTGCTGGGCAAGGAGGTCACGGACCGCAGCCCGCACGACAAGGCGGCGGCGCCGAGCAACTCCGAGCCGTTCATCGTCGTGGTCGCGCACCTCGCGACCGTTCCCGAGTCGTCACGGCTGTTCGACGTCGGCCTGCGCAACGTGGTGCTGCTCGACATCACCGGCATGCTGCCCGGTGGCGCGAAGGTGCTCAGGCTCACCGCCGTCGAGGACCGGGTCGAGTTCCCGTCCGGTGACGGCACGGGTGTCGCGTCGCGCGACGAGCTGAGCCTGGTCGAGTCCGAGGTGCTGGCGCGGACGCTGGCGCCCAAGCGCACCAGCGGTCACGTGGAGCTGGTCGAGCGGTCGCTGGAGTCCGACTTCGAGCTGACGACGTTGCTGGGCATCCGCGACGTCAACACGTTCGACATCAACCACCAGTGGCGGCCCCGCAACGCCCAGCGCGCCCGCATGTCCGTGCCGATCGGTGTCACGGAGGAGGGCGAGGTCGTCGAGCTCGACCTCAAGGAGTCGGCGCAGGGCGGCATGGGTCCGCACGGACTCGTCATCGGTGCCACCGGTTCCGGCAAGAGCGAGCTGCTGCGGACCCTGGTGCTGGGGCTCGCGGCGACGCACTCGTCGGAGATCCTCAACCTGGTGCTGGTGGACTTCAAGGGTGGCGCGACGTTCCTCGGCATGGATCGGCTGCCGCACACCTCCGCGGTGATCACCAACCTGGCGGACGAACTGCCGCTGGTCGACCGCATGCAGGACTCGCTCAACGGCGAGATGATTCGCCGCCAGGAACTCCTTCGCGTCAGCGGTTACCCGTCGTTGTTCGAGTACGAGAAAGCCAGGGCCGCCGGCGAGCCGCTCGCGCCGTTCCCCACTCTGCTGCTGGTGGTCGACGAGTTCTCCGAGCTGCTGGCGAGCAAGCCGGAGTTCATGGACCTGTTCGTCTCGGTAGGACGGTTGGGCCGAAGCCTGGGCGTGCACCTCCTGCTTGCCTCGCAACGACTTGATGAAGGCCGCATCCACCGCGTCGAGGGTCACCTCTCGTACCGGATCGCGCTGCGCACGTTCTCCTCGATGGAGTCCCGCAGCGTCATCGGTGTCGCGAACGCCTACGAGCTCCCGCCGGAGCCCGGCAACGGCTACCTCAAGATCGACCAGACGAACCTGGTGCGCTTCAAGGGCGCCTACGTCTCCGGCCCGGCTCCGGTGCCGCACGCCGAGACCGCCGCCGAGGAGAAGGCAGCCCAGGAGATCGTCCCGTTCGCCACGCACGCCCGGCCGTTGCGCCAGCTCATCCTCGTGGAGGAGGAGAAGGCGGAGGAGCCGGAGGCCGACACCACAGCGCAGGCCAACACGGTCAGCCTCGCCGACGCGTTCATCGGACGGCTCCAGGGTGCCGGTCCCGCCGCGCGTCAGGTGTGGCTGCCGCCGCTCGCGGAGTCGCCGAGCCTGGACTCGTTGCTGCCCAGCGTGTTGCCGGACCAGTTCCGCGGCATGAACGTCGAGGACCCGGCGATGCAGGGCAAGCTGCGCGCGCCGCTCGGCATGATCGACCGGCCGTACGAGCAGGTGCGCGAGCTGATGGTCGCGGATCTGTCCGGTGCGGACGGTCACGTGGCCGTGGTCGGTGCGCCGCAGTCCGGCAAGTCGACGCTGCTGCGCACTTTGGTGCTGTCGCTGGCGATGACGCACACGCCGACCGAGGTTCAGTTCTACGGCCTCGACTTCGCCGGCGGCGGCATCATGTCGATCGCGGGCCTGCCGCACGTCGGTTCCGTCGCGACCCGCCTGGAGCACGACAGGGTCGTCCGCACGATCGCGCAGTTGTTGCTGCTGATCGAGAGCCGCGAGACCGAGTTCACCACGCGAGGCCTGGAATCCATGGCCGCGTACCGGGAGATGCGGCGCACGGGCGAGCTCACCGACCCGTACGGCGACGTCTTCCTGATCATCGACGGCTGGTACACGGTCAAGCAGGACTTCCCCGACCTGGAGCCGCGGATCAACGAGCTCGCGGTGCGCGGTCTGTCGTTCGGCATCCACGTGATGATCGGCGCGAACCGCTGGTCGGAGATCCGGCCCGCGTTGCGCGACGTCATCGGCAGCAAGTTCGAGCTGCGCCTCGGCGACCCGATGGAGTCCGAGGTCGGGTCCCGCAAGGCGCAGACCGTGCCGTCGCAGCCCGGCCGCGGCCTCACCCCCGCGGGCATGCACTTCCTGTCCGGCCTGCCGCGGATGGACGGCAGCTCGGACACGGAAACGCTTGCCTCGGCGACGAAAGCGCTCGCCGAGGAGGTCGCGACGTTCTGGCCCGGCCCGCCGGCCCCGCCCGTCCGGATGCTCCCGCCGCTGCTGCCCGTCGCCGATCTGCCTCGTCCGGAAGGCGATCTGCGGATCGCGATCGGCCTGGACGAGCAGCGGCTCGAGCCCGTGTGGCACGACTTCGAGCAGAACGCGCACCTGCTGGTGTTCGGCGACAGCGAGACCGGCAAGACCAACGCGCTGCGCATGGTCGTGCAGTCGATCATGTCGCACTACGGGCCGGACCAGGCGAAGTTCCTGCTGGGAGACCCGAACCGGCAGCTCGACACGCTGGTGCCCGAGGCCTACCGGGTCGGCTACGCGATCACCGGTGACACGCTGAAGGACCTGACCAGCAAGGCCGCCGTCTCGATGTCTCGCCGCGTTCCCGGTGAGGACGTCAGCGCCGACCGGCTGCGGCGGCGCGACTGGTGGGACGGCCCGCAGTTCTTCCTCGTCATCGACGACTACGAGCTGTTCGGCATGGGCATGGGTTCGCCGATCGACGCGTTGCTGCCGATGCTCGCGCAGGGTGTCTACATCGGACTGCACGTCATCATCGCGCGCAGCACGTCCGGCGCGATGCGGGCGCTCAGCGACCCGGTGATCCGCCGCATGTGGGAGCTCGGCACGCCGGGCATCGTCTTCTCCTACCCCAAGGAAGAGGGCAAGTTCCTCGGCGAGGCGATGCCGCGCAAGCTCGTGCCGGGCCGCGCGCAGCTGGTGAACCGCAAGGGCGTCCGCCTCGTGCAGACCGGGTTCGTGCAGGTGCCCGTTCCGTCGGCGGCAGGGGGATGGCAGTGACCGAGACGAACGAGAGCAAGAGGAAGCTGTCATGACGAGCGCGCAGGCGGAACTCTGCCGCATCACCGTGTTCGGGCCCGCCGGACGGGCCGACCTCGCGGTGCCCGTCTCGATCCCCGTCGCGGGTCTGCTGCCGGTGCTGCTCAAGCACACGACCGACCCCAACGACCACATCGTCGCGGGCGTCGAGGTCACCGGCGAGCGGTCCTGGGTGCTGCAGCGACTGGGCGAGGCCCCGCTGGACCCCGAGGGCACGCCGGAGAGCCTGGAATGGCTGGAGGGCGAGACGTTCTACGTCCGCCCGGCCGCGAACCCGTTGCCGGAGCTGGCTTTCGACGACATCTCCGACGGCATGGCGGTCGCGCTGGGCCGGCAGAAGGACCGCTGGAAGCCCGAGTTCAGCCGGTGGCTGTTCCTCACGCTCGGCGTCGGCGCGACGGCGGTGATGGCCGTGCTGGCGGCGAATGCGGGCTCGACCCTGGCCACGGCTCTCACGACGGCGATCATCGGCCTGCTGCTCGCGGGCGCGTCCGTTCCGGTGTCCCGCAAGATCGAGGACCAGCCGCTGGCACTCGTGTTTGCGGTGCCGGGTCTCGCACTTCTCGCTCTCGCCGGGGCCTACGCAGCGAACGGCGTCGACGCGGCGTTCGACCTCAACCCGAGCTCGGTGGCGTGGTGGGGACTGACTTTGGCGGTCTCGGCGGCCGGGTTGTTCGGTGCTTCCGTGCTGTGGGCGCCCAAGCTTCCCGTGGTGCCACTGGGCGTGCTGATGGGTGCGGGGTTCTCCGCGTTCCTCGGCATGCGGGCCTACCTCGACATGGAGCTGGCGCCCGAGACCGCGGCCGGGGTGTACTCGGTGATCGCGCTGGCGGTGCTGATCGGCGTGCCGAAGCTGGTGATCAGGATGGCCCGGCTGCGCGGGCCGCAGCTGCCGCGCACGGCGGAGGAGCTGCAGTCCGACATCGACCCGCTCGACGCGGAGATGATCATCCAGCGCACCAAGAACGCCGACCGCTACCTGACCTCGTTCATGGTCACCGCGGCGCTGGTGTTCACGTTCTGCTACCCGGTGCTGTTCGACGCTCCCGGCTGGGCGCCGACGACGCTCGGCATTCTGGTCACCCTCTCCGCTTTGGTGCGCTCCGGCGGTTTCCTCAACGCGTGGCAGCGGATCGCTTTGGTGGCGGCAGGCGTGATGGGCCTGGTGCAGCTGCTGTTCACGTTCGGCGGCCAGCTGACGTTCGGGTGGCGCGTGGTCGTGCTGTCGTGCGTGCTGGTCACGTTGATCGCGCTGGTGCTGGCCGTGCTGCGACCGCCGACACGACGGCTCGTGCCGATCTGGGTGCAGCGCGCGCACTGGATCGAGTCTTTGGTCGCCGCCGCCACGATCCCGGTGCTGCTGCAGATCCTGGGCGTCTACGCCTGGGTGCGCGGATTGGCCGGGTGAGCTCGTGCAGACGCAGAAGGACCACGTCCACGCCTACCAGTTCCTGATGCAGCGGATGACGACCGCGCTGACGGTCGGCGACCCGAGCAACATGGAACCGCCGACCAGGCGTGGCCGTTCGGGTCTGCTCACCGGTGCGGTGATCGCGCTGCTGATCGTGATCGGGTTCGGCATCTACGGGCTGATCGTGCCCGGTGGCAACAGGGTCTGGCAGCAGAAGGGCGCCATCCTCGTCGAGAAGGAGTCCGGCACCCGGTACGTCTACGTCAACGGGATGCTGATGGCGACGCCGAACCTGGCGTCCGCGATGCTGATCCAGGGTTCCGGCAACAAGGTCAGCCTGATCTCGCGCAAGTCGCTGGAGGGCTTGCCGCGCGGGCCGCAGATGGGGATTCCCGGCGCACCCGACACCGTGCCGCGTCCGCAGGAGCTGCTGCCGCCGTCGTGGCTGCTGTGCCCGACCGCGCCGGTCGAGGGCGGAAAGCCCGGCGTCAACGTGAACTTCGATCCGGGCGAGCAGTCCGCGTGGATGCCGGACGACCGGTACGCGGCGGTGCAGTCCTCCGACGGCAAGCTCTACGTGATCTGGAAGGACACCAAGCACCTCGTCCCGGACGCGAACTCGTTGGTGGTCTTCGGTTTGGCCTCGACGCCGGCGCCGCGCGTGCCCGACGTGTGGCTCAACATCATCCAGGACGGTCCGGCACTCACGCCGGCGGTCATCCCGGACGCTGGCAAGGCCGGGCTGACCGTGGCCGGCAGCCCGCGCAAGATCGGCGATCTCTTCACGCACGATCCCGGTAACGGGACCGAACAGCGTTATGTGCTGGTGGACAAGGGACTCGCGCCGGTGTCCGCGACCGAGTTCGCGCTGCTGAAGGCCCAGCCCGGCAAGGCACCGGTCGCGATCGACGCGCAGCAGATCCTCACCGCGCCGTTCTCCCCGGACCAGTCGATGCTCACGCGGTTGCCGGACGTGGTCGGCAAGAAGCCGCTCGACGAGTCGATCGGCCACCCGTGCCTGAAGCAGGAGGGCCGGGGCGCCGACGTCATCAGCTACATGGTGACCGTGCCGGGCGCGCACAAGTGGCCCGCCGGCACGTGGGTGCCGACCAACCGGGGAACTCTGGTGGCGGAGATGCCGATCCCCGCCGGGCAGAAGAACCCGGACCGCTACCTGATCACCGAGCGCGGGAAGCGCTTCCTCGTTCCCGACGACAACTCGATCCAGGCGCTCGGCCTGGGCGGTGTGCAACCGGTTCCGATGCGCACCGAAGTGCTGTCCACGATTCCGGCCGGCCCTGCGCTCACACGCAGCTCCGTGGTCGTTGAACAGGGAGGATGACGGCAATGGCGATCATGACCCGCGACCGGGAGACCGGCGGTGGTGAGTTCGGGCTGACCAAGCACACCATCGGCAACGCTCTCGTGGTCTACCCGGTGGGCAACATGACCAAGGCGGCGCAGGACCTCGCGCTCAACGTCGCCGCGGACACGGAGAACGACCTCGTCGTGGTCGATCTGCCGGTGAGCTCACCGATCTCGATGTGGGAGTCCGTGGCGCAGGTGCTGCCGAAGCGACGGCGCGGTGTGCGCCTCGTGATCGGCGGACGCTCGCGCGAGACGACCGCGCTCGCGGGTCATTGGCTGGCAGAGCGGTTGAAGCGCACGGTGCTGGTGCCGGACGGGCCGGTGCTGCGGGGTGCGGGCGGATCGCTGTTCGTCCATTCAGGACCGGCGAGCGGCTGGGTTCGGTGCAGTCCTGGCAAGCCGCCGAAGCTGGAGGCCAAGCGCTTCCCGCGGCCTGGGTGGGACCACGCGCTGATGTCGGAGAACTTCCCGACCAGCGCGCGCGGTATCGCCGAGCCGTTGCCGAGCGGCATCTGGATCCGGCCGATCGGGGACGACCCGCGGTTGCGGGCCAACCGGTTGCGGCTGATCGAGACCATGCCGTGCCAGCCGGACCTCGTCACCGTGGTGCTCGGCAGCCCCGGTGGTATTCCGCTGAGCGAGCACGACGTCGCGTTGATGTGGCGCGAGCTGCCCGAGTCGTTGTACGGCCGGGTGCGGTTCGTCCAATATGGACCGATGTCGGTTCCTCGTGGCGTGCTGGGCCAGACGATCGCCGACGCGCTCGGCCGTGAGGTCATCTTCTTCTCCGGCATGCCGATCGGTCCCGCGGTCGCGCCGGAGATCTTCACCGTGCGCCAGGACGGCAGCCTCGGCTGGCACGCGTTCGCGCGGGAGCTGAAGTACCGGCCGCGCGCTTCGGAGACCGACGAGCCGTCCGTGCCCAAGGTCGTCACGCACCGGGCGCCGATCCCCGGTGCCCGTGAGATCGAGCCCGGCGTGTACTGGTACTCGGTCGACGCGGTCGTCGAGGTCGTCCAGTCCGGACTGCTCGTCCGCCCGCCCGCCGCGACGGCTCACGTCGAGGCCATCCGGGCTATTCCGACCGACCCGGCGACCCACAACCTCATGTACGAGGCGGATTCCGAAGCCGACATCGACAGGATGGAGTACCTCGCGGGGGATCTGTCCCAGCGGCTCGGCAACTCCGTCCGCACGATGTCGCGCGTGCTGCACGCGCGGTCTCTGCTGAACTCGCAGCCTCGGTCGTTCTCGCAGATCGCCGCCGGGTTCGCCGACACCGCCAGCTCTGCCGGGATCTTCGACCGGAGCGAGGAGGCGTCTCTCGCGGCGCTGCCGGCTCCCGTCGAGATGACGACGGTGATCCGCGCGGTGGGCGCGCCGCCGGTCGAGGAGAAGGTGGAGGAGGTCGTGGAGCCGCCCGTTGAACGGGTGGTCGAGCAGGTTCCCGTCCAGGTTCTTCCGCCGGCGCCTCCACTCGCGCTGTCCGCACCGGTCGCGCCTCCGGTGATCGAGTCGGCTCCGGTCGTGTTCGACGCGCCGGTGCAGCCGCCGGGCCTGGGAGTGGCTTCGATCGCGGCTGTGCTGGCTGAGCCTGAGCCTGAGCCTGAGCCTGAGCCCGTGGCTGTGGCAGTCGCGCTCGCGCCACCAGTCGTGGAACCCGAGCCGGTGGAGAAGCCCGCGCCGCAGGTCGTCGCTGAGCCCGTGGCCGCACCGCAGCCGGTCGCACAAGCGATCGCGCAGCCCAAGCCCGTCGCCGTGGCCGCTCTCGCGCGGCTGCAGCCCGTTCCCGCACCCGAAGCGACCGGCCTCCTGCCCAAGCGGGGCATCGAGGACGAGCGCGCCTGGCTGCGTCGCACGCTGGCCGCCGAGTACGGTGTGCTGTCGAACTCGGTCGCCCGCATCCTCTCCGAGCACCCCGGTTTCCAGGGCGCGCTCTCGCGGTCGTCGGCCGAGGTGCTGACCGACGCGGTCGCCGTGCAGCTCTACCTGACCGGCCGGGGCAAGGCTGTCGACGACGCGTTGCGCACGGCCGCGGTGGGTCCTCATGTTCCGTTCGCGCGTTGTGTCGTGGCGGGTCTGAGCAGGCTGCCGTCGCATCGCGGTCCGGCGGTGTTCGTCGCGTCGCCAACGCCCGGCGAGTTGGACCTCTATCGCGACCACAAGCTGGTGACGGAGTGGGGTTTCCTGCACGCGCTCACCGGTCTGCCGGCGGACGCGAAGGGTGACGTGGACGTGCTGGTGTGGTCGATGACCGCGCGGCGCACCAAGCTCCTCGAAGGCCAGAACGGCGTGCCGGAACGCGTGTTGTTCGTGCCCGGCACCAGCTTCAAGGTGCTGGAGATGACCGAGCCGCAGTCCGACGGCGCCCGTGGCCGGATCCTGTTGCGCGAGCTGACCGCCGTCGAGATCGACGCGCAGGGCAGGGTCGACCCGAACCGCATCTCGCTGGACGAGCTCGCGCTGAACTCGTTGCGCCGTCAGGTGGAGCAGTGGGCCGGTGGCGGCTCGCAGGTCCAGCTGGACCCCGCCGCGGCTGACCGTTTCGGCGCATTGCCCGGCCTGGCCTGAGGATTGGTGAACCGATGAACCGACAGTTGCTCACCGTCGCGAGCGACCGTGCTGGCGCGTTCCCGTCCATCGGCGCCGCGCTCGGCAGCGCGCTCCCCGGCGCCATGATCTCGATCGCGCCCGGCCGGTACGAGGAGAACCTGGTCGTCAGCAAGCTCGTGACGCTCAGCGCCGAGAACGGCTCCGGCACGGTGGAGATCGTCGCGAAGCAGGGCAGCGTGCTCGTCGCTTCGGCGGAAGCCGTGCAGCTCAACGGGTTGACGCTGCGGTGCGAGGACGCGCAGCTCGCCGGGGTCGACGTCGTGCGCGGCGAGGTCGCGTTCGACAGCTGTGATCTCGGCGGTTCGTCGTGGGCGACGCTGTACGCGCGCGGCACCGGTGCGATCGCGTTGCGCGGGTGCACGGTGACCAGTGCGGCCGGCGCGGGCATCGTGACGTCCTCCCCGTCGGTCAGCACGATCGAGGACACGCAGATCGTCGACGCCGGCTCGTCCGCGGTGGTGGCGACCGAACGCGGGTCCGTCGTGCTGCGCCGGTGCGTGATCACCCGGCCGCAGGGCAACGGCCTGTGCGTCAACGGCGCGGGCACGATCCAGGCCGAGCAGTGCGAGATCACCGGCGCGGCCAAGCCTGCCGTCGTGGCCGAGCAGCAGGGCGCGCTGAAGCTCTCGCAGCTCACCGTGTCCGGCAGCCAGAACGTCGACCTGTACCTGATGAGCAAGGGCCGGGTGTCCATTTCGGACTCTTCGTTCGACGGTGCCGCCGTGCAGTCCGCGCACATCGCGGGTGCTTCGGAGCCGGTGTTCTCCGGGTGCAGGTTCACCGGTGTCGGCCGTACCGCGATCCAGGTCAACGGCGCTTCCTCGCCTCGGTTCACGGACTGCCAGGTGGGGGAGTCGCCGGTCGGTGTCGCGGTGGACGAGGGCAGCTCGCCGCGGTTCGACCGCGTGAAGCTGAACGGCATCGCCCAGATCGCCGTGCACGTGGGCGCGGAGTCGAAGGCCGCGTTCTCGGGGCTGCGCATGGGTTCGAGCACCGGACGTGGTCTGGTGGTCGTGGGCAAGAGCGTGATCAGGTTGTCCGACATCGAGCTGGACTCGGCGGCCGAGACGGCGCTGGACGCCTCCGAGGGGTCCACTGTGGATGCTTCTGACATGCGGATCGCGTCGACCGCCGAGGCCGCGATCCTGTTCGGTGGCGGTGTTCGGGCGACTTTGACGTCGTTGCTGGTGCGTGGCGGTGGTTTGCGTGCCTCGGACACGCAGATTTCCATGCAGGACAGCGAGTTCGTCGGTGCACGTGGGCATGGTGTCGATCTGCGTTCGGGTGCTGTGTCCACGCTGACGCGGTGTCGTGTGTTGTCCTCCAAGGGAACGGGCGTGAGCTTCTCGTCCGGTGCTGGTGGCACGCTGACCGAGTGCGAGGTCGTGGGCAGCGCCGAGGACGGCATCAGTCTGGACACCGCGGAACCGGTGCTGCTGAGCCGTTGTGTGGTGCGGGAAAGCCGCGGGACCGACGTGCGCCGGTTCGGTGAGGACCGCGTGACGATCGAGGAACCCGTTGGGGCGCGGGCACCTCAACAGCCTGCCTCCGTTGCCGCCACCGTGGCCGCGCGGGCTGATCGTGAGGCCGTCGCTCCGGCGCCCGTGCAGGACGCGGGTGTGGACATGCCGCTTTCGGGTCCATTGGCCGAGCTGGAGACCCTCGTCGGGTTGAGCGGGGTCAAGCGCGAGGTCACCGGGCTGATCAACCTCATCAAGATGTCCCAGGTGCGCAAGGAGATGGGGCTGCCGATGCCCCCGATGTCGCGCCACCTGGTCTTCGCGGGGCCTCCCGGTACCGGTAAGACGACCGTCGCCCGGCTCTACGGCACTGTGTTGGCCGAGCTGGGAGTGCTGGAGAAGGGCCACATGGTCGAGGTCGCGCGCGCGGACCTCGTCGGCCAGTACATCGGTTCCACGGCCATCAAGACCACCGAGGTGGTCACGAAGGCCATCGGTGGCGTGCTCTTCATCGACGAGGCGTACACGTTGTCGGCGCAGTCGGGCGGGTCCGGTCCGGACTTCGGCCAGGAGGCCATCGACGCGCTGATGAAGATCATGGAGGACCAGCGCGAGTCGATCGTCGTGATCGTCGCCGGGTACTCCGAGCTGATGGAGCAGTTCCTGGAGTCGAACCCCGGTCTGGCGTCCAGGTTCACCCGCACGATCGAGTTCCCGAACTACAGCGTCGACGAGCTGGTCACGATCACGTTGGGGTTGTGCCGCAAGCACTACTACGAGATGACCGAGGACGGTCTGCAGGCGCTCACCGACTACTTCGAGCGGGTGCCGAAGAACTCGACGTTCGGCAACGGCCGTGTGGCGCGCAAGCTGTTCGAGGCGATGGTGAACAACCAGGCGTCTCGGTTGGCGACCGCGCCGCCGTCCAAGGACTCGGAGATGAATCGCCTCACCGCGGCGGATCTGCAGTCCGAGATAGACGTGCTGCAGTCGGTGGTGGGGAGCGCTCCCACGCGCGTGGGTGAAGAGGTCGACCCTGCTGCCGCTGTCCAGGGGAGCGTGAGCTGGAAGCGATTCCACGCGATGGTCGGGCAGAGCGGCATCCGGGAGGCGGCGGGCACGAACCTGGTGCGCCTGGCCGGGTTGAAGCGCGGCAACCAGGCGATGGGGCACGCGGCGAACGTCGTGATCGGTGGCAAGCGCGGCAGCGGTCGCAGCGAGATCGCCCGGCTGTACGCGCAGGCGTTGTCGGAGCTTCAGCTGGTGCGGGTGGGGCAGGTGGTGCGCCGATCGGTCGCCTCCGACCTGCTGGCGCACTGGCCGGGGCAGGCGGAAAGCCTGGTGCGAACGGCTTTCGAGGACGCCGCCGGTGGTGTGCTCGTGGTGGATCTCGACGGCGATCCCGATCCGGACCACGCCCTTGAGGTGGCCGAGACGATGGCCGGGCACATGCTGCGCGGTGCTGCGGACCCGGTGGTGGTGCTGCTGGGCGAGCACAGCCGGTTGGTGCCGTTGTTCCAGCAGGTGCCGACGTTGGCCGACTGCTTCCTGGAGGGCTGGGACCTCGCACCGTACTCAGTGGACGAACTCGCTTCGCTTGCCGTGCGCGAGCTCGTCCGCCGTGGTCACGAGGTGCCGGACGAGGTGCGTGACGCCGTCGCTCTGCGGTTGGCGGACACCACCGACCGGGAGACCGTCTACCCGGCGCACAAGCTCGCTCGCCGGCTGGCTCGGACCGCCGCTTCGCGGACACTGGCCGTGGCTGACCTGCCTCCCGTCTCAGTTGGCGCTGCTACGGGGGGTCTGGGGCTCGCTCCGGTGGGCTGACTGTGGCCAAACGGGCACGGAGGTCTGCCCGGAATGCGCCAAGGTGACACCAGTCACTTGTGGCACGTCTAGACCACCTTCTTTACTCGCTGTCATTCGTGTTCTGTCGTTTCAGTGAGGAGCTCGCGTGTCGTCGTCTTTGCAGGACCAGCTCGAGCAGACTCTCGCGGAGTACCGGCAGAAGCGCGCGGATCTGCAGAAGATGCAGGCGCAGATGGCGACGATGTCGTCCACGGCCACCTCGCCGCGCAACGTCGTTTCGGCCACTGTGGACACCCACGGCCAGATCACCGCGATCGCGTTCCCCACCAACGCGTACAAGAACATGGCGCCCGCGGAGCTCGCTTCGGCGGTCTGCGACACCGTGCGCAAGGCGCAGACCATGGCGCGTGAGCAGCTGGTCGAGCTGATGGAGCCGATGATGCCCGCCGGGATGTCCATGCGCGGCAAGGAACCCGGCAAGCTCGACATCGACCGTTTGTTCCCGGAGAACCCCGAGGACGGCGTGTTCTTCCGCGGACTTGGCGAGGGGGTCTGATGCCTTCCGGTGAGGTCAACTGGGCCAGCGTTCCCGGCCTTCGCCAGGCCGCTATCAGGATCGAGGCCGAGGCAGGCAGGTTCGACCGGGTCGTCTCGGATCTCTACGGCAAGGTCAACGCGACCGTCGTCAACCCGGAGACCTTCGGCGACGACAAGGGCGGCCGCGAGTTCTTCGCCAAGTGGGACAAGGACTTCCGCGACTGGGACTCCGGCGTCCGCGAGGTGAGCGGCAGCGTGAAGGCGACCGCGCACGGCGTCGACTCGATGGCCGACGCCGTGGACCGCACCGACAAGGACACGACGCAGATGGCCCACGACTTCAGCGGCGCGCTGAACGGTGGCGGTGGTCCTGGGGGTCTCCCGGACATCCCACCGCTTCCCCCGACTGGTTCCGGTCCTGGCTCTGGCTCTGGCTCTGGCAACACCGGCGGGCACAACATCCGGCATTAGAACGTGAAGGCATTGGTGCGATGAGGACGGGGGCGGTCTTACGTGGCTGTCCACGGCAACATGACCGTGCCCTCGGAGCTCAACTGGATCTTCATCATCCTCGCGGGCGGCGACTGGCCGCCGGGCCGCGAGGGTGACATCTGGCAGATCCACGAGGCGCTTCTAGAGGCCGGCGACGAGCTCGACGGCGTGGTCAACGGCCTGGTCCTGGCCCTGCAGGACGTGATGAACCACGTCGATCCGACCATCGGCCGAGCCTTCTGGCGCTACGGCGAGAAACTGGCGGAGCAGCCCGCGTTCTACGCGAAGGGCGCCCGCGACCTGGCCGAGATGGCGCGCGGCTACTCGCTGAACGTCCAGGGCGCCAAGATCTCGATGATCGTGCAGATGATCTTCGCCGCCACCGAGATCATCCGCATGTGGTTCGACCCCTTCGAATGGCCTTTGATCGGCCCGTTCATCGGCATGATGCAGGGCGTCGTCAAGCTGATCTTCCAGAAGTTCGCGGAGTGGATCGCCCGCGCCCTGCAGATCCTAATCCGCACCAGCTCGACGTTCCTCGGCAAGGCCGTCAACCAGATCACCGTCGACTCGGTGACTACAGCCATCGGCAAGATCATCTCGGAGATGGTCCAGCAGGCGCTGGACGAGGGCTTCGAGGAGGTCTTCGAGGACGCGATCGTCCAGGTGTGGCAGAAGATCGAGAGCGACAAGGCCTGGGACTGGGACGACACCCTGAAGTCGTTCGCCTATGGCGCTGCCGCCGGTGCCTTCGCCGGGTTCTTGGGCGGGAACGTTGCCCACTTCAAGCCTCAGTGGGTGGGGAAGTGGCAGACGTCCGCGTTGATCGAGGGCGCGACCGAAGTGTTCGTCGGGGCGATCACGATTCCGGCCGGGGGTGATCCCGGGGACATCTGGAAGGGGATGGTCAACGGGCTCGTGTCCGGTGGCGGCACCACTGCTCTGCACAACTGGAAGAACAATCGGGATCAGAAGTTCAAGCAGGACGGGGTTGACGGGCCTGGGGCGATCAACGTTCCCGGGTCTGGGAACGGGTCTGGGCTGGGGGCGCCCAACCTGGGTGGGGGTGGGCTTTCTTCGGGTTCGGGTTCGGGTTCGGGTGGGTCTGGGAGCGGCGGGGGATCGGGTCCGAACTCGGGCTCCGGTTCGACCTCCGGTTCGAGCAGTGGCTCCAACTCGGGCTCGAACTCCGGTGCCAACTCGGGTTCGAACAGCGACTCCAACGCCGGCTCCAACTCCGGTACCAACTCGGGCTCGAATTCGGGTACGAACAGCGGGTCCAGCTTCGGGCCGAACACGGGCCTGAACGGTGCGCCTCCGCCTGGGTCGCTCGTGCAGAACGGTCCGGGATCCTCCAACCTGGGTGGCGGCAGCGGGCCTGGCACGTCGGGCGGCAACACCGGGACTGGCGGCAGCAACGTCGGTAGCGGTGGCAGCAACTCGAGTACCAGCGGCAACAACTCGGGTGGCGGAAGCACCAACTCGGGCGGCACCAACTCGGGTACCAGCAATACGGGTAGCGGTAACTCGGGTAGCAGCAATGCGGGCAGCGGAAGCGGCAACAACACCGGTGGCCTGAACAACGGGCCGGGCAACACGCCGGGTGCTCCGAGCAACACGCCCAACACCCCGAGCAACACCGGTGGCAACACCAGCCAGACGAACACGCCTCCGCCGTCGAGCAGCGCGTCCAACCCGTCCTCGAACGTGCCCTCGCCGTCGACGAACGCGCCGAGCACCTCCGTTGACGCGCCTCCATCGTCGAACGTGCCAGCGCCCTCGACGTCGACGAACGTTCCGTCGCCGTCGACCAGCACGCCCTCGCCGTCGACGAATGTGCCGTCGAGCTCGTCCAACGTTCCGAGCACCTCGGGGAACGTGCCGTCCACCTCGTCGAACGCACCCAGCACGTCGGTGAACGCACCATCGTCGAACACTCCATCTTCGTCGACAAACGTGCCGTCGTCGAACACGCCTGCTACGCCCAGCACGTCGACGCTGAACACGAACTTGGGCGACAAGCACGGGGCGCCTGCGGTGGTGCCGCAGTCCACTGTGGAGACTTCGTCGTTGTCGGTGCCGCCGCCGTCGGTGTCGCCTGATGTCGTGACTGACTTGTCGGTCACGGACAGTTCGAACGACAGCCAGTTCGGCACCACGTCGGTCTCTCCGGCGCCGACACCGAACACCGCTACGCCGAACACCTCGACCAGCAACACGTCGGTCACGCCGAACACGACCACGACGACTAACACGACCACGAGCACCACGCCGACGCCGAGCACGCCGAAGGTCGACATCAAGGAGTCGAGCTCGACGACGGTGTCCACCGAGACCACAGGGCCGGAGTTCTCGGTGGACGTCACCTCCACGCCGAAGGTCGACGCCGCGCTCGAATCCGACGTGCACGTGCCGATTGCTCCGGAGCTGGACCAGGACTTCGACCCCCAACTGTCCGACAGCGACACGGAGTCCGAGACCGACACCCTCTTCGACCACGACGAGCGCCACGCGGGCCTCGGCTACGACCCCGACTCGGACACCGACGTCGAGTCCGATGTGGACGAGAAGGTCGGCAAGGAGCTCAACCCGCACGAGGGTCTGCTCGGCGCGGTCAACTCCGAGCTGAAGCGCTGGGGCTGGCCGGGTGGCAGGGTCGATGCCGACGAGCTGAACGTGGTGCTGGCTGACCTCGGCGCGCAGCAGGTCACGTTGTCCAAGGATCCCAAGGGGGCTGGGCGGCAGGTTGCGGAGACCTTCGTGTCCGGGACGATCGCCCGCGAGGTCGGCGGGATCGGTGAGTACCTGAGCTCGGTGCGGGACAACGGTGAGTCGTCCGGCACCAACGTGCTTGTCGTGCTGGGTGACGATCTGCGGTTGCGCGGGGAGAAAGTCGGCGACTTCTACCGGCTCGGCGAGATGAACCTGTACGTCGGGGTCGACGTCGTGAAGCGGGGGAGTTCCGAGCAGAAGAAGGCGCTGGCCGACCAAGTGAGGCAGTACCTCGGCGATGGCGTCACGTTGTACAGGGGCGTGCCCGGCTGGCATCCGAGCTGGCACGAGATTCGCAACGGTGCGGTGCCCGCGCTCGACGGGAATCCCAACCCGGACTTCAGCGCGCACGAGACGAGTTTCATCCCGTTCACGGCCGACCTCAACGACGCCCAGCTCGCCGCCATCACGACCGAGGGGCCCGAGGAACACCAGGATCTCCGGTTCGTCCAGGGGTACGACCCCAGCGATCCGCAGTTCCCGGTCGGCACCGTGGTGACGACGAGGATCTCGGTCGCCAGTGACACGCCGCTGGTTCTTGTCGACGGCCGCACGGCGCGGGTTGGTGGGCCGGTTGAGCAGTTCCACGACGTGGTGCTGACCATGGGCACGCCGGTGACGGCCGTGTTCGACGGCGACCACGACGGCACGGTGCTGGGCGACACGATGCCTCCGGTGCCCACCACGGAGGAGGTTGTCGACTTCGTTGCCGTGTATGGGGATTTGTTGCCTGATCCGCGGCCGGCGCCGGGCAAGGGCAAGGGGCGTGCGGGTGGTCCGAGCATCAGGGTCGAGACTGACGCGCCGGTGTCGACGGAGAGCGACGGGTACGAGAGCGACCTCGACGATGACGAGAAGGTCAGTGGCAGCGAGCACGCCAGCGAGTACGGCGGCGACGACGACCAGGAGCAGGACGACGACCAGGAGCAGGAGCAGGAACGACCGCACGCCTCCGCGCCCGGCGACCCCGGCGACTCGGACGACGACAGTTCCGACAGCGAGTCGGACAGCGAAGACGACGAAGACGACGACCAGGATCAGGACCTCGGTGGCGGCAACCTGATCAACGGGCAGCCGGTGCCCGACACGAGGCCTGGCAGCGTCGTGCCGCGCATGGTCTTCAACCTGGACCAGCACCGCCAGCTCGACCTGCAGGGCGTCGACACCATCGTGGCCAACGGCGACACCGCGGTCGACAACGTGGTGGACGCGATCAGGAGGAGCCTGCCCACCGACGCACCGCGCGAGCACGCGCGGATCACGACCAACCTCGGCAACTACACGACCGACGACCGCGAGAACGCCGATCTCAACGCGATCGCGGAGGCCGCGGGCGTCCAGATCCACGTCCTGCACCCGAACGGCACGTGGACGTCGCACGGACCGGTGACCGGGCGGCCCGTGCACGTGGTCGAGAGCGACGTCAACGGGCAGCCGCGGTACCTGGCCACGAAGGAAGCCGTCCACATCGGACGGATGGACGTGCACTACCCCGGGTCGACGACGGCCGAGTGGGACGGCGGCAAGCACTTGGTGCACCGGGGCGAGTTCGAGGTCGAGACGATCGCGGGCAAGCACTACGTCCGGCTGTACACCGCGCTGGCGAACCCGGCGGCGGCCAACTCCGATCACAAGGACGTGCACCAGCAGGCCGACGGCACGGTGACCATCACCAGGGGCAACTCGCCGGAGTTCTGGGTGAACTCGGGACGTCCGCTCCGCGCGATCCAGTGGGTCGCCAAGTACCAGCACGAGTGGGCGCAGAAGCCCGAGCTGAAGCCCGTGCTGCGCAGCTATCTGGTGCCGTTGAAGACCTTCCTCGACCTCACGAACAACACGAAGATCGAGGGTGACCCGGTCGCGACCGCGTCGGGCACCACCACGACGAACGTCGACCAGAGCGCGGACGTCAACCAGTTCGGTGTCCGAGGTGTCGACTGGGACGCGTTGCAGCGCGATGTCCGACCGGGTTCGTTGGTGACCTACGCGCCGGACAGGAGCAACGGCTACGACCTGCCGCACCTGGCGGGGCGTCAGGAGCACCTGGCCGATCTCTACGCCAGGCTCGGGCTCGACGACGACTTCAACCCCGCCGCGCTGGGGCCACGCAACGACCCCTGGTTCGTGTGGTCGAAGGGGCACGCGTCCACCAACTGGCGGTTCGGCGGCTTCCGCAACGACCCGGAGGCGTTGCGCACGCTCGCGACCGACCTGACGAAGTTCTACGTCGGCTGGACGAACAGGGACTCGGCGAACCAGGTCGGCACGGCGCTGACCGATCCCGCGTACGACACCATCCCGGGTGGCAGCAAGCCGAAGGGCAGCGCCAAGAACACGGACAAGAACGCCGAGCTCAACGAGTTCATCAACACCTACGGCCCGCCCTCGGAGAACCTCGGCCAGATCACCTCCGTGGTGGAGAGCAGTGTCGCGGGGATCCTCGCCCAGCAGGTCCCGGCCGGCACGACCATCCCGATGGCGGGTGGTCAGCCGATCAACGTCATCAAGGACGCGGTGCAGGCGTCGTTCGACCGGGTCAAGAAGGACATCCAGAACAACATCAACAAGGCCGTGCTGCCTCCGGCCGCCACAGGTTCGCCGCCGGCCGTGCAGGAAGACGGCCTGAAGAACCTCATCGTCAACGGCGGCCCGCGGGGTTCGTTCGCCGACCAGGTGATCGCCCCGGTGATGGCCACCGTCGCGGCTTCGACGGTCGTCGACCCGCGTTTCCAGATGATCGACAAGGCCGGTGCCACCGACGGGAAGGTGCCGGGGCTCGAGCCCGTGCTGCTGGACGGCCTGAAGCGCGTGGCCGAGCGCAAGTTCACCGAGTTCGCCACCGGAGACACCGCGCCGGACTGGGCCACGAACGGCGAGAAGGGCACGGGCAAGAACGCCGGCTGGTTCAGCGGGACGCGCATCGACCAGTTCATCCAGGACGTGGTCGCGGATCTCGGCAGGGACCCCGATTTCGTCGCCGACGTCAAGGCGCTCGGCCTGCACATCGACCACGAGGCACTGATCTCGGTCGTGGCGTCGAAGGCGGGCGTGGGTTCGGCGAAGTCGCTGGAGACCATCACCACCTCACAGCTGTGGGACGTCGAGCCGGACGAGCTCAGGCGGAGGATCGTCGACGACGTCCTGCCCCAGTTCAAGACGAAGATCCGCAAGCAGCTGAGCGACGCCAACGATCTCTCCCTGGTGAACGCCGGGTTCCGCAACACGCTCTCGGACGCGATCGTCGACGACGTCGAGACCGCGGTGCAGGATGCGTTGCAGCAGGCCGTTTTCACCGAGATCAGCCGGGACCGGGTCGACAGGTTCATGGCGAAGATCCCCGACGTCGCCACGCAGGCCGAGATCGGGTCGCTCATCGCGACCGACCACCGCCGCAACAAGGTGGACTACAACACGAGGACGGCGACCGACGGGCCTTACCTCAACGAGTACGGCCGGTGGCGGGTCGAGCACACGAAGGGCTACACGCAGTACAACGATCCGAAGGTGTTCGAGCGGCACCGGGAGATCGGTGACCGCCTGGCCACGGAGATCAACCAGAAGTACACGGACCTCAAGCCGACCTCGGCCAACGACCTGCTGACCACGCTGGTCACCGAGATCGACAAGGGCCTGACCGGCCGCGAGAACCCGAACGGGTTGCAGCGCAAGTTCGACGAGGTCGTCGCGGAGTCGAACAGCCAGGGCGGCCCGTACCGCAAGGACAAGAACAGGGCGAACCCGAGCACCTTCGGCGAGCACGCGCAGATGGTGCTGAACCAGTTCCTGAAGCTGACCCAGCACGACAACGACGCCGACCGGTTCGTGTCCCGGGAGGCCCTGGCCAAGGCGATCCTGTTCCACGACATGGAGAAGGAGAACTCCAAGCACCAGTACGGCGACGGCCAGGAGCAGCACGACCGCGAGCCCGAGCACCTGGGCGCGGTCAGCCAGATGAACCGGCACGAAGGCCTGTGGACCGACGAGCGCGACTTCAAGCTCGTTCGGTCGATGGTGGACGCCGACCCGCTCGGCTACTACATGCGCGACCTGGGCGGGGTGAAGGCGAAGGACGCCCACGACTTCATCAGGAACCTCGCGGAGACGACCGGCAGGCCGGGCGGCGGGCCCGTGACGGATGCCGACGTGCTCGAGTTCTTCCACGAGTTCCACCAGTACTACCAGGCGGACTTCTCCTCGTACACGGATCACGCGGAGTTCGTGAACAGCTACACCGGAGACGTGGAGAAGTTCAAGAAGACCCCGATCGCCGGGATCCTCGACACCGTCCGCGGCACCAAGGAGCTGATCCTCGACGAGGGCGGGCGGCGGTATCGGTACACGCCGAAGTACGAGAAGAAGTACGAGGAACTGCTCAAGCTCTTCACGAAGACTCCGGACGTTCCGGCGTCCAAGCCTGCCGATGTGGTTCCTGAACCGGTGCTGGAGAACGACTTCCGGGGTGCTAGTACGTCCACTGCGGACGTTGAGGTGCAGGACGACTTCGACGGCGTCGGTCTCGGGTTCCTCGATGACGACGTGGAGGCGGCGCCTGTTGAGGTCGTGCACGAGTCCGAGGGCGTGGAGTCGGACGACGACTTCCTCGGAGGGCTCGGGGGCGGTCTGTTCGAGGAGGACAGCTCGCCAGCTGTGCCGGTTGCGCCTGCTGTTGCCGAGGACGGCGAGGAAGAGCAGGACGGCGAGGAAGAGCAGGACGACGACGAAGACACCGACACCAGTACCGAGGAAGGTACGGATGACGAGTCGGGCACCGATGACGAGTCCGAAGAGGACGATGACCACGATGACGACGAGCCCGGCCAAGGAGGCTTGACCGAGGTCCGCCGCGGCGAGGACTTCGGCACCGACGAGGAATGGACGCGGTGGTGGAACGACGTCGTCGCCGACGCCGAGGCAGATCGCCAGAACGAGGACACGACCGCGGCGGACGCGGAGGCGCGTCGGGTCGTCGCGTCGGTGTTCGGGCCGGCGAGCGCGCAGGATCGCGACTGGGTCCGCGACCTCCAGGCCGACGCCGAGATCCTGGTGGCGGACCAGATCCTCCACGACGGCGGTGTGATCACCGTCGAGTCGATGGAGCTGGCCGCGTGGGCAGCTGAGCAGTGGCGGGTCGTGGACTCGGCGCCAGTGCGGGACCGGCTGATACACCTCGACAACGTCGACGACGCTGCGGCGTGGGATGCGGCTCTGGATGTCGAGACGGAGGTCGACGAGCAGTACCTGGATATGGCGCGTGAGCTCGTGGCCGATGCGCTGGGCGACTTCGAGGGTGACGACCGGCAGGACTTCGCGTGGCGCCGTGACAGGGTTGAGGAGCTGGTCGGGGAGCAGCTCCAGGCGGACAACGGGTTGCAGGGCCGCGGCCTCGTCCTGGCGCAGTGGCTGGGCGAGCACATCACGAACCTGACGGACGTCACCGACGACGAGCGCGAGATCGGCACGATCCCGGACGAAGACGTAGACGTCGACACCACGCGGTACCAGGCCCCGCACGGCATCGGGCAGGGGCGCGGGGACGTCGAGTTCCGCGACGAGGCCGCCGCGATGCAGCAGATCGCCCAGGCCGTCACGAACGCCGTCAACGACCGGCAGCGCTCGCTGCAGGCCAGGGAATCGTTCCTGCACAAGGTGAAGACGGCGTTCGACACCGTCAAGCGGACGCTCACGCAGAAGCCGCGCCCGGAGGCCGTCACCACGCGGCAGTTCAACGAGCAGGCCGTTCAGAACCTCGTCGACACCGAACGTCCGAGCAGCGTGCTCGACGCGATGCTCAACGGCGGCGTGACCATCCGGGTCATGACCGACACCCCGCTGGGCCAGGTCGAGCAGGACGTGGTCATCCGGGCGACGCTCGGCCCCGGCGACTTCCAGCGCACGGCACCAGGACTCCCGCACGCCGCGCCGGTCGAGGGTGACCTCTTCGGTGCCGACATCAACCCCGACGTCGTGCCGAACGCGCTCAACACCGTGCCGGACGTCCAACTACCCACCGAACTGCAGGCGCACTTCACCCACGACCTGCGGATCACGATGGACGCGCCGCTGGGCGAGTTCAACCGCACCGCGGTCATCGAAACCGCCGTGAACTCGTCGATCGCGGCAGACCAAGCGCTCGAAGAACCAGCGCCGCAGACCGAACCCATCCGCGAGAACCGTCAGGCGTTGCGCCGCGAACAGAAGCGCAAGGGGCACATCGGGTTCAGCGAAGACGCCCACGTCGAAGCGACGCCGGCACCCGCGGTCGAGCTGCACAAGACGATCACGAGACTGCTGCACCCCGCCGACGCGCCCCGCCGCGGCACGACGAGGCCCGCGCCCACGCCAGCAGCCACCCAGCAGATTCTCGACGCCACCACGCCGACAGAGTTGTGGGACAACGTCCGGCAGTCGATGTCGGAACAGGGCCGCACCATCACGTTCGACAGGGGCTCGCTGTCCCAGGTGACGCTCAAGCTCGACCTGCAGAACCGCCAGCTGCTGGAGGAGATCCAGACCGACGACGGTCCGCGCTACCGGGTGCGCGGCACGCCGACGTGGGACGTGAAAGCGAGCTACCGCAAGACTTCGGTCGACGACACCTGGTCGGGTTCGCTGCTCAGCGCCCCGGACACCCCGGTCGACCTCTGGGTCGACGAGCAGGGCCTCAGGGACCTCGGCCTCGCGCCACAGACCACACCCACCCACACCACCCTGGAAACGATCACCGAGGAGGACGAGGACGGCGAGGAGAGCTCGTTCCAGCCGACTCCCAAGGGGCCGTCCGAACAGGTCCTCGAAGGCATGCCCGACTACCTCGTCAACAGCGAGGGCTTCGGCGAGGCCGCGCCGCACACCCAGGTCAAGGGCATCAGCATCGAGAGCGCCTTCCGCGGCATGCTCCCGGCAGGAAGACGAATCCTGGTCAAGAGACAGGACGGCGTGCGTCGCCCCACTGGCAGGCACAAGCAGAAGATCCAGGGCCTGCACCACGTCGAACGCGCGATGAAGAACGACGTGCCGAGCATGCTGGGCGACGGCCGCGAGTTCACCGTGGAGATCGACGGCAAGCCGCACACGTTGGTGGTGAAGGCGAAGCTCGACTGGACGACCGCGAACGGCGTGCCCGGCAAGCCCCGCTGGACGATGCCGCCGGAGACCCGCTACCGCCGGTTCCGCAAGGCGGGCAACGGGTACTCGGTGGATCCGTCGCTCGCCCTGCCGATCACGGTGACGGCCTCGCCGCCGTTGCTCGTCATCGCCACGCCGTCCGGAACGCCCAACGTCAACCAGAGCATGCAGCGCGACGTCTCCGAGGAGCACAAGCGCGCGTCCCTCCTGCTCGATCTCGACGTGCGTGCGAGCGAGGTGCACGTCTCCTACGAGTTCGAGCTGCGCGACGCGAAGCAGGACCTCGTCGGCCGCGTCGAGCACGGCGAGAACGAAGGGCTCGGCGGCACGCTCCGGTTCGGGCACCCCAAGGCACCGCGCGCGAACGGCGGCCGGGGCCTGAAGCCGTTGACCGGCTCGCCGCCCAAGGACTTCGGCCTGGAAGAGCTGCTGGTCAACACGCCGGAGGGCTCGTCGTTCTTCGACCAGGTCGCCAAGATGCTGCCGAAGCACCTCACCGAGGTCGGCGCGCCGGGCCGGGACGTGCTGCAGGAGTTCCTGCACCGCACCAACATCAAGGCCGAACTGATGAGCATGGTCACGGCCGACCCGATCGACCACCCGGACTCCAGCTGGCGGCGCTCGGACCCGTTGATCAAGGGGCCGGTGAGCAGCCCGGCCGACCTGTTCCGGAACAACTCGGTGATCGAGATGCGCGCGGTGGCGCGCCAGGTCGAGATCGTCGAGGAGATCGAGGACACCGACGACAAGAAGCACACGTCGGCCTTGCTGGACTGGGACAACTCGAAGGCCGCCCGCACCGACACGTGGACAGCCAAGCGGCGCGGTGCCCTCAGCGTGTTCGCCGGAACGTTCGTGACCGCGGGCAAGTTCATCGTGACGCTCGGCGGCCTGGTCAGCGTCGGCCACGACCGGTCGTGGAGCAGCAAGTTCAAGCGCGAGACCGGTATCCGGTTCGAGCACGACTTCGGCGGCAAGCTCGTCCGCTACAAGACCGTGTACCAGCTGCAGGTCCGGGTGCTGGGCCAGCCGCCGGTGTTCCTGGAGGGCGACCTCGTCGGCGCCCAGGTCGTGACGCGGGAACGCGCGCTGGCCTCGGGCATCGTCGACCCCGGGCCGGACGAGCACGCGCCCCAGTACCGTACCGGCGACGACCGCACGCACTTCGCGCCGGCGCACCTGGAGTCCGGGTTGTCGACGGCGGGTGCGAAGGTGCACACGTTCCGCGGCAAGGACAGGATCTACGGGGCGATCGCGGACACCCTGCGCAAGGTGCCGAACCACCACTGGTACCACTTCAGCTCGTCGGAGTTCATCAAGTACTTCGACGACCCGGACCTGGCGGCGGGCCTCAAGTCGCTGATCAACGACACCACGCGGCGCCAGCGCAACGCCAAGTCGCGCATGTCGGACAAGCAGCTGATGCAGCTGGTCGACCTGATGCTCGGGCCGGGCCTGGTGATCCCGCTCGTCAAGCAGGGTCCGTTCACCGACACCGTCGTGATGGTCCGGATCAAGGCCACGCTGGAGAGCCTCGCCGACGGCGACCTGCAGATCGACCTGGCCGACTCCACCACGGAGACGCGGACCAAGGAGTACGAGACCCGCACCTTCACCGCCAGCAGGTCGACGAGCGCGAGCATCGGTGTCCAGGGCCGGGTCACCGCGGCGATCGTCAAGGGCGCCAACGTGTTCCTGGCGACGCTGAAGATCGGGCGCACCTGGTCGTCGTCCGTCTCGATCGCCAACGACACCGGCAAGGTCACCGAGCACAAGCACGCCGGCACGAAGCTCACCGAGTCCGGCGGCCAGAACGACACGCAGATGCGGCACTTCGCGGGCGATCTGCGGCTGACGCCCGAGGTCACGACCTACACGCGCACCAACAAGGCGCTGCGCAGGATCAGCCTCGGTAAGCCGGGCAGGCACGGGCTGGACGTGCGGCCTGTCGCGCTGGACGGCGAGTTCACCGGGCTGACGAGGGACCAGGACACCCCGCTCGGCCAGACCGTGCCCGTCGAGCTGCTGATCCCGAACCACCTCGTCACGGAGGAAGCTCCCGAAGCGCTCGTCGTCACGCCGACCCCGGTGGAGGACCTGCCGGACACGCTGATCGACAACCTGCCCAAGGGCGACCGGACGGTGGAGGGCGCGGACGTCCTGTCCATCGCCGGCACCGAGCACATCGTCCACTCGGTGTACCGGATGCTCGACCGCGCGTCCGGCGACCCGGCGTTCGCGCAGCGGGTCGGGTCCAACGCCGAGCTGGTCACCGACCAGTTCTCACCGGAGGCGTTCCGCAAGGATCCGCGGATCTTCGGCAAGGTGCACGTGGTCGAGGGCATCGGCCACGAACGGCGCCGCGCCGACGTGCACGCGCGAGCCGGTGTCGTGCTGAAGCCGGTCAACCCCAAGCGCCTGGGGCCGGTGGAGTACCAGCGGACCAAGAACACCACGGTCAGCGGCACCGCGGTGAGCATGGCCAAGGGCGCCACGACGTCAGTGGACTTCGACATCACCAACGTGGACGCGATCAGCGGAACCGCGGATCCGGTGGCGGGCGGCGCGAAGGGCGCTCCTGAGGGCGTGTTCATCTTCCGGCTCGCGCCGTGGGCCGGCAGGTTCGGACGCAAGCGCGCGCAACGCATCCAGGGCGTCGAGAAGAACCACTTCACGCCGAACCCGACCAAGCGCGTGCTGATCTCGGTCGGCGTCGAGGCGTCGGTGGTGGCCGAGACGCAGGTGCGCGGCAACCTCGACTTCGCCGAGCTCAAGTCGCGGCCGCCGCTCGAGTCCGCGGGCGAGAAGTTCACGCTGAACGACTCGGTGCTGATGTGGGTGACCGAGGAGCAGCTGGCGGAGCTGGAACGCCAGGACCAGGAGCGCGAAGAGGCCGCCGAGACGCCGGAAGCCGAGACGCTGCCCGCGCCGGAGTCGTTGCGGAACACCAAGGTCACGTCGCTCGGCATCGGTGGTGTCGCCAACCGCATCGACATCAGCTCCGTGCTCGACGATCTCCGTCAGCAGATCCGCGACCACGAGGAGCTCGGGCCCGAGGCCGCAGAGGAGCTGCTTCCGACGTCGCCGCTCACCAGCTCGCAGAACAACTCGCGCGTCGTCACCGAGCTGCTGTCCAATGTGGACCGTATGTTCACCACCGTGATGAACGGCGGTGTGGGCACGCCGCTACGGGTCGAGTTCCGGTTCTCGGGCCGCACCTACGTCTTCACGGTCGAGGGCGAGTGGACGAAGCTGCCGGCCAAGGGCGAGATCGAGATCGTCCGCAAGCTCGCGGCCCGCAACATCGTCTCGGTCGGCGACACGGACGAGAAGGTCTTCGGTCAGAACATCATCGACGTCACCGCCATCGCGCGGGCGCACGGCCAGTTCTCGGACCCGAACACGTCGCCGTCGGGCACCTCCAAGCCGACCTCGGGCAACCTGGGAGTGGGTCTGCAGGCTGGTTACGTCGCGCTGGCCCAGACGCACACGGAGTCGTACTCGCACTCGCAGTCCGCGGGTTCCTACGGCGCGGTCCGCGGCCCGGTCGGCTCCTACGAGGGCGACATCCGGCTGACCGTGAAGATCGAGCGGAAGCTCGGCTTCGACCCGGAGACCCAGCAGGACACGTCCCGGCCGGTCGTGTCGTCCACTGTGGACCAGACGGTCAAGGTCCGCACGATGCCCGAGGAGAAGCTGCTCCCGCCGGGCAGCGCGAAGCCGCTGGGTGCCGAGGGCAAGATCGCGAAGCTGCCCGCGTCCGACGCTCGCGACATCGCCGACTGGCGGTCGGACGCGGACGAGAGCCTCGCGCTGCCCGACTCCGGCCAGTACGAGGTCGAGCACTACTTCGGCATGATCGACACGCTGCGCACCACGGCGAAGGTGGCGCTGGTGGAATCCGGCGTCACGGTCGACACGAAGGTCTCGCTCGCCGTCGACGCGGCGATCACGCCCGCCACGGTGAAGGCGGGTATGCCCGCGATGCGCGCGGGTTTGTTCCGGTTCCCGGTGGCGGGGCTCGACCGCGACGTCGAGTTCCACGCGCGGCTCAAGCCCGGCGCGAAGCTCGCGTCCGCCAGTGGCCGGGTGGAGATGGACAGCTTCGTCGGTGACGCCGCGAGTGACTCCGTCGAGCTGTCGTCCGGCAGCGAGTACTCGACCGGCGGGATCCTGCGCGGCAACGGCGGCACCGACCACGCTTCCGGCTCGCAGAAGGACTTCGGCGCGGTGCAGACGCTCGCCGTGCTGGAGCGGTCGGGGCCGTCGAACCGCGCGGACAAGACCGTCAACATCAACGTGCACACGGAGAGCACCTCCAGCCGCGACCCCCGGTTCAACCACCGCACCACCCACCCCGGCCTGTCGTCGCGCGGTGTGCTCGCGGACGTCGAGTTCAAGGTCGTGGCTTCCAAGCCCGGCTCCACGTCGAAGGTCGGTGTCGCAGGGGTCTCCGTCGACAACGCCTACCTCGTCCGGATGCGCGAGCCCGCCGCCGAGGACCTGCTGGGCCCGTTGCCGCAGCCGTTGGTCAAGGCGGTCGCGGACTTCACGGCGGCGAGCAAGGAGTGGACGGACACGGTCGGCAAGCTCGAGGGCGCGCTGTCGGCCGATGCCGAGGCGGACGTCACCGACCTGCAGACGGCCATCGACGACGCCAAGACCGCGTGGTGGGACGCGATGGCCGAGTACCACCGGCAGCTGCGGCTGGCGCAGGCACCCGGCTCGGTCACCGCGCGGGAACTGGCCGCGGCGCAGGAGATCCAGCCCGTCGCGGGTGTGTTGCGTCCCGCGCCCGCACCGGATTTCCTCGCAGGGTTCGACTTCAGCGCGTTGTCCGTCGATTCGCAGGTGTCGTTCTTCGAGTCGCTGGACCTGTTGAAGACCGCGCCTGCCGACGTCACACCAACGTCCCGTCCTGACTCGGTGATCAGCGCTAACGGCCGGGACTTGCCGAAGATCGTCCACGTACCGGTGCTGGGTGGCCCTGTCGACGCCTCGGCGTGGAACTCTCTTGCCGTCACTGCTGAGACCGCGCGCCGCGAGGGCTTCACGCCGGTGCTGGTGACCGACGTGCCGCGTTCACTGTTCGTCGCGGCGCGGGCCGGTGACCCGCAGCTGGTCGACCTGCTGCAGATGGACCAGCTGGCGCGCGAGCACGGGTTCCTGGTCGTCAGCGTCGACGAGGTGTTCAACGCCGAGTCGCCGATGGTGGACCAGGACCTGTTCTCCGCCGCGCACGACAACACGACCGACGAGAACCGCGACCTGGCCCGAGCGATCCTGGGTGCGGAGCTGACGCGTCGCTTCGGTGGTGTGGTCGTGTCCGCCGAGTACGCGCTGACGGACACCGGAACGTTCGAAGCCGCGGTGTCGAGCGAGTACGGCTTCGCGCTCGGGGCCGCGCCGGACACCGAGGTGCCGCCGGTGCTGATCGTGCCGCGTGGGCACCAGTTCGCCGATCTCTACACGCAGCAGCTGGGTGACTCCGTCCGCACCGCGTGGCGCGGAAACGCGAACATCGCGGCGAAGCGGGCAGCCGGGCGCCTCGGTCCGATCCCGTTGATCGAGGACGCCGCTTCCTTCCGCGGCGAGCCCTCGGATCCGGCGGGTACGCCGACGCTCGCGGATCTGGTCGACCTCGTGGGCAGCGTCGTGGAGACGTTGACCAAGGGACTGCGCGCTCGCGGGGACCTGGATTTCGCTGTGGTGGAACGGAAGTTGCGCGACCACCCGCACGGCGCGGTCGTGCTGGAGGCCGCGGTCGCCACCATCGCCGGCGAGCAGGCTTGGCGGGACATGGTGCGCACGGTCACGATGCCGGATCGGGCTCCTGGCGTGCGGAACGTGGCCGCGGAAGCCCAGAAGTGGCTGAACATCGCCCCGGACGCGCAGCCCACGACGCGTGGGTTGACGAGTGAGGCGCGCTTCCACCTCGACGTGCTCTCGGCGACGGATCCGGACGTCGCGCCGACGACGCGCGAGGCTGCGGCGGTGCTCACGCTGAAGGTGCAGCAGGGCACGACTGATGACGACCTCGCGCTGCAGATCCGCGACGCCTTGCGCGACGGGCTGGCGAACCGCGACGGCACGCTGGCCCTGGACACCGCCGTCGAGCTGGCGAAAACGCACGAACATCCCGGTGTCGTGCTCCGCGCCGCCGTGTCCGCCATCGCCGCCGATCCCGCGGACGCCGGCCGCGTGCAGTCCGTCGCGATGCCGCCCGCCACCGAGGGCTCCCTGGTCCGGGACGTGCTGGACCTGTTCGTGTTCCCCGAATCCGCGCTGGATCAGCCCGCAAGCCACTACCCGGTCACCCTCATCCCGGCCCCCGAGGTCGCGCCCCAGCTGCCGGGTTCGGTGCAGTTCCGCGCTTACGGCTTCGAGGACGGCACCACCCAGCCGTCGGACGAGGTCAGGGCGGCGCTCAAGCTGCAGGCAGAGCTGCTCGCCGAGGCGATCGTGGTCCGGCACCGGAACGGTCTGGCCCAGCCGGAGGTCGTGGTCGAAGGCGGTGGCGCGGAACACGGCGAGGACCGTCGCACCAACATCGCCGCCCTGCTGGAGACCGCGCTCGATCGGCAGCTGGAACTGGCTCAGCACGACGTCGACCCGAGCGCGCGCATCACCCGTGACGACGTGCGGTTGACGGTCCGCACGAGCGATGCCGACGCCCACCGGACGAACAGCGTCCGCGTGGTCGTGGACGGCACGGTGGCTGCCCCGGTCCGAGAAGAGACGGTCACGCCCGCTGTCGTCGTGATCGGCGAGGACGGCGAGGTCGAGGACGCACAGCTCAACGCTTTCTTCGAGGACGTGGCGAACGCCGGGCCGAACGCTCGCGTGCTGGTGCGCGGCGGCGGGGAGCAAGGAACGCTGCGGCAGAAGGTGGTCGCGGGCCTCAAGGCGGCGTTCGACTCGCTGGCGAACAGGTTCCACGGCGTCTCGATCAGGGAGGAAGCGGGCGACGGGCCCGTCACCGTCCAGGTCGACAAGACGCAGACCCGCAACAGCCGGTTCGCCACCGCGATCAAGGCGGCGTTCAGCGGCAACGGTTTCCGCGGTGTCGGCACGAACGGAAAGACGTTCTACTTCACCGCCGCCGACGTGCAGGTCGTGCCGCTGGTCCAGAACGGACAGACGATCGGTGCGGTGTTCCCGAGTGACCGCAACGAGGTCAGTGCCACCGAGCACGCGACGTTCTCCGCCGAGTTCGTGGAGAACGCGGGCAAGGAGTCCCTGTCCCAGGTGTACACCGTGGGCGACGAGGTCTCCATGGAGGACGCGGTCGAGCAGGGGAAGTCGGAGGAAGCGCCGTGGCGTGACGAGCGGTACCGGCCGTTGTTCGTCGACGCGCACGGTGCCGACGGGTTCGTGGCCGTGCGGCTGAAGGACGGCGCGAACGTCTCGATGACGCCCGACGCGTTCGCGAAGCTGGTCGCGCGGACTGCGCCGATTCGCGGTGCGGTGCGGCAGAACCCGAAGTCGCCCATGGTGCTGTTGATCTGCGAGGCGCTGGCGGGTGCGGCGACGGCGGTCAGCCGCGAGCTGGTGGCGCTGGGTTCCCAGGTGCACGTCTACGCGACCGGCGGTGATGTGCATCTGCGGGTGGACGGGCAGATCGGTACCGAGGGCGGTCCGTTCACCAGGGTCGACGCCGACACGCCACCGAGTGCGCCCCGCACCAAGCCGCGCGTCGTCGCAGCAGACGGCACCGCAACCAAGCCGCAGACCGTTGCCGTGGACGGCCCGCGGACGCAGACTCGCAGCGGTGGCGGCACCACCGCGTCGTCGGTGGTCGCGAACCCGTTGCCCAGCAGGGATCTCGGCACCATCCCGGAGCCGCAGATCTTCGTCACGAACCCGGACGGCGTCGAGGCGCCCGCGACCACGTTCGAGTCGAGGCCAGTCGAGGTGCCGGTGCACGTGCGCGAGAGCCGCGCGCTTGGGCTGGTCAAGGCGTCCCACCAGAAGATCGGCACGGAGGTCGCAGACCTCGTCTCCACCGTGCTCGACGCCGAGGTCGAGGGTCTCAAGGCCATCGAGACGATGGTGGACACCGACAGCGAGTTCGAGTCGTTCCTCGGCGACGGCCGCGAGTTCCAGGTCAAGGTCGGCGAGCGCTGGTACGCGGCAACGGTCACGGCCGAGCTCGACGTGCCGCAGCACCCGATGTCGCGGGACGGCGTGAGCGCCAAGCACAAGGCAGACCTCAGCGGGCTGGACCCGAAGTCGGTGTCCGCCAACAGCACCATCGCGACCGGCGGAGACATCGGCGCGACCGTCGCGTTCAACTCGGGGCTCGGCCCGACCGGCACTTTGAGCGTTCGCACGCCGCTGGGTGCTCCCGCGGTGTCGCAGTCGCACTCGACGGGCGTGCAGACGTTCCGCGGCCTGTTCCCCGGCGAGACGGCGGCGCAGACCGACGTGCCGGTCAAGTGGTCGGTGTCCATTGTGGACGCCCAGTTGAACCCGGTCGGCACGGACTCGCTGAACGACACCGTGACGTTGAGCGTGCCGGAGAAGAAGAACACGCTTCCCGAGGGCACCGACACGTCGTGGAAGCAGATTCCGGACGGTGCCACGCCGCAGCTCACCACGATGCTCAGCGAGGCCGTCACCCGCGTCGAGGACAAGTTCGCCGACGTCGCGGGCATGATGCACCCGTCGATCACCAAGGTCGGCGCACCCGGCCGCACGGCGCTCAAGACGTTCCTCAGCGCGGTGAACATCCGCGCCGAGCTGCCCAGCATGATCGACAACTGGGTCTCGTCGGCCGACCTGGTGAGCCCGCACGGCAGCCACGGCGCGGCGGTGCGGATGAAGGCCGTCATCACCGAGGCGCAGCTGCTCGACAACTTCGACGACACGACGCTCGCGCTGCACGACGCGTCCACCAAGGGCGTCACGAACACCCCGACGTCCAAGAAGGGTTTCGGCGTCTCCGGCAGCTTCGGTGGCGCGTTCCCCGGCGGCGCCGTGCTGCTCGGCGGCGGCGTGAACGTGTCGAACAGCGAGTCCACGCCGGCGGGTGCGCAGGGCAAGCACGAGATCGGCACCGACGTGAAGGGCCGGACCGGCGCCTACGCGGTCAAGGCGACGATCACCGTGCAGTCGGCGGAGGGCACCGAGGTCGACGTCGAGGTCGACGCGATCATCCGGCTCAGCCTGGCAGAAGCGGAGAAGCACGGGTTCGCTGTGCCGGCGGGCTTCGACGGCACGGAGGTCAAGCCGCCCGCCGACGGCAAGCCGCGCTTCCTGCCGCCGTACCTGGCGTTCGACCTCGCCACCGGCAACGCCAAGGCCGCCCGCCTCGACAGGATGGACGAGGTCAAGCAGCAGATCGAGGACACCCTCACCGGCATCGAGGGCTTCGAGGAGTTCCTGCCGACGTGGGGTGCCCGCCCGGAGCACAAGCCCTGGTACCGCGTGGATCTGACCGCGGTGAAGGCCCAGATTGCGACGGCGTTGTCCAAGATGTACGGCGGGTTCGAGAACGCGTTGCGCAAGATGGCCGAGGCGAAGTCCCGGCCCGGCGACGACTACGCCCAGTTCGCCGAGATGATGACGAACCAGCGGATGCTGGACACGAACCTCTCGCCCGGCGCCACGAAGTCCCAGATGGACAGCCTGTTCGGCAAGAACGTGCCGATCGTGTTCAAGCGCAGGGGTTTCTACTCCAACGACTACGTCCGCGTCACCGTCAAGGCGAAGCTGCGGGACCCCTCGTACGACGGCGAGGTCGTCGACAGGGTCGTCCGCAGCTCGGACACGCGCGAGTCGAAGATGGGCGCGAGCAGCGACCGGGCGTTCTCCTACTCCGTCGGACCCGAGGGCCGCGCGGTCGTCCCGACGGACCTAGGCGACTCGACGCTCGTCGTCGTGCCGAACGCGTCGATCAAGTACAACTCCTCGACCACGCACCAGAACTCGTCCGGACCGCTCACGGTGAACTTCCTGGTGAACGCGGGAAGCGAGACCAGCCACCGGTTCTCCGGCGGAATCGAGTACGAGGTCGCCGTCGAGACCTACTCGCGCCCCAAGGCGTGGGTGCGCCGCCTGCTGCCCGGCCTGCCCGGCTGGCAGACGCCCAAGGTCAAGACCATCGCGCACACGGGTGACCCGAACCCGGATCGCACCGATGCCGACCCGATCACGCTCGCCCCGGTGAAGGGCGACATCCAGCTGTTCCTGCCGGACAGCTCGGTGCTCACGGACGACCCGTCCGAGTTCCGGCCGGGCACGCCGGGTGAACCGGAGCGGATGGAGCAGCCGCCGTCGATCACCGACCTGATGCTGCACCCGCGGACCACGCCGGACGGCCAGATCGCGGTCACCGAGTGGCTGCACGTCGAGGCGTTCACCGGTGCCGCGGAACTGGAAGAGGCCGCCCTCGCCGCACTGGACACTGCCGCACGCGACGACAAGGTGCTGACGCTGCCGGGTTCCGCGTCGAGGCGTGCGGCGGATCAGATGTTCGCGCCCGAGCACCTCAAGGCGAACCTGAATCACGCCGTGAACACCGGCCTGCAGGACAACGCGCTCAAGCACAGCCGCCGCCTGGAGGACCGCTTCGGCGCACTGGGCACGAAGATGGTGTTGTCCAACCCGAAGCTCGTGTCCATTTCGGACAACACCGCGACCGAGTACTCGTCGGTCGGCGGCACCAAGGCAGGTTCGTCGAAGAGCAGGAGCCGCGGCTGGGACTTCAGCTGGGGCACGGCGCTGATCGCCGCACCCGACACCGGCGAGACGAAGCCGACCATCGGACGTGGTGGCGCGGCGCTGTCGAACAAGTTCTGGTCGTGGCGCAACACGGTCTCGAAGATCCGCGAGATGACCGGACTCAACGAGCGCAAGCGCAACCTGCCCGGCACCGGCCGCACCGTGCTGATCCAGGTCGACGCGAACGTGGACATCGTCGCGGAGAGCCGGGTCGGCAGCCTGGTGCACAGCCGGCAGGAGGGACGTGAGGGCGTCCACGTCGTGCTGCCCGGGGCGGTCTACCTGCGGGTGAGCGAGGAACAGGCTCGCGCTCTCGGCCTGCTGCCCGAGGTGACGGACCGGCCGTGGACCGAGGACGGCACGCTCGCGCCGCCGTCGACGATGCGCGAGGGCGAGCCCAGCTCGCTCGGCCTCGGCGTGTTCGAGCAGCTGCCGGACCTCACGCCGATGGTGCCGGAGCTCAGGACGAAGCTCGGCGCGACCGGCACCGACCTCATCCCGGACGCCGTGCTCGACGACGCGATGAACAACCTGCAGCGCATGCTCGACCTGGCGGACAAGGAAACCGTCCGCGCGTTGATGGACAGCGCGCTCGACGGCGGCGTCCCGCTGATCGCCCACGACCCGCAGGTGATCGGCCGCGACTCGTACCAGGTCGTGCTGACGGCCAAGCCCGGCACGCCGCAGTTCCACGACGTCGTCAACGACGGCGTGAAGATGAACAACATCCTCGTCTACTTCGGACGCGACGCCGAGACGAAGACGCACTCGAAGTCCTGGGGTGCGAGCATTCGGGCGTTGTTCGGCGTGGCCCCGCACGCGGCCGACCCTTCTCGCACCGGCAACGCGACCGGCGCGCTGGCCACGGAGATCGGCCAGTCGCAAGCGGTGTCGAACACGACCGCGTTCACCGCGCTCGACGTGCACGTGCTCGACGCCGACGGCCCGGCGGCCAGGTACTCGGTGCCGGTCGACTGGCAGCTGGAGATCCGCAAGCCGGACGGCACGACCGAGTCGGTCACGCGGTCCGAGGACATGACGGTCCGGGTGCTGGCGGACGACCTGCAGTCGACGACCGCGCCCGCGCCGGAGCACCGGGAAACGGTGCGGCAGAACGAGTCCGAGGCCACTCCGGAGGCGCTCGCGGCGTGGAAGGCCGAGGGCGTCCAGCTGCCCAAGACCGTGCACCCGCAGACCACCGTCGGTGCGACCGAGCTGCGGAAGGTCGCACTCGACGCACTCAACGCGGCCGGTCTGAGCCTGGATTCCACCGGTCCCGCGAAGGGGCTGACGAACACCGCGTTGTCGGCGTTCGGCGCGGAAGCCGTGCGCACCGGCGTGATCGACGCGTCGCACGAGGGTGTCGTGCTGCCGGACCTGCACGAAACCGCGCTGCTGTCCGGGAAGCACGCCACGCTGCAGGTGCACACCAGGCTGGTCGAGCCGAAGCTGACCGGTCTGAGCGACGACGTCACGATGATCAACCAGCGGGCGATGATTCCCGGCACGGGCAGCGAGTTCCGCGCGGGGGAGACCGTCGACACCACCGTCGCGGTCAACGGCGAGCTCGGCACCACCAACGACAAGCACGAGAAGGTGCGCGATCCGGGCGCCCGGTTCGGCGACTTCGACGCCAAGGCCTCGTTCGGCCAGGCCGAGTCGTTCGGCAGCGAGGTCGGCTCTGCCCGGCAGGAGGGCACCGGCGACAGCGGCCGCACCGGCCTGGTGACCTACGACGTCGAGTACCGGATCATCGCCACCGTGGACGGTCGCACCGTCGTGTTCGACGTGCACCGCAGCCGTTCCGGACAGATCCGCGTCGCCGGGGTCGACCTCGAAGGCGCGCTCGGCCGTTCGGTCTCGGCGGACGTCAACGCCGCGCAGGACGAGGTGAAGAAGGCACGCGACACCTGGCGCGAGGCGGAGCGCGAGGTCGAGAAGGCACAGCACGAGTACGACGACCTGGTCAACAAGAACGCGGCCGCGCGGGCGCGGGCGGACGAGGCACTGCGGCTCGCTCAGCTGGATGTCGACAGCGCGGTGGAACGTCTTGACGCGGCCAGGACCGCCTTGGCGGACGTGCCGGTGGTGGCGCGCAGGCTGGACGACGAGGAGATCGCGATCTCCTTCCGCTTCAACGAACTCGCGATGCAGCTGGCGGATCTGCCGTCGCGCGACACCGAGACCCAGCGCGAGATCGACCTGCTCGCGGCACAGCTCACCGAGGTGCAGCGGGAACGGGCGGCGCTGTCCGACCGGCAGCAAGCCGTGGTCAGGGCAGAGGGCAGGCTGGCGTTGAGCCAGGAGTTCGCGGACGAGGCCACCGCTGCCGTCACCGCGCTCCAGACGCCGCGCGAGGAAGCCGCGGCGAAGGTTCAGGCCGCCCGCGACGCCGCCGATGTCGTGCGGACCCGGTGGTGGAACGCGAAGCTGGAGCTGGAGCGGCGGATCGAGGCGTTCAACTCCGCTCCCGTGGTGGCGCCCGCGACGGACGACTCGGACGACGAGCCCAGCGTGCTGAATTCCGACTCGGACTCGTTGAGGGTGCCGGTCGACGATCGGGAACGGCACGCGCCGGTGCGGGAGGTCCTCAGCTTCAGCACCCCGGAGACCGATGACCGGCTGGTGGGTGTCACGGCCGACGGGTCCACCCGCCGGTTCCACGCCCAGGACGTTCGCGCGGTTCCGCACCTCGACTCCGTAGGTGCCGTCGACGGCGTGTTCTTCCCGATCACGGACACCGATGTCGCCCCCGACGTGCCGGGTGACAGGCCGACCGGCGACGAGACGTTTTTCGTCGGGGCCACGAGCTTGGACACCGTCGCGTTGAACGACGGCACTGTCGTCACGATCGACGCCGCCACGTTCGGGAAGGTGATCACCGGGTCCGAGGCGTTCGAGATCGGCCGGGACCGCGACTCCCTGACCCTGTTGGTGGACGCCGAGATCGAGCCCGCCGCGGACATCTGGGACGCGCTGTCCGATGTGGACGGACCGCCGAAGGTGTACGTGCGGACCGAGTCCGGGACGTGGACGACGGTCGAGGACGTCGCCGACGACGAGACGGTGACGCACGTTCCTGCCGCGCCGATCACCCTCGCGGACGTCGACCTCGTGCGGTCGGACGCCGCGATCACTGAGGTGCGGTTGCTCGGACCCGCCGGCGCGCTGGCCTTCGACGTGATCAAGGTCGAGGTCCGTCCCGGCGTGTGGGTGACCGAGGTCAGCCTCGCCGTCGCCGTGCCCGCGCAGGCCGAGAGCGGTTGGCTGGCGGCGGTCGCGAAGGAGATCGACCAGACCTTCAACACCGGCCTGAAGTTGTCGGACGGCAGCACCTTGCGCCTGAACGTCGCGCCCGCCACCAAGCAGTTCTCGCACCAGCAGGTCGAGGCGACCGGACACTGGCGCGTCGAGAACGGCCTGCCCGTCGCGGACGACGCGGCGGGGCGGGCTGCGGACATCGCGTCCTGGCTTGGCCTGGGGCCGGTGCCGAACGGGCTTGACGCCACGCACGCGGCCACGTTCGAAGAGCTGATCCTCGCCAACGGTCTGCCGATCACGCCGCGACCGTTCACGACGCCCGACCCCTCGTGGCTCACCGGTGTGGACAAGCTGAGCCGCGAACGTCGTTACTACGCAAGGCAGGTGGTGTCCGCGCCGCTCGTCGCGCCCGGCACCGACGACGTCATCGGAGTCGTGTTCGCGTCCAAGCCGACCGACCTCAAGGCGGCCCGCGACTGGGTGGGCGTCCAGCACGCCGGCAAGTCCGCTCTGTTCGGCTCGGACGTCCGGGAGACGACCGACGTGGTGAAGGCCGACACCGAGTCGGACTTCCTGGACGTGCCCACGCCGTGGACCGTGCCGGGCAACGCCGCTGTGGTCGTGCTGCACGCCTCGCCGACCGCGGGTGCGTTGAAGGTCAAGGGAATCGGCGTGCTGATGTCCGACGGCCCGACGATCGCGTCCGTGGCGATGCAGACCGCGGCCTTTGTGAGCGCGGTGCAGGCACACCCAGGCCTGACAGTCGCGGTGGCGTGCGACGCGGCTCAGCTCGACACCGAGGACGGGATGCTGCGGGGCTTCCTCACCGGCCTGCGAGACCACGGCGTCGACACGGTTCTGCTCGGCGGCACCGGGCGGATGTTCCCGATGATCCGGGATGATGCTGACGGCGCGCACGGGTCGATCGGCATCTACCGGGGCGGCTTCTGGGACGCGGTGGGCGGTCCCGCGCCGATCCATGACGCGTCGGTGGCTGCCGAGCTCGCGGCCGCGGCGGCGCACAGCAAGAAGACCGGGCAGCGGTGGAAGTATCCGGATTCCCCGTCCGGCACGGGGCTGCGTGACCGGGCCACGTCGCTGGACATGGTCATGGCGGCCATCGACACCGCCGAGGCGACGCTGGCCGACGGGGTGCTGGATCTGCCCGCGCTCGCTGTGGACCTGCGCGGGCACGATCGGCCGGACGTGTTGATGGCCGCCGTGGTCATGTACGTGGCCGCGAACCACTCGGGCGATCTGCGGATCATCGAGTCGTGGCAGCGCGGGGACGGCACGTGGGAGTCCTGGACGCTCCCGGACTACGCGCAGGCGCGGTTGACGGCCACCGGCGAGACCGTGTGGGACGACGTGACCGGGCGGTCGTCGCGGCCGATCAGGTTCGTGCACGGCTTCTCCGCGCTCGATGCCCCTTCAGGGCACCCGGACATGCCGGCCACCGAGAGCGTGCTGGACCACTCGCGGGCCGTTGGTCTTTGGCTCGACGGTGTGCTCGAAGGGTGGGGCGGCACGGTTCCGGACGTGCCTCGCGTCGACGCCGAAAAGCTGAGTGACGTCGTGCCGGAACGCAAGTGGTGGCGGCATTATCTCGACCCGCGTGACCACTCCGGCGCTCTGGAGATGGACCCGATCAACCCCGGTGGTCGTTACGACGGCGAGGCTTCTCCCGGTTTCCAGCGCGGCATGGTCGGTGCGTTCAAGTCCGTTTTGGACGATCCTGCGGTCGTCGCCGCACGGGTCGGCTGGCACGAGTACGCGCGGATGTACGGGCTGGCGACGTCGCACGTGAAGGCTCGCGCGCAGGACCCGTCGTACTTCGAGGTCGTGGGCGCGAACGTGTTCCGCGACTTCTACATCGGCTCCGAGCAGCCCGCCGCCGATCTGTTCGACGACGAGCTGCTGGGCCGGCCGCTGGTGAACACGACCGATCCCGAGCTCGCGGGCGACGAGGAACGCGGGCACGTGTTCCTCAGCGGCGGCAGGTCCGGGTCGACGTGGGAGTTCCTGCGTTCCTACGAGGCTTCCGAGGCGCCTGAACTGGTCGAGGCGGCGTTCGAGGCCTACTACACCTCACTCGACGCGGCCACGACCGACCACGACCGGCTGCGAGCTGTTGCCCGGCTCGTGCGCACCTTGCACGTGCTGCACGTCTTCGGTGACGGCAACGGCCGGTTGAACGTCTACCTGCTGCTGCCGAGGTTGTTGCTGGCCAACGGTTTCCCGCCGGTCGTGCTGCCGTCGGCGTCGATGCTGTTCTCCGGTGGCTTCACGGTGGACCAGATCGCGGCGGCGCTGCGGTGGGGGATGGACCAGGGCCTGGACGTCTCGGGCGGCTCCGAGGTCGTGCCGGAGTTCACGCCGGAACCCGATGTGTCCACTGTGGATGCTGTCTCGGCGTTTGTGAACGGCGAACTGGACCTCGACGACGAGCGCTCGGTCCGGGCGTTGACGTCGGGCCTTGAACAACTTCCGCCGTATCACGGTGCCGTCATGCGGGTCGTGCACGTCTCAGACCCGTCGGCTCTCGCTGCGCAGTACTCGCCCGGTTCGGTGGTGCGGGTCGACGAGTTCACCGTCAGTGCGCCCGTTGCCGAGCAGATCGGTGACGAGAACGTCGCCTTCACCATCCACTCCACGTCCGGGCGCGATCTCTCGGCCGAGTTCGGCGCGGACGCGGTCGTGTTCACGCCCGGCACCGACTTCAAAGTCGTGACCCGCCAGTTCCGGGAGGACCCGTCGCTCGACGGCGGCGGGATGTGGCTGTTCGGCGTGATCCAGCAGACCGGTGCGGAGCCCTCGCCCGCACCGATCACGACCGAGTACGACCACACCACCAACGCGATGGTGCTCGCCGACAACGCCGGCCTGGTCGACCGGTTGTCGTCGGGCGAGGCGATGGAGTTCGCGCTGCACACGGCGATCCACACGTTGATGGACCAGCCCGCCAGTGGTCCGGCGTTGGCCGAGGCGTTCGACATCGCCTCGCGGCACGGCCTGGTGGATCTGCTGCTCGCGCGCGACCTCGAAGCTGAGGTGCTGGGCGGTGACCTGTTCGACGTGCTGGAGCACCTGGCGGGCTCGCCGGATCCGGACGCGCGGGCGGCTGAGCTCGCGGCGGAGTTCTCGCAGACCCTGGTCGACGAGGCAGGTCTGACGGGCCGGCTGACCGCGAGTGCTGCTCGCCCGGACGCGGCCGCGGTGGCGTTGCGGGAGATCGTTCAGCTCGTCGGTGCTGACCCGCGGGTCGCGCGGGACTTCGCGCGGGCTCACGATCTCGCGCAGCTCTTCGGGTTGACGGACGCGGTGCTCGGCCGTGACCACGACGCCGAGGTGCTGGGTGGCGCGCTGGTGGACGTGCTCGGCCTGCTCGGCGACGACAGCGCGGCGGAGAAGGTGGCGCAGGCGTTCGAGTTGCTGGACGCGCAGGGGATGGTCGACCGGGAGCTGCCGAACCGGGCCGAGTTCCTGGTGCTGCTCGGCGAGGTGGTGGCAGCGCTGCCGGAGTCGCGCGCGGAGGACCCTGTCGCCGCGGTGAGTTTGGTGGCAGCGAAAGCTTCTGGCGAGCAGAACTCGCCGCGACGTTCTCCGGTCGTCGATCCTGCTGTCGAAGCCCGGTGGACCGGTTCGTTCGCGCTGGCCAAGGGCGCGGTGGACGGCGAGCCCGATCGGCAGACCCTCCTCCAGCAGGCGATCCGCGTCGTCACCGCACGCCACGCCACCCCGGCACCCATCATCGAGTCCGCGCACCCCAACGACGTCGCGTACCGGCGGGTCTACGAAGGCATCGTTTACCTCGTCGCGAACCGTCTGCGCCTCGACCGCGACCTGCCCGAGGCCGACCGGATCCGCAAGGCCGGGGAAGCGTCCGAAGAGCTGCGCGAAGTGTTCGGGTCGAAGCGCACCAGCGGCGCCTACGCGGGTGCGCCGGACTGGAGCGTGCAGCACGTGCCCGCCGAGTCGTGGGGCGGCATCGTCCTGCCGGGCCGCGCCATCCGGGGCGAGCGGCTCGACGACGTGCACATCACGTCCAAGCAGGTGGCGCACCAGCTCCTGCGGCACGACAGCCAGGTCGTCAGCGTCGACCTCTTCGGGCCTGGCTCGACCGTGCGCCTTCGTGAGTGGCTGCTGACGCCGGGTCGCACCACGACCGTTGCCGTGCAGGAGCGGGGCAGGCGGCGGAGTCTCACGTTCGACCTCACCGCGATGTCGCCGGACGGTGTGCTCGTGGTGGGCGTGCGGATCAGCGGGCGGACCGCGCTGGTGGACGTGCCGGGTCTGTACGACGTGCGGGTGGACGGGTTCACGCTGGCGCACCTGCTCAAGGCGTTCGGTGCGCTCGACGGGCACCCGGACGGTGGTCTGGTCGTGCTCGCGGGCACGTCGTCGCACGACGAAGAGGGCTACGAGAGGCTCGGTGAGCAGCTGCGGGAGAGCCTGGCGGAGCTGGGATTCGACCGTCGGGTGGCAGTCGGCACGACGCCGGTTCCCTCGCACGCCAACGAACTCATGGTGCCGGATGGCGGGCACCTGCGGATCTTCGGTGGTGGGGATCTGGAGGACGTGGCCGAAGAGCTCGCGGTCGCGCACAAGCAGAAGTGGAACTACCGGCCGTCACCCACCCTCAACGGCAAGTACACCGACCTGAACGACCGGGCGGGCGCGCTCACGCAGTTGTCCTTTGTGGACCGTGAGACGAAGGTGCCCGGACGGACGCCCACCGAGACGTTGGTCGCTGTGCTCAGGGGACTGCGGCTCAGGGTCGCGCCGGATGTCGCCGACGTGCTGCTGCTCGCCGTGGCGAACGAGCAGTTCGGGGTGCGGACGTTCGACGACCTGCACGCGCTGATGGCACAGGCACAGGTCGGCGCCGCGGAGTTCGACGAGGTGCGGGACCACGCGACGGTGACGTCCGGGGAATACGACACGGCTCGGGTCGAGGTCTACCCCGGCGTGTGGGCGCGCGAGGTGCAGCTGAAGATCCAGCCGGTGTTCAGCGAGGGCACGACTCCGGAGCAGCAGGAAGCGTTCTGGCGCGACCTCGTCGTCGGGGTGGACCGCGTGTTCGGGCCGGGTACGACGGTCAACGGCGACCGGTTCCGCGTGCAGGTGATCCGCGTCGACCAGGACGCCCACGTGACGATGACCGTCGGTCCTGAGTGGACAGCCGACGCCCTCGGTGCGCACGTCGCCGATCTGATCGGCACACCCGCCGAGCAGCTGGACGGCACGCCGTACGCGCAGCTGCGGGAGGCCGCCGACTGGAACCGCCGCCTGGTCTCGGGACACGACGAAGCGGGCCGTGAGCGCAGGTTCCCCGTCGCCGCCGTCCAGATGACGCCGCTGGGCGACCGAGGCCTCGCCTTCCCCACGAGCACCTGGTCGCCAGAGGCGCTCGACGCGTTGGCAACGCACGGAATCCGCGAAGTCCGGCTGACCGAGCAGAACTCCGGCCGCACCCTGGACGCGGGCCTGGACCTGAGCGACTTCCGGACTGTCGTGGTGAACGCCGGCCAGACCACGGCCACCGTGACCGTCGACAAGATCGGTGAGGTGCGGCTCGATGGGGCCGCGTTCGCCATCCTCGTCGCCCCGCACCTGCAGGCAGGTCTCGGTTTCCGGCCCGCACTGCTGCTCGCGCCGCACGCCGGAGCGCTGAATCACCAGGGCGGCTTCGCCTTCGACCTCACCGCGAGGCTGCGCGGCCCGATCGCCGACGCGACCGTGGCCGCGCCGACACACGACATCGTGCTCGCCCCGCCCGCCGTGACGATCTCCGCGGGCGGTCACCTCAACGTCTTCCCGTACAACTCGCGCGACCAAGCCGAGATCCGCAGGGCGCTGGAGGCGAACTGGGAGTACGCGCCGTCCGAGCCCAAGCAGGAAGGCCGGCTGACCACAGCCGACCGTGCCGCCACGGTCGCGTTGATCAAGGAACTGGCCGAGCACGCCCGCACGACGGCGGCGGAGAACGACGGCGTGCTGCACCTGATGGACCTGTACCGCCAGGCAGCCGCGAAGCACGAACAGCCGGACGTCGTGATCGCGGAGACGTTGCGGCACATGACGACCGACGGGATCACCTCGGTGGTGGACCAGGTGCGGGTGGAGACCGGGCGGTCCAAGCGGGTGTGGGTGCGCGTGCCGGGCACGAGCGGCCAGTTCACCACCGCCGGCAAGGCGCAGTGGGACTACAAGAAGGGCGAGGTCCGCAGGCCGGTCGCGCAGACCGAGACGCCGTGGGACTTCAGCGCGCTCGACACCGTCATCCACTTCGACACGGCGGCGCCGAAGGCGGACACCAGGGCCGCCGGTCCGATCAAGGACCGCAAGGAGCTCAACCAGCTCGCGATCTCGCTCGCCGAGATCCTGGTCGAGCACAGCGATCCGGACCGCCCGTTGCCCGTGTTGAAGCTGACCGGGCACGGCCGGATGGCGCTGTCCGTACGGCAGACCGAAGCCGAAGCCGACGCGCACGCCAAGGCGATGCAGCGCGCCCAGGACACCCTCAAGGAACTCCGCACGCTCGTCCGCACTCACCTGACCGCGTTCAAGCAGCAGCAGGCGGTCCGCGAGAACCGGTCGTTCAAGGAGCTCATGCGCACGGCCGAACTGACCGCGGTCGTGGAACCGAGGAGCGCCGACCGCGCCGAGGCCGCCCGCGTGGAGATCAGCGTCGTCGCGAGCGAGACCCTCGTCAGGCAACGCCGTGACAGCGGTGACGTGGCTGGTCTGATCAAGCTGAAGGACGGCGGTGTCCAGCTCGCCCGCACGATGCTGGTCGACCTCGCCCGACGGGGCAACGCGTTGGCGCTGCAGGTCTTCCTGGCACCACCACAGTCCGACGTCCGCGCGATCGCCGTGCTGGCGGCGGCCGGTGTGCAGGAGGCCCGCGACGCCCTGGACGCCTTGGCGCGGGCCGGCAACGCGAACGCGATCGCCGAGATGACCCGTGCGGCGGACGTCGAGGGCCTGGCGCTGGCCGGTGTCGACGCCGCCACCGACGCACTGCTCGAACTCGCGCTCGGCGGCCACGCGTTCGCGGCGCAGGTGCTCGTGAACCGGCGCGACGTCGCCAGGCTCGCGAGGCTGGCCGACGCGGGCATCGCGGGAGCCCACCCGGCGCTGGTGGACCTCGCGAAGTCCGGCGACGACGACGCGGTCGCCTTCCTCGTGCGCACGAGCGACGTCGCCGGTCTGGTCGCGGCCTCGCTGGCCGGCGTCAAATCGGCTCGCACGGCCCTGGCGGCGCTGGCGGGAGACGGCAACGCCGAGGCGATCGCCGCCATGCCGGTCGTGTGGGGTGCGCGGACGTGACGGGCCGTCAGCGTTCGCGAGCGGTACTTTCGCGGCACAGCAACACGACGAGAAAAGGTGCGACATGACCACGGCGGGCGATGACCAGTGGGTGCTCCTGATCGACCCCGCCTGGGAGGCTCCTGAAGGCGTCGAGGGGCCACCGGTGGAGGCGGTCGTCGGTGGTTGGCTCGTCGCGGGCGACTCCGTCGGGACGTTCCGCGCGAACCCCGGCTACCGGCCGTCCCAGCCGGGATCGCCGACGGATCCGGTCGACGCGACGCTGCAGCTCCTGGTGCGCGGCGAGGTCGACTCGACCGCGTTGTTCGCGGTGATCAGGGAAAGCGTGTTCGACGTGGCGCTCGACGAGGACGGCCGCCCGATCATCGCGCCGTCCCCGGACGACGTGCCGTCGCTGCTGGTGTCGACCGCGCCGGCGCAGCGGTTCCGCGTGCAGACGGACAGCTGGCGGGCCGAGGTCACCGCGACGGAGCTGAGCGACCTGCTGCGCGAGTACGAGGTGGACGTGCTGTTCAACCCCGGTGGGCCGGCGTCGATCAGGCTGATCGGCGGCGTCTTCACCGAGAACGTGCGGGTGTGACCGCGGCGATCGACCGAGTCGGGGGCGGGAGTTCCCGAACCGGCCGATCACCGGGTGTCACGTGCCGGGTGAGCTCACCACGGCGGTGGCGGCGGATTCTCGTTCACGCCGAACCTCCACACGTTGTTTGGAATTGCTCTCACGTTAGCCGGGAGTTGTTGCGGCCCAACGCAATTCGGCCGTGTCAAGGTGCGATGGTGCAAACGCGGTGCACTATTCGCTCGCGATGACGCCCTCGGGCACCATGTGCGCCATCCACCGCAGCGATCCCGCCTGGTCGGCGAGCTCACCGACTCGCCGGAAGAGCGCCTCGCACGCCGTGTACCACTCGCGACCGGGTTTCTCGGTGGCGATCAACGCGTCCAGGTCGGGCCGAAGCGCGCTGAGCTCGGCGGTCAGTTCCTGCCGAAGTCCTTGCAGCAGCTCACGTTGCGTCGTCTCGGCCCGCGCGTGCTCACCCGCGCCCAACAGCAAGCTGATCAGCTCGATCAGTTCGAACGCCATCAGGTCGCGCAGGCTGATCGAGAGGCCGGGATCGTCGGTCTTGGAGAGGATCGCGATCCTGTCCTCCTTGTACTTGATCGCGGTCTGGTGCTCGCCGAGCTTGGCGTGGGCGAACGCGAGCACGTCCAGCACGTCGATCAGATCCGACTTGCGGCCGAGCTCCTCGTTGCGCAGACGCGCGATCTGGCCCGCCTCGACCGCCTCCTCGACTCGGCCCGCCTGCCACAGGATCCGGGCGGCGGGAGTGAGCAACGCGGCCTCGAGATCGAACCGGTCCGCGGCGCGCAGCAGTGCCCGCGCCTGTTCCAACCGGGTGAAAGCGGCGTCGTACTGGCCGACGTCCGGGCGGTAGTCGATCAGCATGCCGATGGCCTGGCGGTGCACGTAGGCCTGTGCCACGAGGTCTCCGGCGGCGGTGAACGCGGCGAGTGCCTGGTCCAGATGCCGTTCGGCGGCCGCGTCGTCGCCGCGGAACCTGGCCGCGAACGAGAGCGCCCGGTGCGCGTACCCCGCGCCGCGCTGGTCGCCCACCTGAACAGCGGCTCGCAGCGCGATCTCGTTGCACGTGGCGAGGTCCTCGATGCGGCTGGTCCAGCCGAGATAGCGGCGCACGTACCACGCCAGGCACCAGGTGTACGGCTCGAACCCGTCGGCTGCCCGTCGGATCAACGCGAAGACCGCCGGGAACTCGACCGCGTACATCGCCCGTGCGGAGTGGTCGTCGAACTCCGGCGCCGGCTGTACTCCGTCGGCGATGTCGAGCGGTGGCGGCTGGTCTTCGTTGTTGGGGTCCATCGCGGCCTGCGCGGCGCGGGTGAGGACGACGTAGTGGTCGAGCAGCCGGCGCTGAGCCGCGGGGATCTCGGGTTGCTCCAGCAGTTCACCCGCGTAGTCGCGCAACAGGTCGTGCCAGCTGTACCGGCCGCGCTGCGGGGTGACCAGGCACGCCTCGGTCAGCTCGCGCATCGCGGCAAGCGTTTGCCGCAACGGCAAACCGGTGAGGCTGGCCGCGGCCTCGGGCGTGAACTCCGGCTCGGGCATCAGCGCGAGCAGCCGGAACATCCGCGCGGCGGGCGGCGTCAGCGCGCGGTAGGACCACGACAGCAACGAACGCAGGTCCGCCGACGGATCCGCGACTTCCAAGGTGTCCAGGCGGCTCTGATGGACCAGGTCGTGCGCGGTCTCGGCGAGCGTGCGTCGCTGGTCACCGGCGATCCGGGCGCACACCACCGCGAGCGCCAGCGGCAGCCGGGCACAGGCGGCCGCGATCTCCCGCACGGCCTCGGGTTCGGCGGCGACGCGGTCCCGGCCGAGCCGCAGGGCCATGAGGTCGGCGGACTCCTGGTCGTCGAGCAGGCCCAACCGGACCGTGTGAGCGCCGGTGGCGACGACGACGCCGGTCAGTTCGAGCCGACTCGTGACGAGCGTGAGGCTGTCCGTGCCGCCGGGCAGCAGTGGGAGCACCTGGGTGTCGCCGCGCGCGTTGTCGAGCACGACGAGCATCCGACGTCCGGCGAGCGTGCTGCGATAGCGAGCGGCCAGCGCGTCCAGGCCCGTCGGCTGCTCCGCGACGGGAACGCCGAGCGCGTCGAGCAGTTCGCTCAGCACCTCTTCCGGAGGCCTCGCCACGCCTCCCGCCTCGAAGCCGCGGAGGTTCACGTACAGTTGACCGTCCGGATAGGACGGTGCGGCCGCGGTTGCCCAGTGCACCGCGAAAGTCGTCTTTCCCACGCCCGCGGTTCCGTGCACCACCACTACGTTCGGCGCGGGTTCGGTGCCCAGCCGGGTCGTGAGGTCGTCGAGCTCGGTCTGCCTGCCGCTGAACACGGGCAGTGCGGCGGGCAGCTGCGCCGGGCGGACCGCGGTGGGAGTGGGAGACGGGAGCAATGCGGCGTCGGCGCGCAGGATCTGCTGGTGCAGCTCGCGCAGCGCGGGCCCGGGGTCGACACCGAGCTCGTCGCGCAACGTGGCGCGGATCAGTTCGAACGTGGTGAGCGCCTCGGCGGGGCGCCCGGATCTGTAGAGCGCCAGCATCAGCAGCTCGTGGACGTGTTCGCGCAACGGTTCCGCTTCCGCGAGCGTCGCCAGCCGTTCGACGAGATCCGCCCTGTCACCCAGCTCGAACTCCAGCTCCAGCTCGGCGAGCGACTCCGCGGTCTGGAAACCGAGGTGCCGCAGCCGTTGCCGCTCCGCCGCCGCCCACTCGCCGGGCAGCCCGGCCAGCGCCTCGTCGGTCCATTCGCCGATCGCCTCGCGCAGCAACCGGCCTGCCTGCTGAGCGTCGCCGACGGACCGGGCCTGACCTGCGGCGTTGCGGGCAGCGGTGAACCTGTCGAGGTCGAGCTAGCCCTCCTCGACGCGCAGCTGGTAGCCGTTGCCGACCGAGCGCAACGGCCCGTCGTCGTCTCCGAGCACCCGGCGCAACCGATGTACGTAGGTCCGCACCGTGCCGCGCGCCGACGGCGGTTCCTCGTCCGCCCACAGCGCCGAGATGATCTCCGACGCCTGCACCACCCGGCTCCGCGCGAGCACCAGCACGGCCAGCGTGAGTCGCTGCTGCGGCGAACCGAGGTTCAGCTCCTCGCCGTCCCGCCACGCCCGCACCGGCCCGAGCACCGCGAACTCCAGGCCCGGCGCACCCGACGCCTGTCGTTCACCCGGCCCGGACAGCAGGAAGGCGACCATGCGCGCAGCCTACGCGCGCCAGGACGCCGTCAGCTGGATTCAGCCTTCCTGCGGCGAACGATCACGAACGCGGTCACGCCGGCGCCGAGCAGCACGAGACACGCCAGCAACGTCCACAGTGGAGACACGCCGGTCTGAGCGGGCGGCACCTCCAGGCCGACGAGCACGGAGTCCACCTCGGTCGCGCTCGGGACCGACGAGCTCGTCGCCGAAGAGGTCGTCGTGGTGGTAGTGGGTACTGGAGGAACAGCAGTGGTCTTCGGGGCGACAGGTTTGACCGGCGGAGTGGTGGCCGTAGCGCACCGGGCCACTTTGACGTTCCGGACGAACGACCAGCCGTGTGCGCCGGAAGGGTCGTCCGACGCCCTCACCATGATCGTGAACGCGTGGTCGGCCGAGCCGTCGAAGTCGCGCTTGAACCGGTACTCGTTGCCGAACGTGGTTCCGGCGACCGTGGCACCGTCCGCGCTGACGAGGATCGAGTTCTCGCCCGCGTAGTTCGTGATCTGGACGGAAAGCGCTGTCCGTCCGGCGGCGCAGGTCCCGGTGATGCTCGACGAGTGCGCGAACGCGGTGCCAGGAGTGCCGACGACGCTCAGCGCGACCAGTCCGGCCACGGCTGCCCACCTGGTCTTCATGGCGGCGAACCTATCGCTCCGCGGGACCCGAGCCGTCCACATTGGAGCCGCAGTGTTCCGCAAGTGCACAACTTGCTGCCCTTGCGCTACACAGTTCGCCCCGAACCGCTGACCGGAGCAGGTGAACCGGTCCAGGCTGATGTGCGACTCAGCGGCTCGATTCGCTGCGTCATGGGGGAAGTTCCAGGAGGGCGCGGGATGATGGCCGCAGGTACCGGCGAGGACGTGGTCTCGGCGGCGCGACGGGTGCTGCAGGTGGAACGCGCGTTTCTCACGCAGGCGGTCGGGTTCATGCTCGACCGGGGGATCAGGCAGTTCCTGGACCTCGGCTGCGGGAAGCCGGGTGTGGGCAGCCCGCACGACATGGGCAGGCTCACCGGGCCCGCGGTCAGGGTGGTCCACGTCGACCACGACCCCGAGGTGATCGAACGGGCGCGCCTCGTCACCGCGGGCACCGAACACCGCTACCTGTTGTGCCGCAGCGTGACCGACGTCGCCGACCTGATCGGCACCAGCCAGGCCGCCGGCATGCTCGACCCGCGCCGTCCCATCGGCGTCGTGGCGGTCGGGCTGCTGCACCTCGTCCCCGGCGCGGACGACCTGCTGACCCGCTACAGCGCGGTGCTGGCGCCCGACAGCGTCTTCGCGGCCTCGCACCTGACCCGGTCGTTCGGTGCGGCCGAGCTCATCGGCGACCCGGTGCATCCACGGCGGCCGGAGGAGTTCGCCGCGATGTTCGACGGTCTGGCCCTCGTGAAACCGGGGATCGTGGCGTTGCCGCACGAGTGGGGAACGCCCGCGCGGCCCATCGAGGGCGCACCCGTGGTCGCGGGAATCGCCGTCAAGCAGTGACCCCTCAGATGGCGCCGACGCGCATCGCGTAGGAGACGGCGTGCGCGCGGTTGTGCAGGTTCAGGCGCACCAGCATGTCCTGGAGGATCTTCTTGATCGTCCGCTCCGAGTAGCTCAGCTTGGTGGCCACCTCGGCGGTCTCGTCGCCCTGCGCGATGTACCGCAGCACCTCGACCTCACGGGTGGTGAGCCCGCCGGGCGCGAGGTCCTGGGACGCGAGCAGGTCCTGCTGCACGAACCGGATCTCGTCGAGCAGCCAGCGGGTGAGCTGCGCGGGCAGCATCGCCTGACCGTGGTGGCACGCGTAGATGGCACGGGAGACGCGGCGCGGCGTGGCGTCGTGGTGGGTGAGCACGCAGACGACGCCCGCCCGGAACACGCGGGGCAGGTGGCGGCGCTGCAACGGCCCGCTGACGAGCACGATCCGCTGTTCGGGGTTCGTGGCCTGCTCGGACGCCTCGACGAGGGCGTCGACAAACACGTCGTCGACGGCACCCGCGATGGCGAGCACGACGTCGCAGCCGGGCCGTTCCTGCTCGCCGAGGATCCTCAGGTCCGGTGACGCCTGGAGCGCGTGCAGCAGCGGGCCCGCCGTGTCCGGAGCGTCGGCGAGCCAACCGAGGGAGATCTGGCCCTCGGTCGCGCCCGGCCTGGCCTCGACGATCTTGGGAATGGTCATGGTGCCTCCGGTCTGGTCGCGGGCAGTACAACAGCGCTCTGTCAACGTCCTGTCGACATGGCATCGACAGAGGCCCGTTTCCGTCTCAGTTCGCGGGGGATGCGCTACGCTTCGTTTAAGTGGATCGTCTATCCGTTTGGGGGCTCGGGTGATCTGGACAGCGGAGCAGATCCCGGATCAGGCAGGCCGGACCGCGGTCGTGACCGGCGCGGGCAGCGGACTCGGCCTGGTCGTCGCGGGTGAGCTCGCCCGGCACGGCGCCAGGGTGATCATGGCGGTGCGGGACGTCGAACGGGGCGAGGCCGCGCGGGCCGGGCTCGAAGGCGACCTGGTGGTGCGCAGGTTGGACCTGCTCGACCTCGATTCGGTGCGGGCCTTCGCGGACGGCGTGGACACCGTCGACCTGCTGGTCAACAACGCCGGGGTGGCGGGTCAGCCGGAAGTGCTGTCGCCGCAGGGGTACGAGGGGCATTTCGCGACCAACCACCTGGGGCACTTCGCTCTCACCAGCCTGCTGCTGGACCGGTTGACCGGCGCTGACCCTCGGGTGGTGACGGTGTCGTCGTACATGTACCGGTACGGCCAGTTCGGCACCACGAGGGCGCGGTACTCGCACACGCGCGCTTATTCGGACTCCAAGCTGGCCAACGTTCTCTTCGCGCTGGAGTTGCAGCGCCGTCTCGAGGTGACGGGTTCGCCGGTGCGCAGTTTTCTGGCTCATCCCGGGATGGCGCGCACCGGGATGCAGGGCAAGAACAGCTCCCGGTTGCAGGCGGTGCTGGGCACCGCGGTCACCCGGCTCGTCGGGCTGCCGGCGAGTCTCGGCGCGTTGCCGCTGCTCTACGCGGCCACAGCACCGGATGCGCCGCCCGCGACGATGATCGGGCCTGGTCGCCGGGGTGCTCCGGTCGTCGAGCGGTTGCGTTCGGTGGCGGCTGACAGGGAAGCCGCCGACTCGTTGTGGGCGTTGTCCGAACGCTTTCTAAGCCAGGCGGGCGCGCAGTGAGGCCATCAGCTCGGCCCGTCCGCCCACCGCCAGCTTCTGCCTGATCTTCGCCACGTGCTGTTCGACCGTCTTCGGCGAGATGTAGAGGCGGGCGCCGATCTCCTTGTGGGTCAGGCCTTCCAGCAGCAGCTCGCCGACCGCGCGTTCCCGCTTCGACAGTCCGTCGGTCGGACCGCTCTCCTCGGTGCCGATGCGGGCTCGCAGGGCGCGGCCCGTGCTCAGCAGTTCGCGGGCTTCCGCGGGGTTGCTCATGCGGGCGGCCGCGGCGCCGCACAACGCCATCGCGTCCCACGGGTGGCCCGCGGTCGCCAGGCGGTCGGCGGTCGCCGTCACCGCTACGGGATCCACGTTGCCGCTGAGGATATCGGCCCACATGCGGGCCGCGGAGGCTCGTGGTTCGACGGTCAGTTCGACCACCAACACTGTCTTCTCACCGGCGACCACGGCCCGTTGGACGCGCCACCAGTTGTCCGTCTCCGTGCACCACTTGGCGTTGACGCGCGTGACCGCGGCGGTCATCGCGTCGACGATCGTGTCGCGTTCGAACGCGCTGCCCGCACCGGCGGACAGCTCGCCCCACGCGTCGAGCAGCAGCGGTTCGAGGTCCACGCCCGCCACCACGGGTGCGACTCGGCGCCAGGTCGCGCGCAACGACTCCTCGTCGCCGGTTCGGCGGGCCAGGCCGATCGTGACGGCGGCGGCCAGCAGGGCGTCGCGGCGCAGCACCGGGGTGGTGCAGGCGGCGATCTCGGTGCGGGCGGCGGCGAGGCGGCCCGCGCGCAGGTGCAGCCACGCGGTGAGCAGGTGGCGGCGCGGGGTCGGGTGGTCCGCGAAGATCTCCAGGAGTTCGACGGCCGTGGAGTCGTGCCCGCCCGCGATGAGTGCCGTCACGGCGAGGTCGCCCCACTGCTCGGCGGCCATCGGGTCGGCGGGCACGGTCGCGGCGGACAGTCCGGCCAGCTTGCGGACGGCCGGGCCGACCTCGCCGCGCACCGCCTGCAGTGCCGCGTCCACGCCGTCGAGGAGCACGGTCAGGCCTCGTGGTGCGGCCCCGGACAGCTTGGAGCGCGCGCCCGCGAGGTCTTCGGTGGCCGTGGCCAGGTCGCCGGCGAGGCAGGCGGCCAGCGCGGCACGGGCGGCCGCGGCGACCGCGGGTGCACCGGTCAAGGACGTCGCGATGACGCGCCAACGTGCGGCGGCGTCGAACAGGGCTCCGTCGGCGGCCGCGGCGGCTGCGGCGACTCCGGCGGCCAGGCAGTCCTGGTCGGTGCCCTCGGTGAGAATCCGGTCCGCGGTCGCGATCGCCGACGCGGTGTCACCCTCGCGCCACGCCAGTTCCGCTGAAAGCGCGGTCATCTTCGCCTCCCCGCGAAGAAGGCGTTCGACGCGGGCAGGAACATCAGCACGCCCGCACCGACCACCACTGCACCCACCACCAGCGGCATTTGAGATACCAATGCGCCGGTGACTCCCAGCACCACCAACAAGATCCGCGCCCAGTTGCGGCCCGCGCGGAACGGCAGCAGCACTCCGAGCTGGGCCAGTGCCACGAGCACCGCAGGTCCGAGCAGGACGCCCAGACCGGCCAGCACGATCTTGTCCTGAGTGGACTGATCGACACCGCGCTTCGCGACCTCTGTGGTCAGTTCGGCGCGCACATCACTGAACGCTATGGCGGTCACGACCAGTTCGACGACGACTACGAGCAGCCATAGGTAAACCGACACGGTGGTCAGCTTCGGCCGTGTCACCTGAACCAGTTGGAACTTCGACTGGCTGGGTCTGGGAGGCAACGCGGTCACGGGGCACCCGCCTTCGTACTCGCCTTGGTGCTCACCGAGGGAACGGGAACGCTGACCGACTTGCTCACGCTCGGTGCCGAGCTCGACGGCCATGTCGTCGTGGTCGTGGTGCGCTTCGTCGGCGGGGGAGGAGGCGGCGGTGCAACCGTTTTCTGCGTCTGCACAGGGGCTTCCGTGGTCGTGGTCACCGCGACTGTCGTCTCCGTTGTGGTCGGTGCGGTCGTCGTGGTGGTCGTGTTGTCCGTGGTGGCGTTGCCCGCGAAGTAAGTGTTCATCGCGAGGCCACCGCCGACCGCCGCCGCGAGCACCGCGGCCGTGATGTAAGGCGTGAGCTTCTTTCGCTTTTGCGCCAACACAGGCGCGGGAGGCTTCGGCGGTCGCGACCACATCACGGTCGCCACCTCCGGCGCGGGTTCGCGCACACGGGCGGACAAAGCGGCACCGACTGCCACCATTCCCTCGAACGCCGGAGTCACCGAACGGCCCAGCAACGCGGAAACTTCCTGCGTCACCAATGGAATCCGGGCCGAACCACCGACCAGCAACACGGCCGCGAGCTCGTTGGAACCCACCCCGGCGTTCTGCAAAGCTCGCACCAGGGCGGCCGTCGTCTCGGCCAGAGCGGGCCGGATCATCTCCTCGAACTCGGCACGGGTCAGCCGCACCTCGCGCACGGAGATCCCCGGCACGGCAACGGGAATCCGCACCTCGGTGTCCGACGAGAGCTGTTCCTTGGCCTGCGTGCAGGCGCGCCGGAGATCGGCAACCGCTGCCAGCACAACGGGATTCTCCGCGTCGAGCGAGTCCCACTCCAACGACTCGGTCACGTGCGCGAAGACCACCTCGTCGAAGTCCAGCCCACCGACCTCGGCCTCCTCGGGCCGGCCGGCGAGCGTCCACGAGTCGGCGAGCTTGCGCACCACCGCGGCCTCGAAACCGCCCCCGCCGAGGTCGTAGACGGCGACGACGGAACCCGGTTGCAGCCGGGCCCGCTCGTCGTACGCCACGGCCGCGGCCTGCGGTGCGGGCACGAACAGCACGTCCGGAAGTCCTGCTCGCCGCAGGGATTCCATGCGATGTGGACCCCACGAGGCGGGATGTGCGACGGCCACGCGGCCGTCGTAAGGCGCGAGCAGCTGTGTGACGAAACGCGCTGTGAGCACGTCGGCACTCAGCGAGACTCCGCCCAGTCGCAAGGGCGTCGGGTCACCCACGCGACGAAGGAACCGGCGGGCAACCCGGCTCGGATCGGCGGACGCGCGGCGCTCCGCCTCCTCCCCGATGACCAAAGTGCCATCAGGATTCGCGAACACCACGGTGGGCGTCACCGTCTCGAGCCGCGGTACCTCGCGGCACGTGGCTGTTGCTGTGCGGGTGGATCCGAGATCCAGCCCGATCTGGTAGTGCATCGGACACCCCCTGTAGCGGCGGACTAGGTGGGACGTCAGTACACGTGCGTCTCATATGGAGTGGTTCACTCTTTGCGAAATACAGGGGTGAATCCCCTATTACTTCGGCGATCCCTGTGTGCACGGTTCGTCACCAACCGGGAGTTGCCTTGATGGCAGGACGTCTAAGTCTCCCTAACGTTGTTGGCAGCCGGTCGAAAAGTCGTCCGGCGGACCAGACACCTAGGAGCCCGTCATGAGCAACCCCATCGACCTCAACGCCTTCCTCGCCGACCTGACCGCCGACCTGGACGCGGACGGTGACCAGGCGAACGAGCAGCAGCTGCAGACGGCCCAGGTCGCGCCGCAGTCGTCCGACCAGACGGCGAAGCAGGACCAGGACACCACCACCGCCACGAACACCGAGGGTGGCGACGGCGGCAACGGTGGCATCGCGGTGGCCGGCGACGGTGGCAGCGCGGACGGCGGCAACGGCCTCGGCATCGGTGGCGCCGGCGGCGACATCGACCAGGACGGCCTCGTCAACGTCAACTTCGGCAGCACCTCGGGCGGCAGCGGTGTCGGCCTCGGCGGCAACGGCGGCAACGCGGGCGACGGCGGCAACGCCAACGCCGGTGGTGGCGACGGTGGCGACGCGCGGTCCGACGTGGACGTCGACGCCGACCAGGACGCCGACCTCGACTCGACCCAGCTGTCCGAGCAGGACGCCGACCTGACCGCGGACTCCGACCAGGACCAGGACTTCGACCTCGACGTCGACACGCAGATCGACAACGTCATCGAGGACCTCGACCTGCCCATCTGACGCCGGACCGGCCCCGCCGCCTCGGGGCCGGTCTCCTCGGTGAGGAGACACCACCATGCTGGAAAAGCTCATCGACTTCCTGATGAACATGATGAAGGACCCGAAGGCCCAGCAGGCGTTCGACGAGAACCCGCAGAAGGAACTGTCGAAGGCCGGCCTGTCCGGGGCGACGGAAGCCGACGTCCGGGACGCGAAGATGATCATGGCCGACCGGTCCGCGCAGGTTCGGGAGGTGCACCACACCGAGGTCGTGCACGACCGTCCGGTCCAGCACATCGACCAGACGTTCAACATCGACGACCGCGATGTCACGATCATCGACGACTCGTTCAACTCGGACGACGACACCGAGGTCAACTCCGTCGCCATCCAGGACAACGACACCGAGACCAACGTCGTGCAGGTGAAGGACTCGTTCAACGAGACCGACATCGACGTCGACAAGGTGGACGGGCCCGACAAGCCCGTCGCCGAGGACGGGCCCGCGGTGAAGACCGCTGTCGAGCCGGAGCTGGAGACCGCGGTCGAGCCCGACCTGGAGTTCGCCGCCGAGCCCGAGCCGGAGCCCGTCCTGCTGGACGAGCCGGTCGACGAGCCCGAGCTCGATCCCGTCGACACGGTCGCAGGGTGAGCCCGGTGGCGACCACACCGCAGCAGGCAGTCGAGCTCGCACTGGCCGCCATCAAGCGCTACGAGCGTCCTGACCTGGAGCAACGCCTGCACCAGGCCAAGGCACGGCTCGCCGACGACCAGGTCCGCCTGCTGGTCGTCGGCGAGTTCAAGCAGGGCAAGAGCATGCTGGTCAACGGCCTCGTCGGGGCACCGGTCTGCCCGGTGTCCGACGACGTCGCCACCGCCGTTCCCACGGTCGTGAGGCACGCCGAGGCGCCGGTGGTGACCGTGGTGCGGGCAGAGGGCCGCACCGAGGTGCCGCTGGAGGACCTGCCGAAGTTCGCGTCGGAGGAAGGCAACCCGGGCAACCGCGAACGCGTCCAACACGTCGAGGTCGGCCTGCCGCGGCCGTTGCTGGCCGATGGGCTGGTGCTCGTCGACACGCCCGGTGTCGGCGGCCTCAGCTCCGTCCACGGCGCCGCGACGATGGCCGCGCTGCCGTCGGCCGACGCGGTGCTGCTGGTCTCCGACTGCTCGCAGGAGTACACGGCGCCGGAGATCGAGTTTTTGAAGCAGGCCATGGCGGTGTGCCCGAACGTGGCCTGCGTGCTCACCAAGACCGACCTGTACCCGGAGTGGCGGTCGATCGCCGAGCGCGACCGGCAGCACCTGGTGGACGCGGGCATCAAGGCCGAGGTGTTCACCGTGTCGTCGACGTTGCGGTGGCACGCCCTGCAGACCGGCGACCAGGAGGTCAACACCGAGTCCGGCTACCCGCCGCTCGTGACCTACCTGCGCAAGAAGGTCGTGGCCCAGGCTGATCTGCTGGCCCGGCGGTCGACGCTGCACGACGTGCTGACCGTGATCAAGCAGATCGTGGACAGCCTGCGCGCGGAGCAGACCGCGCAGGAGAACCCCGAATCGGTGCAGCAGCTGATTCGCGAGCTGACCGAGGCCGAACAACGCGCGGCGGGCCTGAAGGAGCGGTCCGCACGCTGGCAGCAGACGTTGAGCGACGGCGTGGCCGACCTCAACGCCGACGTCGACTACGACCTGCGCGACAGGATGCGCGAGATCGTCCGCGAGGCCGAGGACGCGTTGCTGGCAGGGGATCCGCAGAAGATCTGGGACCAGTTCTCGGTGTGGGCGCAGCAGGCCGTGACGTCCGCGGTGTCGGCGAACTCGGTCTGGGCCACCCAACGGGCGCGCTGGCTCGCCAAGAAGGTCGCCGAGCACTTCGACTCGGACCGCGAGCAGATGCTGCCGGCGTTGCGCGTGGGTACCTCCGACCCGATGCGGTCGGTGCCAGAACTCTCGGTGCGCGAGTCGGACAAGTTCGGCATCGGCAGCCGGCTGCTCACCGGTCTGCGGGGCGGTTACGGCGGCCTGCTGATGTTCGGCCTGATCGGCTCGGTGATCGGCCTGACCTTGATCAACCCGATCTCGGTCGGCGCGGCGTTGCTGCTGGGCGGCAAGGGAATCGTGGACGAACGCAAGCGGCTCACCACGAAACGCCAGAACGACTGCAAGGTGGCGCTGCGCAAGTACGTGGACGACGTGTCGTTCCACGCGGGCAAGGACTCCCGCGACATGCTGCGCGGCCTGCAACGCGATCTGCGCGACCACTTCACGACCCTGGCCGAGCAGCTGAAGCGTTCGTTGCAGGAGTCGATCCAGGCGGCGCAGAAGTCCGTGAAGGCCTCGCAGGGTGACCGCGACGCGCGGCTCGCCGAGATCAAGACCGAGCTGGCGGCGCTGGAACGCGTGGTGAAGGAGGTGCGGGCATGATCACCGACGAGGTGCGGCGGGTGCTGCTGACCGCCATCGACCTGTACCCGCAGGCCTCCGAAGTGTTGCGGCGTCAGCTGATCCGGCTCGACGAACCGTTGCGCGTGGCGATCGCGGGCAAGGTCAAGGCGGGCAAGTCGACGTTGCTCAACGCGCTGGTCGGCGAGGAGATCGCGCCGACCGACGCGGGGGAGTGCACGAAGGTCGTCACCTGGTACCGCGACGGGCCGACGCCGCGCATCGTCCAGTTCCCCCAAGGAAAATCCCTGCCGGTGGTGCGCCGCGACGGGGCGTTGGAGATCGCTCTGGACGGTCCCGCCGACCGGCTGGTGGTCGACTGGCCGTCGCAGTCACTGCGGTCGACGACGTTGATCGACACACCGGGCATCGCGTCGCTCACGACCGCGAACTCCTTGCGCACAACCCACTTCCTGTCGCCGGAGGACTCCCCGAGCGAGGCGGACGCGGTCATCTACCTGATGCGGCACCTGCACTCGACCGACGCGAACTTCCTGGAGTCGTTCCGCGACCAGGGCGTCGCGCGGGCGACGGCGATCAACACGGTCGCGGTGATCTCGCGCGCGGACGAGATCGGCGGCGGCCGGGTGGACGCGATGATCTCGGCACGGGGCATCGCGGCGCGCTACCGCTCGGACGCCTCGCTGCGCGGCCTGTGCCAGAACGTCGTCGCGGTCGCCGGCTTGCTGGCCTTCTCCGGGCGTTCGTTGCGGCAGAACGACTTCACGGCCTTGTCCGCGCTGGCCGCCTTGTCCCGTGAGGAGCTGGATTCCTTGCTGCTGTCCGCCGACCGGTTCGCGGACGGGTCGGTGGAACGGCGCGGGTTGCTCACCCGGTTCGGCGTGTTCGGCATCCGCCTGGCGGTGACGTTGATCAGGCAGGGAGTGAACGAACCCTCCGCGCTGGCCTCGGAACTGGTGGCGCGCAGCGGTTTGCTCGAACTGCAGAAGGTGCTGCACACCCAGTTCAGCGAACGCCGCCACCTGCTGAAGGCCCGTTCGGCGTTGCTGGCACTGGACGGCGTGCTGCGCTCGGTCGGCGACTCGCGGCTGACCGGCGCGGTCGAGCGAATCCTGGCGGGCACGCACGAGTTCGCCGAGCTGCGGTTGCTGAGCGCGTTGCGGTCGGGCGCGGTGAAGGTGCCCGACGCGGAGCTGGCCTCCCGTCTGCTGGGCGACGAGGGCGCGCATCCGTTGGCACGCCTGGGTCTGCCCCGGGGCGCCGGTCCTCAAGAGGTGGGCCAGGCCGCGTTCGCCGCGCTGCAACGGTGGCAGCGGCACGCGGAGAACCCGATGCTGACTCGCCGTTCCGCTGACGCCTGCCGGGTTCTGGTGCGCACGTGCGAGGGTTTGCTGCCCCGTCGCTAGCGGCTCCAAGGCTTCACCCGGTCGTGGGGAACTGTCCCAAAGCAGCACGAGCAGAACTCAGATGTGCTGAACTGATCTCATGGGCCCGGTTCGCCTCGTCGCACTCCTCACCGCCTGCACTGTCCTCACCGCCTGCACCGCACCGCCGGAGCCGCCGCTGAGCTCACCCGCGCCGAAGCTGGACCCGCAAGCGATTGCCTACGACAACCTCGACTTCAACCTGTCGCGGAAGTCGGTCTTCGACAGCACCTGCGAGACGCTGCCGTCCAACCTGCAGTCGTTGCTGGGGGCGAAGGAGCAGCCGAGGACGGGGATGGGCGGGCGCTGCATCGCCGAGATGGAGTGGGGTGACCTGTCGATCTCGCTGCTCGGTCCTGGCGCGGGCAGGAAGTCGAACGCCCGGCACTTCGTGGACGTGTGGAACGGCGATCGCGGGGCCGGGAACTACTTCCAGCGGTCGATCGTGCTGGACCGATACTACGCGACGACGGTGATCAGCGGTGAGGTGAACGAGCACTGCACCGTCACCGTGGACACCGGGTCCGAGCTGCCGTTCGAGGTCGAGGCGTCGATGGACTTCAACGAGAGCATCAAGCTCAAGGACCTGGACGTCGACCAGCCGCTCGACCGGGCGTTCAAGGAGTTCTGCCCGGCGGCGACGCAGGCGGTGGAGAAGCTGTTGCCGCTGATCGACGAGAACGGCGGCAGCCGCGCCCGTTAGCCCGCGTCGCGGCGCTGCAGGCGGAACAACGAGATTCCGAGCAGCGCGAACCAGATGACCAGCGAGCAGATCGTCTGCGCCCAGCCGATGCCCAGGCCCGCCAGGTGCCAGGCGGCTTCGAGCGGGTAGATCAGGCCGAACACCTCCGGCAGCGCCATCCGCGCGATCATCAGGATCGGCACCACGATGAAGAACACCGTCAGCGACCCGCCCGTGTTCGGCACCAGCAGCGAGATGATCAACGCGGTGAGCAGCACCAGTGCGGTGGCGAGCATGGTCACGCCGAGCACCCAGCCCGGTCGCATGCCCAGCAGGTAGTTGTGGTTCAGGCCGGTCGCGGTGCTCTTGATCAGCACCGGGAACAGGATGAACGTGACCAGCGTGCACACCAGCCACACGCCGGCGAGAACCGTGCCCTGCGCCAGGAAGTAGCGCATGCGGGAGGGCTGCACCAGCAACGTCGGCTGCACGCTCTTGTACTGCCACTCGCCCGCGACGAGCTTGATCACCGTCGCGAAGACCAGCAGCAGTCCGATTTGGACGACGATCAGCAGCGGCCCGATCTGCTTGCCCGCGCTCGCGAGGTTCGTCTGCGTCAAAGTGAACAGCAGCATCATGCCGACCAGGAAGATCGGCGCGAACGCCAGCACCAGCTTGTCCGAGCGCGTGCCGACGAGCTTGCGCGCCTCGACCGCGACCAGCCGCCAGAACGGGGACCGGCCCGCCGCGCGCTGGACCGGGGGAGCGAACACCTGCGTCATGCCCTTGCTCCTGACGTGAGGCGGAAGAACAGGTCCTCCAGGCTCATCTGTTCTTCGCGCAGACCCAGCAACGGCACACCTGCGGCGAACGTGACGTCCGAGACCCGCTCGACCGGCGCGTGCGCGGCGATGAAACCGTCCGGCGCGGGCTGAATGGCGATGCCACCGCGTTGCAGGGACTCGGCGAGCCGCTGCATGTCCTTGGCGCGCACCAGCGAACGGGAGGACGTCGTCAGGGTGGCCAGCGGACCGTCGGCGACGATGCGGCCGCTGCCGATCACGAGCACCCGGTCGGCGGTCTGGTCCACTTCGGACAGCACGTGGCTGGACAGCAGCACTGTGCCGCCCCTCGAAGCGTGGCCCCGCAACAGGGTGCGCACCGCACGGATGCCCTCGGGGTCGAGGCCGTTGATGGGCTCGTCGAGCACGAGCAGCGGCGGGTTGGTCAGCAGGGCGTGCGCGATGCCGAGGCGCTGGCGCATGCCGAGGCTGTACTTGCCGATCTTGCGCGTGGCCGCGTCGGCCAGGCCCAGCATCTCCAGCACCTCGTCCGCCCGGCGGCCCGGCACACCGGCCAGCGTGGCGGCCATGCGCAGGTGGCCGCGCCCGCTCCGGCCAGGATGGACAGCCGCCGCGTCGAGCAGCACACCGGCCACGTGGGACGGGTTCGGCCACGCCGTGAACGGGCGGCCCGCGACCATCGCCTGGCCGTGGTCGGGCCTGGTCAGACCGGTGATCATCCGCAACGTCGTCGACTTGCCCGCGCCGTTCGGGCCGAGGAAGGCCGTCACGGTTCCCGGTTGGAGCTCGAACCCCACCTGATCGACGACCCGGCGTCCCTCGTACGCCTTCGTCAGCCCCCACGCTGTCAGCACGCACTCACCGTAGCGGCCGTGACTGTCCGTCGCGGGCCGAATCGGCCAGGTACACCCGCAATGGTGGTGTCACACGGGTCGTGGAGCCGCGAGGTGTGGGCCGCGCACGTGGTGCGGACCAGTTACCCGCTCCTAGCCTCGTCGGTGTCCTGCCTGCAATGACGGAGGCGAGCGCATGCTGAGGAAAGCGTTGCTGGGACTCGCGATGGCCACCGGTGTGGCCGCGACCTCCCTGTCGATCTCGACGGCCGCGGTCCCGGCGCCCCAGCCGGGAAGCCTTGCCCGGTACGACATCACCGGCACGTACGTCAGCGGGGTGTCGTCCGGCGGCTATCTGGCCAACCAGCTCCACGTCGCGTACTCGAGCGTGTTCCAGGGCGCGGGCATCTTCTCCGCCGGTGCCTACGACTGCGCCCAGAACAACGTGAACACCGCCCTGCTCGCCTGCATGGACACCGTCCAACCGCGCAAGACGCCCGCTCAGCTGGAGGAGCTGACCCGCGGCCGGGCAACCCAGGGCACAGTTGACCCGCCGCAGAACCTGTCGGGTGATCCGGTGTGGCTGTTCCACGGCACGAACGACCAGACGGTTGACGCCGCGGTGAACGACGACCTCGCCACCTACTACCGCGACTTCGGCGCCCGCGTGGTCTACAACAGTTCGAGTGCGGCCGGGCACGCCTGGGTCAGCCCGATCGGCCCGAACAGCTGCTCGTCCACGTCGTCGCCGTACATCAACAACTGCGGGACCGCCGATCCGGTGAAGGAGATGCTCGGCCACCTGTTCGGTCAGGTGAACGCGGCCGCCTCGACGTTGTCCGGCAAGCTCGTCCAGTTCGACCAGAACTCCTACGTGCCCGGCGGCAACGCGGCGGCGGTCAGCATGGGCCGGGAGGGGTTCGCGTACGTGCCAAAAGCGTGCGAGACCGGCCCGTGCAAGCTCATGGTGACGTTGCACGGCTGCTACCAGTACTTCGGTCTCATCGGCAACGCGTTGATGGACAAGGCTTATCTCAACGAGTACGCCGACACGAACAACTTCATCGTGCTGTACCCGCAGGCCACCACGATGACCGGGAACCCGCGCGGCTGCTGGGACTGGTGGGGCTACCAGTCCGCCCAGTACTCGCTCAAGACGGGCCCGCAGATGACGGCTGTCGTGAACATGGTCAAGGCGTTGAGCAGCGGTCAACCGACCACGCCCCCAACGACGACCCCACCAGCTCCTGAGTGCGTGACCGCGAGCAACTACGCGCACACCACAGCGGGCCGCGCGTACGTCCTCTACGGACAGACCTACGCGCTGGGCTCCAACCAGCTGCTCGGCCTGTGGAACACGTTCACCAGCAGCAGCATCCGCCAGACCTCACCGAACTACTGGGTGAAGTGCTAGTCGCGCCGAGACCTGACAGACCCCCACGCGACGAGGTTCACGAACAGCGCGCCGAGGGCCACGACGCCCAGGATGATGCCCCAGACCAGGAGGGCCTCGTCGTTGTCGGCCAGCGCGGCTTCGGCCACGCGACCGTTCTCCAGGTCGTAGCGGACCGTCACGTGCTCACCGGGCTCGCGCGCCGGGCCGTTCTCGGACAGCGTCGCGGTCTGCTTCGTGCCGTCCGGGAGTCCGAACTCGACTTTGACCGACACGCTCTTGCCCGACTTGAGCCGCTCCTGCACCACACCCTCGGTGCTCGCCCAGGACCGCTGCTCCACGGAGGACTGGATGACCACCACCAGGCCGATGATCGCGCCCACCAGCACGATCGCGGCCATCGTCCGGCCGAGCCCCGACTTCTTCTTCGCCACCACGCCCTCCTTCGGTGATCACATCGCTGCATCGGCCGCAAATGTGACAAGCCGGGGACTGGACTCGCGGCCGGGGCCCCGGCCAGGCTGTGTCGATGTTCAACGGCAAGCACGTGATCATCACCGGCGGGTCCAGCGGCATCGGGCTGGAGACCGCACGTCTCCTGGCGGCTCGCGGAGCACGACTGTCGTTGCTGGCCAGGGGCAGGTACCGGCTGGAGACCGCGGCGGAGGAGCTGCGCGCCACCGGGGCCCAGGTCGACTTCCGGGCGGTCGACGTGACGGACGTCGTGGGGCTCGGGAAGGCGCTGGCCGAGCTGGGACCGTGCGACGTGCTGGTCAGCTGCGCGGGGGTGGCCCGGCCTGGTCGGTTCCTGGAGCTGCCGGACGAGACGTTCCGGGAGATGATCGAGGTCGACTACTTCGGCACGCTCAACGTCGTGCGGGCGGTGGTGCCGGGGATGGTGGCGCGCCGTGCGGGCAGCGTGGTGGCGGTGTCGTCGGCGACGGCGCTGCTCGGGATCTACGGGTACAGCGCGTACGGGCCGGCGAAGTTCGCGGTGCGCGGGCTGATGGAGTCGTTGCGGGCGGAGCTGCGGCCGCACGGGGTCCACGTGGGCGTGGTGTTTCCGCCGGACGTGGACACGCCTCAGCTGGCCGAGGAGAACCGCTGGAAGCCCGCCGAGACGTTCGCCATCAGCGGGACGGTCAAGCCGCTGCCGCCCGCGGTGGTGGCCCAGGCGATCGTGACGGGCATCGAGAAGCGGCGGTTCCTCATCTGCCCTGACCTGAGCATGAAGCTGCTGGCGCGGTTCGGTTCGCTGCTGGCGCCGCTGCTGAACCGCTACTTCGACGGCAAGATCGCCCGGAGCCGGTCCGCGGCTGCCTGAGCGTCGGCGACCACGCGGTCGGTGTCGCCCACGAGCCTGCCGTCCTTCTTCAGCGCCACGCCGTTGACGAACACCCACCGCACGTTCACCGGCTGCGTGTTGAAGACGAGCTGGCTGACCCAGTCGACCTTGGGCGCGAAGTTGAGCGCCTGAGCGTCGACGACCTGCAGATCCGCCTTCTTGCCGGGGGTCAGCGAGCCGATCTCCTTCTCCAGCCCCAACGCCTCCGCGCCGCCGAGCGTCGCCATCCGCAGCACGTCCGCGGGCGTCGGGTAGCGGGACGGGTCCGTGGACTGCGCGCGTTGCAAGCCCACTGCGGCGCGCATGTTGTTGAACATGTCGGACGTGTCGTTCGTGCCGCCGTCGAGACCGAGGCCGACCTTCAGGTTGCGCGCCTTCATGCTCGGCACCGGCGCGATGCCGGAAGCCAGACGCATGTTGGAAAGCGGGTTGTGCGCGATGCGAACGTCGTGTGCCGCCAACTCGTCCAGCTCCGCGTCCGTCGCGTGCACCACGTGGTTCGCGAGCAGTCCGGGCTTGAGTGCGCCCGCGCGGCGCAGCACGCCCATCTGGTCGGTCGCGGGGTCCGCTTTGGACTCCAGCAGGTGCACGTTCAACGGCACACCCAGCTCGTCGGCGAGCTTCTGCGACGCCTCGACGCCCGCCACGTTCCAGCTCGCCGGGTGCGTGCCGATCTGCAGGTGCGCCAACGGGGTGCGGTCGATCACGTCCTTCTTGATCCGCCGGACCTCCGGGGCGATCCACGAGTCGGTGCCCGCCATGAACGCGAACACGAACCGCTGCTTCGAGTCCGTCAGCGCCTTGAGGTTGCCGCGCGCGAAGTCCGCGTTGAAGGCGTGGGACCAGTCCGTCACGGTCGTCACGCCGGTGGAGATGGCGTCCAGAGTGGACAGTCGTGCGCCCGCGTAGGCGTCGGCGCCGCTCACCGACGAGCCCTGCAACGGCAGCACGCAGCCGCCGAGCCAGCCGTTGAGCTCCTTGTCCGTCGCGCAACCGCGGATCAGCGACTGCCACAGGTGCGTGTGCAGGTCGACGAAGCCCGGCAGGACGATCTTGCCGCGCCCGTCGACCACTCCCGCGCCCCGTGCGGACAGCCCGCGGCCGACCGCGGCGATGTGATCGCCGTCGATCAGCACGTCGGCGTCCTCCAGCGTGCCCAGCGCCGGGTCCATCGTGAGCACCATGGAGGCGTTGCGGATCAGCGTCTTCCCGCCCGCCGAACCAGCTTCCTGCCTGATGGGGCTCACCAGGAACGCCACCCCGAGGACCAGTGCCAGCGTCAGCGCGAACAGTCGTTTCTCCACGCGCGGACGGTATCGGCAACCGCGCGTGGAGCTCCAGCTTCGTTCCGTTCTCAGACGTAGCCGGGGAACGGCTGCGCGCCCATCAGAACCGCTCCCGCGCCGTCGTAGACGCCCTCCGTCAGCAGGGCGTGGTGCGGCACTACCGAGGCGTCCCGCAGGTGCCGCTGCAGGGGATGGCCGTTGCTGATCGCCGTGATGTCCGCGAGGCCGTAGGCGGTGCGCACGACGTCGAAGCCGACCGCGGCCGCGTGCGCGGCGGCCAGCCGGATGGCGCTGCGGTCGTGGGGTGTCGCCGGGGTGCCGGACGAGTACACCTCCTCGGTGACCTCGTAGAAGTAGGCGCGCGCCGAGCGCAGTGCGGCTTCGGCCTTGCCGACCGCGATGCGGGCGTAGGGCCGGTCGGCGAGCCGGGACACGCCGGTGAGGCCGCTGCGGTCCGCGCCGACGTGGATCACGTGGTCGAGCGCGGCCCTGGCGATTCCCAGGTTGACCGCCGCGAGCGCCTGGGCCGCGTAGGGGACGGCGGGGTAGCGGAAGACCGGCTCGTCCACGTTCGGGCGGCCGCCGCGTTCGAAGGTCCACTCCTCGGGCACGACGACACCGTCCACCCGCAGGTCGTGGCTTCCGGTGCCCTCCATGCCGAGGACGTCCCAGTTGTCGACGATCTCGGCGTCCCCGGTGGGCAGCACGGCCAGCCGCGGCCTGCCGCCGTCGCCGGGATCGATGCCGACGGCGAGGACGTCCGCGCTGGTGCAGCCGCTGGCGTAGCGCCACTGGCCGGTGACCTTGAAGCCGCCCGGTACGCGTTCGGCCGGCTGCACCGGGAAGAGCGCGCCCGCGAACACGACGTCGGGACCGGCCGAGTACAGCTTCGCCTGGATCTCCAGCGGCAGCGCGGTCAGGTAGATCTTGGCGACCTCGATGCTCGCCATCCAGCCGGCGGACCCGTCCACCTCGGCGAACCGCTCGACCATGCGCAGGAAGTCTTTTGGCGGCAACGCGTCGCCGCCGAACATCGCCGGTGTCGCGGCGCGGTAGACCCCGGCTTTCCGGAACGCCTCCATCACGTCGCGCGGCATGTCGCGCAGCGCGGTGAACTCGGCGCGCCGGTCCGCGACGAGGGTGAGTGCGTCGTCGAGCGTCATGCGGGAACTCCTTCGATGATGGTGGCGGCGGGAGACACGGGAATCACGCTGGAGACGGTGAAACCCGCCTCGTTCAGCAATGCCTCGTACTCGGGCAGGGTGCGTTCTTTGCCGTGCAGCAGACTCATCATCAGGATGTCGATGGTCTTGCCGGGGTGCGGTTCGTTGCCTGGAGGGATGACGCCGTTGATCACCAGGATCCGGCCGTGTGCGGGAATCGCCTTGCGGCAGGCGGCGAGCAGGCGCAGGCAGTCGGTGTCCGGCCAGCTCGCGAAGACGTGCTTGAGGACGTAGACATCGCCTTTCTCCGGCACCGACTCGAAGAAGTCGCCGCTCTCCACCCGCCAGCGTCCGGCGAGGTCCGGTTCGTCGAGGACGTGGTGGTCGACGACGCCGGGCAGGTCGAACAGGACACCGGTGAGGTGCTCGTGCTTGCGCAGAACCGTGCGCAGCAGCCCGCCTCGGCCGCCGCCGACGTCGACGATCGTGGCGCCGGCGGGGAACTCGTAGGTGCTGGTGACGTCGTTGCTGACCAGTTGGGAGAACGCCGCCATGCCCTCGTTGAACGCGGAGCCGGTCACCTCGGGGTGCTGGTAGAACGGCGCCCCGAAGATCTGCTCGAACGCGGGCAGTCCGGAGTGGACTGTGTCGTGGAGGTGTGCGGCCGGGTCTCGGAAGATCTGCTCGCCGAGGACGAGGATGAAGTCCCGCAACGACTTCGGTGAGTCCGCGCGCAGCGGTTCGGCCAGCTCGGTCAGGTGGAACTGTCCTTCCTGCTCGCGGAAAACACCGCGTGTGGCCAGGAAGCGCAGCAACCGGTACAGGTGCGGACTGCTTGCCCCGGTGGTAGCGGCGAGTTCGTCGGCTGTGCGGGGACCGTCGTGGAGATGGTCGGCGATCTTGAGGCGGGCGGCCGTGTTCAACGCCGAGGAGTACAGGTAGCCGAGCGCGTGTTCCACCAGCAGGTTCATGGTCGTTCCTCCGGGACGAGCACGAGGGCGGAGTTCTCCATGGGCAGGGCGACGGTGTCCTTGATCGCGAACCCGGACCGGGCGGCGAGGTCGACGTAGGTGCGGTACTCGCGCTGGGTGCCGCCGTTGACGACGAACAGGTGCAGATCCCACAACGGCGCGAGCAGATCCGGCCCGTCGTGCACGACCCGTTCGATGATCAGCAGACGTGCTTCGGGCGGCATGGCGCGGCGGACGTTGTGCAGCAGCCGCACGCAGTCGTCGTCGGACCAGTCACCGAGAACCCTGGACAGCACATAGGTGTCGGCTTCGGGCAGCGTGCCGGTGAACATGTCGAGCGCGACCAGGTCGACCCTTTCGGTTCCTATCGTCGCGGCGAAGTGCTCGCGCGCCACCGGAAGCATGTGCTCCAGGTCGACGTACGTGCCTCGGGCGTGCGGGGTTGCTCGGAGAACGGTGGACAGCAACTGTCCGCTACCACCGCCGATGTCGACCACTCTCGCACCGAAGTCGATCAGGTCCGGTACGGCGTCGAAGAAGAAGCTGCTGGCGCGCAAGCCCTTCTGGAATCGGGTTGCCGCGTCGGGTGTGTGCTTCAGGTGATCCGTCAGGGTGGCTTTGAAGGCGAGTTCGAAACCGGGGATGCCGGTGCGGAACGACTCGGCCGCGTGGCCCCAGGCTTGGTGGAACTCCTCGCCGTAGAGCAGGCACGTGTCGCGCAACGACCCCGGCCGGTCCTGGAGCTGCTCGCCGAGCGCGGTGACGGTGTACCCGTCGGTGTCATCGCCTTCGAACAGGCCGAGCAGTGCCAGCACACGCAACAGCCTGCGGAGCGTTGAAGCGTCGACCCCGGTCGGTGTGGCGAGCTCGGTGCTGGTTCGATGTCCGGCCGCGACGAGATCCGGCAGTTGCAGTACGGCCGCGGTGTGCACGACCTGGGCTCGCCACGCCGCCGTGACGAGGTCGAGCGCCGCACGGGAAGCGTCCATGGTCACTCCTGCTCCGCGGGGATGAAGTCGCGCTTGATGCGCGGGGTCTCGATGCCGAGCGCGCGCATGTGCTCGAGCGGGTTCGTGTACTCCCTGCTGTGTGCGATGAGCCCGTCGACGACGGTGAACCCGTGCACGAAGTGGTTGCGGTAGTGGCCTTCCGGGTAGTCCGGGAACCGGATCGTGCCCTCGCCGTCGCACTCCACCCAGATGGTGCCGGGCGTCTCGTGGATCTCGATGTCGTACCACCGCCAGTCAGGCAGCACCTGCAGCGAGAGTTCGTTGTGGCGCTTCAGGTTCTCCCGGCCTTTGACCATGATTGGCCTGCCGATGTCGGTGTTGACCAGCGAAGCCGTGCCGTCCTCGGTGTAGAGCAGGTAGCGGCGGAGACGTGCCTCGGGTTCGGTGCGCAGGTACTGCTCGACCGCGTGCCTGTTGCGGTTCATGGTTGCAGCCTCCTGAAGTGCCAGCCGGTGTCGTCGCGGTCGTAGCGGAGTCGTTCGTGCAGCCGGTCGGTGCCGTTCGCCCAGAACTCGATCACTGCTGGGTGTAGCGCGTAGCCGACGTAGTTCTCGGGGCGCGGTAGTGGTTCGGTGCCGAGCTTGCGGGCTTTGTGGCGCAGGGCTTCGATGTCCGGCAACGGGTGGCTTTGCCGGGACGCCGTGGTCATGGCGTGGGTGAACGGTGGCCTTTTCGCCCACATCGCGTCGGCCTCGGCGTCGGGCAGCCGGTGGGTGGGGCCGGCGACGGTGATCTGCTGGCTGGTTTCGCGCCAGTACAGAACCCCGGACGCCCACGGGTTCGCCGTGAGCTCGCGGCCCTTTTGACTGTCGTGGTGGGTGGCGAACACCAGGCCGGACTCGGTGATCCGGCTCAGCACGACGATCCGGGACGAGGTGCGTCCGCGTGCGTCGGCAGTGGCGAGGGCGAGGGCTTTCGGCTCGCGCACGCCGTTGGCTTCGGCGGTGGCCAGCCAGGAGGTGAGGAGGTCGAACGGATCGGCGGGAGGACCGAGGTACTCGGGGAAGGAGACTGAGATGTCGCCGGTCAACGACTCGGACCTAGACATGGAGAACTCCCTCGGCCACGACCACTGCGTGCCCGCCGACTTCCACTGACACGACCTGCTCGGCTTCGAGTCCGATCCTGGCCCGCATCAACGCGTGCCGTCCGATCTCCACCCCCTGCTCGATGTCCACCCACACCCCGTGCGGCGCCCCAGCATGCCGAGCCACGTGGATCGCGATCGGCCCCGCCGCCGACCCGGTAGCGGCGTCCTCCACCACCCCGTAGGCAGGCGAGAACATCCTGTTGCGCCAACGCGTCCCCGCCCCCGCGATGCAGTTGACCGCCAGATCCTCGAACCGAGCGAGTGCCCGATGATCCGGATCCACTTTGGACAAGGCGTCCAAGCTCTCCAGCCCGACCAGCACGTGCCGAGGCCCGTTGTGGTAGATCTCCACGGGAAACGGCGGCTCGGGCACTCCGAGCGCGTCGAGCAGCGCGCCAGTCCGCGAGAACGGCTGCCAGGTCGGCACGGGCTGGCGCATCGTGGCGTACCCGGCGTCCACCGAGAACGGGATGACGCCCATCGCGGTCTCCAGCCGCAACGAGCCGTGTCCGAGCACGACCGCGGTGCCGAGCAACGGATGCCCGGCGAACGGCAGCTCGTTGACCGGCGTGAAGATCCGCACGTGAAAGTCACCGCCCTGCTTGGGGCGCAACACGAACGTGGTCTCGGAGAGGTTCATCTCACGCGCGATGCGTTGCATCTGGCCAGAATCGAGATCGTCGGCGTCGAGGAACACCGCGACCGGATTGCCGTGCAAGGGTTGGGAGGCGAACGCGTCCGCCACGACGTAGTGGTGCACCAGAAACCTCCCTAGGCGGCGACGGCGGCGGGACAGCCCAGCAGCCTCAAAAGCGCGGCGCCGGCCAGCCGGGGGCCGTCGACCGTCAGCACGGACTCGGGGTGGAACTGCACGGAGGCGAAACGGGATCCGCGCAGCGCGTGCACCTCGCCGGTGTCCGGGTCACGGCTGACCTCGACCCGGCCGACACCGTCCACTGTGTACTCATCAAGCGGGGACACCGCGGCGAAGGAGTTGTAGAAACCGACCTGGGCGGGCGTGCCGAAGAGGTCGATCTTGGCCTGCACACCCTGGTTCGGCCGGCCGCGGCGGCGCAGGTCGAGCCCGAGCCGCAGGCAGAGCACCTGGTGGCTCAGGCACACCGCGAGGAACGGCCGCGACTCGGCGAGGAACCGCGCGATCCGGTCGTGCAGGAAGCGGATCCGGGGGTGCGCGAGATCGCTGGGGTCACCGGGACCAGGGCCGAGCACCACCACGTCGTAACCGGTGTCGTCGGGATCCGAAACGTGACCGCGCACCGTCACTCGCAGACCGAGCGACCTCAGCTGATGGCCGATCATGGCGGTGAAGTCGTCCTCGACGTCGATCACCAGCACCTCCCGGCCCTCCAGCCCCGCCAGCGGATCGGCACGCGCAGAAGTGTCGGCGAGCCAGAAGTCCGCGATGGTGTCGTTGCGGCGGGCCAGCGCTGACCGGACGCCCGGATGAGCGCCGAGCCGGACGTCCGATTCCAGCGCCCCCACCAGCGCGGACGCTTTGGCGCGGGTCTCGGCGGCCTCCGCGGCGGGGTCGGAGTGCCGCACGATCGTGGCGCCGACGTCGATGCGCACGCGGCCGGACGGGGAGATGTCCGCCGTGCGGATGACGATCGCCGAGTCCAGCGTCGTCCCGCCTGAGCCGATCAACGCCACCGCGCCGCTGTAGTAGCCGCGGCCGACGGGCTCGTGGTCGCGGATGGCGCGGCAGGCGCTCTCCAGCGGGCTGCCGGTCACCGTGGGCGCGAACATCGTCTCGCGCAGGATCTCCCGCACGTCCCGGGAGCTGCGGCCCTCGATGAGGTACTCGGTGTGCGCGACTCGCGCCATCTCCTTGAGCCGCGGGCCGATCACGCGTCCGCCGTGCTCGCAGACGCGGGCCATCATCTTCAGTTCCTCGTCGAGGACCATGTAGAGCTCGTCGGTCTCCTTGCGGTCCTCCAGGAACTCCAGCACCCCGCGCAGGGTCGGGCCGCCCGGCGGGTAGCGGTAGGTGCCGCTGATCGGGTTCATCACGACCGTGCCGTCCCGAAGGCTGACATGCCGTTCCGGTGACGCGCCGACGAGCGTCCGTGAGCCGGTGTGCACCAGGAACGTCCAGTAGGCGCCCTTCTCCGCGGTGAGCAGCCGGCGGAACAACGTGGGCGCGCTGCCGGGGCCGTAGTCGCCGATGTCCGCGGTGAAAGACCGCTTCAGCACGAAGTTCGCGCCGTCGCCGGTACCGATGTTCTGCTCGATCACGCGACGCACGACAGCCGCGTACGCCTCGTCGTCCAGGTCGAACCGCCCGCCCGAGATCGGCGTCGGCACGTCCGGGATCAACGCGAGCGCTTCGGTGAGCGACAACCTGGAAGTGTTCTCGACGGTGAGCGCGACGAGCGGGGTTCCGTCGTCGTGGCAGGCGAACCCGCGTTCCGCGAGCTGCCGGTACGGGACGAGGACCAGCACGTCACCCTGAACGGGCAGATCGCCGAGCGAGGAGTGTTCGGTCACCGGGCCGGTCAGCACCTCGACGACGTCCGGGTTCGTCTCCGGCCGGTACAGCAACGCGAACGGGCCCGCGTCGAACAACGTCATGTGAACAGCTCCTTCGCTGTGGTGACCACCGCGCACCGGCCGGCCGCGTACTCGAGCGCCATCAGGTGGTGGCCCTCGGTGAAGTCGGCGGTCGCGTCGGCGACGAAGAACGGCTGGATGTCGTTGCTGTAGGCGTCGATCGCCGTCGCCAGCACACCGACGTGCGCGTAGACGCCGCACAGCACCAGCTGGTCGCGCCCGGCCGCGCGGCACCGGTCGAGCAGGTCGGTCCGCACGAACGCGCTGTACCGCCACTTCGTGAGCAGCCAGTCGCCGTCGGCAGGCGCGAGCTCGGGCACGATCTCGCGGTCCTGCGGGGTGGCGCGCATGCCGGGACCCCAGATGTCCTTGAGCAGACCGCGTTGCTCGTCGGTCATGCTGCCGGGCTGCGCGGTGTAGGCGACCTGCACTCCCAGTTCCCGGCACTCGCGCAACAACGTGGTGGCGGCCGCGACCAGTTCGTCCCGCATCGGCTGGGGCAAAGGCGCGAGGAAGAACCGTTGCATGTCGTGCACCAGCAGCACGGCGCGTGCCGGATCCGCGGTCCACTGTGGAATCGACGACGGCAGGTCTGCGCTGGAAGGCAGGGGATAGCCGACGATCGGAGGGATGCCGGGCATGGAGGCTCCTAGGTGGGAATGCCTTCGCGGCGGATCTCGGGCACGGGCACGCCGAGCGCGCGCAGCTGCTGGAACGGGTTCATGAACTCGCGCTGGCGCACGATCATGCCGTCGGAGAGCTCGAACGAGTGCAGGAAGTGGTTCTCGTAGAACCCTTCCGGGTAGCCGGGAAAGAGGATCTTGCCGTGGCCGTCGCACTCCGCCCAGAAGTAGTTCGGGTCCTGCGTCTCGAAGATCCGGACGTCGTACCACTCCCAGTCGGGGAAGCACTCCAGCGACCACTTGGCGTGCTCGCCCAGGCGGTCGCGGCCGACCGTCTCGATCGGCTCCAGCCGGTCGCTCGTCCACAGGCCGCCGCGGCCGTGCTCGACGAACAGCTCGTGCCTGCGCAGCCGGTCCTGGCCCTTGGTGCGCAGGTACTTCTCGACGGTGGCCCGGTTGCGGGCGCGCAGGTCCTTGTCGTCAGAGAACATGTGCGGCCATCACCTCTCGCAGCGCTGTCACGACGGTGTCCACATCGGACTCGGTCAGTGCCTGGTGGATAGGCAGGTTGAGCGTGCACTCGGCGGCTTGTTCGGCCTTGGGCAGCGACACGTCCGAGCCATAGGCCTTGACCTGGTGCAACGGCGTGTACCGGTAGGTCGTGTAGATGCTGCGCGCGTACAGCTCCTTGGCCACCTGGTCGCGGAGGCCCACCGGCAGCTGGATCCAGTAGAAGTAGTACGAGTTCTCGTGCCCCGGCGGTGGCGGCGGCGGGGTCACGACGCCGGGAACGTCGGCCAGCAGCGCGTTGTAGCGTTCGGTGACGAGCTTGCGGTGCGCCACGAACGACGGTAGCTTGCCCAGCTGCACGTGGCCGACGGCCGCGTGCACGTCGTTCATGATCGTGCGCCGGCCGAACGAGCCGACCTCGATGTCCCACCAGCGGTTCGCGTGCCGTTCGGCCTGGGAGGAGTTGCTCTCCTGCTCCAGCCCGAAGAACGAGATCCTGCGGGCGCGTTCGATCAGTGCGGGGTCGCGGGCGTAGATCATGCCGCCGTCCACCGCCACGACCATCTTGGCGTAGTCGAAGCTCCACGCGCCGATGTCGCCGAACGTCCCGCAGGCCTGACCGTCCACACGGGAGGCGACGGAGTTCGCGCTGTCCTCGATGAGGTAGATGCCCCTGGCGCGGCAGAACTCGGCGATCTCCCGCACTTCACCGGGAAGTCCGCCGAAGTGCAGCACCATCACGGCTTTGGTGCGCGGGGTGAGGGCCGCCTTGACGTCGTCCAGCGTCGGGTTCTGCGTGCGCGGGTCGACGTCGCAGAACACCGGGCGGGCGCCGTGGGCCGCGATGGCGTTGGCCTGGGCCACGAAGCTCAGCGTGGGGAGCACGACGTCGTCGCCCGGCCCGATGCCGAGCAGTTGCATCGACAGGAACAACGCCTCGGTGCACGAGTTGAGCGTGGCGACGTTCTCGCTGCCGACGCCGATGTGCTCGGCGAACGCGGCCTCGAACGCGTCCACCCGCGCGCCCTTGCCGATCCAGTTGCTCGCGAAGACTTCCTGCACGGCGGCGAGTTCCTCGAAACCCAGCGACGGTTGCGACACGTTGATCATGCGGTCAGCCCTTCGAGCCGGGACACCATGGACGCGGGACTGGGCATGGCGGCGATCTCCGCCTTCACCTCGTCCGCGGCCGCGCGCATCGACGGGTCGAACAGCACCGTGCGGATCATGTCGGCGGTCACTTCTTCGGGAGCGCCGGCCTCCACGCCCAGGCCGCGCTTGATGATCTGCTCGGAGACCTGCCACGAGTCCGCGCTAATGGGCATCGTGAGGTGCGTGACGCCCGTGCTGAGCCCGGTCAGCGAGGTACCGCCGCCGACGTGGTGGATCATCGAGCTGCAGGTCTGCAGCAGCGCGTGCAACGGCACCCAGCCCGCCGCCCGGACGTTGCCCGGCAGCGCGCCGAACCCGGAGATGTCCGCGTCTCCGGTGGCGAGCACGAACTCCGCGTCCACCTGAGCGGCCGCGTCGATGACGTTTCGGAAGGCGCCCAGATCCATGAAACCGGGAGTGGTGGTGCCGAGCGTGACCGCGACCCGTGGCCGGGCTGGCGGTTCGAGCAGCCAGTCGGGCAGGACGCTGGATCCGCTGTACGGCACCAGCCGCATCGACCAGCCGTCGAAGTCCTGCTGTCGCATACTGGGCGGCCGGGTGTCGAGCAGTACTGATTTCGAAGGCGCGCCAACGACTCCGTGCCGGTCGTACGCCTCGTCGAGGTGCTGGCGCATGCCGTCGCGGATCTCCCGGTAGCCGCAGACGCTGAGAATCTGCTCGACCGCGGGCACGCCGAACATGCTCGCGACTAATGGGCCGGCGGGCTGCAGTTCGTCGTACAGGACGAGATCAGGACGCCAGTTCCGCGCCACCGCGACGGTCCGGTCGATCGTCACCTCGCCGAGTCGGGCCAGCAGCTCGCCGCCCATCTCGACTTCCTTCGCGTACTCGTCGCGGCTGATCTCGAACCCGAGCCCGTACTTGGCCAGCACCGTCTGGATGATCTCCATCGGGTTCACGCCGGGAGCGGGGTCGAACGCGGACAGCCCGGCCTTCGCGACCAGCTCCGGTTGCGGGGTGGCCCAGAGCACCTCGTGGCCGGCGGCGCGCAGGGCGTGCGCGATCGAGACCAGCGGGAAGATGTGCCCGACCAGTCCGACCGTGGTGACCAGTACTCGCATGTCTACAGTCCCTTCAGGACTTCGCGAACCGCGCTGATGACCTTGTCCTGCAGGCCTTCCGGCAGCGACGCGTACATGGGCAGTGAGAAGATCTCGTGCGCCAGCCGTTCGGTGACGGGCAGCGATCCCGGTTCGTAGCCGAGGTGGGCGAAGCCGGTCATCGTGTGCACCGGCCAGCGGTAGCTGACGTTCAGCTCGATGTCGTACGCCTTCAGGCGTTCCAGGATCTCGTCGCGTTCCGGGTGGCGGGCGACGTAGAGGTAGTGGACGTGGTCGTTGCCCTCGGCGAGTTCCGGCAGCACCAGCCCGGTGTCGCCGAGCCCGTCCCGGTACCGCTGGGCGACGGCGCGGCGGGCGGCGAGGTAGCCGTCGAACCGCTTGAGCTTGGTGCGCAGGATCTCCGCGTGCACCTCGTCGAGCCTGCTGTTGTGGCCGGGCGTCTGGACGACGTAGTACTGCTTCTCCATGCCGTAGTAGCGCAGCCGGCGCAGGTTCGTGGCGACCTGGTCGTCGTTGGTGAGCACCGCGCCACCGTCGCCGTACGCGCCGAAGACCTTGGTGGGGTAGAAGGAGAACGCGGCCGCGTCCCCGGTCGTCCCGGCGAGCACCCCGTTGTGCCGTGCGCCATGTGCCTGCGCGCAGTCTTCGAGGATCTTGAGTCCGTGTTCGTCGGCTATGCGCCGCAACGGTTCCAAGTCGACGCACTGGCCGTACAGGTGCACGGGCAGCAGACATTTGGTCTGCGCGGTGACCTTCTCCGCCACCTGGCTCGTGTCCATCAGGTAGGTCGCGGGGTCGATGTCGACGAACACCGGGGTGGCGCCGACCTGGTCGATCGCGATCACCGTGGGAGCCGCGGTGTTCGACACCGTGATCACCTCGTCGCCCGGCCCGACTCCCAGGGCGCGCAGGGCGAGCACGAGCGCGTTCGTTCCGTTGTCGCAGCTGACGCAGTGCTCGATACCGTGGTAGTCCGCGTACTCCCGTTCGAAGGCGTGCACCCGTTCGCCCATGATGAGCGTGCCGGACCGGAACACGCGGTCGACCGCCGCGAGGATGTCGTCGCGCTCGTTCTCGTACTCTGCCAGGTAGTCCCACACTCGAGTGGTCATCAGCGTCCTTCGGATGGCTGGAAGATGAGGCACGCCAACAGGTTTCGCGCCTCGACGTTGACGTGGTTGCCGTAGCGGGCGATCTCGGCGAGCTGGGGCAGGGTCATCCAGGTGAAGTCGGGGCCGGCGTCGTCGAGGAGCTCGCCCGAATCCACGACGACGTAACGGTTCTCGGCGTGGTAGAACCGGCCGCCCTCCTCGGAGTGCACGGTGTCGAAGAGAATCCGTTCCCTCGGCGCGGCCAGCACGTGCTCGACGAACGCGGGCGGCTCGCTGTGGTTGCCGAGCGCACATTGGACGGTCGGCCCGATCTCGACGATGTCGTGCGTGCCGGCCTGCGTCAGCGCGCGCATCAGCACCTGGAGCTGCCCGTCGACCCGGCGGGTCAGCAACGCCACCAGCCCGCGGTGCCTGGGCGCGAGCAACGGCTGCGACCAGCCGGTGACCTCCCGGTTGCCGGCCACGACGTCGACGCCGATCACCGAGAAGAACCTGTCGTCCTCGTGCCGGATGCTCTCCGGCGACCAGACCCACTTCTTGACCGCGTTGAGCGGGATGCGCCTGCGGTCGAGCCGGTAGCGCGACTTGGCCTCGGTGAACCAGCTCAGCAGGCTCGCGGTGTCGTTGTGCGTGCCCGCGCTGGTACCCGGCAGCGGGTAGCCCGCGAGCACGGTCCGCGAGTCCATGTTGACGAGGTTGTCGACGGCGAACAGCTCGGACAGCTGCTCGCGGCTCAGCCAGCAGAAGTCGTCGAGCACCTCGACGTCGTCCACCTCGATGATCATGTTCCGGTTGCGCTTGTGCAGGAACCACGCGCCCTGCTCGGACTGCAGGACGTCGGACAGGATCCGCCCCCGCCGCGGGGCCAGGAAATGCTTCAGATAGGGCACCGCCTTGCCCTGGTGAACTCGGCTGTAGTTGCTCTTCGTGGCCTGCACGGTGGGGGAGAGCTGGACGACGCCGACATTTCCCGGCTCCGCCTTCGCCTGCATGAGGAAGTAGGGAACCCCGCGCACGCGCTTCACCAGAATTCCGAGTATTCCCGCTTCCGGCTGGTCGATGATCGGTTGCGACCATTCCTCGGCAATGGCGTGGTCGGTGCTGACCTCAAGCCCTTCCACGGAGAAGAACCGGCCGCTGTGGTGGCGGATCGTGCCGGTCTCCCGGTCCGCTGACCAGCCGTTGAGCCGATCGAGCGGCACCTGGGTGACGTGGAAAGGATGAGCCTGTTTCCGGAAACTCCACCAATCGTGGAACTCCGCGATGTGTTGGAACACCGCACCTCCCGGGGACGAGGATTCGGAGTTTGTCACGCGACTCGCGGAGAAATCCATCATTTAGGTTCGTCTCGGTTGGATGTAAACGTTTCATCGTCTCAGCACGTAGACGAAAGCACACCTCAATGCCCGATGGATTCGTTGACGGTAATGCCGGCGGTAGTGAAAAGGTGGTGGAGACACCGTTCCGGGACCGATCTGCGACGACGGTCTCACCTCAGTGGTCAAATGACCCCGCGAAGTGCGGCCGGCAGCGGTAGCCTCGCCCCCACCCAAGGGACCGACGAGGTAGGGGCGCGATGCCGAGCGTTGAGGAAAACCACGACCGCTGGGCCAACTACGACTGGGCCGACAAGGGCGACGAGTGGTCCGTCGGGTTCGGCGGCACCGAAGCCATGTGGGCCTGGTTCCTGCAACCGAGAATCAGCCCGTTCCTGCCGTCGGAGCACACGCTGGAGATCGCGCCGGGCTTCGGCCGCGCGACGCAGTTCCTGGTGCCGTCCAGCAAGAAGCTCACGCTGGTCGACCTCACCCAGCCGTGCATCGACGCGTGCAAGGAACGGTTCAAGGACTTCGACCACATCGACTACCACGTCAACGACGGCAAGTCGCTCGACATGATCGAGGACGGCTCGATCGACTTCGTGTTCAGCTGGGACTCGCTGGTCCACGCCGAACACGACGTGCTGCAGTCGTACCTGGCGCAGCTCGGTCGCAAGCTCCGGCCGGGCGGCACCGGCGTGTTCCACCACTCCAACATCGACTCCTACCGCGACCCCAAGACCGGCGAGCTCACCGTCGGCAACGAGCACTGGCGCGCCCCGACCATGTCCGCGGCCAAGTTCCGCCAGTACGCGGAGGCGGGCGGCCTGAGGATCGTGGCCCAGGAGCTCATCCCGTGGGGCGGCACCGACTTCTCCGACTGCCTCTCGGTGTTCCGCCGCGACGTGCGCCGGCCGCTGCTCAAGCGCCCCAAGCTGGTGCGGAACTCCCGTTTCTTCGACCAGATCCAGCAGCGCCTGGCCGGTGAGGTCCGCGAGATCACCGAGGTCTACCGGAGCAGCTGAGAGGCAGTCAGTAATCTCCACGCCAGAGCTCACCTATGAGAGGGTTCAGGCGATGCCTGGCGTGTTCGTCAACTACCGCACCGGAGACGGTGAATGGGCTGCTGCCCTGGTCAAGCGGGAGTTGAGCGCGCGCTTCGGGGCTGACCAGGTCTTCTACGCGAGCCAGTCGATCAGGCTGGGCGAGGACTTCTCCCGCGAGATCCTCAGCGGCCTGCGCCGGTGCGAGGTGCTGCTGGCGCTCATCGGCCCCCGCTGGTCCGGCGCCGTGGACCGCGAGGGCGTCCGCAGGCTCGAGAAGACCGACGACTGGGTGCGCCGCGAGATCACCGAGGCCTTCCAATGCGGCCTGCGCGTGATCCCGGTGCTGATGGACGGCATCTCACCGCTCACCGAGGACGACCTGCCGGACGCCCTGAAGCGTCTCGCCCGCTGCCAGTACCTGCGCATTCACCACCGCAGCGACGACCTGGACCTGCCCAGGCTGGTCGACGAACTCGTCGAGCTGGTGCCGGAGCTGGTGGCCCCGCGTCCCGCTCCGGCACCGCGCTCGGACCGCCCGGCGGAAGGCGAGCTGCGCAGCCCGGTCACCGAGTTCCGCCAGGCCCTGGCCGAGCCGGTGGGCCAGACCGTGACCGACCGCGTCACGTCCGCCGCCTCGTCCGTCCTCGACCTGCTGACCGAGTCGCGCTACCCGACCACCGGCCGCCTCGACGACCACGAACTGCCCTCCGAGCTGGAAAAACGGCTCACCGGCTACGAACACGACCTGGCTCCGTTGCTGCGCCTGGTCGCCATCGGAGTTCGTTCGGGCGACCGCCGCCACGACGACCTGTGGGTCACCCTGGTCGAACGTTTCCTGCGTCCCGTGCCTCGTGACCGCAGCGCCCAGGACGTGTGGGTCAACGCGGCGCTGTACCCGGCGTTGCTGCTGGTCTACGTCATCGGCGTGGCAGCCGTCGCGTCCGGCCGCGAAGACCTGGTCCACCGCCTGCTCTGCCGCACCACGGACGGCCGCGTCGTGGCGTTGCGCGCCCTGGCCCTGCGAGGAGTGGTCGACCCGCGCCACGCCGCGGCCCTCCCGTCGTGGGACGGCATGCCCCCGCACCAGGCCCTGAGCGTGCAACTGCGGCAGGTGCTGAGCCGCGTCTTCTTCAACGTCGTCGACGGCAGCGGGTTCGAGTGGGCGTTCGCGGACTACGAGTTCCTGCGCAGCCTGCTGGAGCTGCACGACGGCGCCTTCTCGTCGCTCGGCGAGTTCGCGGTGCGCCTCGACCAGGCCGGTGACGTGATCTACGAACGCAACCTCGCCCGCCTCAACGTCGACTCGCCGTTGTTGCGCGCGGGCGCGTTCGACGGCGAGCCGGACAAGGTGAGCACGGCCTGGCGCGAGCTGCGTCAGGCCACCCATGCCCGCTACTCCTGATCGTCAACCGGCATCGTCCACCACGGCCAGGCTGTAGCCCGGGCCGGCGGCGACGGTCGTCACGCTTCGGTCGTACTCGGCCGGTAGGGACGTTTCGCCCGCGAGGTCGGCACCCCAGCCGAGCACGGAGCCGTCCGCCTTCAGGGCCAGGACGTGGTGGGAGCTGAGGTCGATCGAGACAACGCCGTTTCGCGCCGCGGGCGGCATCGGTCGCTCGGATTCCCAGATCATCCCCCACTCGATGATGGAACCGTCCGCCTTCACCGCCAGGGAACGGTCGTCGCCCGCGGCGATGGCGACCACGCCGCTCTTGGCCGCGTCCGGTACCTCCAGGTTCGTCCAGGAGCTGTAGCCCCAGTTGATAACGGAGCCGTCCGACTTCAACGCCAGGGCGTGGTTGATGCCGGCGGCGATCGCGATGACACCGCTCGTGGCGGCGTCGGGAACGGTCGTCGTGCCCGCCAGGTCGTCGCCCCAGGCGACGACCCTGCCGTCCGATCTCAAGGCCAGGCTGAACAGACTTCCGCCCGCGATCGCGACGACGTCGTGCTTGGCCGCTTCGGGAACGATCTGCAGATCATCGAGTTGGGCACCCCAGGTGATGACGGAACCGTCCGACTTCAGAGCCAGACTGTGGGCACCACCAGCGGCGATGGCGACCACTCCGCTGAGCGCGTTCGACGGCACCGTTGCCCGCCCGTCGTCTGGGGCGCCCCAGGAGACAACCCGGCCGTCGGACCTCAGCGCCACGCAGTGCTGGGCGGTGGCATCGATCGCGACGACCCCGCTCGAGGCCTCCTCGGGGACATCGTCCAGGTTGAACTCGTCGGCGTCGCCCCAGATCTTGACTGCGCCCCGCGAGACGGTGAGCTGCGTGGAGGAGTGCGCTGTCTGGCCGTTGCCCGCGGTGGTGGTGAGCGAGACGGTGTAGGTGCCAGGGGTGGTGAACGCGTGGACGAACCCGGGGGTCTGCGCGGTGACGGCGGCGATCGGGTTCCCCGGTGCGGTGATGCTCCAGGCCCACTTCTCCGCGCTGCCAGTGGTGTCGGCGGTGAAGCGCACCTGCTGCCCGATCACCGGCTTGGCGGGCCGGACGTTCAGCGCCGCGATCCGTGGCGGAGCCTGCGCCGGGTCCACGGTGACCGCGGTCTCGGCACGCACCTGCTTTCCGCCGGAGAGGGAAGCGGTGGCACGAACGGTGAAGACCCCCGGCTCCCGCCAGCTGTGGCGGACCGTGGTGCCGGTGGCCTCAGATCCGTCGCCGAACGACCACCGCGCGGTGGTGTCACCGGGCGACTGGAGTTTCATCGTCAGTTCGAACACGTCCCCGACCACGCCGTGGTTGCCCGGTTTGACGACGATGGACGCCGCGGGAACCGGGGCCGGAGGGTTCGGCTGGAAGGGCAGGTCGTTCGGTGTGGGGAGGCCGAGGCCGGGTTTGTGCTGCCCGGTCTTCGCCACCTGGTCGGTCTTCGTGGATCGGTCCGGCACGGGTGCGGTGCCGTCCTCGGCCCGCGTGTGCTTGGTGATCGTCCTGGTGTCACCGGACAGGTCCAGGACCCCGGCCGCGTTGCCGCGGGGGTCGTTGAAGAAGACGATGCCGTCGCGGGTGATCAGCTCGAACCGGGTCGGCTTGTCGAACAGTTGCCGCTGGGCGACCACACGCGAGGTCGCGAGGTCGACGATCGTGACCTGACCGGTGGAGTAGTCGGGCACGACGGCGTGGTTGTCGACCTCGACCGGTGTCCCGAGCGCTGCGCCGGCGGAACCGACCAGCACGGGCGCGGTGCACCCGGAGTCGAACGCGCACGAGCTCAGCTCGCCCTGGCTGGTCGCGATGAGCACTCTCGCCTGATCTGCCGATCCTCCGACCGCGACCGCGTCGCCGGGCAGGTCGAGCCGCACCGATCGCGCGACGTTGCCGGTTTCGGGGTTGAGCAGTTCGGCCGTGCCGGTTTCGGCGTCCACCAGCGCGGGCTTGCCGTCGGTGACCGCCAGCCGGACGCCCTTGCCCGCGGTGCCGCGCTTACCTCGTTCACCGTTGTTCAACCACACCAGGTCGCCGGTGGCGTCGTCGACCGCCCACACCGTGCCGCGGCCGTCCACCACGACGTTCTCCGGCTTGAACGCGTCCGCCAGCCGCTCCGGCTCGTGCCGCGTGGTCAGCGAGGTGGGGTCGACGGACGCGACTTGTCCGTTGTGGACATCTGCTACGTACAACGCGTCCTGGCCGGGCAGCACGATCAGGCCCTCACTCGCCGGAAGAACGTTCACCGGTGGGGAGACCCGCTCAGTAGCGCTGTCGACGTTGCTCAGCTCTCCGGTCTCCAGGTTGAGCACGACGGCCGTGTTGCCCCGCTGAACGACGCTCAGCCCCCTGTTCGCCGCGGAGACCTTGACGTGTGCCCTCACCTCGGCGGAGGCGCCGTCCACAAGGGTGGCCTCGCCGGTCTGGCTCGACGCGAGCCACACCGTGCCGGTCCGCATCTGCACTTGAGCGGCCTCGTAGCCAGGGCCCGTCACCAGAACGGCCGCGGCGAGCGCGCCAACGCAGGCGAGGGCGGTCAGAAGTCGTTTGCGTGTCAGGAATCTCATTCCGTCACCACAATGCTGTAGTTGATGCCGGCGGCAATCGCCAGTACGCCGGTGCTGTAGATGCGCGGCACCGTGATCTCGTCGAAGTGGTTGTTGCCTCCGAAGCCGAACGCGGTGCCGTCCTCCTTCAGCACCAGGGCGTGGTCCATGGTGTAGGCCATCGCGACGACGCCGTGCTTCGCCTCATCTGGAATCGGCGGCACGATGATGGACGAACCCCATCCGACGATCGAGCCGTCGTTCTTCAGCGCCAGGCAGTACACGCTCCCCGCTGCGAGAGCACGCACGCCACTGGTCGCCTCCGGTGGGATGTCCGCCTGACGACCGTTGATCCTGCCCCACGTGACGATGGAACCGTCGGCCTTCAACGCCTGACTCATGTAGCGTCCAGCGGTGATCGCCACCACGCCGCTGCGTGCGTTGGGAGGCACGTCCGCCTTGTCCTCGCCAGGCCTGCCGCCCCAGCCGATCACGGTGCCGTCCGACTTCAACGCCAGGCTGTGCCAGTTCCCGGCAGCGATCGCGACGACATCGTGAAGAGCTGCTTCCGGTACCTTCGCCTGCTCGTACGTGTTGTCGCCCCAGGCGATCACGGAGCCGTTGGCCTTCAGCGCGAGACTGTGGTCCCCCATGGCGGCGATCGCGATGACATCGCTGGACACGTCCGTTGGAGGCTGCCAGTACTTGCGGAAAGAGTCCGAACCCCAGCCGATCACCGAGCCGTTCGCCATCAACGCCAGCACGTGACGGTTCGCCGCCTGGACCGCGACGACGCCGCCCCAGGCCGTCTGCGGGATCTCCAGTCGCTTGTGCTGTGGGTTGCCCCACGCCCTTGGCCAGCCGCGACCCACCTTGAGCTGGCGGGATGACTGCACGGTGTGTGCGCCCGTGGTGATGGTGAGCGAGACGGTGTAGGTGCCCGCGCTGGGGAACCTGTGGTCGAACTCGGCTGCCTGCGAGGTCGCCTCGGGCGTGGGCTCGCCGGGTTTGGTGACCGTCCACTCCCACCTGTCGGGCTTGCGGGTGGTCTCGGCGTTGAAGTGCACGGACTCGCCCATCACCGGTTTCGGCCGCCGGAAGGTCAGCGCGGTGATGCTCGGCGGCGCCTCGGGCGGGTCCACGGTCACCGTCGTCGTCGTCTCGATTCGGGCTCCCGTGTCGAACGTGACGGCCGCACGGACGGTGTAGACGCCCTGCTGCTGCCAGCTGTGCCGCACAGAGGTGCCGGAAGCCTCGATGCCGTCGCCGAACGCCCACTGAGCGGTGGCCTTGCCTGCAGTGGCGAGCATCAGCTCGAACTCGGCACCGACCACACCGCGATGGCCCGGCTTGACCACGATGGACGCCACGGGGTTCGGCGTGGTGTTCACCGAGGCGGACGGGTCGGTGTCGCCAGGCAGGCTCAGTCCGATCGCGGGCTTGGCGGGGTCGGTCTTCGTCGCCTGGTCGGCTCGCGCGGGCTGGTCGGGTGTCGGAGGGATCTTGTCCGGGACCTGGTCCTCGGTGTACTTGGTGATCGTCCGGACGTCTCCCGACAGGTCCAGCACTCCGGCGGTGCTGCCGGACGGGTCGTTGAAGAACACGATGCCGTCTTGGGAGATCAGCTCGAATCGGGTCGGCGCGTCGAACAGCTGCCGCTGGGCCAGCACCCGTGAGCCGGCGAGGTCGACGATCGTCGCCTGCCCGGTGGTGTGGTCGGGCACCACCGCGTGGTTGCCGACCTCGACCGGAGCGCCCAGGTCCGCGTCAGCCGAGCTGATCTTGACCGGCGTCGCGCAGCCGGTGTCGAACGCGCAGGTGACCAGCTCGCCGTCGGCCGCGATCAGCAGCCGGGACCGGTCGGCCGAGCCGCTGACGGCCACCCTGCCGCTCGCACGTGGCTCGAGCCGGACGGACCTCGCGACGTTGCCGGTCGCAGGGTTCAGCAGTTCGGCGGTGCCGTGTTCGACGTCCACGAGCGCGGGCTTGCCATCGGTGATCGTCAGTCGACCGTTCTTCGCCGCGATGGCGCGGGCCCGGCGTTCGCCGTTGGTCAGCCAGACCAGCTCGCCAGAGGCGTCGTCCACCGTCCACAACGTGCTGCGGGCGTCCACGACGACGTTGTACGGCCGGATCTCCTCCGCGAGCTTCTCCGGCTCGCCCCGCGTGGTCATCGTGGCAGGGTCGAACTCGGCGACAAGTCCACTGTGGACGTCGATCGCGTACAGGGCGCCCGGCGCGGACAGCACGGCAAGGCCGTCGCTCGCGGGAAGAACGGCGGTCGGCGGGGAGGCCCGTTCCGTGGCGCTGTCGACGCGGCTCAGCCCGCCGGTCTTCGTGTTCAGGACGTAGGCGGAACCGTCCTGCCGGGCCACGGACAGCGCGGCGCCCGCCTCCGCGATTGGCACGTGGGCCTTGACCTCGGCAGCGGAGCCGTCGACCAGCGTCACCTCTCCAGCCCGGCCCGACGCGAGCCAGGCCGTGCCGGAGTGCATCCGCACCTGCGAGGTCTCGTACCCCGGCCCGACCACCAGAACGGCCGCGGCGACGGCAGCGGCAGAAGCGAGCGCGGCCGCGGCTCGGTGGTGCCTTCGCTTCACCGGTACCGCCCCGTTTCCAGGCTCTCGCCGGCCTGCCGCCGCTGACGCGCGACGCTCCACGTCGTCCACAGTGGACGCGGGTCGAACGCCGCGAGCAGTCGTGCCGCGGACACCCGTCCTGGGTAGAGTCCGGACTTCAGCTGTGCCACCAGTTCCCAGGCCCGAACGGACGCGGCTCGGTCGAGATGCCCAGGTGCGTAGATCGCCGTGGTCGCCAGCTCCGCGGTCTCCTCGACCGGGTTCGCCACCTCACCGAGGACCGCCCGCACGTGCTCGGCAACCTCGAGGAACGTGAGTGAGACCGATGGCGAGATACCGCGTTCTGCGAGTCGGTCCAGCTGTTCGTGCCACGCTCCGAGCACCTGCGCCGCATGGTCGGCTGCGTGGCGCCGGCGCCTGCGGCGATGAACCTTGAAGAGCACCACGAACCCAGTCGCGAATGCTCCGAGCAGAGCGGCGGCAGGCGCGAGCACCACGTTGCCGTTCAGAACGTTGTCCCAGCTGAAACCCTGTTCATCAGCCGCGTCGGCGGGCTGCGACGCGGCCGGAGGGGCTGCCTGCGGAGCGGCGGTCGGCGGCGCGGGTTGCGGCGGAACCACGAGAGGTGCCTCCGGCGGCGGGTTCCGCTTGCTCGTGTCGTCGGGGTTGGTGGGGTCGAACACGACCCAGCCGTAGCCCGAGAAGTGCACCTCGGACCACGCGTGGGCGTCTGCGGTGGTGACCTGGAACACGCCGCCCTGGTAGTGGCGCAGGCGATACCCGACCGCGACCCTGGCCGGGAGTCCCCACATCCTGGCGATCACGGTGAACGCCGCGGCGTTCTGCTCCGAGTATCCGTTCGTCGCGTCCTCAGCCGACAGGAGACGGGCGATGGTGGCGTAGGAGTGCCCCGGCGGCCGGTTGAGCTGGTAGCTCTTGGCGCGCAGGAAGGTTTCGAGCTGGACGAGCCGATCGAAGTGAGCGCCGTCGAACCACTTGCTGGCGTTGTCGAGCGCTTCCGGCACGCCGCCCGGAAGCGGCGGCAGGTTGTTCTCCAACGGGGTGGCCCACGACAGTCCCTTGTCCCGGACTCCGACCTCACCTGTCACGTCGTAGCTGAGTCCTCGCGAGGTGGGGCCGTTGCTCACCACCACGCCTGAGTCCGGGTTGAAGCCGAAGCGGCCTCGGCTCTCGCCCGTCGCCGCCAGCTTGGACGGCCAGCCGACGACCGGCAGGTACGGGCCGGTGAGCTCCTTCAGCTCGATGTGAGCGGACACCGGTTTGCTGTGCTGCAGCTCCGGGTCGGTGGTGAGGCTGCCGCCGGCCACGCGGTAGGTGTCGGAGGAGGTCCACGTGGTGCCGTCGAACGTGTCGAGGGCGGCAGTGCGCACGCGGTCGATTCGGGTCGATTCGGAGTCCGTGCGCACCGTGAAGAGAGTGCGGGGTGGCGACTCGTTGAGCTGCTTCTTCAGCTGTGACAACGGGGTGAGAGTGTCGGTGCGGACGATCGGCGGCGCGAGGACGTCACGCGGGTCGAAACGGTGCTCGCCGGAGGCAAGGGATGAGAACTGGCCGCCTGCCACGCCGAACAACGCGCTGGCGGCGACCACAGAGCCGACGACGACGAGTGCTGCGACAGGGCTGGTGGACTGCCGTTCGACGCGAACCGTGCCGCGGGTGTGGCCGCGGTGGGTGCGGAGAGCGATCAGGACCAGAGCGGAGACCAGGAAGACGATAGTGGCTACCTGGTGGCTGCCTGCCTGGTTGCCCGCGACGAAGAGGGCGAACACGAAGCCTGCCAACGGAGGCAGGAGGGGCGCTAGTGCGCTTCGCGTGAGCAGTACGAGGAGGACCGACGAGAACGCCGCCGCCCAGACCACCAGGGCAGGTGCGGCCAGCAGTTCGCCCCACGTGTCGGCCGGTGCGGTGACGGTGAGCAGACGGTTCCAGCTGCCGCGCACGCCGCCGAGGACTGCTGAGGCCACGCCGTCGAACACGCCGTAGACCATGACTGTGGCCAGCCCCAGGACACCGAGCGCGAGGGTCGTCCACACGCGACGGTGGCCCAGGGCGGCCGAGAGTCCGCCTGCCACCAACGCCAGTGCTAGCACCGGGAGGTAGCCGGTGGTGAAGAACCGGTGGTAGACCAGGGGGCCCGCCGCGCAGGCCATCAGCGTCAGGACCACCTCGGCCAGTGCGCCGCCTGGCACGAGCTTCCGCCAGTTCATCGCAGCACCAGCCGGTTCCAGCGCGTGGCGAACTGCTCGCTGCTCGGCGCGGCTACCGCGAGCACGCCGCGCGGGCGCGCCGGCAGGGTGAAGTCCGCTGAGACCAGCTGGGCGAGGTTGACGGAGAGGAACCTGGAGCGCAACGACATCAGCAGCTGGGCGGCTTCGGCGTCCACGCGGCCGGTGACGATGGTCAGCGCCACGCCCTGGCTGTCCGACACCACGTCCCGCACGAGGTCGGTCAACCCGACGAGCCCGCGATCGGAACGCTCCACAGTGGACAGGAACTCGAGGGCGGTGCCGCTGGACTCTCGTTCCACGCCGGCGGTGGTGCGCAGCTGGAGGGGCAGGCTGGAGCGTTCGGCCGCGACGCAGAACGACGCGGCGACGCGGACCGCCTCCTCGAAGAACTGCGTGGTGGGATAAGGGGTGGAGCCGGTGTCCAGCACGATCAGCTGGCGCGGCTCGTCGGGCACCACCACGTGGCGGGTCATCACCGTGCCGGTCCGGGCCGTGGCGCCCCAGTGGATGCGGCGCCAGTCGTCTCCCGGCGCGTACTCCCGCAGGCTGTGGAACGCGACGCCGCCGAGTGGGGCGCTGCTGGTCGTCTGGCCTTCCGCGTCCTGGGGGCCGCCGGCGGTGATCGACGCCAGCAGGTGCACGCGCGGGTAGACGTGGACGACGAGCTCGCCGCCGGACGCGCGGCCGCGGTGCAGCAGCCGCAACGGGTCGGAGTGGCCCAGCTCGACGGGAGGGATCAGGTACCGGCCTCGGCGCGCGACCGGCAGCGGGTAGCTGACGGTGCACCTGTGGCCGGCGGTCAGCGCGGGCACCGTGACGGTGGTGCGGTCGCCGCCGACCGTTTCGGTGACCATCAGCGGGGGACTGTCGCGCTTGCCCACGTTCGTCACGGTCAGCGTGGCCTGGGCGGCGCTGCCCTCGAACACGCGCCGGGGCCGGACTTCGCGCACGACCGTCAGCTTGGGGGAGACGACGAGCCACGCGGCCGCCAGCAGGAGGGCGCCGGCGGCGGCGAGGCCGAGCGTCACGAGCTCCGGGTAGTCCGCCCACACGCCCAGCGCCACCAGACCCGTGGCGGCGGCGGTCATCCCGGCCCCGGATCTGGTCAGCACACCACTCACCGGCCTGCCGGGACGGGCGCGGCGGCCAGCACCTCGGACAGCACGGCTTCGGGGGTTCGCTGCTGGATCCGGGCTTCCGGGGTCAGCAGCAGGCGGTGGTTGAGCACCGGGATGGCCACGGCCTTCACGTCGTCGGCCGTCACGAACGGACGACCGGCGGCCAGCGCGTAGGCCTGCGAGGCGGTGATCAGGGCGATGCCGCCGCGCGGGCTCACCCCGAGCTCGACGTCCGGGTGGACGCGGGTGGCGCGCACGAGCCGTGCGACGTACTCGCGCAGGTTGTCGGCCACGCCCTGTTCGCGGACCGCGCGGATCATCAGCCTGAGGTCGTCGAGCTCCATCACGGACTTCAGCTCGTCCGGACGGCGGCGGGTGACGCCGTAGGACAGGATGCTGACCTCGTCGGCCAGGTCCTCGGGGTAGCCGATGCTGATCCGCATCATGAACCTGTCGAGCTGCGCCTCGGGCAGGGCGTAGGTGCCCTGGTGCTCGACCGGGTTCTGGGTCGCGATGCACAGGAACGGGTACGGCACGGCGATCGGATGGCCGTCGACGGTCACCTGCCCCTCGGCCATGACTTCCAGAAGCGCCGACTGGGTTTTGGGCGAGGCTCGGTTGATCTCGTCGCCCAGCAGGATGTTCGTGAAGACCGGGCCCTGGCGGAACTCGAAGCGCGAGCGGCCCTGGTCGTACACCTGCACGCCGGTCACGTCGGACGGCAGCAGGTCGGGGGTGAACTGGATGCGCTTGACCTCGGCGCCCGCGACGGAGCGGGCGATGGCCTTGGCGAGCGAGGTCTTGGCGACGCCCGGCACGTCCTCGATCAGCAGGTGACCCTCGGCGAGCAGGCAGACCAGCGCGAGCCTGACCACCTCGGGCTTGCCCCGGATGAAGTCCTCGACGTTCGCGGCCAGCGCCTCGAACCTGCGCTGGAAGATCGCGGCATCGGACACTTCAGTTCCCCCAGAAACTCGACAAAACTAGTGGATCGGACTGCGCAACGCCGCGTTGAGCCGCGGGTACACGTCGCGCACCGACGGATGTTCGCGCTCGCGGCCGAGCAGCCGGGCGAGGCGCTTCAGGTCCTGCCGGACGGTAGCCGAGTCGACGAGCTCCGCGGCGTCGAGGACCTTCGAAGCCAGCGCGCCGGCGTGGTCGATGTCGCCTGCGGCGGCGTAGGCGAGGGCTCGGCGGGCGCCGAAACGGGCGTGCGTGCGGTGGGCGTTGTCCGGCACCAGCGACAGCTGGCGGTCCATCACGTCGGCTGCCTCGCGGGAACGGCCCAGGTCGTGCAGGCACCAGGCCGTGACCAGCTGGTTCAGGTCGGCGCCGCTGACCGAGGCCGAGCCGATCGTCATGCCGCTCGCGGTGTCGGCCTTGTCGAGCAACGCCGCGGCGCGGTCGAGAGCGCGGTGGCAGGCGTCGTAGTCGCAGGCCAGGGCGTGTCCCTGGGCTTCGCGCAACGCGGCGAGGCCCTGCACGCGCGGGGACGTGCCGGGCGCGGCCTGCGCCTGCTGGGCCAGGTCGATCGTGCCCACGGCGTCGTCGCGGTACAGGGTGATCAGTGCCTGCCTGATCAGCGAGTACGTGGCCAGCTCGGTGTCGCCGGCGGCGGCGCCCATCTCGACGGCGTTGCGGGTCCACCACATCGCGGCCCTGTCGTCGCCCGCCTCCTGGGCCATCCACCCGGCGTACTCGCTGTAGCGCGCGGCGAGGCCCAGCAGCTGCTCGCGCACGGGCGTCGGCGCGCCGTTGGCCATGCCCCGCAACGTGTGGGTGTGCACCGTCACCATCGGCAGCACCACCGACGGGCTCGTGGTCTGTCCCAGCTGCCTGACCTGCGCGAACAACGACCGGAACGCCGTCAGCGTCCCGTCGTGCGCCGCGGCCGCCGAAGCGCTGCGCGGCGTTCCCAGCGTCAGTCCCAGCAACGAGGCCGCGCCTGCCGCGATCGCCTCACGCCGGGGCATCGGGACCATCCAGCTCGATCCGTCCGGAGCCATGCTCATCACCCACACTTCGCCGTCGGCCTCGACAGCTGCCGGCGGGCTCGCGGGAGCGGGCTGGTCCACGAGGGAGGCCAGACGTCCACCGGCTCCAAGAACCGCGTCACAGCGCCGGGCCAGATCAACACCTGGTTGCTTCATGCCAGTTTCGATCTTGCCCAGATAGCCCTTGCTGTAGTGGACCTGCTGCGCCAGCGACGACAGCGACAAGCCCGCCGCCGTCCTCAGACGCCGCAACTCCACACCAAAGACATCCGACTGTTCAGCCATGAGGCCCCCAGACCGCGAATAGACCATCGCAGACTAACGAACCCCCACGTCGGAGGCACAGACCCGACCCTTCGGCAAGGCTGACCCCTGGCTGCACGAACACGAGTCTGATCGGCCGTCCTGCCGATTCCCAGGCGTCTCCCGTCGCCTGCACGAGCGGGAGACGGGAGACCCCTGCCTTTCCGCCTCGTGTGGAGTGATGCTTGGTGCACGGCAGCGACGGGTGACATCGCGGCCGGCCTGGGGGGTGGCGGCAGGGCTGGGCTGGGGGCCAGGTCCTGCCGCCACAGCAAAACGTGTGAGGGGGAGGGAACATGAACAGGGACTGGACGGGCGCGCCCTCCTGAAAGATTCAGGGCTGGAACGCGCACTGCAGCGCGTTGAGCAGCCAGCCGTGGCGGGTGGCGAAGCGGCGCTCTTCCTCGGTCATCCTGGATCTGGCGCTGTTGAGCGACCACGATCCCAAGCGGGAGAACTTCAGCCACTCGCGGACGTGCCCGCCGAGCTCGCTGTCCTGGGCGACCACCACGGGTTCGCCCCGACGAGCGGCCGCCAGTGCTTCGGCCAGGCCCGGAGTGTCGCTGAGGCCCAGTTCCGCGGCGATCGACACAGCCTCGCCGAGAGGGTCGCTCTCGGTCCGGTACGGCCGGGGGCGGGCGAACCAGCTGTCGAAGTGCATGCTCGGCAACGGCTCGGTGAGCTGCTCGAGGTCCGGCAGCACGCCGGTGAGCAGGAACGCGAGCCGCAGCGCCCTGGCGATGGGGTGGTCGATCTGAGCGTTCTCGTCCTCGTCGTCGAACGGGTAGAAGCCCGCTCGGCGCAGCAGCGGCAGCATGCGTTCGGGATCGGCGACGCTGGGCGCGTACGGGTAGCTGGGGTCGAGGGACGTGACGATCCTGCCGTCCACGGCGTGCGTGAAGCTCGGCGACGCGTAGTCGTGCCGCGTCACGGACACCGCCTCGGTGCGCCGTGACAGCGCGTCGGCCAGGTGTCCCACCTCCCAGCTGTTGGGCTGGAGCAGGACGGTCCACTCGCCGAGCCCCAGCACCGAGGCGACCGACGGATAGCCGTGGTCGAAGTCGAACAGGTCGACGATGTCCTCCGGCGTGCGCTCGGCGAGCGTGTCCGGGTGTCCGCCGATCCGCCGCAGCGCGTCGAGCGGCTCGACGCCCCGCACGAACGCGATCGAGAAGATGTCGTTCAGGAACGGGTCGGTGTGCAGCGAGTCGGCCCAGGACAGATCAATCCGCATGTGTTCCCCCAGATGCGAGTCTGGGGGACGACACTACTGCTGCGGGGCCAGAACGACGTCGAACCGGACGCGCGTCGATCCGTCCGGCTGGTCCTCGAACTTCTTGACGAGCGACTCCTTCACGCCGAACACCGAGTCGCCGATCTCCAGCTGCGGGTCGCCCTCGACGAAGATGTGCGTGACGAGCGTGCGGAACCCCGCCGCGGACACCATGAAGTGCAGGTGCGCGGCACGCATGGGGGAGCGGTTCGAGGCCTTGAGCAGCGCGCCCACCGGGCCGTCGTCCGGGATCGGGTACGGCGTCGGCTTCACGCCCCGGAACGAGAAGCTGCCGTCGGGCTCGGAGAACAGGTGACCCCGGCCGGTGACGCGGTCGTCGCCGTACTGCACGTCGTAGAAGCCGTCCTCGTCGGCTTCCCAGACCTCGATCCTGGCGCCGGGAACGGGGTTTCCGTCGGTGTCGCGCACCGATCCCTCGACCAGGCACGGGGTTCCGGACGCGTTGATGTCACCGCCGTTGCCCACCAACGGCGACTCCTCCACGAAGAACGGGCCGAACACCGTGGCCTCGGTGGCGTTCCCGTACGCCTCGTTGTTCACCGCGATCGTCTGCATCGAGGCGCCCAGCACGTCGGACAGCAGGATGAACTCCTGCCGCTTGTCGTCGGTGATGTGCCCGGTCGCGGTGAGGAACTCGACGGCCTTCGTCCACTCGTCCTCGGTCAGCCGCACCTCGCGGATGAACGCGTGCAGGTGCCGGGTGAGCGCCTGCAGCAGCTCACGAGTGCGCGGGTCCGGGGTGTTGGCGAACGAGGCGACGACCTCGTCGGTGAGGCGCTGTTCGATGTCCTGCTGGGTGGTCATGCTCGGCTCCACTCAAGCTGGCCCGCCGAGGCAGCGGCGAGCAGTGCGGTGAGGTCGTCCTCGGTGACGGGACGCGGGTTCGACGGAGGTGCGGACGGCATGATCAGCTTGGCCGCTTCTACGACGTCGGGCACGCCGTGCAGCACGTGCGAGGCGCCGATCTCGCCGTAGAGGGTGATCAGGTCGCCTCCCAACGCCTCGGCGATCCTCGTACCGGCTTCAGGAGCCGCGGGAGTGTTGAACGCCAGCACGTACGGCAGGATCGCGGTGTGCGTCTGGGCGTGCGGGAGGTTGTACGCGCCGCCCAGGACGTGGCAGATCTTGTGGTGCAGCCCGGATCCGGCGGAGGCGAACGCCACGGCGGACAGGTAGGCGCCGTACAGGGTCTGCTCGCGGCCCTCCACGCTGCCGATCCGGCGCAACCCACCGCGCAACGCCCGAATGCCTTCCACCGCAAGCGCTTGGTTGATCGGGTCGGCACGCGGAGCCCACATCGAGTCGACGCAGTGGGCCAAAGCGTTGCAACCAGAGGCGATCGCGAGCTCGTCGGGCAGCGACGCGGTGAGGGCGGCGTCGTAGATGACGGTCGTGGGCAGTACGCGGTCGTCGCTGCCGGTCGTCTTGCGCGAAGCCTCGGTCAGACCCCAGACGTTGGTCGCCTCCGAGCCTGCGTACGTGGTGGGCACAGCGATGATCGGCAATCCGGTGGTCAGCGCGATCGCCTTGGCCAGCCCGGTCGTCGACCCGCCGCCGACGCTCACCAGCAGGTCGACGTCCTCGGCCTGCTTCCGGGCGCGTTCGGCGATCTCGACCGGCACGTGCGGCGCGACGTCGGTCCAGCGCACCGCCACCTCGATCTCCGACGCGACGTCCGGCGCGGTCTCTTCGGCGATCAGCATGACCCGTTGCGCACCAAGGCGTTCGACTTCGTCAGCGAGGTGAGAAGCGGCCTGGCCGGTGCCGAACCGCACCCGCTGGCCGAGCGTGACGTGCTCCCAGCTCATGCGCTCTCCCTGCTCAGAACGGCGGTCAGCACGGACATCAGCTCGCCCTCGGGATCGGCCGGCAGCGCGGTGCTCCGCCAGGCGACGTGCTTGTCCGGTCGCACCAGCACGGCGCCGTCTTCGTCCACACCGGACAGTCGCGACCAGTCGAAGTACAGGTCGGTCACCTCACGCCCAGGCCCGATCACGACGGTCCGCACCGGCACGCCGAGGCGGTCGGCTGCCTTCTGCGCGGCGTCGGTCCACGCGTCGCCGTTGACACCGGTCAGCAGCGTGAACTGCCCGTACGGCACCAGATCGTGGGTGGAGAGCTTGCGCTTGCTGTCGCCCACCCACACATGCGGCAAACGGACCCCGGGAAACGTCGAAGGCTCGTAGTACAGCTCCGGATCGCGGGCAGGCTCAGGAGGTGTCGTGCCATCAGGGACGACAGCCGTCGACGAGTACGACTGACCCATCTCCACGCCGTGAGCGTTGAACTCGTAGTTCTTCAGCTCCATGGCCTCCCGCACAGCGGCCCGCTTGGCAGCACCGGCCACACCGATGTCCTTGCGCTCCTCGATCTGTGCGTGCATCTGCTCCGCGGACTCGGCCGCGTCGAGCCCGAGCGCCTCGAACAACGCCCCGAACTCACGGGCGGACTTGTTGGCCCGCAACACGATCTGCTTCGCCACGGGAGCACGTTCAGCGGTGTAGGTGTCGAGCAACGACGAGCCGGCCTGCCCGTTCAGCACCAAGGCGAGCTTCCACGCCAGGTTGTACGAGTCCTGGATCGACGTGTTGGAGCCGAGTCCGTTCGACGGCGGATGCTTGTGCACGGCGTCCCCGGCGCAGAACACCCGGCCGCGCTGCAACGTAGTCGCGTACTGCTCGTTGTTGCCCCACAACGAGATCCCGGTGATCTCCGCGTCCAAAGCCGGGTCGCCGACGAGGTTGCGCACGATCTGCAGCGCGTCGTCCTCGGTCACCTCGGGCACGCCCTGTGCGAGGTCGAAGCCCCACACGATGAGCCACTCGTTCCACGGCCGGACCATCCGCACGAGCCCCGCGCCGATGCCGCCGACGTTCGCGCCGGGCTGGATCACCCAGTACAGCACCGAAGGCCGGTGCCGGCAGAGTTCGGTGAGGTCGGCCTTGAACGTGATGTTCATGGACCCGGCGACGTCCATCTGCCCTTCATACGGCAGATCCAGGTCGGCGGCCACCGCGGACCGGGCGCCGTCCGCCCCGATCAGGTACTTCGCCCGGATCGTGTACTCCGAGCCCGTCAGCCGGTTCAGCACGCGCACGGTCACGCCGTCCGCATCCTGCGTGTGCCCCAGGTACTCGGTGCTGAACTGGGTCTGCGTGCCGCGCGCGGTCGCGTTGCGGACGAGGATCGGCTCCAGGTACGTCTGCGGGATGTCGCAGTTGTGCGACGGCGACGCGAGCTCGTGGTCGGCGTGCCGCGCCGGGTGGTTGCCCCAGGTGAGGATGCGGCCGATCTCCTCGCCGGTGATCGAGGTGCAGAACACCGTGTCGCCGATCAGGTGGTGCGGGGTGGCGTCGGCGAGCACCTGGTCCTCGATGCCGACGTCGCGGAAGATCTCCATCGTGCGCTGGTTGGTGATGTGCGCACGCGGCGTGTTGGCCGTCCACCGGTACTTGGTGATCATGATGTTCGGGACGCCCAGGGTGGACAGGAACAGCGCGGCAGAAGCCCCTGCCGGACCGGATCCCACGATCAGCACGTCGGTCTCGACCGCGGTGTGCGTCGGTGGGGCGGTGTCGGCGAGGCCGTCGTGGAAGGTCACCATGCAGAGAACGGTGACGTGTCAACCAGGGCCGTGAAGGCTCAGCTCGCAGTTGTGGCGGAAACAGGCAAAAACTCGCGGCGGCCTTCCCTGGGAGTCACCCCGAACCGGGCCTTGTAGGTGCGCGAGAAGTGCGCCTGCGACACGAACCCGTTCCGCGCCGCCACCTCTGCCAGCGAGATCGGCTGGGCCAGCATCGCCCGTGCCGCGTCCAGCCGGGTGTTCAACACAGCCTGCGGCACGCTCTGCCCGGACTTCGAGAACAGCCGGGAGAGGTGCCGCTCGGAGTACCCGATGGCGGCCGCGATCCGGCCCGCCGACAGGTCCTGGTCGGCCAGATGCGCGACGATGAACGCCCGCGCGGCAGCGAGATCCGCAGCGGCCGAGCACCCTCCGCCCAGCAACGTGCCGAGCAGATCCGTCGCCACGGTCTCCAGCCCGTCCCAGTCAGCCGGTCCGCCGCGCAACGCGCCGGTCAGCGCCGTCACCAACGCCCGTGCGTGCGCGTCGTTCTGGAAGCTGAACACGTGCGGCTTCACGGACCCGGGCCGGATCTCGCGCAGCAACGACCGCGGTGCTTTCACCACCAGCTCGGTGAGGCCGCGCGGGAACGTCCGCCGGAACCGCTGGTCCCCGTCCACCACGAGTCCCTGGCCGGGCACGATCAACGAGGTGCCGCCCCGGTGCGAGAACTGGTTCTCCCCGGACAGCGCGAAGTAGACGACCACGCCGTCGGCCGGGTGCTCGGCGATCTGCCGGACGTCCCGGTCGACGGCGTGCGGTGTGCCGGTCACCCGCGCCACCTGCAGGCGGGGCAGCGTCAGGTTGATCTCGGTGCCGTCGAACGAGTCGCCGAACGGCTGCACGTCGAGGCCCACCAGGGCACGGGCGTTGTGCTCCTCCCACCCGGCGAGCCTGCGCGAGCCCGGGAGGTCGTGCGTGCGAAACCTGGTCAGGCCGTGCACGGTCGCCATCCCACCAAGATAACCCCAGCTCACACACGGGCGATGAACTTGATCTCGATGAGCTGCTCGGGCAGCGCCAGGCCGGGTGTGCCGACGAGAGTGCTCGCGACCTGCGGATCCGGCCGTCCGTACGCCTCCTTGCGCACCGGGCCCGCCGCCGCGAACGCAGCCGGGATGTCGAGCACGTACAGGACCTCCTCGACGACGTTGTCCAGCGTTGCGCCGAACCGTGAGAGCAGTTCGGCCGCGTTGACGTACGTCTGCCGCATCTGGGCTTCCATGGCGGAGAAGTCCGTGACGCGACCGTCCACGACAGGAGCCGGGGCCACGAAGTCGGCGCCGTCGTGCGACAGCTGGCCGGAGAGGTAGATCGTGTCGCCGTGCTTGACGGCCTGCTGGTAGCCGTAGATCTCTTCCCACGGCACACCGAAGTTCTGGGTTTCCATGACACCGAGCGTCGCGAACCCGGCGTCGTGGCTCCACCGCCAGCGGTGCCGCATACCGCAAGGATCGTGACAACCGGCGTACTGTCCGAGAGGTGCTGACCGTCGCGATCCTGGCGTTGCCGAACGTGATCCCGCTCGACCTCAGCATCCCGGCGCACGTGCTCGGCGCGCAGGACGGCTACGACGTGAGCGTCTGCACCGAGGACCTCACGGGACTGACGAAAGCGGACATCGTCGTCGTGCCCGGCTACGACCAGCCGGAGATCCCGCCTGATGACCGCTACCTCGAAGCAATCCAGGAGGCTGCCGACCGAGGGGCGCGAATGGTGGCCATTTGTACAGGCACCTTTGCCCTCGCGGCCACAGGTCTGCTGGACGGCCGCGACGCCACCACGCACTGGAAGTACCTGGACAGCCTCAAAACACTGCACCCGCGCGTGAAAGTGCTGGAGAACCGGCTGTTCGTCGAGGACGGCAAGGTGCTCACGTCCGCGGGAGCCGGCGCGGGCATCGACGCGTGCCTGCACCTGATCCGCACGGATTTCGGCGTGGTGGCAGCACACGAGGCCGGCAAGGACGTCGTCGCCTCACCGGCGCGGGACGGCGCGCAGCCGCAGTACGTCGACGTGCTGAGCCCGGTGCGGGCGGACCTGTCGCCGATCCGCGAGTGGGTCATGGCGCACCTCGGCGACGCGATCACGGTGGACGAGCTGGCCGAGCGCAGCCACCTGGGCCGACGCACGTTCATCAGGCACTTCGAACGGGAGACGGGCCTGGCGCCCATGCGCTGGGTGACGCTGCAACGGATCCTGAGCGCGCGCCGGTTGCTGGAGACCTCCGACTGGCCGATCGACCGCATCGCCGCAGTTGCGGGCTTCGGAACGGGTTCGAACTTCCGCTCGGTGTTCCGGCGCGAGGTCGGCACCACCCCGACGGCCTACCGCAAGTCGAATTCGTCGAATAACGATTGGTGACGGAAAGCGACCGTCGGTTGCACTGCGTTTCCTCTTAGAATACTTCACGTGGAATGTCAAGTTGCGACAATAACCACTGCGTTTGTGGTGTTCAGCCGAAGAAAGCCCAGTCGGGTTCGGCGTGCCCGTAAGACGTATCGGTGACCGTTCTACCTGCGGGAGCGCGTTCACGCACCACAACACATCTTCATCTCAACCGCCGGAACCTGCGGGAGGGGGTGTTGCGATGGTCAACCGAGTGAGTAGTCTCTACGCCGCCCCCAAGATCATCGCCGGTTGATCGTGTTGATCACGCGATGCTATCTTTCCGTCGCCAATTCGGGTGCTCGTGGAGCGTTGTGAAGCTGAAGAACGTGCCTGAGACGAATTACAAGACAATTCGTTCCCGGCTCACTGGTGTCGTGGTGGTTCCCAGCATCGTCCTCCTGGCCATGTGGGCGTTGTTCTCGTCCTACACGGTGTTCGACGGTCTGTATCTCCAGCTGGTGGCCTCCGGGGTGAGAGACGCGTCGATCCCCGCGGTGCAGTCGTTCGCGTCGCTGCAGAAGGAACGCGAGCTCAGCATGACCAGCCTGAGCAAGCCCGGTTCCAACACCTCCGCGCTGGTCAAGCAGCAGCAGGTGACGGACGGCGACCTGGTCAAGATGAAGGCGGCGTTCACCGAGCTCGCCTCGCAGGCGCCGCAGGAGATCGTCGACGGCATCGGCAAGCTCAACGGCCTGCTGGACCAGCTGCCGCAGCAGCGTGCCGCCCTGGAGGCCGGTACCGCGTCCAAGCCCGAGGTCTACCGCTACTACAACAGCGTGCTCGACGCCGGTGCCTCGCTGTTCAACACGCAGGCCCGCGTCGTGCCGGACGCCGAGACGGTCCAGGGCGCGCTCGCCGCCGTGCAGTACTTCCAGGCCGCCGACTCGATGTCACGGGCCGGTTCGGTCGCCGCCGGTGCGCTCACGGCCGGCAAGTTCACGCCGGAGGAGCACCGCGAGTTCGTCTACCTCGTGGGCGCGTACCGGTCGTCGTTGAACTCTCTCGAGCCCAACGCGCTGCAGAACGTGCGCGACCACTTCAAGACGGTCACCGGCAGCGCCCAGTGGCAGCAGCTGGTGACGTTGGAGAACCGCCTGCTGCAGAACGCGGAACGGCCGATCGGCACGTCCGTCACGTTGTCCGACTGGGAGACGTCGAGCCGTGCGGTGTCGACCGAGCTGACGACGATGGTGCAGGAGCAGTCGGCCGGCGCGGTGAACGTGGCACTGGCCAACGGTGAGAACAAGTTCACCACCGTGCTGATCGGCAGCCTCATCGCCCTCGTCGCGGTGATCGTCGGAATCTTCCTCGCGGTCCGCATCTCGAGCCGCCTGGTCAACAAGGCGTTGATCGTCCGGCTGACGTCGCTGAAGAGCGACTCGCTCAAGCTCGCGCACGAGAAGCTGCCGGACATCGTCGAGCGGTTGCGCGACGGCAAGCACATCGACATCGACGCCGAGGTGCCGCCGCTCGACTACGGCAACGACGAGATCGGTCAGGTGGCCGACGCGTTCAACGCCGCGCAGTACACCGCCGTCGCCGCGGCAGTGAAGGAGTCGCAGACCCGTGAAGGCGTCAACCGGGTCTTCCTCGACATCGCCCGCCGCAACCAGGGTCTGGTGCACCGCCAGCTGAAGATCCTCGACAAGCTGGAGCGCGAGGAGGAGAACCCCGACCACCTCGACGCGTTCTTCCAGCTCGACCACCTCGCGACGCGTGCGCGCCGCAACGCCGAGAACCTGATCATCCTCACCGGTGAGCAGCCGGGCCGGCAGTGGCGCAAGCCCGTGCGCATGCTCGACGTCGTGCGCGCGGCCGTCGCGGAGACCGAGCAGTACGCGCGGGTCAAGGTGAACCCGGTGCCCGAGGTCGCGCTGGCCGGTGCCGCCGTCGCCGACGTGATCCACCTGATCGCCGAGCTCGTCGACAACGCGACGTCGTTCTCGTCGCCGCGCTCGCAGGTCGAGGTGCACAGCAGCGAGGTGCCGCAGGGTCTCGTGATCGAGATCGAGGACCACGGTCTCGGCATCAAGCCGGAGGACCGCGAGCAGCACAACAAGATGCTGACCGCGCCGCCGGACTTCGAGGCCATGCGCCTGCGCGGTGAGTCCCGCCTGGGCCTGTTCGTCGTCGCGCGGCTGGCGGCTCGTCGTGGCATCCACGTGGAGCTGCGCGACTGCCCGTCCGGCGGCACGATCGCGCTGGTGCTCCTGCCGGCCGACCTGATCGTCGGCGAGGCGGGCGTGGCCGATCCCGCGGACTCCCCGCAGATGGTGCCGAAGCCGACGTTCCGGCAGCAGTCCCTGGCGCAGGCCGCCCTTCCCGTCGCCGAGGACGTCGTGCTCGACGCGCGGCCCAGCTCCGAGCTCAACGAGTTCTGGGCAGGGGGAGGAGTGGGAAACGACCACGGCTCCCGTTCGATCGTCACGGAAAGGGACGAGGACAGCGGGAGCATCGTCGGTGTGCTGCCGGCGCAAGACCAGCCGGCCGCTCAGTGGCCTGCCGAAGACCCCCGGGACGGTGACGACTCGCGTCAGGACACCCGGCCAGAGCTGCCACGGCGCCGCAAACAGCAGCACCTCGTGCCGCAGCTGGCCAACGACGACCTCAGGCCCGACCTCGAGCTCACCGAGGCGCACACCGAGGAACGGGCCGAACGCACTCGCGACGGCATGTCGGCCTTCCAGCGGGGCACCCGAAGCGCCCGCCAGACCGACGACCCCGTCGAACCGTGACGACCCCTACGACTGAAAGGTTCTTTTCGTGGACGACGACCTGACCGGCGGGCATCCCGAGCTCAACTGGCTGCTGGACGATCTCGTCGCCAGAGTGGTGGGTGCCAGGCACGCGGTGGTGCTCTCCGCGGACGGTCTGCTGCTCGCCCGCTCTCCCGAACTGTCCAAGGACGACTCCGACCACCTGTCCGCGATGGCGTCGGCGTTCCAGTCGCTCGCCCGCGGCACGGGACGGCACTTCGGCGGTGGGCAGGTCCGGCAGACCATCGTGGAGATGGAGCGCGCGCACCTGTTCGTCACCGCCGCTGGGCAGGGCGCCTGCCTCGCCGTCGTCGGTGACGAGGAGGCGGACATGGGCATGATCGCGTACGAGATGAACATGCTCGTGAAGCGCGTCGGCTCCTACCTCTCGTCGGCGCCGCGCACACTCGCGTCGCCTCGAGTGCCGGGGCTCTCGTGAGTCCCCGGTCGTCGGACTGGTGGTACGACGAGGCCGCCGGTCCGATCGTTCGCCCCTACGCCCTGGTGAGCGGTCGTACGCGGCCGACGTGGGGCCGGTTGAACCTCGCGACCCAGGTGCGGGCGATCCGCACCACGTCCGACACCAGCGCGCTCTCCGTCGAGCACCTGGAAATCATGAAGATGTGCCGCAAACCGTTGTCCGTGGCGGAAGTCGCCGCGTACCTGCACGCTCCGCTCGTCGTGGCCAAAGTGCTGTTGAGCGACCTGATCCAGCGCGGCGACGTCATCACCAGTGACGCGTCGCGGATGGCGGTCGCGCCGGACCGGAACCTACTCCAGAAGGTGCTTGATGGCGTCCGCGCAATCTGAGGAACTGACCGTTCCCTCGTCGGTCAAGATCGTGGTGGCAGGCGGTTTCGGTGTCGGCAAGACGACACTGGTCGGCGCGGTCAGCGAGATCACGCCGCTGCGCACGGAGGAACTGCTCACCGAGGCCGGCACGCAGATCGACGACCTGGCCGGCGTCGAGGGCAAGACCACGACGACGGTGGCGCTGGACTTCGGCCGCATCACGATCAACCCCGAGGTCGTGCTGTACCTGTTCGGCACGCCGGGCCAGGACCGGTTCTGGTTCATGTGGGACGAGCTCGCGTACGGGGCGATCGGCGCTGTCGTGCTGGTCGACACCCGGCGGCTCGACGGCGGGTTCGGGGCGATCGACTTCTTCGAGCGCCGCGCGATTCCGTTCGTGGTCGCGGTGAACGTGTTCGAGGGCAGCCACTCCTACACCGCGGACGAGCTGCGCTCCGCTCTGGACGTGGGCGACAACGTGCCGTTGGTGCTGTGCGACGCCCGCGACCGCGAGTCCTGCAAGACGGTGCTGGCCCGCGTGATCGAGCATGCGATGAGCAAGCTCGATCCCGCGATGGCCTAGCGGTTACCTGATTTTCTCCAAGCGACAGCGGAACGGCCGCAACATGACAGGTGCCTCGGTGAGTTTGTAGCCGGGCACCTGTTCCGGGTTCTTGGCGATGCCCGCGAGCGTCTCGGCCACGTACTCCAGGTGGCTGCGGGTGTAGACGCGGCGCGGGATCGCCAGGCGCACCAGCTCGAACGGCGCGGGCGTGATCAGCTCGCCCTGTTCGGTGATCTCGCCGAGGTAGAGCGAACCCAGTTCGGCACAACGGATTCCGCCCGCGAGGTACAGCTCCGACGCGAGCGCGTGACCGGTGAACTGGTGCGGCGGGATGTGCGGGAGCAGCCTGCCCGCGTTGAGGTACACCGCGTGCACGCCCGTCGGCTGCACACTGTCCACACCGGCCTGTCGCGCGCATTCGGCCAGATATGCCGTGGCCTCAGCGCGTTCCCTGAGGTACAGCGGGTCGGTGACCTCCTGCAAACCCTGCGCGCACATGTCGAGGTCGCGACCGCTGAGTCCGCCGTAGGTGCGGAAACCCTCGGTGGCGATCAGCAGGAGCTCGCACTGCTTGGCCAGCTTGGTGTCGTTGAGGGCGAGCAACCCTCCGATGTGGACGATGCCGTCCTTCTTCAGGCTGGCGACGCAGCCGTCGGCGAGCCGGAACGCCTTCTTCGCGACGTCGCGCGGGCTGTGGCCGCGGTACTTCTCTTCTCGTTGCGTGACGAGCCAGGCGTTCTCCGCGAACCGGGCCGCGTCGAGGATGAACGGCACGCCGTGCTTGCGGCACAGCTTGCTCGCCTTCTTGATGTTCGACATCGACACCGGCTGCCCGCCGCCGCCGTTGTTGGTGATCGTCATCAGCACCAGGCCGACGTCGTCAGGGCCTTCGAGCGCTTCCTCGAGGGCGACGAGGTCGATGTTGCCCTTGAACGGGGCGTCGCTGTCGAGGTCCTTCGCTTCCGGGCAAGGAAGGTCCCGGACCACGCCGCCGGCGATCTCCACGTTCGCGCGGGTGGTGTCGAAGTGCGTGTTGCTGATGGAGATCTGGCCGGGCTTGAGCAACGCCGTGAACAGGATCCGTTCCGCGGCACGGCCTTGGTGCACCGGGAAGATGTGCTCGTAGCCGGTCAGTTCCTCGGCGACGTCGCGGAACCGTTGCCACGACCGCGCACCCGCGTAGGTCTCGTCGCCGCGCATGCCCGCCGCCTGCTGTTCGGCACTCAGTGCGCCGGTGCCGGAGTCGCTCAGCAGGTCGATCGTGACGTCGTCCGCGGTGAGGTTGAACTGGTTGCAGCCACCCTCGGCGTAGCGGCGCTCGCGGTACTCGCGGGTGGTGATGGGGATCGGCTCGACGACCTTGATGCGGTAGGGCTCCACCGGACTTGCCTTTCTCAGAGCGACATTGCTGTTGTGCGCGCGGGTGTTACGTCGTACGCCTCGGAGGACAGATATACCGTGACCCCGGGGCGTGGCCTGCCCAACCGCAGTGACACATGCGCGATCAGGCCCACGCCGTCCGCGAGCGGTCTGCGGACCATGCTCGCCAGCGCCATCACGAACGGCGCGGTGTCGAGCCCGCACCTCGCCATGATCGCGAGAACGCGCTCGCACGCCTCCAGGTCGTCCCGCACGTAGTCCCGGATCGGGATGTACAGCGAGTAGCCGCTCGGGCGGTCCGTGTCGCCGGACAGGAAGGTGTAGCTGGACATCAGCGGCCTGCGGGTGAACGGGCCGGTGCCGCAGGCGAGCGTGATCACGTCGGCGAGCAGCTCGGGATCGACGTCCGGTGCCGCGGCGGCGGCGACCACCACGTCCGGGATCTCGGCGGCCTCGTGCGCCACGTAGGTCTTCACGCGGGCCTGATCGGAGTCCATCAGGTCGAGGGCGAAGAACGAGAACCGGTCCCGGTCGTCGCGTCGCAGGGCGTGACCGGCCACGGTCTCGTACGCCGGGCCGAGACCGAGTCTGGTGAGTGCCTCGCGCACCAACGAGGTCGCGCTCTCCCTGCCCCGCACCTCGGGGTTGAGGTAGACCTTGATCGCGGGCGCGCTGTCCGGCCCGACGATCAGCGAGTACCAGAACGCGAACTGGCCCTGCGGGTTCTCCGGGAGGAACAGGTCGCGCACGGCGTCGAGCTGTCTCACGTCCAGCTGGTGCTCGTGAGCGAGCTCGTCGAGCACGCCGAGCGCGGCGTCGGCGTTGGCCCTCAGGCCGGGCTGCTCGGCGAGCGGCTCGACGATCATGCGCACGACGGGTGGTTCGTGCTGGGCCAGTGCCACCGAGAATTCGACCGGGGTGTGGTCGTCGGCGACGTGGGAGGGCCAATGCGGAACTGCCGCGAGTGGCTGCTCGCAGCCCGGGCCGAGTGCCTCAGCCAGCAGTTTCATCGCTCTTTCCGCTGAATCCGCTAATCCGACGGCACGGAGGAGGATCTGCAGCTGGGCAACGGCGAAATCGCGTAATGAGACGTCAGGCACGCTCAAGACAGGGCTCTCCTGATCGGCCGGGGAATCAGGGCGGGGTGCAATCCGGTCGGGGTGGAATCGCGGAGTGAATTCTCTCAACCACCTACATGGCCTGGTCAAGGGCTAGAGGGGTGGCACGGGGCGTTCGGGGCTGTGATCAGAATTGCACTGCACGGCCTATTGACTGTTCCTGAATTCGATGATGAGCGCGGCATTCCGGGAGTGTGAATGGTCCAATACGTCGCCGAATTGCAATGACCGCCGTACATGTGCTATGCGGAGTCGCTTGGATTCGAATGAATGGAGTTTGTGCCGCTAATCGTTTCGTGCTAGCGGGGATGAATTCGACAGTCGTTCGACATGTTTCCCGGTCGAAGTCCCGGTAACGCTGCGACGTCCTTTGGGGACGAACGAGGCCGGAACCCGATGCATCGCAAATTTATGAGAAATCCTCGCTAACGCGGGGCCGCGGCGGGCGACTGATGGGCGTACATGATCCACTCACTAGGAGTGTCAATGCGTTTCCCTGCTGCGGTGACGGCTGCCCTCGTGCTGGCCGCACTGCCCGCACCGGCTCAGGCGGCCGGCTGCGTCTGGACCGCCTCCGGTCTGCCCACCCACCCCGGTGTGCGGGACGAGCGCGTCACCGGGATGTCCCCGGACGGCTCGATCACGATCGGTGACGCGTTCAACGTCGACTTCGACGTGCTGAACGGCATCCTCTGGTTCGGCACCACGCCGTCGCTCATGGCCGAGGTGCTCGCCGGTCCCGGCGTCGAGAACTCCCCGTCGGACGTGAACAACGCGGGCATCGTCGCCGGCTACACCTACGACGAGAACACCGGCCTGACCGCGTCGTACCGCTACAACGCCCACGACGGCACCTACGAGTGGTTGCAGGCGCCGAACAACAACGGCGCGGCGACCGACATCAACGAGCGCGGTGACGTCGTCGGCTGGATCAACGAGGGCGTCGTCGTCAAAACCGTGCTCTGGCCCGCCGGATCGACGCAGTACCAGGTGATCGGGAACGGCACGCCCGCCGGGCTCGACGAGGAGGGGCACGTCGTCACCAGCAAGGGCGAGATCTGGTCTCCTGACGGCACCGTCGTGAAGATCACGGACACGCAGGGCGCGTACCCGCGCGCCTACGCCGGCGGTCACGCGGTCGGCGTGGGCACCGGGGGCAACATCGTCGAGTGGGATCTCTCCGGGACGGTCACCCGGACCATCCCCGGAGCGGTCACGGTCGAGGCGGTCAACGCGAGTGGCGTGATCGCGGGGCTGCACGAGCTCGGCGACACGCGGCGCTGGGCGATCTGGAGCGACGGCGGAGTGCAGGACCTGGAGGACTCGTACGTCGAGGGCATCACCGACGCCGGTGTCGCGTACGGCCGCCAGGGCTGGGACGCGGCGATCTTCCGCTGCAGCTGATCTCGCGGAAAGTGCTGCCCGGCCTGGGTTTCCGCCCAGGCCGGGCGGTTTCGGTTGACGGTCGCGCGTTGGCCGTGGCACCATCGTTCTCGTGATCTACTGACACCCCCACTCCGCACGCGCCTTTTTCGCGCTGTGCGCTCCGTTTCCGAACTTCCTTCGGCGGTTGGGTGTCCCTCTTGTCGAACATTCCCTTTTCGCATGCCCAAATCTGCTGAAGTCCTACGGCGCTCGCCGTGTGCTGGACAGGCTTGGACTGTCCGATGTGGATGGTTCGCGTCGCCTGAAAGGGGGTTTTCATGTCAGGTCAGCTCACTCTTCGGTCGGTCAGCAAGTCCTTTGCTCACCGCCGTGTGCTCGACGCCGTCTCGTTGACGGTCCGGTCGGGCGAAAAGCTCGGTGTGGTAGGAGAAAACGGGTCAGGCAAGTCGACTCTGCTGCGGTTGATCGCGGGAGTCGAGTCGCCCGACGACGGCACGGTCACCGTGGTGGCGGAAGGAGGTGTCGGGCACCTCGGTCAGGTGCTCGCGTTGCCTTCGTCAGCTACGGTCGGCGATGCCGTCGATGCCGCTCTGGTCGAGATTCGCCTGCTGGAGCAGCAGATCGCGGCTGCGGCGGAGTCGCAGGATCTGGCTGCCTACGGTGAGTTGCTCACCGCGTTCGAGTTGCGCGACGGGTACTCGGCGGATGCTCGGGTCGAGGCCGCGATGTCCGCTCTGGGCATCGGTTCTCTCGGTCGTGAACGGACGCTCGGCACGTTGTCCGGTGGTCAGCGGGCTCGGCTGGCGTTGGCCGGTGTGTTGTCGGCTGAGCCGGAGTTGCTGTTGCTCGACGAGCCCACCAACCACCTCGACGCGGCGGCGCTGGCGTGGCTGGAGGCTCGGCTGCGGGCGCATCGCGGCACGCTCGTGGTGGTGACGCACGACCGGCTCCTGCTGGAGTCCGTGGCCACGGCGATCGTCGAGGTCGACGAGCGTTCGCTTTCCCGTTACGGCAACGGATACGCCGGTTACGTGGCCGAGAAGCGGGCGGCTCGGCAGCGCTGGGAGCAGGCGTACGCGGAGTGGGTGGGCGAGATCGCGCACTGGACCGAGTGGCGTGGCACGACTGCTTACAACGTGGCGCCGGGCCGGGCGATCAAGGACCACAACAAGTGCAAGTACAACGGGGATGGACGGCGGGTGCAGGCGTCGATCTCGACTCGGGTGCGGAGTGCTTCCGGGCGGTTGGAGCGGTTGCGTGCTGATCCGGTTGCGCGGCCGCCGGATCCGTTGCGCCTCAACGCGCCTCTGGATGCTCTGGTGCGGGAGGGTGCAGTTCTTGAGGTGCGGGACGCGGCAGTCGGTCAGCGGCTCGCCGTGGACTCGCTCGTCGTGTCGGCGGGGGAGCGGGTGCTGGTGACCGGGCCGAACGGGGCGGGCAAGTCGACGTTGCTCGACCTGCTGGCCGGGGTGCTTCAGCCCTCGTCCGGAACCGTTGAGCGGCACGGTGTTGTCGGGTATCTGCCGCAGGAGACCGCAGTGGTTCACCCTCGCCGGACCGTGCTGGCGGCGTTCGCCGACGGCGTGCCCGGCGAAGACCACGCGGAGTCGCTGATGTCGCTGGGTCTGTTCCGCTCCGCCGACTTCGCCACACCCGTCGGCGCGTTGTCCGTGGGGCAGCGGCGGCGGCTCGCGCTGGCCCGGTTGTTGCGGCAGGAGTCGGACGTGCTGCTGCTCGACGAGCCGACCAACCACCTGTCGCTCGCGCTCGTGGAGGAGCTGGAAGGGGCGCTCGCCGGCTATCCCGGTGCCGTCGTCGTGGTGTCGCACGACCGGCTGTTGCGGCAGCGGTGGAGTGGGGGAGAGCTGGAGCTGAACGAAGGCAGGGTGCTCGTACCGGCTTGAGTAAAGGTGGTTGACACTAGCGAGTCAACCGGCTTTACTTGGATGAGTAAAGCAACTTGACATGGGGGATGAAATGCAACTTGTCACCGAGACCGAAGAGCGGACGACCCGGACCCCGGCCGGCCTGATGGCGGCGCTGGCCGGTCCGAGTCAGGGCAGTGAGCAGGTCAGCACGTGGCGCGTCGAGATGGCGCAGGACGTCGACTCGCCGCTGCACCTGATCGACGCGGACCAGATCTGGATGCCGATCGCGGGCACCTGGGAGTTCACGGTCGGGGGCGAGGTCGTGAAGGCCTCCGCGGGCCAGGCGGTGGTGTTGCACGCCGACGAACCGCGGCAGTTCCGCGCTGTCGGCGGCCCGGCGCAGGCGCTGGTCGCGATGGTGTCGAGCGGGAAGGCCGGTGCTCCCGGCAGCGAGGCGCGGCAGAGTCTGCCTTGGGCGTTGTAGTGCAGAATCGTCCGGTGCAGCCCGATGACCCCCTGGCTCGAACCGAGCTGACGTTCGTCCTGGGAATGGCCTTCCAGTTGGTGGTGGCCGAGTTCGTGCAACGGCTCGACGCCGAGGGCTACGCCGATCTGAGACCTGCTCACGGGGCGGTGTTCCAGGCGCTGCGCGGGGGCGGCGCGACGAGCACGGAGCTGGCCGAGCGGCTCGGGGTGACGAAGCAGGCGGCCGGGCAGATGGTGGCGGACCTGGAGGAGCGCGGCTATCTGCGGCGGGTGGAGCATCCGGACGGTGGCCGGCGTCGGCTGGTCGTGCTGACGGGCAAGGCCGACGAGCACATGGCCGTGGCTGGGCGGGTGCTGCACAAGCTGGAGGCGGAGCTGGCTTCGCAGCTGGGGGAGGGGAAGCTGCAGGAGCTGCGGGCGGGCTTGTCGCAGCTGATCCGCGAGCTGGCCGGGGCTGAGCTGCCGCCGCTGCGCCCGGCCTGGTAGATCCCCGTGGTGGGGCCTGCACCAGCACGCCCGCTGGGGCAGGCCTGATGGCCGGGCGCACACGGGCGCGGCAGGGTGGGTGATCATGAAGTCACTCGTGACAGCGGCTGTGATCGCGCTCGTGCCCCCGCTCAACCCGGACGCGCTGCAGGCGGCGATCTCCGACCTGGAACACCCGGTCGTGACGTCGGCGCAGCTGCGCGTGTCCGGGTCGGCGGGGAGCTGGTACGGGAAGGCCGGCGCGGTGGCCAGGCAGGACGACCGGTTCCGGATCGGCAGTGTCACCAAGGTTTTCGTGGCGACGGTGGTCCTGCAGCTCGTGGCGGAGCGCAAGGTCGACCTCGGCACGCCGATCCAGCACTACCTGCCCGGCCTGCTGCCGCCGAGCCTCGAACCGGTGACGGTCGGCCAACTCCTCAACCACACCAGCGGGATTCCGTTCGAGGTGGGCTTTCCCGACCTGAGCACGCCGGACAAGGTCGTCGCGCACCGCTACGACCGGTGGACGCCCGAGCAGAGGGTGCGCCTGGTGCCCGACACGAAGGCGAAGTTCCCGCCCGGCACCGCACAGGAGTACCGCGGCATCAACTACGTCCTCGCCGCGCTGCTGATCGAGAAGGTCACCGGCCACGCGTACGGGCACGAGGTCGAGGCAAGAATCCTGTGTCCCCTGGGCCTCACCAGGACCTACGTTCCAGGCCTGAACGAGACCAGGATCCGCGGCTCGCACGTGCGCGGCTACCTCGACGTGCCGGGCCGGGGCCTGGTCGATGTCAGCGACTACAACACGTCCATGTCGTACGGCGAGGGCGACATGATCTCCACGACCGGCGACCTCACTCGTTTCACGTCGGCGCTGTTCGGCGGCGAGTTGCTGCCCCCGAACCTGTTGTCGCACCTGTTCACGGTACCGGCGGTGTCCATGGTGGACGGTGGTCCGGCCCGTTACTCGGCCGGCCTGCAGACGGCCACGATCAACGGCGTGACCGTCTGGGGCAAGACGGGGGAGCAGTACGGCTACAACGCGGGCATGTTCTCGACGCGGGACCAGCAGCGCCGCATCGCCTACTCGTTCACGCCGACGGTCAGCGACGGCACGCAGCAGCAGATGACGCTGAGGATCGTGAACGCCGTCACGCGTTGACCCAGCAGGCCTCATGGCGGTGCGCCGGTTGGCGGAGCGGGACGTCCGAGGGCGTCCGAGAGCGTCCGACTCTTCTTCCGGTTGCCGGGTTCGCAGGACAGCGTGGGGGTGTTCTGTTGATCAACTGGGAGGAGCGGATCGTGAAGCGTTTCGCACAGCTGGCCGGGGAGAAGCTCGTCGGACTGGTGCTGCCGAAGATCGATGCCGGTGCCTGCGTGCCCGAGCACGGGCAGTGTTGCAAGAAGGGCTACCGCTTCAACTGCAACGGCATCTGCTCTTCGGTGAGCAGCAGCTGCCGCTGACGCGCTGAGTCGGGGCGTCGGCGAGGGCCGATCTCGCCGGCGCCCTTCTCTGGGGAGGCCGGACGTGCTCGACTTGGTGGCTCGTGTGCTGCTCGCCGGTGTGTTTCTCGCGGCGGTGGTGGGGAAAGTTCGTACGCGGCAGGGGTTTGCGGAGTTCCGCGACTCGATTGCCGCTCTGGTGCCGTGGTTGCCTGCGCGAGCCGTGGCGGTGGCGGTGCTCTGCGGTGAGGCTGTGGCTGTTGTGCTGCTGGCGGTTCCTGGCACTGCGCTCGGGTACGCGGTGGCTGTCGCGTTGCTCGTGGCGTTCTGCGGGGCGATCGCTGGTTCGGTGTACGGCAGGAAAGCTGTGCGCTGCAAGTGTTTCGGCGCGGCTGGGGATGTGCTCGGGCCTCGACATCTGGTGCGCAACGGGGTGCTGATCGGTGTTGGTCTGGTGGGCGCGTTCGTGACGCCACCCGCTTCCTGGGAGGAACCGTTGACCCTGCTCACGATTGCCGTGGTGTTGCTCGCGGTGGTGGTCGCCGTGCACGTGCTGTTCACGTACGGACTGGTGGCGCGGGTGCGCGAGCTGCAGGAGCGGTCCGTGCCGGTGCGGGAGACGAACCTGCCGCAGCCCGGCAAGGTGATCCCGTCGTTCTCGGTTCTCGACACCGCCGGCTCGCTGTTCACGTCGAATGATCTCGAGGGTCCGGTGCAGGTCGGGTTCTTCTCGGTCGGGTGCGGGCCGTGCCGCTCGTTGACGGACGCGTTGCTGGCTGATCCGCCCGCGGCTCGGTTCGTGTCCGTTGTGGACGGTGATGTGACCGATCCCGAGGCCACGGCTCGTCTGGTGGAGAAGGTGTCCGCGCTGGGGCGGGTTGTGGTCGTTGGGACTGATGACCCTGTGCTGTCGGCATTTGACGTCATGGCGTTCCCGACGTTGATCTACACGCACGGCGGGGTGGTGACTGCGTCCGGTATCAAGCTGAGCGACTTCGTGGAGGTGCCGGCGCCGGTGGCGTGATCCGGAACGCGCTGGCAGCGCTGGCGCTGCCGTTCCGCGCCACGCCTCTCGTGGCCGGCGTGACGCTGGTGCTCACGGTGTTCGCCGGTGCGGCACCGGCTGCCGGTGCCTGGTTGACGAAGTCGCTGGTCGACTCGCTGACCTCGGGGACTTCGCCCGGCAGAGCGGCGTTCCTGGCCGTGGCGGCGGCGCTCGTCGGCGGGCTGGCGATCGCGTTGCTCTACGTCGGCGGGCATCTGGGTGAGGTGGTGCAGCAGCGGGTCGCGGTGACCGTGGAGAGCCGGTTGTTCCAGCGGATCGCGACGTTGCCGGGGTTGCGGTGGATCGAGGATCCCGCGTTCCACGACCGGCTGCGCCTCGCCGAGCAGGCCGCACAGGAGGCTCCCGGCACGATTTCCCAGTTCACGCAGGAAGTCGTGCGTTCGGTGGTGTTGCTGGCGAGCTTCACCGGGGCGTTGCTGGTGGTGTGGCCGCCGATGACGTTGCTGCTGCTCGCTTCGGTCGTGACGGCGGTGTTCGCCCGGCTGGCGACGGCCCGGCGTGAGGCGGCCACGGAAGAAGCGTGGGTGGCGACGGATCGGCGGCGTCTCTTCTACCGGGCGTTGCTGACGGATGTGCGGGCGGCCAAGGAGATTCGGCTGTTCGGGCTCGGCGAACTGTTGCACACCAGGATGGTCTCGTCGTTGCGGACGGTGTCGGGCGCGCGGCTCGCCGCGGCCCGGCGGGGAACGTTGGTGCAGAGCGGTTTGGCGCTGCTCGGAGCGGTCGTGGCGGGTGCGGGCACGGTCGTGGTGGCGGTTCAGGTGGTGTCCGGCCGGTCGTCCGTCGGCGATCTCGTGCTGTTCCTGGGCGCGGTCGCCGGGGTCCAGAGCGGGCTGTCCGGCGTGGTGCTGCAGCTGGGTGAGGCCGGGCGCGCGGTGCGGCTGTTCGGCCACTACCTCGACGTTCTCGGCACCGAGGACGACCTGGTGGCGGGTGGCTCATTGCCTGCTGTGGCCGCGATCGAGCTGCGGGACGTGTGGTTCCGCTACTCCGAAGACGGTCCGTGGGTGCTGCGCGGCGTGAACCTGACGATCCCGGCGGGTGCCGCGGTCGGGCTGGTCGGTGTCAACGGCGCGGGCAAGAGCACGCTGGTGAAGCTGCTGTGCCGGTTCTACGACCCGCAGCGCGGCACGATCACGTGGGGCGGCGAGGACATCCGCTCGCTGGACCTGCCCTCGTTGCGGCGGCGGATCGGCGTGGTGTTCCAGGAGTTCATGGCCTACGACCTGACCGCGGCGGAGAACATCGGCATAGGCCAGGTCTCGTCGCTCGGCGATCGGGCGCGGATCGTTGCGGCAGCGGAGGTTGCGGAGATTTCGCATGCTTTGGAGTCGTTGCCCGACGGCTACGACACCGTGCTGTCCCGGACACACGCCGACGACGAACGCGCGGGCGTGACGTTGTCCGGCGGGCAGTGGCAACGTGTCGCGCTGGCCCGCTGCCTGATGCGGACCGATGCGTCGTTGATGATCCTCGACGAGCCCACGTCCGGTTTGGACGCGGAAGGCGAACACCGCGTGCACGACATCCTTCGCCGCCACGCGTCGGGCCGGACGCGTTTGCTGATCTCGCACCGCCTGTCGGCACTGCGCGGCGCGGATCTCATCGTCACGTTGGTGTCCGGTCAGGTTTCCGAACACGGCAGCCACGACGAACTGATGGACGCCGATGGCGAGTACGCCCGCCTCTTCCGGCTGCAGGCAGGCGGTTACCAGGATGCGAGGGTCGGCTGATGTGGATCAGGGTCACCGTGCGCGGCAACAGCATGTCGCCGACCTTCTTCGACGGTCAGGAACTCCTGGCGCGCAGGCTCCTGCTGCGGAGCCCGCGCCGCCGTGAGGTGATCGTGTTCCGAGTGCCCGATGCCGAGCTGCCACACCGGATCAAACGCGTGGCCGCCATCGCCGGCGACCCGGTGCCTTCCTGGCTGGCGCCGTCGTTGGCCGTCGACCGTGTGCCACCCGGTTTCGTGGCCGTGGCAGGCGACAACGCGCGCTCACAGGACTCCCGTCAACTGGGCCTGGTCTCCTGCCGCGACATCGTCGGCACAGTTCGCTGACATCGGCTGGCCGCGACCCAGCGTTGCCGCCAGCTCATCATGTCCCCGCCGCACGCCCTGGCGATCGCCAGAACCGTGTCCAGCTTGGGAAAACGACGCCCGGTCAACGCATCGTGCAACGTGCTGCGCGCACACCCGGTGCGCCGCGCCAGCTCCCGATAGGACAAGCCGCCCAGCAACCGCAGCTCGTCCAGGTCGACACCCAGCTCAACCCCAGTGCTCATCCAGACTCCTCGGTCGTCGGTCCTCCGTTCCTCTCCTCTTGAAGCCCACCGCATGGTTACCCGAGCGCGATCGAGTTCGCCACAATGACAGTCAACAGGCTTGGCGGAAGGCCAGGTGGAGCCTGGCCGAGAGCTCGTTCGCGGCCGCCCGCGCCTGGTCGAGCACCGAGGGGATCGACATCGCCTCCTCGGACCGCACCCTGATGTGAGGCGCCGTGCAGTAGCCGTTGGCGCGGCTGCTCTCGGCGAGCCCCGCGGCCGGCTCCAGCCCGGCGGCCAGGACGATCGCGGCCGGTGGCGGAAGGCTTCCGAGCGCGGCGAGCCCGCGCAGCGACCGTTCGATCTGCTCGCTCAGCGCGTCGCGGTCGAGCAGCGACCCGCGGGCGTCGTGGGGGAGTGGTGACCACATCGTGCGCTGGCCGGTGGTGTAGACGGCGAGTCCGCTGTGGCCGTCCGGGCTCGGTGCCGACCGCACCCAGGCGGCGTCGCTCGTGACCCCGCCGGGCAGGCGCTCGGTGCCGGTGAACAACCCGTGCTCCCTGCCGTGGTCGGCGAGGAGGGCGGGCACCCGGCTCAGCTTGTGCGCTTCCAGCTTCCCGAAGTCGTCCAGCGGAACGAGGTGGACCTCGACGGCGCAGCGTTCGACCGCGGATCTGGTGTCGGTGAGGCCGGCCCTCCACTGGACGTCCACAGGCCTCGTCCACCGGCGCGGTGAGCGTGCCTGGGGGATCAACCGAGGGGGTGCCGTGGCGAGCAGCTCGGCGGCGACCGCGATGGTGACGGCGGCGGCGTTGCGGGCCGCGATCGGTTGCCAGCCGTCGCCGTCGGTCTCGTACTTGTTCCCGTCGGCTTTGTCGCTGATCCCGCGCACCGCGAGGAACGGCGCCCGGTTCAGCTGCGCGGCTCTCGCCGTGCCCGCGCTCTCCTGCTCGATGGCGGCCGCGTCGTCGTAGTTGCGCCGCAGCTGACGGGCCAGCGGGGTGTCGCGCGAGTTGAGCACGACCTCGCCGGCCGCGATCGGCCGGAAGTGGATCGCGGGAATCGCGGAAAGCCTGGGGCGCCACGCCTTCTCGCGGCTCAGGTGGCGCGCGATCTGTTCGAGCTCGTGATCCGCCTCCCACGCCTGCGGGCGGGACCGGAAACCTTCGCGATCCTCGAAACCGCCGTGGTAGCCGTAAACCTTGGTGGCGACGACAACGCTGCCGAGCTCCAGATCGTCGTGCAGCGCGCCCGCGATCCCGGTGAACAGCACGGCGCGCGGCCGGAACTCGGTGATCGCCCGCTCGGCCAGCACGGCGGCGGACCCGTTGCCCGCTCCCACCACCGCGAGCACCACCCGCCCCGTGCCCGCCCGGACGCGCCCGACCTCGAACCGGGTGCCGGCGGCGTGCCGATGCACCGCGGGGTCCTCGAGGAGGTCCCGCACCGCGGCGTATTCGGACTCCAAGGCCGTCAGCACGACGACGGTGTCGGTAGCTTCGGTGGTCACCTGATCCCGTTCTGACAGTGCGCTCCTGCCCCGAAAAGCTACCTTCTGGTCCGCGCTTTTCCTTGGCCTGTCAGGTTTTTGTCAATGAACAGGGATCAAGCCGCAGCGCAGGAACACAGTCGTCAACGCCTCGAGCTCGCGACGCGTGTAGCCGAGGAACAGCACCTTGCGCAGCGACGTGCCGGGATGATCGGCGAGGTGGTCGACCGTCGCCGCGACCATCGCCTCGGCAGTGCTCGCCACATCAGCCTTGGCAGCCCCCGTCCCCAGCAACGGGAACAGCACGCTTCCCGCCTCCAGCTCTTCCACCGCAACGAGAACGTTGCGCACACAGCCCCCGACGTCACCCACCTGGCGGTAGCCCGCGCCGGGTTCTCCGTGCACCGCGGCCACGTGGACCACATGCCGAACGTTGTGCGTGCGCTCCAGCTCACCGCTTCTCGTGACGACCACACTGCCCGGCGCGACCGGCCGTTGGACGATCCTGGCCTCCAGTTCGGCGGAGATCGGATCGTCGACCATCCGCCCAGCCTGATCCCGTTCGGCTCCCCAGAACCGGATGATGCCCGACACGCTGAAATCCGTCGGCCGGGCCATGTACATCTCGGTGTTCTCGCTGTTGACCCACACCTCCGCCGCCGTACAGCGGAGAATGTCCCCAGGCACGATCACGAACTCCGGCCCCTGCTCCGGAAACCGGAAGGACCTCAGCGCCCCGGACGCCCGCGTCTCGTCCGCCGGCCGCGGCAGGAATCCGCGCAGCTCCTGCACCAGATGCGCCATGTCGTGGGCGATCGTGTAGTGCCGCAACCGCAGATGCTGGCACCGCGCCAACGCCCTGATGCCCTCAGGAAGCTCCTCCGGCACCTCGGCGTCCTCGACGAGCACCGGAATGACCCTCATTCCACGGGAGAACGCATCAGCGATCTCCCGCTGCACCCAGTCCTGCTCCGGCTCGCCGAGCAGCCCCGCCCACTTCTCCCCGATGACGGCGATCAACACCCGGCACTGCCGCAACGTGCCGAAGACCTGGTCCACGAAGTCGTCGCCGAGCCGGATCGACCTCGAGGCCAGGAACACCTCGTCCGCCCCGAGCTCCCCGGCCAGCGCCTGGTGGACCAGCGTCGCGTATCCGGGCTGGTCCTGCACGCGGTAGTTCACGAACACCGAGGCCACGCCACCAGGATATCGATCCTTCGACCGTCCACTGAGGACTGATCGGCCGATCGGGTGGATCACCCGGCGCGGTTCGGTACTGTGGGGGCCGAGGTGGCATGCGCGACTTGACCATCAGACCAGCGCTACCCGACGACCTCGCGTCGCTGACCCGGCGACTCGGGCAGGACGGGTATTTTGCCGACCGCCTCGACCGCCAGTCGGAGAACCGAGGCGTCCTCCTGACGGCCTGGCACGCCGACGTGGTGATCGGCGACGTCTACCTGTGGCTCGAACCCGCCGAGGAACCCGAGATCCGCGAACACCTGCCCGGCACGCCGCTCGTCACCCACCTGGAGATTCACTCGGAGCACCGGCGCAGGGGCCTCGGCACCCGTCTCATCGGCGCGGCGGAGGAACTGCTGACCGCCAGGGGATACGACGAGGTGGCGTTAGCCGTGGAGCTGACCAACCGGGCTGCGGCGAAGCTCTACGACCGGCTGGGCTACCGGGAGTGGCCGCACCCGCCCGTCAAGTGCTACGCGCTCGGTGATCACAACGGGCATCGGCGCGCGGAGATCTGCAACGTGATGGTCAAACCGCTCGCCTGACAGGTACCTGCTGTGCATCGCCAGGCCGAGGTGGACCACGACCTTCTCGAGGTCGCCCTTGCAGTAGTTCTGCTTCCGGCTCGGCAGCAACCGTTCGACGTGCTGCCGCCAGATCCTCCGGTCGGAGCGCCAAGCCCGGATGTAGGTCTCACACCACTCGGGCCGGATGTACTGGCATCTGCCCAGCGCCGCGTTCAACGAGTCCAGCATTCTGGCCTTCTGCACGGGCGCTTCGCCGCCGCGTTTCACCATGTCGGTCACCTGGTGGATGAAACTCATCCGCTTCGTCAGGTACTTCTGCCAGTAGGCGGTGTTCGCGTCTCGCAGCGATATGCCCTCGTCCAGGAGCCAGTACAGACCCTCCGCGAGAACGTCGCCGAACTCCTCCAACCGGGCTCGCTTGGGGATGTCGAACGGGTCGTACGGCTTCTGAACAGCGATCCCGGTGACGGCGGTCGGGCGCAGCTTGTCGCCGTTGAGCAGGAAGAACCAGTCCTCGTTGTAGATGTTGGGGAAGAACGAGGACGTCGATCTCGTGTGCACCGCCAGTGCGCCACCACCCACGAACACGTCCTGCGCTCCGCCGACCTCGCGGTAGGCGTGACACACCACGGAGTTGTCGGGGAACCCGTGGATGTTCAGGCCCGCTCCGGCGAAGTCGTCGGTCAGTGCCGCCGCCCTGCCCAGGTCCTGCGGTTCGGGAATCACGATGTCGTCGTCCAGGAAGACGATCCGCGCCCACCCCGCCGCGCGGGCGATCAACAGCCCGAGGTTGCGCTTGAGGCTGATGTCGCTGCGCCGTTCGAGCCTGGTGCCCTTCAACTGGGCACACGTCCTGAACTCCGGCAGCAGCCCACCAGGAAGGCCGTCCACGTCGACCGCGAGCACCTCCACGCCGGCCGTGGCCGCCAGGGCGACGACAGACCGGGCCGAGGTGTACCTGCCGCTGCACAACGCGACCAGGGAGCAGCCGAGAACCGCGGCCAGGCGGAGAGCGTGCGTCAGCGCCTGAGGATTGCGGATGGTGGGGACGATGATCGCGTCCACCTGCTCCGTGCGCCCGGCTTTCGGCGCGGTGAAGAGCAACCCCCGGTGTGAACCGTGGTGGTGCTCGGAGTGGATCAGGGCGCTCTTCGGCAAGTGGTCACGCGGTCCATTCGTGCAGAAGTTGGTCGGACTTGGTCCAGTCCGGGGTGGCGACCTGCCCCTTCAGCAGGACCTCCACCCGGCTGAGGATGCTCAACGTGTCGTGAGTGGCGAGCCGGCTCTGCACATGTGCGTTGTTGCGATCGCGGAACCGCACGTCGGTGAGGGCCCGGACCGCTCCGAGAACTCCGCGCGAGTGCGTGCCGTTGCACATGGTGACGGTGCGCTTGCGGTTGAAGGGGTTGCGCGAGCGGTAGAAGTGCGCGACGTCCACGTCGAGCACCTGCCGCTCGTCGACGGTGCGCAGCTCGGGCCGGAACGTCTTGATCACCTTCCCCTTCTCGACCACCTCGAACCCGCCCTCGTCCGCGTCCTCGGCACGTGCCACCTGCCGTATCGGCAGCTCGATGCGCCGCAGAACCTCGTCCGTGACCTGGTTCCAGTCCACGCCGCCCAGCAACACGAGGTGGCTCGAGTACTCGTCCGGCGTGAGAGTGCTTGAACCTGGACGTACGTGCACGTTGTTGCCAGGGTTCATCGCACGGATGTGGCCGTGCAGTTCGAGCAGCGAGTCAAGATCCGAGTACTGGTAGAGCTCCACGTAGTCGGGATCCTCCGGGTCCGCGCCTGGGAGCAGGTCGAGCCGCCGTTTCGGCAGCTCCGAGCAGACGATCGTGATGTCCTCGTCCAGCGGGAACCGCCACAGGTTGTCCGTGAGCGCGGTGGTGCTCCCGGCCGCGGGTCCGTCCACCGCGTTGTCCCGCAGTTCGATGAGCTCGGCGAGCAGGGAGTCCCTCTCCTCCTGCTCGTCTTCGGTCAGGTGGGACAGCAGTTGGAACTGCTGGTCGTCGACGGACCGGCTGGTGGCGAAGAAGGTGGCGTAGGCCTCCAGCCGATGCGGGGGAGGCACGACGGGATCGGTCTTCCGTTCCCACGACGAGATCAACGGAACGCTGACGTCGAACGCCTGGCCCAGCTGCTCCTGCGTGATGCGGACGCCAGGCCAGCGCTGTGTGCGCAGTGAGCGCAGTCGCCGCGCCAGCTGCAGCGCGGGGTCCTTGGCAGAGGTCACGCCATCACGTCCTTCAGCTGAACTTCAGTGCAAGGGTATGGCAACACCGTTCATCGCTGAGCGCCGGGTCATCATTACAGCCGAGTTCAGTCACCCGTTGGTGTGTATGTGGCAATCAGCTTGGCTATTGCTCGAACTTCAGCGGAGCCTTACCCTCAACTATAGACCTACAGCTCGGTAAAACTGAAGTTAACTGAAGTTCACTCGCTCGTCCGGGTGAGCGCCGTCAGTGCCCGATCCTCCGAGGGGAGGCGGGGAGCCATGAGTGCCCTGTCGATACAACCGCGTCAGCGCATCATCCTCGCAGTGGGCATGGTGCCACCGAAGGCCTGCAGCAACCTGGTGATGGGGGTGCTGCGCGGCGCCATGATCGAACTGGTCGACCGGGCGCTGGTCGAAACCGGGGTCACGCCGGACTTCCGCGACCGGCCCGTCGATCGCGGCGACTGGCTGATCGTGCTGATCCACCCCACGGACCGGATCCCGAAGCCGTCGTTGCTCACGGAGCTCGTGCCGCGGCTGCGCGAGCTGGTCGCGGAACGCAACGTGGGGCAGTACTACCCCTTGCGGCTCCGGGTCGTCATCCACCCCGGCGACGTGACCTGCGACGAGCTCGGCTGGTTCGGCGAGGACATCAACATCGCCACGGAACTGCTCACGGCTCCCGCGCTCGAAGACCGGCTCCAGCGGACCTCGGACCCCCTCGTGCTGGTGGTGTCGGACCAGATCCACCGTTCGGTGATCAGGCACGGGTACGACGGGATCGACGAACGGGCCTTCATCCCGCTGCCCCGGGTCGAGGTGGCCGGCGAGGAGTGCAAGGGGTGGGTGCACGTGCCGGGCGAGTCCTAGGGCTTCGTGGCCTGGCGCGCGGTTTCGTTCTGGGCCTTGCGCTCGTTCGGCCGGCGCGTGAGCACCAACGGCCCGTCCTCGGTGATCGCGACCGTGTGCTCGCTGTGTGCCGTGCGCGACCCATCGGCTGACCGCAGCGTCCAGCCGTCGTCGTCGAAGATGATGCGGTCGGTCGTCGCGGCCAGCCACGGCTCGATGGCGATGGTCAGGCCGGGACGCAGCTTCATGCCGTGGCCGCGCCTGCCGTTGTTCGACACGTGCGGTGCCTCGTGCATCGTGCGCCCGATGCCGTGGCCGCCGAACTCGAGGTTCGGCGTGTACCCGAACTGCTGGGCGACCTCGCCGATCGACGCCTCGATGTCGCCCATGCGGTTGCCGGGCTGGGCCGCCTCGATCGCGGCCTCGAGCGCTACCTCGGTGGCGCGGATGATGTGCAGGTCTTCCTCGCGCGGCGTGCCGACGATGACCGACACCGCGGAGTCCGCCACCCAGCCGTCGATGCCGACCGCGATGTCGAGGGTCAGCAGGTCGCCGTCCTGCAGCACGTAGTCCTTCGGCAGGCCGTGCAGCACCGCGTCGTTGACCGACAGGCAGATCACGTTGCGGAACGGGCCGCGGCCGAACGACGGTGAGTAGTCCCAGTAGCAGGACTCGGCACCGCGCTCCTGGATGAGGCGGCGGGCGTGCAGTTCGAGGTCGAGCAGGTTCACGCCGATTGCGGCTGCTGCCGACACCTCTTCGAGCAGGGAGCCGACGAACTGGCCGGTGACGTGCATGCGCTCGATCTCGGCAGGCGACTTGAGTTCGATCAACGTGGTCCTCCGTTTGGCTTGTACCGGTATAACTATACCGGGTCCGTCGCGGATAACGCCTCCGCAGGGTGGCCCGATCTCCTGGGTGTCCGCATCTGCAGGGAGGCGTCGTGGGCATCGACATGATCGAGGCGTTGTCGGGGCTGGCGGGTCAGCGGCCGATCTTCCACTCGGAGGCCGACTTCCAGCACGCGCTGGCGTGGCGGCTGCACGAGATGTACCCGAGTGCGCGGATCAGGCTGGAGACGCGTCCGGTCCGCGACATCAGGCTGGATCTGCTCGTCCAGGTCGACGGCGCGAGGGTCGCGGTCGAGCTGAAGCACCTCACCTCCGGGTTCAGCGGGGTGGTGGACGGGGAGAGTTTCGAACTGCCGAGCCAGGCCGCGCAGGACATCAGCAGGCACGACGTGATCAAGGACGTCGTGCGGCTGGAGCGGCTGGTGGCGGGCGGACATGCCGATGTGGGCTGGTCGGTGACACTCACCAACGACGCCGGCTACTGGTCGCCAGGCCGAAAGCTCGATCCGATCGACGCGGCCTTCCGTCTGCACGAGGGTCGGTCGCTGTCCGGCACGCTCAGCTGGGCGACGAACGCCGGCGCGGGCACGACTCGCACGCGCGATGTACCGCTGGTGCTCGCCGGAACCTATGCCTGTCAATGGCGGCCTTACTCGGAGGTCGTGGACTCTCGTGGACGCCTGAAGCCGTTCCGGTACCTCTGCGTCGTTGTCACGGCGACACCGTGACGAGATGGTCACCGAGGTCCGGCGTGACGGACGCTTGGCTGACAGCACCGTGCGCACCCACGTCGCCAACTCCATGTGCGTCAACTCGCCCGGCGACTCCTCGAGCGGGTCGACCGCGGGCGCTATCGCCTCACACGGTCGAGCTAGCTCGGTCACCTGGGTGGGCGACGCGGTTTGCGCGAAGGCACGCCGCATCTCCACAGTGCCGGGCATGAAGCAGGTGCTGCAGCACAGGATCGACTCGACGTTCGCCCACTACGACGTCGACCGCAACGGCGTCATCGAGCTGGCCGACATCTACGCGCTGGCCAACCGGCTGCTGCAGGCGTTCGGCGAGCCGGCGTCGTCTGAGCGCGGGAGTGAGTTGGTGGACGCCTACGACCGGTTCTGGGAGATGCTGGTCGACCACTGCGATGCCGACCGGGACGGCAAGATCGGGCCCGAGGAGTACCGGGACGCCATGATCGAGGCCTTTGTGGACCACGGGCCGTTCGACGCTGATTTCCTGGAGATCGTGCAGTCGTTGCTGGACATCGCGGATGTCAACGGCGACGGGCGGGTCGACGCCGACGAGTTCCAGGTGCTCCTCAAAGCGAGGGGCCTGACTGAAGAAGAGTGCGGGTTGGCCTTCGCGCACCTCGACACGGATGGCGACGGGGCCATCAGCGTGCAGGAATACGTTGCGGCGGTGCGGGACTACTACACGAACCCCGCGGAGGACACGCCCGGCAGCTGGCTCTACCCCAAGGCCCTCCAGCGCACCTAGGAACGGCGGTAGCGCGCGGGTGAGGTGCCCAGGGCTGAGCGGAAGGCTTGGGAGAACGCCGATTCCGAGCGGTAGCCGACCTCGCGGGCGACCCGCGCCACGGAATGCGTGGTGCGGGTCAGCGTGGCTGCAGATCACCCAGCCCGCCGGGTGGCGCGTGCTCACGGGCGTTCTCGTGGCCGCGCTGACTGTGTTCATCGGCACCGTCGGCGTCCGGTCGCTCCGGTAGATTTAGTCACTAATGATGACTATCATCTACTTGTGACTACTTCAGTGGAACTGACCCGCTTCCGGGTCCTGCCCGAGAAGGTCGACCAGCTGCTGGCCGCGCGGCCGGGCATGATCGCCGACTTCCAGGCCGATCGTGAAGGCTTCCTGGGCGCACGGCTCGTGCGGCTGGCCAACGACGAGTGGCTCGACATCGTCGAGTGGCGTTCGTCGGAGGACTACGCAGCTTCGAGTGCGAAGGGCGCGAACCTGCCCGGTATCAAGGCGTTCTTCGGCGCCATCGACTCGCTCGTCAGCGCTGAGGAGGGCCAGGCGATGGGCGCGCCGCTCGTGCGCGCCCATCGACCGACTTCCTAGGCGCAGCGGTAGCTCGACGCCACCTTCGGGTCGCCACCGCGGTACCGCGACACCTGAGGCAGCGGGCACAGGTCGCGAGTGCCGTCGGCTGACGCTCCCGCCAGCACGGCCGGGGCCTTGCCGTGCTCGACCCAGTCGACCAGCGCGCCGAGCGGGTTGACCGGCGCGGCACCGTTGCCACCGGCGCAGTGGTCGACGCCGGGTGCGAGGAACAGGCGGTAGAAGTCGTTGACGTGGCCCATCCTGCGCTCGACGTCCGCGCGGTACTTCAGGGTGCCGCCGGGCGGGATCAGCTGGTCGTTGGTGCCCACGAACGTGATCAGCTTGCCGCCGGAGCGCCGGAACGCCGAGAGATCCGGGTTCGACGTGCCGATGACGGAGTCGAACTCGCGCACCGACTGCCGGAACAGGTCCCGGTACTGCTGGTAGGTGAGCTTGGAGGTGTCGAAACTGGGCTGCTTCAGCAGGAAGCTCGCCACCCAGGCGGACGCGACCGGGAAACCGGGGCCGGGGAAACCGGGAATCGTGCCCGCGAGCCAGATCGGGTCGGCGCCCTTCGGCAGACCGGACCACAGCGAGCGGCCGCGCTCGTCGGTCAGGCCGTTCCAGATCTTGCGCATGACGTCGGCGTCGGCCGACGACACCGTGATCTCCTTGCCGTCGCAGACGACGACAGTCCCGACGAGCCTGCGCGGGTCGTAGCTGCAGCGGTCCGGGCGGTCGACGATCTGGTTCCGCACACCGTCGTTCACGTCGCAAGCCTCGATCGCGGCCTTGCGGAACTCGTTCAGCACACAGTTGCTGACGACGTGACCGTCCTGGTTCTGCACGATCTGCGGCCACAAGGTGGCCACGGCGAACTGGGTCCAGTTCACGGCCGGCGCGTTGGCGAGGACGCCGTCGTAGTCGTCCGGGAAGTTCTGCGCCTCGGAGTAGCCCTGACGGCCGCCGGTCGAGCAGCCGTTCCAGTAGGAGTAGGAGATCGAGCGCCCGTAGTGCAAGCGCGCGACGTCCTTGGCGATCACCGACGACTCGTGCACCGAGCGCGTGGCGAAGTTGGTCAGCAGCGTCTTGTCGAGCCGGCCGTCGCGCACCGCCCAGCTGGTGTCGAGGCCGCTCAGCACGCCGGCGTCGGTGGTGACCGCGGTGTAGCCGTCTTTCACGGCCTGCACGAACGGCGCTCCCGTGTCACCGGCGGCGTAAGCGCTGCCACCGATGCCCTGCAGGCGACCGGACCAGCCGGTCTCGGGGAGCGCGACCACGACCTTCGCGTGGTCGGAGCCGTGGGTGAGCGTCACGGTCAGCTCGCAGTACGCGGGCACGTCGTGGATCTCGGACGGCGGGGTGAAAGGGGTCTGCGGGAACGTGACGGTCCCGCCGGGGCGGCGCACGGCGTCCACGGACTCGATCCGGGCGCCGGCCGGGGCGGTGACCGCGACCGCCGCGCACGAGGTGCTGCTCGCCGACGCCGGCGCGAGTGGCGCCAGGCCGGTCAGGAGCAGGGTTGTAGCCAACAGCTTTGTCAGTCTCACACCGCGTGACGCTAAGCAACGGCGGTCATCGCTCGCGCCCGTCAGATGACGCTGTGTTCGTACGTCATGGCCGGTTCACCGGTCCGGGTGAGGGCTTGAGAAACTTCCCGCCATGCGCGAGGTGGGCAACAGACGCTACCGGCTGGTCCGCGAGCTGGGGCGGGGCGGCATGGGGGCCGTGTGGCTCGGCCAGGACACGGTGCTCGGCCGGGAGGTCGCGGTCAAGGAGCTCCTGCTGCCGGGCAACGTGCCCGACCACGAGAAGGCGGTCTACCAGGAACGCGTGCTGCGCGAGGCCAGGATCGCGAGCCAGCTGCAGGATCCGGCCGTCGTCACCGTGTACGACCTCATCTCCGAGGACGGCCAGACGTTCATCGTGATGGAGCTGATCAAGGCTCCGACGCTGGACGACCTGGTGGAGCGCGACGGCCCGCTCGACGTGAAGGCGGCTGCCACGCTCGCGATGCAGTTGCTGAACGCGTTGGAGGCGGCGCACTCGTCCGGCGTCGTGCACCGGGACGTCAAGCCGGGCAACGTGATGGTGCCGGGCAAGGGCACCGCGAAGCTCACCGACTTCGGCATCGCGCAGTCCATCGACGACCCGCGGCTGACCGCGACCGGCACGCTGATCGGCTCGCCCGCGTACATGTCGCCGGAACGTCTCGCGGGCGGTGAGGCGATGCCCGCGTGGGACCTGTGGGCGTTGGGCGCCACGCTTTTCTACGCCACCGAAGGAAAAGGCGCGTTCGAACGGGCGACGACCTCGGCAACGATCCTCGCGGTGATGAACGAACGCCCGCGGCCGCGCGCGACCGGGCCGCTGGGCGAGCTGATCACCGGGTTGCTGGAGCCGGATCCTGCGCGCCGGCTGGGGACGGCGGGCGCTCATCGCCTGATCGAACGGGCGTTGCACTCCACCGCGAGCGAGCTGACCCAGCAGATCAAGCCCGTCGAGCCCGCGCCCGCTCCGGTGATCTCCAGGCCCATGACCGTGAACTCGATGGTCATGGCTCCACCGGTGATCCTCCCGCCGGCTCCCCGCAAACGCCGCCCGATCGCCCTGATCTTCTCGGCGACGCTGATCCCGTTGTTGCTCGTGGGCGCGCTGGTTCTGTTGTACATCACGGTGTTCAAGCCGATGTTCGACAACCTGGGCCTGACCGGTCCCGAGAGCAGCCCCGCGATGGAACCCGTGCTCACCCTCGGACCGGGCGGCGACCTCCCGTACGACGGGCTGAGGGCGTTCCAGAAGGACTGCCTGACCTGGACGCCGGCCAAAGGCGTGCGAGACATCAAGTCCGAGGACGAGGTCGGCTGCTACAAGGAGCACGACACCGAGGTGCTCGACACGTTCCCCGCGAACTTCGACACCGAGAAGGACGTGCCGTACCCCGGCACCGCGGAGCTGACGAAGATCGGCGGAACCGGGTGCACGCGCGTGTTCCTGTCGTCGAAGGTGATCGGCCAGGACAAGGAGAAGACGCTGCGGTACTGGGTGATCATCCCGACCGAGGCGGCGTGGAAGGTGCGGGAGGAGAACGGCTACCGGCGGTCGAGCCGGATCGTGCACTGCTTCGTCGGTCGCAAGGACGGCAGCAAGCTCGTCGAACCCCTGATGCAGAGCTGACATTTCCGCCGGTTGGTTCGTCTTCTTAGGTGAGGAAGCCACGAGAGGACGGTCGGCATGTCATATCCGGAGAAGGTCTACTTCGGCGAAAGCGGCGAGGTCAGCACGGTCATCCGTCCCGAGAACACCCCGCCTGAGCTGGGCGAGCGCGGTGACGGTATCCACTACCTGGCGACCACCCAGGTCACCAGGGGTGAGTTCGGGTTGTACCGGGTCATGATGAAACCCGGGGCGAGCGGGCCCGGCACGCACTTCCACCGCACGATCTCCGAGTCGTTCTACATCCTCGGCGGCACGGTGCGGTTCTACGACGGCGAGAAGTGGGTCGACGCCGAGCAGGGCGACTTCCTCTACGTGCCGCAGGGCGGGTTGCACGCGTTCCACAACGGCTCGGACGCCCCGGCGGAGATGTTGCTGTTGTTCACCCCCGGTGCGCCGCGCGAGGAGTACTTCGAGCGGGTCGCTCACGTCACGGCGGAGGAGCGTCCCGCGTTCCTCGACGAGCACGACTCGTACTTCCTCTGAGAAGGGTGTGTGTGCCGCGACGAACCTCACGGTGGGAGCGCTGGCGACGGTCGCCACGGTTCCTACCGCACGGCGAGGACGTCACGCATCGCTTCAGTCCTCGCCGCACGTAGAGCTCAGTCCTCGACGAGGATCGCCGACGCCGGGCACACCGCCGCCGCGTGCCTGACGTCAGCCGACCGATCAGCAGGCGGGTTCGCGTCCAGCAGGTCCACCAGCCCGTCGTCGTCCCGCTGGTCGAAGACGTCGTCCGCGGCCAGCACGCACTGGCCCGCCCCGACGCACTTTCCCTGATCCACCACGACCTTCACGACTGCCTCCACGTCACGGGCAGCTCCGCGACCCCACCGGTCAAGGTGGCTCGCACCTCGAGCTGGTCGAGCTCCTTGGCCAGCCGCAAACCGGGCACGCGACGAGCCAGCGCCGCGAACACCACCCGCAGTTCGGTGCGGGCGAGCGAGGCGCCGATGCAGAAGTGCGCGCCGTGCCCGAACCCGAGGTGTGTCCTTTCCGGACGGTCCGGGTTGAACGACTCGGCGTCCGAGTACACCGAGGCGTCGCGGTTGGCCGAGTTGACCGAGATCACCACCGCGTCGCCGCGCTGGATCGTCACGCCGGAGATCTCCACGTCCTCGTGCGCGTAGCGCAGCAACCCGAGGTCGCCGGGCGCGCCGAGTCGCATGATCTCCTCGACCACGGCGTCGACTCGGCCGTCCGGGTCGGCGACCAGGTTCTCCCATCGCGAGCGTTCGGTGAGCAGGAACAACGTGCCGAGACCGATGCGGTTGACGGTCGTCTCGTGGCCCGCGAACAGCAGGCCGACGCACAGCCGGACCATCTGCTCGTAGTCGAACGACGGGTCCTCGCTCTGGGCGCGCACGAGGTCGGAGATCACGTCCTCGCCGAGATCCGACCGCTTGGTCTCGACCAGCCCGACCATGTAGCGGAAGAACTCCTCGCGCGCCTGGTGGGCTTCCTCGCCGATGGTCAGGTTCGCCATCCGCTCGGACAGCCGCGCGAACAGCTCGTGGTCCGACTCCGGCACGCCGAGCAGCAGGCAGATCATCGCGACCGGCAACGGGTAGGCGAGCCCGGCGTGCAGGTCGACGACGTCGTCGGCGGACGACTCCAGCGAGTCCAGGTAGCCCTCGACCAACCGTCCCATGTGGTCGGACAGCATCCGCATGCGCTTGGCGGAGAACGCCGGCGTGAGCAGGCGCCGCATGCGGGCGTGGTCGGCCTCCTCGGTCTCGTAGGTGCCGGTCGGGCCGTCCTGCACGGCGGCGGTCGAGATGCGCGAGGCCTGCTCGGGGTTCGGGTGGGAGCGTCCGAAGCGCTTGTCGCCCAGCAGGAGGCGGACCTCCTCGTACCGGGTCACGAGCCAGGCGGGGTCACCGGCCGGCGTGGTGACCGGCGCGATCGGGGCCTCGCGGCGCAGCACCTCGTAGAGCGGGGCGAGGTCGAGGACGTTCGGCCTGGGCAGTGGGAGTCGCAGTCGTTCGGTGGCAGTGCTCATACCTCGACCGTAGCGATTAATGGCACTCTCTGCCACTAAATGAACCGGCTGGGTGACGTGGTTGAATCGGCTGATGACGGACGTTGTGGCAGAAAAGCCTCGCCGGGGGAGACCGCCGGTGAGCGACGAGCAACGTCAGCAGCAGCGGCTGGACATCTCGCGCCACGCGGTCAGGCTCTTCGCCGAGCAGGGCGTGGCGGCGACGTCCGGTGAGCAGATCGCCCAGGCCGCGGGCGTCTCGGAGCGGTCGTTCTGGCGCTACTTCCCGCACAAGGAGAGCTGCGTCGAACCGCTGCTCACCAAGATGGTCGACGCGTTCTGCCAGGTGGTGCGCGGATGGCCGGGCGATCTGGAGTTGATCGACCACCTGCGTCGGGCGTACACCCCGTTGATCGACGGGGCGTCCGACGAGGACATCGAAGCGGTGCTGGAAGTCGTGCGGCTGACGCAGAGCGAGCGCGCGCTCAGAGCCGCGTATCTCATGCTGCGCGAACGGGCCGAGCACGCGCTGGCCGAGGCGCTCGCCGAACGCACCGGCCTGCCGGAGGACGCCATCGAGATCCGGGTGCAGGCCGCCGCGATGAGCGCGGTGCTCAAGGTCGCGACCGACGACATCGCCAGGACCACGAGCAAGGGCGTCACGCGCGACACCCTGGTGCAGCACCGCGAGGAGATCGCCGACGCACTGCGAGCGTTGTCGCGGTTGCGGTAGTCAAGCGGTCGCAGATCTTCGAGGCGCCCGCGCACCTCGGACTACGTGCACGTCGGCGGCATGGTCGTCGGCACGCTGGTCGCGATGGTCTTCCGGTTCTGGGCGTTCCGCCGGTGGGTGTTCCCGGTGGCCGTCGAACGGGCGCCGCAGCCCGTTGAGCAGCACGGCACCGAACTGGGCGAAGCCGCCTGGCTAGAGCGAGTTCGAGAGCGACCAGTAGATCGCCACCATGAGCGCGAGGAAGACGCCCAGTCCCGCCACGCCTGCCGTCACCAGGCCGGACCAGGCTGAACGCCACGGCGCCGGTGCCGCCACCCTGACGACGGCGCCCGTGAGCGCCGAGCCGAGCGCGATGTAGAAGAACACGACGACGTACGAGCCGTCCTGCCACCCGAAGTTGCTCAGGAGGGCGACCACCGTCAGCACGAGCAGAGCGGCCGGGACGAGGAAACCGGCCATCGCGGCACCACGGGCGCGATCGATTTCGGTCATGTCGTCGAGAGTGCTCGCGCGGCGCGATCGACTGCATCAGTACAACTACGCAACGGTTAGAAGTCGGGCATCATCTTTCTGGGGTATCCTGCGGGCGTGGGAAGGTCTTCGCGTGCCGATGCGGCACTGCACCGCGAGCAGATCGTGACGGCCACCGCGCAGCTGTTGCGGGAGCGCGGAAGTGCCGGGATCAGCGTGCAGGACGTCATGGGCGCCGCCGGGCTGAGCCACGGCGGGTTCTACAAGCACTTCGCCTCCAAGGACGAGCTGCTCGGCATCGCGACCGCGGCCGCGTTCCAGTCGGTGCTGGCCCAGATCACGGACCTCGTCGAGCGCGAGGACGCCTGGGACGCGTTCGTGACCGAGTACCTGTCCGTCGAGCACCGCGACGCGCTCGGTGAAGGCTGCGCGAACACCGCCCTCGCCGCGGAGTCGGCAAGGGCCGAGCCCGACGCGCCGTTGCGGATCGCGTACTCGGCCGGGCTGGCGAGGATGATCGAGTTCCTGGTCGGCCTCCAGGACCTGCCGGTGGACCAGCTGGAAGCGCGCCGCCGGGCCGTGGTCGACCTGTCCACATTGGTCGGTGCTCTCACGATGGCCCGCGCCACCGGAAAAGCCCCGCTGTCCAAGGAAATCCTGGACACCGTGCGGAACGAGCTCACGACCCGGCGCAAGTCCTAACCGGACAGTCCGGCCTTCACCGAGCGGGTGAAGTCGTCGCCGATGATCTCCGTCAGCCCGGCGGTCAGCCCGTCCAGCGCGATCTTCGCGACCTGGGCCGGATCGGTCTTGTTCTCCGCCGCCACGTAGTCGGCCATCTCGGTGTCCATGTACCCGACGTGCAACCCGCTGACCAGGATGTTCTTGCCTTCCAGCTCGGCGCGGACGGCGTTGGTCAGCGCCCACTCCGCCGCCTTGGCCGCCGAGTAGGCCCCGTAGTTGAGCGGGTGCACCCACGACAGCACCGACAGCACGTTCAGGATTCCGCCACCGCCGTTGCCCGCGATGACAGGCGCGAACTCGCGAATCGTGCCGAGCGGCCCGAAGTAGTGCGTGTCCATCTCGAGCTTGATCGTGTCGAGGTCGCCGGTGGTGAGGTGCGTGTGCGTCGAGACGCCGGCGTTGTTGACCAGCAACGTGGCGTCCGAGGCCGTTCGAGCGGCTTCGATGATCGACTCGGGCTTCGTGACGTCCAGGTACAGCGGCGCCACCCCCGGCAGGTCGACGGTCTCGGGCCGGCGTGCGGCCGCGTAGACCTTCGCGCCCCGTTCGAGCAGCTGGGCAGCGAGGACGCGGCCGAAACCGCGGTTGGCGCCGGTGATCACGGCGACGGCGTTGGTGAGTTCCACGGTTTTAGATTACAGCCATCATCTATTTGTGCAACCTCAGACCTGCGGGTGGTTCGCGGCGTAGACCTGGTCTGCCAGCTGGACGACCAGCTCAGGGTGGATCTTCACCAGGCCCGGCAACACCGGCACCCACGACGACGTCGCGAGCACCTCTGCCAGCAAGCGATCGGCGTCGGGCTGCCCCACGGCCTCGGCGAGCTTGGTCAGCGCCTGCGCCCGTTCGTCGCCGTTCGCGAGGCCACGGGCCATCTTCTCGGCCTGGGCGCGTGCTCCGGCGGCGGCCAGCACCACTGCCAGCTCCGTCAGCGGTGCCGCGTGCCGACGGTCGTCGAAGATGCCGCCGATGGCCAGTTCGGCGTCGGCCACGAGGCGCGCCGCCTCCGCCTGCTCGCCTGTCGCGAACATCGCCTTGGCCAGCGTCGTCAGGGCTCGCGCCAGCGGTTCCGCATCGGTGCTCGCACGGAGTGACGGCTCGGACTCGGCCACCAGCCGCCGCGCGTCGGCATGCCGTCCTGCCGCGGCCACCGCGCAGGACAACTCCGCCATGATCTGCGCCCGCTGGTGCGGAAGCCCGATGTCCCGCGCGATCCGCTCGGCCTCGTCGTGAGCGCCCGCGGCCATCAACGTCCTGGCGAGGCCGACCAGCGTCAGCGCCCGCTGGTACGGCATGGGGATGGTCCGAGCCACCCTCTCCGCGCCGGCGTGCTCACCGCAGGCCGTCAACGACAGGGCGAGCTCCATCCGCGCCCATGTCTGGGAGTCGCGGTTGTGGATGGCTTGCAGGACTTCCTCGGCACGATCGGTCTCGCCGGCTCCCGCCAGCGCGCCGGCCACCTCGGCTTGCGCGCGAAGCAGCTGCTGCGGGTCCGTCACCGCCACCATGGCCGACTCGGCGTCGATGGCCAGTCGTCGTGCCGTGACCCGGTCTCCGGTCGCGACCACCGCCAGCGCGACGCGGGTGAGTGCCCGCACCTGGTGCTCCGGAAAGGTGATCTCACGGGCGATCCGCTCAGCGACCTCGTGCCGGCCACTGTGAGCCAACGTGCTGGTGACCTCGGCCCACGCCCAGTCCCGCTGGTACGGGCGCGCGATGTGGCTGGTGACCCGCTCGGCCTGGGCCGGCTCGCCGGCGGAGGCGAGCGCCCGCGCGACGCTGGTCAGTGCCTGCACCCGGTTGTCGGTGGCGGCGATGTCGAGGGCGATCCGCTCCGCCCGGTCGTGCTCGCCGATCGCGGCCAGCGCCTGCGCGAGGCTCGTCAGCGACTGCACCTGCAGGTAGTCGCGGGTGATCTCCCTGGCCGCCTGCTCGGTCTCGGCGGCCAGTCGTTTCGCCCAGGCCACGTCGATCGCCGCCGACGCCTCCGCGAGCTCCATCAACGCCCGAACCCGCTGGTCCGCGTCGGCGAAGCCGCGGGCGATGCGCTCGGCGCGCTCGGCCTGACCGATCGAGGCCAGCTCCGGCACCAGGCCGACGAGAGGCTGTTCGTACCTGGCGGAACGGGCGATCTGCTCGGCCTCGTTCGCCAATCGCTCCGCCCTGTCCGGGTCGCCTGTGCTCCCGGCCAACCTGACCAACGCGATCGCGCGCCGCGCCGGGTCGAAGAGGCTCCTAGCGAGCTGCTCGGAGTCGCCGGGTCGCTCCAGCGCGGCTTCCAGATCGGCCAGCTTCTGCTGTTCCGAGATCATGAAGTCGCTCGAGCTGTAGTCCCCGTACTCGTCGGTGAGCATCTCGAGCTGGCGCCTGGCTTTGCGCACGATGCTCCGGGCGCGGTCGTGCTCGCCCGCCAGAGCCGCCTCCCTGGCGGCGTCCAGCATCCTGTCCCCGCCGTAGTGCGGATAGCCCGCGTCATCGGTGAGTTGTACGGCCTCCTCGTACTCGCCGGCTTCGACCCGGTCTCGCAGCAGTCCAAGACTGTTGGCGATCCGTTCGGCGCGCTCGCGCTCGCCTGCCGCGACCAGCGCTCGCAGGAGCACGAGCAGCTTCTCCCACTGGGAAGAGTCGCTGCCGAGGCTGGAGTCGAGGCGGTGGACGACGATTTGGGCGTTGTCGAACTCGCCGAGCGCGATCAGCGCGCGCCCCAGACAGATCAGGGCGTCCTGACTGTTTCCCGGAGAGGTGTTGTCCAGGCTGGTCCGCGACGCTTCGGCGGTCAGCTGCACGGCACCTTCGTGATCACCGGCCGCGTGCAACGCCGTGGCGAGCCCGGCCAGCGCCATCACGCGGCGGTGCGGCCGGGTGAGCTCACGGGCGATCTGCTCGGCTCGGTCGAGGTCGCCCGTCCTCGTCAACACCTGCGCGATGCACAGGAGTGCCTGTTCCTGCCGGTCCGGATCGGGGATGCCGCGCGCGAGGGCGTCGGCGCGGACGGGCTGCCCGAGCGCGACCCAGAGGCCCGGCAACTCGGTGGGGATGTTGGCGTTGCGCGATTCCAGCTTGTTGCGGTGCACGCACAAACGGGTCAGCGCGGACAGATCCGGGGAGGCGAGGAAGAGGTCCTGGCAGGTCTTGATCTCGATCAGGGCTGCGGCATCTCCGCCGCTGAGGTCGAGCATCCGGTCGTGGCGGTCCATGTCGCTGGTCAGCGCGAGGAGACGATCGCCGTCTCCTTCGGTGATCAGCATTCGCGGGTAGCCGGTCAGCAGGTACTCAGGTGTGTCCGGGGGCCAGGCTTTCCGGCCATCGCCCGCGACCCGGTAGGTGTCGGCCCAGTCGTGCAAGGTCGCGCGGTAGGCGGCCAGCGCGGCCGTGCCGAGGTAGTGGCAGGAGGCCTTGTGCAGTTCCTCGTGGCCGAGCAGGTAGACCTCCAGGTCGGCGTCGTGGGTCCACTGCCCGGCCCGCCGCGTGAAAGTGCGTCCGACGACGGTGTGCAGCACGTCCTCGATCTCGACCAGGCTCGCCCCGGTCAGCTCGTTCAGGTCGTGACCGGACAGGCCGCCACGGGCCGCGGTGAGCAACCCGAGCAGGCTGCGCTCGGCAGGACTTCCCTTGAGCAGCCGCTTGAGCTCGGACTGGCCCATGCGTTGCAGGTCGCGTGCGTGCGGGGAGTCGGCGAGCAGCCGGATGACGCCGGGGTCGCACAGCGGGTGCCAGCTCGGCACGTCGTCGGGAATCGGCGGGTTCGGCCGCCCGGCGACGATGACCCGCATCCCCGACGGCGGGTTGCCGGGCAGCAGTCCGGCGATGCTGTGCGCGTCAGGCCCCACGGTCACGCTGCGGTCCTCGTCGAGTCCGTCGACGACGAGCACCAGCCGTCCGCCGGCTGCCTGGCACGCCGCCGCGGCTTGCGAGAGGAGATCCAGGAAGATCGACTCCTGGGCCTCTTCCCCAGCCCCGGTGGGAAGTTCCTGGCCCAGCAGCTCGCACAGCTGCTCGGTGACCATCGCGGTGAACGCGGTCCTCGTGTCCTGCGCGGCGAGACGTGCGGTGATGAAGAACGACACCAGCCACACGTGCCCGGCCAGCTGGGGAGGCGGGTTCAGCACGAACGTGGACATCAGCGCGGACTTGCCCGCCCACGGCCCTGCCCGCCACCACGCGTACGAGCCGCGATGCGCCTGCAGGCAGAACGCCGCCAGCTCAGCCAGGTCGGCCTCCCGGTCGAGCAGCCGCGGAGGGGCGATGCGCGCCACCTGGCGCAGGTAGGTCGACCGCACCGGCCGGGCGGGCGGAGTTCCTTGGTAGACGGTGACGTTTCCCGCGTAGCCGACGCCTATTCCGCCGAGCTCACCACGCCCGACTGCCCGCGACGGTGCCGCGGAACCGGTGGTGCCACGAGAAAAGCCGGGTGCGGTCGGTGGCGCTACCGGCCCGGCGCGGAAGGGTCGGAGCCGTGCCCGAGGTGCACGTTTCCGCCGACCTGGCCGAACGCGACCCCGCCCTGGCTCGCTTCGGCGTGCGCGTCTCCGGTGAACACGGTGGATCCGGCACCGGCCACCACCGATCCACCCGAGGCGGCCTCGGCCTCCCGCAACCGGGCGACCAGCTCCGTCACCGCGGTGCCGAAGTCGTCGTCCTTGCGCGCTCCGGCCGTGATCGCCAGCTCCAGTTGCTGGCGGGTCAGCTCGCTGACTTCCTCGTTCTCGGAGGCCGCTTCCTCCTCCAGGTCGTCCAGCGCCGGATGGCCGCCGAGCTTGGCGGCGACGACCTCGTGCAGCCTGTCCATCCCGGTGTCGAGCGCGGTGTCCACCTCGGCGTCCAGCCGTCCCGCGACTCTGCGCGCCTTGCGCACAGCCCACGCGATCACGTACCCGGCCACCAACCCGGCTTCGATCACCATCAGCCCACCCGCTTCAGACGTCCACCTGTTGCCGCCGACGCCATTTCATATCTGCCCAAACCGGTGAGGCGTTACCGTGCGGCACAAGATCGGACCGTGGTCCGATCTCACCGGACGCGCGACGAGCCAACATCGATCGGCATGAGGGTTCTCGCGTTGGTGGCAGGTCCGGTGGTGTGGCTCGCCGCGTTGGTCGTGCGGCATCTAGCGGTGGAAACGGCCGGGTTCACGGAGGCGGAACGGGCGGCGTTCGACGCCGAGCCGTTCAAGGCGCACGAGCAGCTGGCCGCGTACGCGCGCAGTCCGGAGCTGGTCACAGCCGGGTACTCGTTGTACACGCTGGCGTCGATCCTGTTGTGCGCCACGGTGTTCGTGTTCGCGAAGGAGATCGGCGGACGGCTCGCGGTCGTCGGCGGGGCTCTGTTCGTGGCGTCGCTGTTCTCGCGGCTGCACGGCACCGGAATCGACCTGACGGCGTTCGAGATGGTCGACAGCATGGGCGTGGAGGCGGCCACGCAGTTCGTTCTTGGGTCCTATGTGGACCTTTCGTACGGGTTCTGGCGCGTCACGGTGACGGCGTCGGCGGGTGCGATCCTGGGCGTGATCGTGCTGGCGATCGCGGGCTGGCGCGCCGGGAAGCTCGGCTTGGTGCCGTGTGCGCTGTTGCTGTCCTTCGGCTGGATGTTCCTGGGCATCCTGAAGGAGGCCTCGCTCGAAGCGATCATCCACAGTGGAGTCGTGGGCGTGGTGCTGTTCGGGTGGTGGGCGGTCGGCGGACGCTCTCTCGTCTGGGGGTTGAGAGAGCGTCCGCACCACTAGCTCACCACCAGCCGGAGCAGCGTCCGCTCAGGCTGTCGCACAGGCGGAACGCGATCTTCTTGACGTTCGAGTAGCTGCCCGAGTAGCTCGAGTTGCGCACCGAGCCGTCCTCGGAGCGCTGCAGGTACGTGTGGGACGGCAGCGACGACGGGCCGTTGGTCCACCACTTGCCGTCGTAGTCGTTGCCGTCCCAGATCCACGACTTGCACAGCGGCAGCGTGCCGCCTTCGGGGCCGCGCAGGTCGCCGCACTGCTGGGCGGCGGAGGCGGGGGAGACGGTGAGCAGGGTGGCGCCGGCGGCCATCACGGCGGCGACGGCGAGTCTCTTGGCAGCGGAAATCATTGTGTTACCCCAGTTTCTGAAGATCAGGCGTCGATGATGCGCGCGTCGAAGTACCAGCCCTGCTCGCCGCCGCCGTTGGCCGACCACTGCACGACCTTGGCGCCGTTCGCGGTGCTGCCGCCGCCGGAGACCGACGCGACCTTGCCGCTCTTGGCGTTGACCAGGTAGCCGTTGGAGAGGTGGTCCCAGGACTGCTCGGACTCGCCGGTGCAGCTCCACTGGATCAGCTCGGCGCCGTTGGCCGTGCTGCCGCCGCCCGCGACCGAGAGGCACTTGCCGCTCTTGCGGTTCCTGAGCTGGCTGCCGGACCAGTACCAGAGCTGCTCACCGCCGTCGTTGCAGCTCCACTGGATGACGTTGGCGCCGTTGGAGGTGCTGCCGCCGCCCTCGACGGACATGCACTTGCCGCTCTTGAAGTTCACGAGGTTGTAGTAGGTCGCCGCGCCGGCCTGCGGAGCCACCGCCATGACCAGTCCGAACGTCGTGAGAGCGGCGAAAACCGTTCTGCGAAAACGCAAATCGCACCCCAGTGTGATCAGGCGGGCCGAGTGGCCCGCCCTCTCACGCTACGAACGGCCCGGTTGTGGGCGCAAAGACCGAGTGATCAAGTTCGTGTGGACTTCACCTCCGCGTCATCTGCGTGACGCGTTCGAGCAGCGCGTGGGCGACCGAGTCGAAGCCCTTCTTGACGTAGTCGCCCTGCGCCTCGAAGACCTTGTCCGCGTACTTGCCGGTGAAGGTCTCGAACGTCCGGTAGCTGCAGCGTTCCGGACCCAGTGGCGTGATCAGCTGGTCGCGCGTGCCGAGCAGGCCGGGGAACGTGTCGCCGGTGTCGTAGCGCAGCAACCGCGGTGGCTCGACGATGCGGATGTACTCGCGACTCACCCAGGTTCCTTCGCTGCCGTCCGGCTTGGGCAGCGTGAGGTCGATCGGCGAGTCCACGGCCAACGTCGTGGACACGGCCAGCGTGTAAGGATTCCACTGTGGATAGTTGGGGTAGTCGAGCAGCACCGACCACACGAACGCGGCAGGTGCGTCGATCTCCACCGTCACGGACTCGATGAGATTGGTCATGCCGGCATGTACTCCCCACCGTTGACGTCCAAAGTCGCGCCCGTCACCTCGGACGACAGGCGGGACAACAGGAACAGGACCGCGCCGGCGCACGCTTCGTCGGTCGGGATGCGGCCGAGCGGGTTGCGGGACGCGATCTCGTCGTACACCTCCTGCTCGCTGACACCGCGCGCATCGGCGGTCATCTTGAGGTAGAAGCGCACGCCCGGCCCGTCGAGCCAGCCCATCACGGCCTGGTTCACGCGAATACCGGACGATCCCAGCTCCAGCGCCAGGAACTGGGTCGCGGTGGCCATCGCCGCCTTCGCCACCGCGTAACCCGCCTCGCCGCGCATCGGCTTGCGAGTGGTCATGGTGCCGATGTTGACGATCGACCCGCGCCCGGCGGCCTTCATGTGCGGCACGACCGAGCGCGTCACGTTCAAAGCGCCGTACAGGATGATGTCCATCGACCGCCGGATCGCCTTCTCCGGGGTGTCCAGCAGGTCGAAGAAGCCTGGGTGCCCGAACGCGGAGTTGACCAGGCCGGTCACCGTGCCGAACCGGTCGACCGCCGTGGACACCAGGGCGTCGACGTCCTCCGCGCGCCGAACGTCGCACTGCACGCCCACTGCTTCGCCGCCAGCCGCCAGGACGTCCTTCTCCACCTGCTTCATCACGTCGGCGGAGCGCGCGGCCATCACGACCTTGGCGCCCTCCGCGGCCGCACGCAGGGCCAGCTTCGAGCCCATGCCGGGGCCGACGCCGGTGATGATCACGACCTCGTCTTGCAGAATCACAGGTAGACCTCCGAGTAGAAGGCGAAGTCACGGCGCAGCTGGTCTTCGGAGAGACCGAAGTCCGTTGGTGTGTAGGAGTGCGAGCCGTGCCGTTCGGTGCGGTTCTGGGTCAGATAGGCGTCGAACGCCGCGTCGTCCGCGGGTCCGGCGGGCAGACCCAGCGCGTCGAGCACTTCACGGGCCACTTCCAGAGGCTTGCTGACGGTGTCGGCGAACCGGACATCGACGAACCGGTCTGGGCGTGCGGCCCGTGCCGTCGCGAAGTCGTTCAGCGTCATGGCGAACCGGCGGGACCAGTACCGTCCGATTTGGACCGGATCGACGTTCTCGCTGTACTGCGAGGACATCGCGCGCACCATCGAGGCGTAGGACGGGACGGCGTTGACCGGCGAGCGGTGCGTCATGACGATCTTGCAGCCGGGGAACTCGGACAGCACCGTGTCGACGGCGGTCAGGTGGTGCGGTGACTTCAACACCCAGGGCAGGTCGCGAGAGGGCTGCTGCCACTGCAGAACCTGGAGCCACTCCCGCAGTTCGCGGTAGGCAGGGGACTGGTCGGCCGAGCGCAGCCAGTCGCCGTAGGTGGGCACCCAGTAGAACGAGTCGTAGCTCATCGACACGAACGTGCGGTCCAGCAGCAGAACGTCCTCTTCCGGGCCGTCCCACACGACCGTGTGCAGGTCGCCGAAGTCGGGGGAGAGCTGCGCGAACATCTGCATGCGTTCCTGTGCACGGCGTTTGCGGTCCGGTGCGTCCGGCCCCTCGCCGGGGAACGGGATCGGATACGCGACCTCCCACGACAGCGTGGAGGTGACCTGAGGTGACGCGGACAGCAAGCGGTGCAGCAACGTCGATCCGGTGCGGGGCAGGCCGCAGATCTCGGCTGCCACCCGCACTTCGACGTCCAGCACCTCCGGGTTCGAACGCTGCAGCGCGCGGAGACGCAGCCGGTCCGCCAACAGCGCCGTCAGCCGGTGCTTGGTCAGCTCGAAGCCCAGGGGAGACAGCGCGGCTTCGGTGTTGAGGCTGCGCACGAGCACGTCGAGCGGCTCGCGGAACCAGTCGTCGCCGAAGTCGGTGAGCCCCGTCTTCGCCGAAGCCTTCTCCAGCAGCTCCACGACGTTCAGCTCGGTCGTCACCGTCATCGCATCTCCTCCAGGGGAACCACGCGGCACTTCGGGATCGGGTGGGTGGAGGCGCCGAGCCAGCGCAGCAACGCGGTGCCGGACAGATGGCCGCACGTGTCGATCCAGTTGCCCACACCGGGATCCTCGGCCGCCACCACGATCGTCAGCCGGCCGTCCGCGTCCAACGAGGCCGTGTGCTTGTTGACCGTGATGCGGCGGCGGTGGTCCAGCGACTCCATCCACCAGTTGTCGAGCTGGAAGTTCCAGTACGGGCAGTCCGGCACGTCGGTCTCGATCACCCACGCCTCACCGGGCCGCAACGACCAGTAGCCGTGCAGGTAGAAGATCTCCGGATCGCCGCCCGCCCGCTGGAACATCTCCTGACCGAAGTCCGGGAGCTCGTTGGGACGGGCCGCGAACGTCCGCGTCCAGTGCGCGAACGTCGCCGCGGTGCCGTGCACGGACAAAGCCGCCCGCTGCAACGCCTTCGCCAGGAACTCCGGTGTCAGCGCACCGGGTTCGGAAGGCCCGCCGATCTGCTCGATGTGCCACGTGCCGGGCACTTCGGCAGACCGGTCGAGATAGGTCTGGCGCACCACGAGACCGGTCGAGTCAGGAGCCAACGGCAACCAGTTCGCGCCCTGCTCGGACGCACTCGCGATGATCTCCACCGAGCCGTCGGGAGCGATGGTCAGGTCGGCGTCGGACAGCTCGCCGGTCGACGCCATCGTGCCGTCCTTGGCGTACCGGTTGGCCTTCGAGCCGATGCTGAAGTACGAGATCGTGCCGCGCGTACCGGTGATCCGGTAGGTGCGGTCGCCGCGGATGTTCGCCGACAGGTAGACGTTGTCCGGGTTGTCCGCGCCGATCTTCACCAGGTCGAGCTCGTGGAAGCGCGGGAAGTCGGGATCCGCGTTGTCCAGGCAGGAGTACAGCATCTCGCGCGTCAGCCGGGCGAGATAGCGGTAGCCCTCCGCCTGGTCCAGCGGGCCGGAGGGGCCGGAGGCGATCACCTCGCCGGCCTTCTCCAACGCCTGGCAGAACTGCGACCACGCCTGATCCGGCACGGGACCCTCCCCGAATTTAGAACGTGTTCTAGCGGAACATACCCGATTCTGGACAACGTTCAACAGACGCCGAGCGCACGCAGCCGGGCCACCACGGCCTCGGCTGCCTCCGCCGGGCTCAACGCGGTGGTGTCGAGCCTGATCTCGGGGTTCTCCGGTGGTTCGTAGGGGGACGAGATGCCGGTGAAGTTCGGCAGCTCACCCCGCCTGGCCCGCGCGTACAGACCTTTGGGGTCGCGCTGTTCGGCCACGTCCAGAGGGGTGTCGACGAAGACCTCGCAGAACTCGTTCTCGGCCACCAGCTCGCGGGCCAGCGCCCGTTCGGCGCGGAACGGCGAGATGAACGAGACCAGCACGATCAGCCCCGCGTCGACCATCAGGGAGGCCACCTCGGCGATGCGGCGGATGTTCTCGACGCGGTCGGCGTCGGAGAACCCGAGGTCCTTGTTCAGCCCGTGCCGCACGTTGTCGCCGTCCAGCAGGAACGTGTGCCGGCCGGCCGCGTGCAGCGACTTCTCGACCAGGTCGGCGATCGTGGACTTGCCCGCGCCGGACAGCCCGGTCAGCCACACCACGCACGGCCGGTGCCCGTTGCGCTCGATCCGCGCCTGCTTGTCGACGGTCAGCGCTTGCCAGCGGAGGTTCGCCGGCCGCAGCGCGTGGTCGATCATCCCGGCGCCGACCGTGGCGTTGGTCAGCCGGTCGAGCACCACGAACGAGCCCAGGTCGCGGTTCACGCGGTAGCTCTCGAACGGCACGGGTGCCTCGAAGTGCACGCTGTCGGTGCCGATCTCGTTGAGCTGCAACGGCTTGGTCGCCGTGAACCCGACGGTTCGCGCACCGATCTTGGCCAGGTACTGGCGGCCGGGCAGCAAGCCGTTCTCGTTCAGCCAGACGAGATCGGCCTGGAACGCATCGGCCACACCTGGCGGTTCCGTTGCCGCCGCCAGCACGTCGCCACGACTCGCGTCCACGTCGTCGGCGAGCACCACGGTGACGGACGATCCCTTTGGTGCTTCAGTCAAATCGCCGTCCATGGTGACGATCCGCTCCACAGTGGAGGATCGACCGCCGACGCACACCTCGTCGCCCTGGCGCAGAACACCGCGCAGCACCCGTCCGGAGAAGCCGCGGAACGACGCGTCCGGCCGGTTCACCCACTGCACGAGGAACCGCGACGGGCCGTCGACCTCGGAAGAGACGACCACGGACTCCAGCCACTGCAGCAGGGTCGGTCCGTCGTACCAAGGCGTGAGTTCGCTTCGGCCGACCACGTTGACGCCTTCGGTCGCCGACATCGGTATGCACGTGCCGTCGGGGAACTCGGCTTGGATCTTCTCGAACGCCTCTCGCGAGTACCCCAGGAGATCGAGCTTGTTCACCGCGACAGCGACGTGCCGAATCCCCAGCAACGACACGATCCGCGCATGCCGTCGCGTCTGGCTGAGCACACCCTTGCGCGCATCGAGCAGAAGCACCGCCGCGTCAGCCGTGGACGCCCCGGTCACCATGTTGCGCGTGTACTGCTCGTGCCCCGGAGTGTCCGCGACGATGAACCGCCGCGCCTCCGTGGCGAAGTACCGATAAGCCACATCGATGGTGATGCCCTGCTCGCGCTCGGCGGCCAATCCGTCCACCAGCAGGGCGAAGTCGAGGTCACCACCCCGAGTGCCGACCCGCCTGGAATCGGCCTCCAGCGCAGCCAGATGGTCCGCGTACAACAACTTCGACTCGTACAGCAGGCGTCCGATCAGCGTGCTCTTGCCGTCGTCCACGCTGCCGCAGGTGATGAACCGCAGTAAGGATTCCTGGAGCTCCATCAGAAGTACCCCTCCTGCTTCTTGCGCTCCATCGAGCCGCTCTGGTCGTGGTCGATCAGCCGCCCCTGCCGCTCGGACGTGGTCGCGGCCCGCATCTCCTCGACGATCTCCGAGACCGTTCGCGCCTCGCTGCGCACCGCCCCGGTCAGCGGATAGCACCCCAGCGTCCGGAACCGGACGAGTTCGGAACGTGGTGGCGACGACAACGGCATGCGGTCGTCGTCCACCATGATCAGCAGGCCGTCGCGGTCCACCACCGGCCGTTGCGCCGCGAAGTACAGCGGCACAACGGGAATCTGTTCGCGTTCGACGTACCGCCACACGTCGAGCTCGGTCCAGTTCGACAGCGGGAACACCCGGATGCTCTCGCCGGGCGCGACCCGTGTGTTGTAGAGCCGCCACAGCTCCGGCCGCTGGTTCTTCGGATCCCACCGGTGCTGCGCGGTGCGGAACGAGAACACCCTTTCCTTGGCACGAGAGGCTTCCTCGTCCCGCCGTGCCCCGCCGAACGCGAGGTCGAACCGGCCCTCGTCCAACGCCTGCCGCAACCCCTGGGTCTTCCAGAGGTCGGTGTGCCGCGCCGAACCGTGGTCGAACGGGTTGATGCCGAGCGCCACGCACTCCGGGTTGCGGTGGACGATCAGCTCCAGCCCGAGAGAAGCAGCCGTCGCGTCCCGGAAAGCGATCATCTCCCGGAACTTCCACGTGGTGTCCACGTGCAGCAACGGGAACGGCGGCTTGGAGGGGTAGAAGGCCTTGCGCGCCAGGTGGAGCAGGACCGAGCTGTCCTTGCCGATCGAGTACAGCAGGACCGGTCGTTCACTCTCCGCCACGGCCTCGCGGAAGATGTCGATGCTGTCGGCTTCCAACGTGTCCAGGTGGTCCACGCACCGAAGGTAGCAACAGAACTGAACAACGTTCAATAGTGTTTTGAACGTTGTTCAACGTAGGATCTGGAACCGTGAGCACAGAGCAGACGGCGTGGGGTGACGCGGAAGGCCGCAGGCGGGACATCCTGCAGTCGGCCGAACAGATCCTCGAGGAGCAGGGCTACGCGGGCCTGACCATGCGCGCCATCGCGGTCGGCGCCGGCGTCAGCTCCGGCACCGTGTACCAGTACTTCTCCGGCAAGGAGGACGTCTTCGCGGCCCTGATGGAACGCCGCCTCGACGAGCTGCAGCACACGCTGGACACCGTGGATCGCGGCCTCGGCATCGCGAGTGTGCTCAAGGAGATCGAGCCCCTGGTCACCGAGCTCTGGCGCCGGTTCGGCCGGTCAGCGGCACAGTGGGAGGCGAAGGTGCTCTCCGGCGGCCGCAGGGGCAAGGAGGTCGCCGGATCCGCGCAGGACTACCGCAAGACCATCAAGGCGCTCGCCAAAGCGTTGAACGAGACCGCCGAAGCGTCCGGTCAGACCCTCCTCGACGACCCGGCGCTGCCGCACTGGGTGTGGGACTCGCTGATCGGGCTCGCCGACGACCTGTTGCTCCAGGGCGCGCGGACCAACAGGGTCAAGCCCGCGCACCTCATCGAGTTCGCCACCGGCGCGATCGAGCGGGGCGTCATTTCCCGCCGATGAGCGAGTCCACCGTGGCCGTGCCGTTGTCCCCGCAGGCACGGCGGGAGGTGGCGAGCGTGGCCGGGTCGTCCGTCTCCTCCGGCTGCCCTGCCTGCCAGAAGAGCCGTTTCAGCAGGTCGATCTGGGCGTCCACACCTGCCGAGAGGAAGTCGTCGCAGGTCGAGTTGGTGCTGAGCTGGTCGTTCTCGGACTCGAACAGCGGCGCGAACGCCAGCAGCAGCGAGATGATCAGCACCAGGCTGAGCGCGAAGAACCCCAGCCCCGGTCCGCTCGTGGTCGGCCGCAGCCAGGCCTCCGCCTCCTCGCGGAAGGGCTTGACCGGGGTCTCCTCGGTGTCGACCCAGAACTCGAAGCTGTCGTCGTTCGTCACCTCGAACTGCACGTGACCGGCGACGATCAGAATGCTCGTCACCCGGTCCTTCGCGTACGAGCCGACCCAGTACGGGTCGGGCCGCACCAGCACCATCCTCTTGGGCAGCAGGAACACCACATCGCGCTCGCCCCTGGCGAGACGCTCGGTCTGGCCGGGCTGGATGACCACTCCGGCCAGCCAGGCCCGCACCTCTGGGCGTTCGTGCTCTTCGAGGGCCTCCAAGGCGATCGCCCACAGGTCGGGATGTTCCACGTCGGTGCTATCGCTGCGGTCGTGTGCCTGGGTTACCTCAGGATGCGGAAATTGCTCCAAATGGCACCCAGTTCGCAATCTTCGATCACTTGACCGGGAGGTCGTACCGCCGCCGGATGCTGGTGCCGAGCACGCCGATGTCCGCGCCGTAGACGTGAATCGAGATCGCGACCGCGCTGGAGTTGTTGCACACCTTGTGAATGTCGCCCGGCGGCACCAGGTACGACGCCACACCTTGCGGAGTGCGATTGAACCGCAACGGAACGAGGTGATCACCCGCGAGCCGGTACGTCGTCTCTTCTTCTTCGCCCACGTACGTGCCGACGACGCACCATGACACGTGGTCGTGAATACAAGTCTCCTGACCTGGCAACCACACCAGCGCGACGACGGAGAAACTGCCGTCGGGTTCGACGTGCAGGACGTGCTGGCGGTACGCGGTGGGGTCGGGTTCGCGGTGCTCGGCGTCCAGCAGCGACGGATCCGCGAGGTGGCGGGTGAGTGCCTTGGAGACCCTGCGAGCGACGGCGGCGTCGTCACCGCCCGCGGTCACGGCGGTGCGGATCGCGCCGACGAGCAGCGCGGCGGTGGGGGAGAGCAAGCGAGGCATGGTGGCTCCTCTACATGATCACAAAGGCTCCGATCAGTGCCACGACGCTGATGAGGACGGTGGACAGCAGGCCCAGCGTCAGCGCGGGAAGTCCGGAGCGGACGAGAGAACGCAGGTTCACGGCCGTGCCGAGGGCGAACATGCCCGCGGCCAGCAGCAGGTTGTCCACGAACGTCGCCGTGGACAGCAAGGTCTGAGGCAGGAGTTCGGTGGCGCGCAAGGCGGCGGCCAAGAGGAACCCCACGACGAACAACGGCACGATCGGCGGACGCTTGCCCGCAGCGGGGAACTTGCGGCGCTCGGCGATGCTCACCGCGGCGAGCATCGGCGCCAGCAACACGACCCTGGTCAGCTTCACGGCGACCGCGATCGCCAGCGCGCCGGTGACGGGTCCGGCGGCGGCGACGACCTGGGCGACCTCGTGCACGCTTCCGCCCGCCCACACGCCGTAAGCAGCGGGGGACAGTCCGGTGAACGGGTGCAGCGCGGGCAGCGCGAACATCGCGACCGTGCCGAACAACGTGACCAGGCCGAGCGCCTTGGCGACGTCCTGCTCGTCCTGTTCACGCACGCCGTTCATCGCCGCCACGGCCGAGGCACCGCAGATCGAGAACCCGGTCGCGATCAGCAACGACAGTCCCTCGCCGACGCCGAGCACGCGGCCGAGCCAGCGCGTCACGACGAACGTGACCACCACGGCGACAGCCGCCAGCACCAGCACCTCGTAGCCGAGCGCGAGCACGTCGCGGAACACGAGCTTCAGCCCGAGCAGCACGATCCCGAGGCGCAGCAGCCGTCGTCCGGCCAGCTTGATGCCGGGACCGAACGCCACGGGGAGCTTCACCACGTTGGCCACGACCGCGCCGAGCAGCACCGCCGCCGTCAGCGCGCTGACCGAGGGCAGCAGCCACGTCACGACCATCGCGACCGCGACACCGGCCGCGACCAGCACGAGGCCGGGTACCGGTGAGTCGACGCGCGCGGTGGTCTTGACGCTGCCCATGTGAGCAACCATCACTCTTGCGAGCTATGCGCAGAAGATGGTGGTTGCTTGGGGGCGTATAAGCCTGCGTTATGCCCTCGAGGCTGCGGTCACCATCGCGTCGACCGTCGCGCGCATCAGCGGGAGGCGGATCAGGTCGGGCCACGTGTACAGCGCGGTCTCGCGTTCGGCCTGGGACTCCACCTCGACGGCGGTCAGGCCGGGGTGTTTCAGGTACGAGAGCAGCAGCCTGGGCACGAGCGCGACGCCGAGCCCCGCGGTGACCAGGCTCTGGATCGCGAGGTTGTCGTCGGTCGAGCAGGTGACGTCCGGCGTGAACCCGGCCTCGGCGCAGGCCCGTTGGAGAGCACCCTGGCAGCGGGGGCAGCCGGCGATCCACCGCTCGTCCGAGACCTCGGCCAGCGAGACCTTCTCCCGTCCGGCGAGGCGATGGCCTGCGGGCAGGAGCAACGCGAGCGGCTCCTTCAGCAACGGCACCCGCAGCATGCCCGCGATCGCCGCTTCGTCCAGGGGTTCGCCGCGGTAGTTGAAGCTGATCACCATGTCGACCGTGCCCCTGCGCAACAGCGCGAACGAGTCCGGCGGTTCCTTCTCGACCAGCTCGAGCCGCAGCTGGGGACGTTCCTTGGCGAGGATCGCGGCCGCGTAGGGCACGACGGAGACGTTGGCGCTGGGGAAGGCGCAGATGCGGATCGTGCCGATGTCGTGGTTGGCGATCGCGCTGACCTGCTGGTGGGTCGCGGCGAGCTGATCGAGCAGCTCGGAGCCGCGTTCGGCGAGGATGCGACCGGCTTCGGTGAGGTTCAGGCCACGGCCTGTGCGGACGAACAAGGGGCCGCCGACCTGGCGTTCCAGCGCGCGCATCTGCTGGCTGATCGCCGGCTGGGTGCAGTGCAGCTCCCGGGCGGCCGCGCTGAACGAGCCGGTCCTGGCGACGGTCGCGAACACCTCTAGCTGACGGGTATCGAGCACTTTCGCACGATAAGCCCGATCAGCGGCCCCGGCGAAGGGGCCGCTGATCGGATGTTTCCTAGAAGGTCAGCTTCCAGGAGTTGATGTAGCCGACGTCCTGGGCCGCCACGTCCTGGACACGCAGCTTCCAGACGCCGTTCGCGACCTCGCTGGAGGCGTTGACGGTGAAGGTCTGCTGGATGTTGTCCGCGCTGCCGCCCGACTTGTTGCTCAGCGAGTACACCGAGCCGTCCGGGGCGACCAGGTCGACGACCAGGTCACCGCGGTAGGTGTGGATGATGTCGACCGCGACCTTGAGCGTGGCCGGGGCGTTGCCCGTGACGCCGGAGACCGTGATCGAGCTGGTCACCGCCGCGCCGTTGTCCGGGATGTTCACGTCGGCGGCGTTCTCGAACGACGTGCCGGGCGGGGGCTCGCTGCCGACCGCCGCGAGAGCGTCGACGCGGCCCTCGCCGAAGAAGTTGTTCTTCGCCGTGGTGCCGGAGCAACGGGTGTCGGTGCAGCTCAGGTCGTCGGCCTGGGTGGCCAGCAGCTGACGCAGCTGGGCAGGGGTGGCCGTGGGGTTGGTCGACTTGAGCAGCGCGGCGACGCCCGCGACGTGCGGGGAGGCCATCGACGTGCCCTGGAAGTCGTCGTACTTGCCACCGGGGATGGTCGACCACACAGCGTCGCCAGGGGCTGCGACGCTGATCTTGTCGGTGCCGTAGTTGGAGTACGACGACTTGCGGTTGGCGGTGGTGATCGCCGAGACGGTGACGATGCCCGGCAGCTCGGTGGGCAGGCTCAGGCAGGCGTTGGTGACGTTGCGCTGCACCGGAGTCGAGTCGTTGGGGCTCGTGGTGTCCCGGGTCTTGTTCGCGAGGTTGTAGTTCTCGTTGCCTGCCGCGGCGACGTTCAACACACCCTTGCCCTCGGCGTAGGCCACGGCCCGCTTGACACCCTCCAGGATCGCGTCCTGGTCGGCGTTGTCGGGGCAGGCGAACAGCCACGGATCGGTGTAGTAGCTGTTGTTGGTCACCGCGAACCCGCGGTCGCCGGCGAAGACCATGGCGCAGATGGTGTTCTCGGCGAAGAAGAGCGACTTCCCGGGCTCGGCGACGCGCACCGCGGCGATCTTCACGCCAGGCGCCACACCGACCACGCCCGTGTTGTTCTTGGCGGCCGCGACCGTGCCCGCGACGTGCGTGCCGTGCTGGTCGACATCCCGCCACGCGCCGGCACGGGTGTCGAGCTTGCCGTAGGCACAGGACGCGGAGTTGGCGGCGTCGAAGTTCGCCTTGAGGTCCTGGTGCAGGTCGTCGACGCCGGTGTCCAGGATGCCGACCGTGACGTTCGGCGAGCCCTGGTTGATCGCCCACGCCTTGTCGGCGCCGATCTGGGCCATGTCCGCCTGTACGGACTCGGTCATCGTCTGCGGAGTCTGCGTCGCCGGAGACGGGATCGCCGGGTTGGCCGCCTCAGCCGGAACGTCCGACGTGCGCGTCGCGCCCACCTTCTGCACACCGCTGACAGTCCGCATCTTGCTCGCGAAGTCGGTGGCGGCCGAGTGGGCGACGACGACACCGATCGCGTCGAAGCTGTTGAACACCGTGCCCGCGTTGCTCGCGATGGCCGTCTTGGCGCCTGCGGTGTCGTTCGGCGCGGTGATGACCAGATAAGCGCGCGTGCCGGCGGCCACGGCAGGGGTCGCCGCCGTCAGCACTCCGGCGCCGACGGCCGCGACGATGACCGCGGCGCGCAGGCGTGATCGTGAACCCAGGAACACGATTCCTCCAACTCCTTAGCGGGCGATGCCCGCGCACGTCGCGCGGGTGCAGGGGCCCGTCGTGGCTTTAGAGGAGGTCAGGACGCATTCGGGACGCGCGGTTTCAGAAATGCTCTGTTCGGCTCACGTCGAACGTCGCACGTCAGGCGTGTGGTGATCCTGTCTGCCCCAAATGACATTCCGGTGTCGTTCGGGCCTGCGTAGAACCGGCTGACATGACTGTTGTGACGTCTCTGGTTCTGTTGGCTCAGCTGGCCGTGCCTTGTTCAGGCGAAGTAGTGATCAAGAGTGCTGCGGTGGACGCGGTGATCGAGGTGTCTTCTTCTCACCTGGGGGTGGCGGCGCCGTCGGGTGCTCGTGCGCAGCGGTGGGCGCGTGACGGGGCGTTGCTGCGGAACGTCCAAACCGGACAGTGCATGTCGGGCGCGGGGAACTACGCGCTGCTGCGCGCGTGCGATTCTGCGGATCCTTCGCAGCGCTGGAAGTTCGTGCCGGCGTCCGGTGGGGTCATGCTCACGACCGAAGCCGCTGCTCCCGGTGCCGTGCTGACCGGCAGCCGGGCCGTGCCGAACTCGTTGTACGGCCTGTTCGAGCCTTCTGACGACCCGATCTACCGCTGGACCGTCACGCCTGCTTGAGGTACTCCGCCAGTGCGCGCAGGGCGGCCGTCGCGTTGTCGAGGAGGTCGGCGGGGATCGCGGACAGCACCTCGTCGTGCGCCTTGCTGTTCGCGATCACGACCTCTTCGGCGAGGGTGGTGCCGGTGTCGGTGAGGCGCACGTAGGTGCTGCGGCCGTCGGTCTGGTCCGGCTCCCGCTCGACCAGGCCGCGGCTGACCAGGCGATTCACCACGTTGCTCGTGCCGCCGGTGGAGAGCAGCAGCGACCGGCTGAGCTCGTTGGCCTTGAGGCGGTAGGGCGTGCCGCTGCGGCGCAGGGCGGCCAGGACGTCGAAGTCGGCGCCGGTCAGGTCGAAGCGGGTCACGGTGGCGCGCGTGGCCTCGCCCAGCAGGCCGGACAGGACCATCACGCGCTTGCTGAGCTCGGAACTCTTGACGAGGGCCTCCGGGAGCTCCGCGCGCCACACCGTCAGCAGTTGTTCCACGCGATCCGTCACAGGTCAGAGCCTATTGCACACCGTGATAGCTTTTAAGAAAGCTTTCAGGTGAGGGGAATCTGATGGACTTCGTGTTGCGCAACGCCCTGGTGATCGACACCGACCCGATGGCAGTGCTGCCGGGAGCCGACGTGCTGGTGCGGGACGGGCTCGTTGCCGGCGTGGGGAAGGGGTTGCGGGCTCCTCGGGTGATCGACTGCACGGACCGGATCGTGCTGCCGGGGTTCGTGGACACGCATAGGCACCTGTGGCAGATGTTGTTGCGGTCGTTCAGTGCCGACATGTCGTTGGGCGAGTACCTGGAGAAGGTGTTGCGGCCGTTGCAGTCCGTGGTGACGCCGGACGAGCTGCGGATCGGCACTGTGGCGGGTGCGTTGGAGTGCCTGGCTTCCGGGATCACGACCGTGCAGGACTACTCGTTCGCGCCGACGTTCTCGCACGCCGTTGCTGCAGTGCAGGGGCTGCGGGAGTCGGGCGTGCGGGCGATGTTCGGGTACGGGCAGGCGGTCTTCGGCCCCGCGTGCTCGCCGGACGACGTGCGGCGCGGTGTCTCGTTGGGCGGCGGGCTCGTCTCGGTCGCCTTGGCGCCGCTCGGACCGTCCTTTTCGGATGTTGGTGTGGTGGAGAGCGACTGGTTGTTGGCTCGTGAGCTCGGGTTGCGGGTGTTCACCCACGTTGCCGGTGCCGAGAACCCGATCTCGTTGCTGCACGACCGGGGACTGCTCGACGCGAACACGACCTTCGTGCACGGCAACGCACTCAGCGACAGCGAGCTGAAGCTGATCGCGGAAGCCGGTGCGGGCGTGTCGATCGCGCCTGGGCTGGAAGCGGAGATGGGCCACGGCGCGCCGATGATTCGACGTACTCGTGCGTTGGGTGTCGCGACCGGGCTCGGCGTCGACTCGGTGACGGTGGTGGCCGGGGACATGTTCTCGCTCATGCGGGCCGCGCTGATGTCCGCGCACGTCAGCGAAGGCGTGCACGTCACGCCCGCCGATGTGCTGCGGATGGCCACGATCGAGGGCGCTTCGGCGATCGGAATGGCGGACCGGGTCGGGTCGCTCGGCGTCGGCAAGTACGCGGATCTGGTGGTGTTGCGGGCTGATGACCTCAACCTGCTCGGTGCCGCCGATCCTGTTGCTGCGGTGGTGACGGCTGCTCATCCTGGGAACGTCGAGCGCGTGTTCGTTGCCGGGGTGGAGGCGGAGAAGCCTGATGTGGCACAGGACGTGCGGACCGTGGCTGCGCGTCTTCGGGGGCGCTGACGCGCCGTGCGTCGTCTCACCTTGCGTAGGTGGGCGCGCGGGCAACCTTACGGGCTTTGGTTTCGTCATCGCCGCTGGCGCGTCGATTGCGATTGGGGCTTGACTTCGGGTCCCTTGCGAGGCGCTGTGTCGGGCGGAAAAGGTCGGATGCTCCGCACCCGCCCGATCCGAAAGGGTAGCACCTCGCACCCAAAGTCAAGCCCCAATCGCTTCGCGTGCGTGGTCCCGTTGGGTTGTTCGGGCTGCGGTTATTACCGGTTTCCCGCGTTGTTGTGCTCTCATTCGGCTCGGCTTCGCCATCGCCGCTTGCCTTCGGCTTCGCGGGGTGTGTTTCTTGGTGCGGTTCACTCGATGGTGTTTTGTTTTTGGCGTTATCTGGTCGTGATCTTGTAGTAGAGTCGAACATGTGAGCGAAACTCCCGTCCAACTCCTCTCGACTGACGCGCTGCTGGTCAGTGTCGTCGGCCGGGAGAAGAGGATGCGGGCTGAGTTGTTTCTGCAGTTGCAGGAAATCGCCGAGTTGGAGCGGCGCGGGGCCGGTCCCGAGCTTGGCTACAAAGATGTGGCGTATGTGTTGCAGCATGCGATTCGCTGCGACCGCACCACCGCCAGGCAGATGGTCGCGAATGCCGCGTTGTTGAGCAGCACGATCACGCCGACCGGCAGTGAACTGGCTCCTGAGCTTCCCGAGACCGCCGAGGCTGCGGCCGAGGGTGCGTTGTCGATCGCGCATGTCGCGGAGATCGCCAAGGCGATGAAGCACCTGCCCGCCGAGGCCGAGAACCTCGTGGTGGAGTTCGCCCGTGAGCACGAGCCTTTTGCCGTGCGTGACTTCGGCAAGGGCCTGGCCTACGGCCTCTACCAGGACGATCCCGAGCCCGCCGCGCCCCAGCCGGAGCGCCAGGTCAACCAGCACCACAAGCGCTGGCGCAAAGACGGCATGCTGGAGATCCGCGCCCTGCTGGACAAGGTGATCGGCGCGGCCTACGAGGCCGCCCTGTCCCCGCTGGCCAAGCCCCGCCCGGACACCGGCGAAGGCCCGGACCAGCGCGACCGTTCCGAACGTGAGGGCGAGGCCTTCGCGGAGCTGGTCAATCTGATGGTGCGCGCCGACCAGTTGCCGGAGCACGGTGGCGAGCCGGTAACCCTGACTCTCACGATGAGCTACGACGACCTGGCCAACCAGACCGGCCAGGCCCTGTTGGACAACGGTGAGCGGATCCCGGCCGACCAGGTCCGCCAGCTCGCCTGCAACGCCGGGGTGATCCCGCTGGTGCTGGGCGGCCAGTCGCGGCCGATGGACATCGGCCGCAAGACCCGGACCTTCCCAGCGGGAATCCGCCGAATCCTGGTCGCGAGGGACCGAGGCTGCGCCTTCCCGGGCTGCTCGAGACCACCCCGGCATTGCGATGCCCACCACATCCAGTACTGGGCCAACGGCGGCGACACCTCGGTCGACAACGCAGTCCTGCTCTGCCGACACCACCACACGCTGATCCATCAAAGCGAGTGGGAAGTGAAGCTCGTCCACGGCATCCCGACGTTCTATCCGCCGCCATGGCTGGACCCAGAACGAAAACCCAGACGCAACCAGCTCCACACCGCCGCCTAAACGGCCAGGCGAGCGGCAACTGCAGGCCGGGCTATTGAGAGCCGGGTGATTGAGAGTCGGTGGATTGAGGGCCGGTGGATTGAAGTCGGGTGATTGGGATCGGGCCGTTGCGGGGCGGGCCGTTGGGGGCTGGGCTATTGAGAATCGGGCCATTGCGAGGCGGGCCATTGGGAGCCTGGCGATTGTCGGCTGCCTCGTTGTGTGGCGAGCCGTTGTGCGCCGTGCCGGGAGCGAGCCACGAGCGGACAACGTCCCGCGCGGCACGCGCGGCACTCCCGCAAAGCCGAAGGCAAGCGGCGATGGCGAAGCCGAGCCGAACGAGAGCACAACAACGCGCAACACCGGTAATAACCGCCGCCCGAACCACAAAACGCAACCACGCACGCAAAGCGATTGGGGCTTGACTTTGGGTGCGAGGTGCTACCCTTTCGGATCGGGCGGGTGCGGAGCATCCGACCTTTTCCGCCCGACAAAGCGCCTCGCAAGGGACCCGAAGTCAAGCCCCAATCGCAATCGACGCGCCAGCGGCGATGACGAAACCAAAGCCCGTCAGGTCTTTTGACCCACGCGCCCACCTACGCAAGGCGACCCAACCACAAAACGCGACCAACCCCGCTGGAACCGAACCCACCCAACACAAGCAACCACCGCACGGCACGTCAGTGCCCCGAAAACTCAGCGCCGCATGATCAGCCCGACGAAGTGGTTCATGTCCGCCTGCACGCAAGGCTCCTCAGCGTGCTTCCCGGTGCACCCAACCGCCCACCCACCACCAGATCCGTAGTCAGAAAAGTGGAACGGAATCCCAGCAGCGGTCAGATGGGACGCGGTCACCAGCGCGGTCTCCCGAGCCCGGTTCTCCAGCACAGCCTGCACGGGGTTCACAGTCAGGTCACCGCCATCACCGACGTACAGCGCAACCCCCATCCCCCGCAGCGACGAAACATGCTGAGCAGGGCTCTGCGCGTTCCACACCCCGTCGAACGGCCAAACAGGCGGCCCGAAGATCGCGTCCACCCCCACCGCAGGAGTACCGGACCCGGGGTTCACCTCAGTAGCGACCACCGCGGCGCGCACCTCGGAGTTCTGCAGGTCGAGGCCGCCGGAGAAGCTGCCGACGTAGCTGAACAGGTCCGGCCGGTGCTCGGCGTAGTGGAAGGCGCCGAATCCGCCCATCGAGTGGCCGACGATCGAACGGCCCTCCCGCGTGGCGATCGTCGACAGGTTGGCGTCCACGAACGGGATCACCTGCTCCAGGTGGAAGGTCTCCCAGTTCTGCGGGCCTGCGGCGCCGGGGTTGACCCAGTTCGAGTACCAGCCGCGGCCGCTGCCGTTGGGTTGCACGGTGATCAGCGGGACGTCGCGGGTCGCGTTCTCGACGACGCGCTGGTTCCACGCGGCGTCGGGGCGGTCGGGGTGGCCGTGCAGGTAGTACTGGACCGGGTAGCGCCGAGAAGGGTCGTAGGACGAGGGCAGGGTGACGACGATCGCGTGCTGACCTGGTGCCTGGCCCTCCAGCAGGGTCGGTGTGGGTACCTGGCCGGTGGAGACGCTGAAGACGAACGTCCGCAAGCCCGAGTCGACCCACCGCGGCTGGCTCGTCACCACCAGGCCAAAGAGGTCAGTGAAAACCGGCGGCGAGACGGCGGCGCGGGCGTGCGGGCTCGACAACGAGAGTGCGGCCACCAGTGCGGCTACCAGGCAGGCGCCGCGTTTTCGGGCCGTGCGGAATCGGATCGACATGAGATCCCCCCTCGGGATGATGATCGTCCGATCATGATGCTGGGCCGCCGCGCAGGACAGGCCAGCGACCGGCCATTGGTGGCCGGGTGCCGTCCGCGCTGGTCAGCTCGGCGGCGAACAGGCGCAGGAGGCCGGGCAGGCGGTAGGTGTCGCCGTCGCGCCACTCAGCGAGACCCAGGTCGACCAGCTCGTCCAGGGCGGCTTCGGTGTCCAGCAGGTCAGTGCCCAGCGCACGAGCGGCGGTGACGGCGTCGCACTCCTGGTGGCGGCCGAGGAGGCGGAACGCACTGGCTGCCAACGGGTCCGCGATGGTGTTGAACGCGGTGGCGCAGGCTGTGCGGACCGACTCGCCGCCGAAGCTGAGCTCGGCCAACCGGCGCCGTTCCGGGGTCAGGCGGCGGACCAGCCTGGCCACCGAGGACGGGCGATGAGCGAGCAGAGCGCCCGCGATGTGCAGGGCCAGCGGCATTCCACCGCACAACGACACGATCTGGGCCGCGGCCGAGGGTTCAGCGGCCGCCCGAGGTGCCAGCCGGGTCAGCAACGCCAGTCCGTCCACATCGGACAGCGGACCGACAGCGAGGTGCAGAGCGCCGTCGAGCAGGAGCGGCGAGCGGCTCGTGATCAGCACCGCGCACGGGCCGGTGGCGGGCAGCAGGAACCTCAGCGGAGCGGGATCCGTCGCGCCGTCGAGCACCACGAGCACCGCGCGGTCGGCCAGCCGGGAGCGCAGCAACGCCGTGGCCTCGTCCTCCGCCGCGGGCACGTCGGATTCGCCGAGATGCCGCAGCAGCCGGTGCGGGACGCGCGTCGGCTGCCGCAGGTCGACGTAGAGCTGGCCGTCGGGGAACACCGGCGCGACGCGGTGCGCGACCTCCAGCGCCAGGGCGCTCTTGCCGACACCACAAGGCCCGTGCACCACGGCCACGGTCGGGGTGTCCTGGGCGAGCAACGCCTGCAGCCGAGCCACTTCAGAAGATCTGCCCGAAAACGACCGGCACGGCGACGGAAGTTCGCGTGGCACCGAAGACGTTCGCACGGTGACGACCGGCGTCAACGACGGCGAACGGTCCAGCACTGCCTGGTGCAACCGGACGAGCTCCGGAGACGGTTCCAGGCCGAGCCGATCGGCGATCACCGCGCGATAGTCGGTGTACACGGCCAAAGCCCCGGCCAGGTCACCAGCTCGGTACAGCGCGGTCAGCAGATGCGCGCGCGGCCGTTCCCGCAACGGGTGTTCGAACACGAACTCGCGCAACGGTGTGATCAACGAGCGGTGCTCGCCGAGCCCGAGTCGTGCGTCGAAGTGGTCCTCCGCAACGGAAAGCCGCAGCTCCTCGACGGGCGCGATCGACCCGGCCAGCGCGGTGCAGCCGGCCAGGTCTTCGAGCACCGCGCCCCGGCACGCCGACAGCGCCTCGCCGAGATGGCGTGCGGCCGCGGCGTGATCACCGCGGGACAACGCGGCGCGGCCCTCGTCGGCGCGTTCGGTGAACAGGTGCAGGTCCAGCTCGCCCGGCCGGACCGTCAGCTGGTAGCCCGCTTGCCTGCCCGCGAGGCGCTCGGCGCCGTCCGGCAGCACCTGACGCAGCCGGTTGGCGTACGTGCGCAGGTTCGCCACCGCGGACATCGGCGGCTCGTCCGCCCACAGCGCGCGGACCAGCCTGCGGATCGGCACCGGGCGGCCCGGGTTGAGCAGCAGCGTGGCCAGCAGGAGGCGTTGTTTGAGCGAGCCCAGCGCGACTGTCGTGCCGCGGGCGCGCACCTCGATCCTCCCCAGAACCCTGAACTCGACTGACACGCCGGTGATCCTGACCGTGACCGCTGACACACCGCCGACACGGCATACACGCGGCCGTGTATCCGCGCTGGGCGTCCGCGTGTACGTCGCTTTCCTACGTTGGCGCCACCGACGCCACCCGGCGCGGAGGAAGGGAGCGCGACACATGCGCAAGACGTTGGAGTCGCTCAGCGACAAGCTGCTCGGCGTGTTCGTGGCCAAGGTCGACGTGGGCGCTGGTTGCCCGCCGGACCCGTACTACAAGCACTGCTACTGCCGCGAGCGCAGTGACTTCCGCCGGCGCTGCTCGCAGAACGGCGCGTGCAAGGAGTTCTGCGGTCCCTGCGTGGTCTTCCGGACCTGCGGCGCGTGACCAGACGCCGTGGGTGGCGACGCGTTTCGCCACCCACGGCCCCTTCTAGCTTCGGAGACTTGCCATGTCAATGCTCACCGCCGCGGTCGTGGTCGTCGGAGTCCTGTGCCTGCTGGACCTTCTGCTGAGCTTCGGCATCATCCGGCGGCTGCGTCAGCAGAACGAGACGTTGCGGGACCTGCGGGAGAAGCAGTCGGCGGAGGAGCCGCCCATCATGTTCACCGCCGGCGCGCACGTCGAACTGTCCGATGTGGACGTCAGCGGTGCGCTGGTCGGCTTCTTCTCGCCGAACTGCGAGCCGTGCAAGGAGCGCATGCCGCAGTTCATCGAGTACGCGACGGGCCACCGCGGCAAGGTGATCGCGGTCGCCGCCGGACCCGCGGAGGAGGTCGCCGACATGGTCGTGCGGCTCGGCGAGGTGGCCGAGGTCGTCGTCGAGGAGATGGGCGGCCCGCTGCACAACGCTTTCGGCACCACCGGTTATCCGGCGCTGTGCCTGGTCGACGACTCGCGGACCGTTGTGGCGAGCGGCTGGGAGATGTCCGCGCTGCCGGTTCCCGCGACCAGGTGAACACCTCTCTGGGCGCCCGCCGGGTGCTGTCGCTCCTGGTCGGCGCTTTCGGCCTGACTCGGGCGGCGGCACCGGTGGGCATGCCGCTGTACGTGGTGCTCAGCCTGCTCGGCGGCGTCGTGCCGTTGGCGGCGGCGTGGTGCACCAAGGTGTTGCTGGACGGGATCTCCGCGGGCAGTGGCTGGGCCGCTTTGGTGCCGTGGGCGGTCGCGCTGGCGTTGACGGGGTTGGTCAGCGGTCTGCTGCCGGTGGTCTCCGAGTACCTGAAGCAACGGCTGGACCGCGCGGTCGCCGTGCTCACGATGGACCGGCTCTACCGGGCGATGGGCAGGCTCACCGGCCTGGCGCGGATGGAGGACCCGAGGTTCCGCGACAAGCTCCAGCTCGCGCAGCAGACCGGCCGCAGCGGACCGGGCCAGCTCGTCGACGACGGCCTGGGCGCGGTGCAGGCGGCCATCACGACCGGCGGGTTCCTCGGCACATTGCTCTTCCTGAACGCAGGCATGGCCGTGATCGTGCTGGTGGCGGCGGTTCCGGCGCTGATCGCCCACCTGCGGCTCAGCCGGGCGCGGGTCGAGGTGCTGTGGTCGATCACGCCGGCCGAACGGCGCGAGGTGTTCTACGCCGAGCTGTTGTCGAGCCTCGACGCGGCGAAAGAGCTGCGGTTGCTGGGACTCGGCGACCTGTTCCGCCGCCGCATGCTCGTCGAACTGACCGCCGCCCACGCCCTGGTCGCGGGCCAGGACCTGCGCGACGCACGGGTGCGCGGCCTGCTCGCCTCGCTGACCGCCGTGGTGTCGGCAGGGGGACTGGTCTGGTCGGTGTGGCTCGCGGTGTCGGGCACGCTGTCGATCGGTGACGTCGCGATGTTCGTGGCCGCGGTCGCCGGGGTGCAGGGCGCGTCGCAGAGTCTGGTGCACTGCCTGGCTTCCGCGCACCACTCCGTGCTGTTGTTCCACCACTACCAGGAGATCGAGTCGCAGCCGCCGGACCTGCCTCCTGCTTCTGCCGCGGTTCCGGCTCTGCGCCAAGGGATCGAGCTGCGCGACGTGTGGTTCCGCTACGCCGATGACCAGCCGTGGGTGCTGTGCGGCGTGAACCTGACGATCTCTTTTGGACGGTCGACCGCACTGGTCGGGCTGAACGGCGCGGGCAAGTCGACGATCGTGAAGCTGCTGTGCCGGTTCTACGACCCTGATCGCGGCGCGATTCTGTGGGACGGCGTGGACATCCGGACGTTCTCGGTGGACGAGCTGCGGTCCCGGATCGGCGCGGTGTTCCAGGACTACATGCGCTACGACCTCACCGCCGCCGAGAACATCGCGCTCGGAGATGTGTCCTCAATGGATGATCGGGGCCGTGTGGTCGGCTCTGCCGAGCGAGCCGGCGCGCACGACCTGGTCGCGGCGTTGCCTCGCGGGTACGACACGTTGTTGTCCCGCATGTTCTTCGACGAAGCCGATCGCGAGGATCCGGAGACCGGCGTGCTGCTGTCCGGTGGCCAGTGGCAGCGACTGGCTCTGGCCAGGGCCTTCCTGCGCGACCGCCGGGATCTGATGATCCTCGACGAGCCCAGCTCCGGACTGGACGCGCAGGCTGAACACGAGGTGCACAGCAGCTTGCGCCGGCATCGTGAGGGGGCGACGAGCGTGCTGATCTCGCACCGGCTGGGCGCGGTCCGGGACGCGGGGGTGATCGCGGTGCTGACGGGTGGTCAGGTCGCGGAGCTCGGGACGCACGACGAGCTGATGTTCTTGGACGGGGACTACGCGCGGCTCTTTCGCTTGCAGGCCTCCGGGTACGACGAGGTGGTGGCTGGGTGAGATCGGGTGCGGGGCTTGGGGATGTGACTCGGTGGTGACCGGATGATCTGGGTGGTTTTGGCCGTTGCAGCGGTTTTGGCGTGGCTTCTCGTGTTGCGCGGCCGCCTGCTGGTGGTGACCGTGCACGGCGTGAGCATGGAGCCGACCTATCACTCCGGCGACCGGTTGCTGGTCCGGCGCACCAGGCTCGACCGCGTCCGCGCGGGCCAGGTCGTGGTGGTGCAGGTGAAGGCTTCGACACCGGACGACCCGACCGGCGGTCGCCTGGTGAAGCGCGCGGTGGCGGTGCCGGGTGATCCGGTGCCGCCGGAGATCCCGGTGCCCGGCCCGCGCGTGCCCGTGGACAGCCTGCTGGTGCTCGGTGACAACCTGGCGCGCAGCAACGATTCCAGGCGTTTGGGTTTCTTGTCGGGGGACGCGCTCATCGGCGTGGTACTCCGGCCGATCGGAGGAAAGCGATGACCACGGGTGCGGTTGTCCTTTGTGGACTTGTTCTTCTGGTTTCAGCTGTGAGCAAGGTGCGCACTCGATCCGACTACGCCGACTTCGTGGCATCGGTGCCCGCGTTCGGGATTCCACAACAGTGGACGCGGCTGTTCGCGGTGCTCACGGTTGTCGCCGAGTTCGGGATCGCGGGGTTGCTGCTCATCGGCTACTGGACCGCGGGGCTGATCCTCGCGGCGGGCATGTTCGCGGTGCTGACCGCCGTGGTGTGGCGCGCGGTGTCACGTCGGTCCGGCGCGGTGTGCCGGTGCTTCGGGCGTGCTCGCACCACGCTCACCCACCGGCACACCGCGCGCAACGCGTTCCTGTTGGCAGCGGCGGTTCTCGGTTTGTCCACAACGGACAGCACGGACCTGGCTGTGGCGTGGCTGGCGGCGGCGGTCGGCGTGATCGGCGCGGTACTGGTGGTGCGGTTCGACGACTTGGCCGACCTGGTCGCGGGCTAGCCGCGGTAGGCGTCGAGCAGCAGCCCGTGGAAGTGGTGCACGCCGTGTTCGGACAGGCCTGACCCCGCCGGGTCGTAGACGATCCGGCCCTGGTCGAACGCGGGCGTGCGCATCCCGCGCTGCACGCTCTCGACGATGCTGATGTCCTGCTGCTGCAACACTTCGTCGATGTACCGCACGCCATCGAGTTCCGACGCGGTGAGCTCGGTCGTCTCGAAGTAGAAGTCCCAGGTCTCGCGCGCGCGTTCCGGCCCGTCCGGAAGAATCTGCAGCACCATGAAGTTGTCGCGGCCGGGATACCGCAACAGGCAGGTGTTGGGCCACAACCACCACACCGCGTGCTGGTTCACCGTCGCGCCGGACACGTCGTACGCCGAGTTCTCGTGCTTGCCCGCCTCGGCGAAGTGGCTCGACCAGATGCCGTGCGTCTTCACGTCGTAGGTGCTCATGTCCACGAGGTCGACGAACTCGGGATGCGCGATGTGGCAGTGGTAGCACTCGAGGAAGTTGTCGACGACGTTCTTCCAGTTCGACTCGAGCTCGTACGTGAGCCGCTTGGCGTGGGTCAGCGAAGCCACGTTCGGCGCCCAGAAGTCGATCTCCGCCTTGAGGTCCGGCGCCTGTTCGGCCAACGCCTTCGCGGTCGGATCCAGGTTCACGTAGACGAACCCGCAGAACTCTTCGACCTGCACCTGGTCCAGGCAGATCTCGGACTTGTCGAACGTCTCCATGCGATCCGCACGCCTCGCCGCTCGAAGCCCGCCGTCGAGGTCGTAAGTCCAGGCGTGGTAGGGACAAACGATGTTCCGCGTGACGCCAGAACCCTGAAGCAGTTCGTGCGCGCGGTGCTTGCACACGTTGTAGAACGCCCGCAGCGTCCCGGCCCGATCGCGGACGATCGCGATCGGCATCCCGGCGACCGTCGCCGCCACGTAACTGCCGGGCGACGCGAGCTGCTCGACGTGGCAGACCCATTGCCACGTCCGGGAGAACACCGCGCGGTTCTCGAAGTCGTGCCACCGCGGCTCGACGTAAGCCTCGGCGCGCAACGACATCGAGCGCGCGGGATCGGGGTGGTAGCCGGAAGCGATGCGCTGAACGTCCTCGGACGTGATGTCCCGCATCAGGTCGACAGCTTCGTGGGCAGGCGCTCGAAGCCTCGCAGGATGCGGGTCGGACGGCGGTGCGCGCCGGGCAGCGGGCTCAGGTCCGGGAACCGCTCGAAGATCGACCGCAGACCGATCTCGCCCTCCATCCGGGCCAGCTGGGCGCCGAGGCAGTAGTGGCGGCCCGCCCCGAACGACACGTGGTCGCGGGCGTTCGCGCGAGTCACGTCGAAGGCGTGCGGGTCGGAGAAGACCTCGGGATCGCGGTTGGCGGCGGCGAGGACGGCGGTGACGAACTGCCCGCGCTGCACCGGAATGCCCGCGATCGTGGTGTCACGAGAGGACATCCGGCCCGTCATCAGCACCGGTGGGTCGACGCGCAGCACCTCGTCGACGGCGTTGCTCCACAGCTCGGGCTGCGAGCGGAGAACCGAGAGTTGCGCGGGATTCTTGGTGAGCAACGAGATGCCGTTGCCCAGCAGGTTCACCGTGGTCTCGAAGCCGGCGGCGAGCACCAGGCCCGCGGTCGACTTCAGCTCGCGGTCGGTGAGGCCCACGCCGTCCTCGCGCGCGGTGATCAGGCGGCTGAGCAGGTTGTCGCCGGGGTTGGCGCGCAGCGTGTCGAGGTGGCGGGTGAGCCACGCATCGAACGTGTTCAACGTGGTCTCGACGGTGCGGAACACGCGCCACGACAGCCCGAGATCGAGACTCGGCGCGGCGGCACCGCCCAACGCCAGCACGGTCGCGCGGTCCTCCGGCGGGACACCGAGGATCTCGCTGATCACGGTGACCGGCAGGAGCCCGCAGTAGGTCTCGATGAGGTCGACCGGGTTCGACGGATCAAGACCGGACAGCAGTTCGTCGGCGATCGCCTGGGTGCGCTCTCGCAGTTGCTCCACGGCACGTGCGGTGAAGACGCGCGTGACCAGCTTGCGGTAGCGGGTGTGTTGCGGCGGCTCGACGACCAGCAGCGACGGCGGCTGCACCGGGTGCGTGATGTCCGTGGCGGACCACGCGGCGAGCGTGCCCAGGATGCCGCCGCTGTACCGGGGCCTGGTCGTCACGAGGGCGTCGTTGGTGAGGATTTCGCGCACGATCGCGTGCCGGGCCGTGGTGTGGCCGACTTTGGTGGCGGCGATCGGGCCGCGGGCGCGGATCTCGTCGAACAGGCCGGTGAGGTCGGCGCCCGTGGACGCCTCGACGGTGATGCGGCCCTGCAGGTCGCCGCGACGGGCCTGCATGCGCAGCACCGTGCGGGGCAGCGCGTGGCCGATGCTCCAGCGCACTGCCGTCTTCACGTGTTCCTTCGCGAGACTCATCAGTTTCGCAGCGTTGCGGACGTGCGGCCGTGCGTCAACGGTATTCTGCCGCGCCATGGAAATCCGGGCGCTGCTCGACCGCATGACGCACGAGGGCCACCAGCAGGAGGCCGCGGAGTTCTTGGCGGAGCACGCAATCACGTCGTTCGACGAAATAGTCACGCTCATGTGCGGCGACGACCAGGTCGTGCGGCCGGCGTGCCGGGTGTTCTCCTTGCTGCACGCGGACGACGAGGTCTACGCGGCCCTTCTCCGGCACCCGCACGAGCGGGTTCGCGTGCACGCCGCGAGCATGTTCCGCGGCGACATGGCGTTGCCGTATGCGCGCGAACTCCTGCCACTGCTGGAGGACGAGGACTACTACGTCCGTCGGGAGGCGTTGCACGCGTTCGGTTCCATGGGCGACGACGTGCTGCCGTTGCTGCACGAGACGCGCGCGACGGCCAAGGGTGCGCTGCGCAGAGCCGCGTTGTCGGCGCTCGTCGAGGTCGCCGGCCCGGACGCGATGTCGGCCGCGGACCGGAAGATGATCGAGCGGTACGTCCTCTTCAAGATCGAGGAGGAGATGTACGGCACCGAGGAGATGCACCTCTGCGGCGGCTGGTTCGCGATCAGGACCGAGGACCAGAACGCGGTGCTGGAGGTGTGCGGGCTGAAGGACCCGACGCCGGTGACCAAGATCCTCGGCGGCGAGGCCTGGAACAACGACCACCACGCGTGGGGCGGCGCCGCGGACCACGTCCAGTGCGCGCGCGTCTACGTCACGGGCTCGTGGGACGGCTGGACGCTGGTGTTCGGCGAGCCGTTCGCCCACGCGGAACGGCCGGTGACGGAGATCTGCGCGGTGCTGAGCGCGGTGTTCGGCGAGGCGCACTACTACGGCATGAGCTGCGGTGACGGCTGGACGGCGTGGTGCATCGCGGAAAGCGGCGAGGTCGTCCGCAACTACGACTGCTTCGACCACGACAACCAGTCCGGCGAACCGCTCGACGTCGAGGAGGGCATGGGACTGCCCGGCGACTGGAGCGACGACAAGGACGACGACCTCGACGACATCTGGGCCACCGACGTCGCCGAGGAGATGTCGGTCAACCCCAGGTACTTCGAGGGCGACATCGAGGGTCACGGCGTGCTCGCGCTGACGCAGTGCGGCCGAACCTACGGCTCTCCCAAGGGTTTCCTGCGGATCTAGGCCCTCAGGACCGGGACCTCCAACGCGCGCACCACGTCGTTGTCCGCGTCCGTGACCACCCCGGCGACCTCGCTGAACGGCAGCACCCCGAACCGGGAGGCCGCGCCGATCTTCTCCGAGCTGGCCAGCACGTACGTGTCGGCGGCCTGGTGGGCGAGCGCGCGTTTCATCGCCGCCTCGTCCGCGTCGCCGGTGGTGAGGCCCGCCTCGGGGTGCACGCCCGTGACGCCGAGCAGGAACAGATCGGCGTGCACGCCCCGTGCGGCCTCCACAGCAGCAGCGCCGCACGCGACCATCGAGTGCTTGAAGAGCCTGCCGCCGATCACGTAGACCTCCACGTGCTCGTGCGCCTCCAACGCGCTCGCGATCGTCGGACTGTGCGTGACGACCGTCGCCTGCAACGAGAGCGGTAGCGCGCGCACCACAGCGAGGGTGGTCGTGCCGCCGTCGAGGATCACGGTGCTGCCCGGCTCGATCAACTTCGCCGCTGCTCGTGCGACCCGTTGCTTGCCGTCGACCGAGACGTCCTGCCTCGTCGCGTAGTCGGCGATGGCCGGGGATACCGGCAGTGCGCCGCCATAGACGCGTTGACAGAGCCCTGCTGCTGCGAGATCGCGCAGGTCACGACGGATCGTGTCCTCGGAGATGCCGACTTCCAGCGCGAGGTCCTTGGCGACGATCCGGCCGTCCGTGCGCAGGCGTTCGAGCAGCAGGTCACGGCGTTGGGCAGCGAGCATGCACGTTTCTCCTTGTTTCTGCCGAGTGTTGCACATTATGGTCGGCTTCATGCTGATTCTGATCGCAGGGCCCTACCGCTCGGGCACCGGGGACGACCCGGAGCTGATGGCGCGCAACCTCGAACGCCTGGAGGAGGCCGCGTGGCCGATCTTCCGCAGCGGACACGTGCCGATGATCGGGGAGTGGGTCGCGTTGCCCGTTCTGCGTGGCGCGGGCGGCACCGCGCCGACCGATCCGATCGCGGAGGAGATCATGTATCCGACCGCGGAACGCCTGCTGCGGCACTGCGACGCGGTGCTGCGGCTGCCGGGGGAGTCGACCGGCGCGGACGAGGACGTGCGCATCGCCAGGGAGCGCGGGTTGCCGGTGTTCGACCGGGTCGAGGACATTCCCGGCTATCGGTCCGCCTAGCTAGGCCGTCAGGCCCGCGATCAGCACGTCGAGCGTGCGCCGGTACTGCCGCACGAAGTCCACCCGCGCCGACTCCAGTCGCGGGTCCGACACCGCTTCCAGGACCTCCGGCGTCGGGTTGGCGAACGGCCACAACCCGATCAGCACCACCATCGAGGTGCTGACGAGCTCGTCGGCGGCCTCCTCGGACAGTCCCGGCACGTGCCGGGCGACGATCCGGGCCTGACGCAGCAGCTGGGAGCGGTTCTCCAGCTTGAACTCGCGGATCAGCGCGGCTGACACGTTGCGCTCCAAAGTGGACGCCAGCAGGCTCCACAACTCGCACAGCACCGGGCGTTCGGCGAGCGACCGCGCCCACACGTCCGTCAACGAGCCATCGGTCACAGCTGCCTCGAACGCGTCCAGCCACTCCGCCCGTTCGCGTTGCAGCAGGGCCAGGAAGAGGGCCTCGCGGGTCTCGAAGTACGTGACGATGCCCGACTTCGAGCCGCCCAGTCTGCGCGCGATCTCCCGCAGGCTCACGTCCGCCGCGGGGAGCTCCAGCAGCAGCTCGCGGGCCGCGTCGAGCACGGCCTGGCGGCGCAGTTCTCGCTGTTCGGGGCGTCGGGCGCGCTGGAAGGTCTCCACCGTCACAGGTTAACAGTCCACTGTCCGCTTGCTAAGAGTCCAGTGGACGGCTACTTTGAGAAATAAGCGTCCACTGGACTTGTAAGGGGAGTGCAATGAGCAAGGTCATCGTCGTGACGGGCACGGCGTCGGGGCTGGGCAAGGCCACGGTGGAGAAGTTCGCCGCGGAAGGCTGGAACGTCGTCGCCACGGTCCGCAAAGAGGCCGATCTGAAGGTGCACAACGAGAACGTCCGCACGCTGCTGCTCGACGTCGACGACGAAGAGGCGGCACCAGGGTTCGCGCAGGAGGCGTTGGCCCAGTTCGGCCGAGTCGACGCGCTGGTGAACAACGCCGGCTCGTACACGATGGGCCCGGTCGAGGCGACGACGATGGACCAGGCGCACCGCCAGTTCCAGACCAACTTCTTCGGCCTGATCGCGATCACCAGGGCGTTCCTGCCGATCTTCCGCGAGCAGCGTTCCGGCGTCGTCGTCAACATCGCCTCGATCGCGGCGGAGCAGTCGTCGCCGTACCACGCGGTGTACTCGGCCTCGAAGGCCGCGGTCGTCAGCCTGAGCGAGAGCCTGAACATCGAGATGGAGGAGTTCGGCGTCCGGGTCCGCGCGGTGCTGCCGGGCCAGCACGCCACCGCGATCTTCACGAAGATCGACCAGGCCGACGCGCCCGAGGACTACCAGGTGGGGATCAAGCGGTTCTTCAGTGGCGTGTCGCGGCGAGGGTCCGCGCCCGAGGTGACGGCCGAGGTCGTCCTGCAGGCCGTGCTCGACCCGCGGTTCGCCCCGGTGCGGTACCACTCGGGACCGGACAGCGCCGCGATTCCCAGGGCCAAGCAGATCCTCGGGCAGCAGCAGTACTGGGAGGAGTTCCGGGCGGCGGCGGGCGGACGGCCGAGCGCGTTGTGGCGCACGCTGATGGCGGCGCCCGGCGAGCACGAGTTCGAGCGGGCCGTCTGATGCTGCCCGAGCACCTCGGCGGCTTCACTCGCTAGCTTGGGATCATGAAACAAGCGATCCGAGCGGCGCGCGTGTTCGACGGCGAGCGGGAGCGCGCCGAGTCGGTCGTCGTGATCGAGAACGGCAGGATCACCGGCCTCACCAGCGGACCGGCCGATCTCGACCTCGGCGACGTCACGCTGCTGCCCGGCCTCGTCGACTCGCACGTCCACCTCGGTTTCGACCCGTTCGGCGTGGCCGTCGACCTGCCGCACGACTCCGAGGACGTGATGGTCGAACGGATGCGTGCCAACGCGGCAGAGGCGTTGCGGGCGGGCATCACGACCGTGCGCGATCTGGGTGATCGCGGCTACCTGTCGATGCGGGTTCGCGACGCCGGGCCCGAGGTGCTGGTCTCCGGGCCGCCCGTGACCACGACCGGGGGCCACTGCTGGTTCCTCGGCGGGGAGGCGGACGGGCTCGACGGCATCCGGAAGGCCGTCACCGAACGGGTCGAGCGCGGTGTCGACGTCGTGAAGATCATGGCCACCGGAGGGTCGATCACGCCCGGCTCGTCGCCGTTCCACCAGCAGTACACGACCGAGGAGCTGCGGGCGGCCGTCGAGATCGCGCACGACGCCGGCATTCCCGTGACGGTGCACGCCCATGGCGCGTCCGGCATCAAGGCAGCGGTGGAGGCGGGCGTCGACTCGATCGAGCACGCGTTCTTCCTCGCGCGGGGCGGCCTCGCGGTCGACTGGGACACCGTGGACCTGATGGTGCGCAAGGGGATCTACGTCAGCACGACGACGGCGCGCCTGCCGACCGCGGAGCCTCCGTTCCCGGTCAGCACCCAGGTGCGGCAGAACTTCGGCCGGATGCGCGAGCTCGGTGTGCGGCTGGTGTGCTCGTCGGACGCGGGGGTGGGGCAGTACAAGCGGTTCGACTCGCTGCCGCACGGGATCGTCGAGTTCGGTGAGGTGGTCGGGTTCTCCACCGCCGGCGCGCTGGCGTCCGCGACGAGCGTGGCGGCGACGATGTGCGGGCTGGGTGAGCGCAAGGGCCGGATCGCTCTGGGCTACGACGCCGATCTGCTCGCCGTGGCCGGGAACCCGGTGAAGGACCTGAAAGCGCTGCTGGACGTGCGTGCCGTCTTCAGGGCCGGGAAGCGGATCTAGCGGCCTCGACGAACTCGCGCATGCGGCCGTGGTCCTTGATGCCCCGGCTCGACTCGATGCCGCTGGACACGTCGACACCCCACGGCCGGGCCACGCCGATCGCCTCGGCGACGGTCTCCGGTGCCAGCCCGCCTGCCAGCACCCACGTGCCGGTGGGCGGGTTGTCCGCGAGCCGCGTGATGTCCCACTGCTCACCCGACCCCGCGACCGGCGAGTCGATCAGCAGCAGCTCCTCGCCGAACGCGCCGGTGCGCACGTCGGTGCCCGGTCCCAGTGCCGTGGCCCTGACCAGCTGGAACGGCTGGTCCGCCAGCTCGTCGAACGCGGCCTTGGGGTAGTCGCCGTGCAGCTGCAGCGCCTGAACACCCGTCTTCAACGCCAGCTCGCCCGCCTCGGCCGCGGTGATCCCGCGCACGACGGCGACGGTCAGCACGGTCGGGGGGACGGCGGCGACCAGGCTGCGTGCCAGGTCGGCGTCGATCTGGCGGGGACTGGTGGTCAGCACGAAACCGACGGCGTCGGCCCCGGCCTCGACCGCCACGGTGACATCGGACTCGGTGCGCAGACCGCAGAGCTTCACGAACACACCTTCAGCTTAGTGACCGGAGCCGCATTGTCGCGCAGCTAACAGTCACATATCGCCTCGCCATCCTGTCTTCCTTGTATAGATGGAAATACGGGCAACGGAGGCCGCGATGACGCACCCTGAACATCAGATAGCCACCTCAGTGCTGGTGATCGGCAGCGGCGGCGCGGGACTGCGCGCCGCCATCGAACTGGCCGAGCGCGGTGTCGACGTGCTGGTCGTCGGCAAGCGCCCCAAGGCGGACGCGCACACGGCACTGGCGGCGGGTGGTATCAACGCGGCGCTGGCGACGATGGATCCCGCCGACACGTGGCAGCAGCACGCGGCGGACACCATCAAGGAGAGCTACCTCCTCGCGAACCCGGACATCGTGCGGATCGTCGCGGAACAGGCCCCGCGCGGCATCGCCGACCTGGAACGCTGGGGAATGCCGTTCGCACGCGAGGAGGACGGCCGGATCTCGCAACGGTTCTTCGGCGCGCACACGTTCCGCCGCACGTCCTTCGCCGGTGACTACACGGGTCTGGAGATCCAGCGCACCCTGGTGAACCGGGCCGCGCAGCTGAACATCCCGATTCACGACACCTGCTACATCACGCAGATCCTGGTGCGGGACAACGTGGTCTTCGGCGCGTACGGGTTCGACCTGAACACCGGCACGCGGTACGTGTTCCACGCCGACGTCGTGATCCTCGCGGCGGGCGGGCACACCCGGATCTGGCGCCGCACCTCGTCCCGCCGCGACGAGAACACCGGCGACTCGTTCCGCCTGGCCATCAAGGCGGGCGGCCGGATCCGCGACCCCGAGCTGGTGCAGTTCCACCCGTCCGGCCTGCTCGAACCGGAGAACGCGGCGGGCACCCTGGTGTCCGAGGCGGCGCGCGGTGAGGGCGGCGTGCTGACGAACTCGCTGGGGGAGCGGTTCATGGCCCGCTACGACCCGCAGCGCATGGAACTGTCCACACGCGACAGAGTGGCGCTGGCCGCGTACACGGAGATCAAGGAAGGCCGCGGCACCCCGAACGGCGGCGTGTGGCTGGACGTCTCGCACCTGCCGCGCGAGCAGATCATGCGCAGGCTGCCGCGGGTCTACCAGACGCTGCTCGAGTTGCAGATGAAGGACATCACGCGCAAGCCCATGGAGATCGCGCCGACCGCGCACTACTCGATGGGCGGCGTCTGGGTGTCGCCCGCGGACCACTCCACGGGCGTCGAGGGCCTGTACGCGATCGGCGAGGCGTCGAGCGGCCTGCACGGCGCGAACCGGCTCGGCGGCAACTCGCTCATCGAACTGCTGGTGTACGGCCGGATCGTGGGAGAGGCGGCGGCGGAGTACTCGGCTTCGCTGAGCGCGCAACGCCGTTCGAAGATCGTGCTGGGCGAGGCGCGCGCGGAGGTCGACGGGCTCTTGGATGCCGACGGACCGGAGAACGTCCGTGCCCTGCAACGAACTCTGCGCAACACGATGACCGAGCACGCGGGCGTGGTGCGGGACGAGTCGTCGCTGCGCAAGGGACTCGCCGAGCTGGACGAGCTGGAAGAACGCATCCGCAACGTCGGCGTGCACCCGGATCTCGCCGGTTTCCAGGACCTCGCCCACGCCTTCGACCTGAAGTCGTCGGCGCTGGCGGCCCGTGCCACGCTGGAATGCGCGCTGGAACGTCGTGAGACTCGCGGCTGCCACAACAGGTCCGACTACCCGGACCTCGATCCAGCGCAGCAGGTGAACCTGGTGTGGGCGGGTCCCGGCTGGGTGGACCGCGAGGAGATTCCCGCGGTGCCACAAGAGATCGCGGCGCTCATGCGGGACGTCGACACGGTCGGCAAGCTGGTGGAGTGAGGCCAGGCGAGGGGCGGGAACCTGGAGAGAGTGAGGTGCCCGCCCCTCACCGTCACGGCAGCCTCAGTGCCGTGGGGACGAGGCCCGCAAGTGCTTGCGCGCCTCCAGTTCCTCCGGGTCGACCACGGTCAGCATCGGCTGGCCCGGTGCGCAGAACATCGTGACCACGAACGCCGACTCCTCGTCCGCGAGGTGGTTCCCGTCCTGGTAGTGGATGACGTCACCGCCGGGCTCCCAGAACGTCCCGCCCGCCCGCACGACGCGGACCGGCTCGCCTTCCAGCTCGAAGTTGATGGCGCCCCTGATCACGTACCCGTACGCGGGACCGGAGTGCCGGTGCGGTGGCGCGCCAGGGCTGCTCGGCGGCAGCGTCACCAGGATGGTCATGGCCTCGCCGTCCTGCGGGATCTGCGGTGCACCCGGCACCGAGCCGATCACCTCGATCTTCGGCGGCGGACCGCTCTTGTCCGGGTTCTCCAGGTGGTGGTCGTGGCTCATGCCGTCACCCGCAGGTGCTTGCGAGCTTCCAGTTCCTCGTGCGCGACGACGGTGAGCACCGGTGCGCCCGGCTCGCAGACCATGGTCGCGATCAGCGCGGACTCCTCGTCCTCCAGCGCGTTCGCACCCTTGTAGTGGATGACGTCGCCACCGGGCTCGTGGAACGCCTCGCCGGCCCTGATCACCCGCTCGGGCTGACCTTCCAGCTCGAACGCGACGGCGCCCTTCACGACGTAGCCGTAGATCGGGCCGGGGTGGCGGTGCGGCGGCGCGCCGGGGCTGCCCGGCGCGAGGGTGACCAGGATCGTGCGCACGACGAGGTCCTCGGACATCGGTGCGACGCCGGGAGCCTCCGCGAGGATCTCGACGCCGGCCGGCGGGCCGCCCGTGGTCTGCGGGTGGTGCAGCAGTTCGCTCATACCCACCAAGACCGGGCAGCCCGCCGATTTGTGACTCAGGAAGTCGCGCCCATGGCGGAGACGACCTTGGTCGTGACCGACGAACTGCTGGTGACCGTGCCGGCCTTCAGCCCGTGCTCGTCCTCGGCCTGGACCGCGCGCGACCCGAGGTACTCACCGGTGTTCGGGTTGACCACGATCTGATAGCTCGTCCCGTACGACGTGAGGCCGAGCGCGGTGCCCGTCCGGCCGTCGATCGTGGCCGCCTGGTCGACCACCTCCAGGCCCGGCAGGTGGGCGAGCGCCTTGTACACCGCGGACCGCACCTCAGCCGGGTACAGGCCGGTGTCCAGGCCGTTCGTGACCATCAGCACCAGGTTCTTGCCGTACGACTCGCTCTGCAGCTTGTCGTAGAGCGCCTGCGGGTCCTGCGGCAGCGAGGCGATGTACTCGGGCGTCGGGTCCTGGAAGCTCACCGGGATCTTGCCGCCGAACCAGCGGCTGCCGCCCTCGACCCTCCACTCGCCGCTCTCCCGCACGAGGTCGAGCATCGACATGTCCGGCGGCAGGTCGGCGGGGGAGCCGATCAACCACTCGTCCTCGTCGGTGTTGGTGCGGCGGTGCAGCCACGTGCCGCGCTGGTCGGCGGGAATCCACGTCTCCAGGAGCTGGCCGCTGAGGAACATCCACTTGTGGTCGTTGCCGTCCGTGTTGGACCACTTCCCGTACTCCCGCACGTACAGGTACTGGCCGGGCTGCAGCTTCACGTCACCGGTCAGCCCGGCGACCTTGTTCAGCACCTCGGCCGCGGCCACGTTGGGGCCGGAGGGGCGCGAGGTCAGCGACGGCACCAGGAGCGCGGCGCCCGCGATCACGACCGCCGCGGCAGCAGCGGCCACGAGCGGGATCCTGCGCCAACGGCGAAACGGCACCACCTTCCCGGCCTCTGCCCCGGACTCCTCGGCGTCGATCCGCGCCAGCAGGGCGTTCCGGCCGCGCGCGAACGCCTCGTCGCTCATCGGGGCGACGTCCGACATCGCCCACTTGACCGTCTCGTCCTCCACCGGACGCTTCTCGTCACGCATCGTCGCCCTCCTGTCCGTTGATCTTCGCCCGCAGCTTCGCCCTCGCCCGGAACAACCGGGTCCGGACCGTCGCCACCGGCGTCTCGGTCACCTCGGCCACCTCGGCCGCGCTCAGGTCGGCCCACGCCGTCATGAGCAGCACGTCGCGCTCTTCCGGCCGCAGGTCCGCCAGCACCTCGGCGAGGTCGTTCATCAGCGACTTCGCGTCCACCACCGAGGCCGCTCGGTCGTCGACGTGGTCGGCCACGGCGCGTCTGCCGTGCTCACGAGCCCACGCCCTCAGGCGCCGTCCCTCGGACCGCACGTGCTGGCGCAGCAGGTTCGTCGCGATCCCGAACACCCACGCCTTCAGGCTCGCCCGGGCAGGGTCGAACGTGTCGCGGCGTTCCCACGCGACGAGGAACGCCTCGGACACCAGATCGTCGGCGATGGCCGCATCCACGCGCAGCGCCAGATAGCGGTGCAGGTCACGGGCGTGCTGGTCGTAGAGACCCACCCAGGTGTCCCTGTCCAGAGGCCTGCTCACCCCCGGCCCTCCAGTTCGCGCCGGCGGCGCTGTCTCGGTGCTCACGGAACCTATTGGCCGATCGGCCCCTCCGCATTCCCAAGTTCGTCCCATGAGGACGGTCACACCCGGCAAGCCGAAACGCGAACACGCGAATCGGCCAAGAAGTCGTCATGAACGAGACAGCGCTGATCAAACAACTCGCCGACGACGTCCCGCCGATGTCCGAGAGCGCGTTCGAGACCGGAAGACGGCGGCTCCTCGCGCTCGACCGGTGGGCCAGGGCGCGCCGCGACACCCGCGTGCTGTGGTTCGCGACCCTGATCGGGCTGCCGCTCGTGCTGGCCGCGATGGGCGTCCACTACCTCGACCTGCAGGTGTACCGGACGGGCGGACTCGTCTGGCTGAAAGGGCTGCCGCTCTACGTTGGCTTCCCGCACGACCTGGCGAACTTCAACCTGCCCTTCACCTACCCGCCGATCGCCGCGGTCCTCTTCAGCGGGATGACGGTGCTGCCGGTGTGGCTGGCGAACACGCTCATGACGATGGTGAGCTTCGTGTCGCTGTCGGTGGTCTGCTTCGTCGTGACCCGGCGGCTCACCCCGCGGACGAACGTCGTGTGGACGGTCAGCGCCGGTGTCTCCGTCGCGGCGTTCGCGCTGGAGCCGGTGCATTCGACGTTCCTGTACGGCCAGGTCAACCTGGTGCTGATGGCGTTCGTGGTCGTCGACTGCCTGGCCGTCACCGACCGGCGGTGGCGCGGGATGCTCGTCGGCCTGGCCGCCGCGCTCAAGCTGACCCCGTTGATCTTCGTGCTGTACTTCGTGGTTCGCCGCGACTGGCGGGCCGTGTTCACCTCGGTCGCCACGTTCTTCGGTGTCGCCGGCGCGGGATTCGTGCTGGCGCCGCACGACTCCTTCGAGTTCTGGTTCAACGGGTTGCTCGACGGGAGCCGCGTCGGCGGCATCGCGTACATGACCAACCAGTCGTTGCGAGGCGTGCTGCACCGCCTCAACCCTGGTCAGTCGACGGAAATGGTGCTGTGGGTGGTGTTGTCCGCGATCGTCGTGGTGCTCGCCGTGATCGCGGCGCGCCGGGCACGGCACGACGTGGTGGCGCTGGTCGCGATCGCGACGGCGGGGCTGCTCGTCTCGCCGATCTCGTGGTCCCACCACTGGGTGTGGTGCGTGCCCGCGTTCCTCGCGCTGGCCTTCCTGCGCCCCGGGGCGGCGCTGCCCGTCCTCGTCGCGGCGTTCTTCCTCGGGCCGTTCAACTGGCTGCCCAGCACCGGCGACAAGGAGATGCTGTGGACCTGGTGGCAGCACCTCTACGGCGACCTCTACACGTGGATCGCGATCGGCCTGCTCGTGCTGCTGGCCACCAGGCCCAGGATCGTCAGCAGCGCTTGACCCGCACGGCGCCGCGGCTCGACTCGACGATGGCGAAGTTCAGCCGGTCGGGATCAGCGGACCCGATCGACGCGCGCACCTCGGCGTTGATGTTGATGAGGCGCGGCGACCCGCACGGCGCCCACTGGATGGCCGCGATGTCCGGGCGGTAGTGGGTCTCCCAGCTGTCGCTGAACGGGCCGGTGAACGGGTGGTTCACGTACTCGGTCTGCGACATGCCCTGAATGTAGGTGTTGACGCGGTTCAGCCCGGTCGCGCCGTCCTGCAGGTGCGTGTAGCCCTCGTAGGAGGTGCGGCCCAGGCCGTAGGTGAAGCCCTGCGGCACGTTCACGCGCAGGGCGACCTGGCAGTTCTTGCGGAAGTCGGTGGGCGCGGAGCCGTTGCCGGCCCGTGCCAGGAATGTGTGGTAACCGATCTTGAACGTTCTGCCGTCGGTCTCGACGTCCGCGTCGCCGACCTTGCAGCCCGACCCGTTGACCGTGACGACCTCGAGGACGGGTGCGGGATCTTCGTCGACGCCGGCCGGTCCGAGGGCGGATAGGGCTACCAGTAGTGCCGCTGCCGTGTTCAGCATGAGGAACCTCTCGGGGGAGTCGCTGGCGGCGGCACTCGACGTTAGCGGCCTTCCACCTGACGTTTCCCTGACGATTCCGGTACCGGTTACGGTTTGAAGGGCAGCAGTTCCTCCTCGACACCCGGCCGGACGATGACGCACGTCGACTCCGGCACCTCCTGCCACGCGCCCACCAGGTCGCCCAGCGGTTCGGACACGACGAGCCGCGAGTCGTCGGCGAGGTCGTGCAGCGCGGGGTTGTCCGGGTACTGGCGGCGCAGCGTCGTCACGTCGGTGCTGTGGAAGAGGGTCCTGGACTTGCCGCGGCTGGAGTAGCGGAACGCCCACGTCGTCGAGCCGTCGGTGGTCGCGACGGTCATCTGGATCGGGTACTCGACGCCCGCGCGCCTGCCGACGTCCTCGACGAACTCGACCATGCGCGCGACGGCGGCGGGCGGGTCCTGCTCCAGCCCGAAGCTGATCGCCAGGTAGAACATGATCTCGGAGTCCGTCGAGCCCTCGATCAACGGGAACAGCAGCGGGTCGATCGCCAGCATCAGCTCGCGCCGGACCAGCGAGAACTTCGGGATCAGCCCGTTGTGCATCCAGAGCCAGTTGTTCCAGCGGAACGGGTGGCAGTTCGACCGCTGCACCGAGCCGCCCGTGGACGCCCGCACGTGCGCGAAGACCCGGTCGACGGTGATCTGCGCGGACAGCTCGCGCAGGTTGCGGTCGTTCCACGCGGGCTCGGTGCTCAGGAACAGCCCCGGCGTGCTCGTGTTGCCGTACCAGCCGATGCCGAACCCGTCGCCGTTGACGGCCGTCGCACCCAGCTTCGCGTGCTTCGACTGCATGACCAGCGAGTTCTCCGGCGCGTAGAGCAGCTCCTCCAGCAGTACCGGCGAACCGGAATACGCGAGCCACCGGCACATGACGACCTCCCTTTGCCCAGCGCTACATGGGAACACGACACGGGCGGGAAGCGCGAGGTTTGCGGCGGCGCGCCTGTCTCAGGCAGCATGCTTGGTGTGACGGTTCCCCCCGGCGTGCGGCGTCCGGCCTACCAGCAGCATTTCGAGACGATCGAAACGCGTGCGCCGACCGTGCGGATCGAGGCCCCCGTCCCTCCCGCCGCCGAGCCGTCCCCGCCACGTCAGGACATCTCCGTCATCGGCCCGATCGCCGCTCTGGTGCTGGCTCTGACGATCTCCACGCTGGTGCTGGACCACCCGGCCGCGCGCGCCGTGGCCGCGGGTCTCGCGACGCTCGGGCTGATCGTCGCCGTCGTGCTGATGCTGATGGGCAAGCGGCCGGAACCGGGCCGCCACGTCATTCCCGGGCGGCACCGGACCGAACGCTGAGCACTACTTGATCGTCGCGAGACCGGCCTTCGCGTACTTCTCGTCCAGGTCACCGCTCGGCGCGCCGCCGACGCCGATGCCCGCGACCGACGTGCCGTCCACCGCGACCGGCACGCCGCCACCCAGGAACAACGTGCCGGGGATGTCCCGCAGCGTCGCGCCCTGACCGGTGACGCGGCCGGCGAGCTCCGAGGTCGGGGCGTTGAACGACACCGCCGTGAACGCCTTGCGCCGTGCCGACTCCTCGGTCTGCGGGCCCGCGCCGTCACCCGCGAGCAGCACGACCAGGTCGCCGCTGCGGTCGACCACGGCGACCGTGACGCGCTGGTTCTCCTTCTCGGCGGCGTCCAGCGTGGCCTGGGCGGCCTTGATCGCCGCGTCGATGGTCAGCACCTTCTCGGTGCGCGTGGTGGTGTGCTGGTCGGCTGCCGCGTAGCCGCCGCCGATCGCGAGGATGGCCAGGGTCGCGACGGTGATCTTCTTGATGTCCATGGCTACTACGGTTCCGCAGGTCAGCGCCGTTTCCATGGTGGTGACGGTGGAACCTCGGTTCAACCCATCGGTTGACCCTTCGGGGTGCGTCTCTGGCTTACAGTCGCCGACGTGTGGCTGCACCGGGCGATGCACGCGGGCTTCTACGTGCTGCTGACGGCGTCGGCGGCGCGGTACGTCGCGTACCACGGCGCCGATCTCCTCGTGCTCGGCCTGGCCGTTGGGCTGGGGGTTCTGTACCCGGCCGGCGTGCGGTGGACGCGGGCGTTGCCGTTGGTGCTCGCCGTGTGGCTCGTGCTGGTGTGGGTCGCGCCGAGCTTCGGGTGGTGTGCGATTCCGCTGTTCTTCCAGTGCCTGCGCCAGTTGCGGCCACGGGTGGCGCTGCCGGTCGCGGGCGTTCTGACGGTCGCCGTGGTGCTCGCCCAGATCCGGCTGGCTCCCGCGTTCGACCTGTCGCTGGTCCTCGGCCCGGTGGGCGTGGCGGTGCTGACGACGGCCGTGTTCTTCGACCGCGCGCGGCTGCTGCACGAGGCCGGCGTCCTGGAGGAGCGGCAGCGCCTGGCCCGCGAGATCCACGACACCCTGGCGCAGGGCTTTTCCAGCATCAACCTGCTGCTGTCGCTGGGTGACTCCGGACGTGCCGCCGAGGTGGCCCGCGAGAACCTCGCCGAAGCTCGCCGGTTCGTCCGCGACCTCTCGCCTCTACCTGGGACGTTGGTGGACGCGCTGCACCGGCTGTGTTCACACGTCGAGGTCGACGGCGAGCCTTATCCGTTGAGCGTGCAGACCGAGGTGGCGTTGCTGCGGGTCGCCCAAGGTGCCGTGGCCAACGCGTCCGAGCACGCTTCCGCCTCGCGCGTCGCGATCACGTTGTCCTACCTGGGAGACGCGGTGACACTCGACGTCGTGGACGACGGCCGCGGCTTCGATCCGTCTTCGGTGGTGGCGGCCGACGGTCGTGGCTACGGCCTCGCCTCGATCCGCGGGCGCATCGCGGAGCTGGGTGGCACGGTGTCCGTGGAGAGCGCGCCGGGGGAGGGAACCGCTGTGGCCGTGACGGTGCCGACACCATGAGGGTCCTGGTGGTCGACGATCACCCGGTGGTCCGCTTCGGGCTGGTCGGGTTGCTGTCGCGCTCGTTCGAGGTGATCGAGGCTGCGACGGGCGAGGAAGCGGTTCCGCTGGCGTCCACTGTGGACGTCGTGCTGATGGATCTCCAGCTGGGCAAGGGAATCGACGGCGTCGAAGCCACCCGGCAGATCCGAGCTTTGCCCTCGCCACCCCAGGTCGTGGTGCTCACGACGTACGACTCGGACGCCGACATCGTGCGCGCGGTCGAGGCGGGCGCGATCGGCTACCTGCTCAAGGACTGCGCGCCGGACGAGCTGGCCGAGGCCGTGCGCACCGCGTCGACCGGCCAGACCGTGCTGTCCCCGGACATCGCCTCGCGGTTGTTGCGCCAGGTCCGCGGCCCGGCGCCGAAGCTGAGCAAGCGCGAGGTGCAGATCCTGGAGAACCTCGCGAAGGGGCTGTCGAACCGGGAGATCGCCAAGGCGTTGTTCATCAGCGAGGCCACCGTGAAGACCCACCTGGTGCGGATCTTCGCGAAGCTCGGTGTCGAGACGCGGACGGCAGCGGTGACGACCGCGGTGGAACGAAAGCTGATCCGGCTCTAGCAGACCTGTGGGACAGTCACCACCGTCGCGTGATCGCTCGGCAGCATCGCGGAGGGCCTCATGAGATTCTGGTCTGTTGTCGCTGTCGTCCTCAGCGTGGTCGCGGTCTCCATCGCGGCCAACTTCCTCACCTCCGAGCAGTTCTCGTGGACCGGTGGAGCCGACCAGATCACGACCGTCGCCAGCGTCGGGGTGGCCGCGGCCGGCACCTTGGTCGCGCTGTTCGGCCTGCTCGCGCAATGGCGCTCCGAGCGTTCCAATCGCGCGGTCGACGACCGCTGGTACGGCACGGCACCAGGTGGCCGCGACTACTACGCCGAGCTGGAACGGCAGCGGATCGAGGCCATGTTCTCGGCCGAGCAGGTCCGCGGCCTGGAGCGGATGCTCAACCAGCGAGATCAGCTCGCCCGTCAGGTCAACCGCCGACGCGACCTGATCTTCCTCGGGAGTGGCGCGGTTCTCGGCGCTCTCCTCGGAATCCCGGCGTCGTGGATCGCCGATCTGATCGCCCAGCAGTTCTAGTCCAGCTCCGGCGGCGTGGTCTTGGTGAGGCGCGGGTCGGGCCGGCTGCCGGACATCGCGAGCATCCCGCGCAGCACCTGCAGCAGCTTCCGCAGCCCACTCGGCTTGCGCCGGTCGATCCCGGAGATCACCTGCTTCAGCACCGACAGCTGGTCGAAGTAGATCCGTTCGGTGACCAGGTTCTCGTCGGCGTCGAAGATGAAGTAGGCGTTCATGCGGGTGCGGTGCTCGCCGCCGGTCGCCGGGATCTTGCCCAGTGGCCCGAGGTGCGTGCCGAGCAGCCAGAACTCCACGATCACGGCGTCGACGCTGTGCCGGAACGAGATCAGCTCGTGGTGCTGGTCGGGGAAGGCCACGCGCGTGTCGGTGTAGTACTGGCGGACCGCGCTGTCGCCGTCGTGGACGACCATCTGGGCGATGATCTCGTAGTGGGGGTGCGGGAACGTCGAGAGTGTGGCGTCCCAGTCGTGCGCCACCTCGTCGCGGAAGTGGTCGAGCACTAGCTTCTCGCGTGCCTCCAGGACTTCCCTGGGCGGCAGGGTGAACCGGTCAGCCATGAAATGCTCCCTCGAGAAGTTACCCACGGTGTGGGTTAAGCTAAACCCACGGTGTGGGCATTCGCAAGGCACAATGGACAGGTGACCGAAACCCGCCGAGGCCGTCCTCGCACGCCGTTGTTGTCCCGCGAGTCGATCGTCGAGGCCACGCTGAAGGTCATCGACGCGGAAGGCGTCGCGGCGGTCGGCATGCGGTCGGTCGCGCGAGCTCTGGGCGTGGACCCGAAGAGCCTCTACAACCACGTCGAGGGCAAGGACGGGCTGCTGGACGCCGTCACCGAGCACGTGCTCACCACATTGGTCCTGCCCGAACGCACCGGCAACACCAGGAAAGACCTGCACGCCATCGCGGACAGCTTCCGCGACCAGGCACTCAAGCACCCGCAGGCCGCGCCGCTCGTGCTCACCCGCCAGCTCGCGTCGCCGCAGGCGCTCGCCCCGGTCAACGCCGTGCTCCAGGTGCTCATCGACGCCGGCGCGGGCCACGAAGAAGCCGTGCACATGCTGCGGATGCTGCTCGCCACGCTGATCGGCACGCTGCTGCGCGAGGTGTCGGCGGACTTCGGCGACGACCGCGCGGAAACGCTCAGGACGAGCGGACTCGATGCGCTGGCCGCCACCGCGGAGCACCTCGCCCGGTTCGACCGCGCGGCCGAGTACGAGTACACAGTGGACCTCGCGGTCACCGCCGTCCTGCAGCGCATTGATCTTCGGGGCAGACTCGGCCCGTGAACTACCGACGGTGGCCCGCGGTCGCGGCAGCAGGGTTCTCGTTCGCCGCCCTGGTCTACATCCTCGCCGTGTTGACCAAAGCCGGGCAGACCATCGAGAACGCGGCGCTGCGAGGCGCCGACCAGGCCAACGTGTCCGATTCGGACACCGCCTGGCACTCCCTGGGCCAGATCACCGTCTACTCGCTCGCGGCGGCCGTCGTCGCAGTCGCCGCCATCGGCGTGCTGAGGAAGCGTTGGGACCTCACGATCGCGGCGGTCGGCGTGATCGTCGCCGGACAGCTGACGGTCCAGGCGCTCAAGCGGTTCATCCTGCCGCGGCCCGCACTGGTCGAGGTCACCGGCGACTACGCGCACAACAGCCTCCCCAGCGGCCACACGACGATCGCGATGACGGTGTTGTTCGCGGCGATCATCGTGGTGCCGTGGAAGTGGCGCGGCGTGATGCTGTTCTTCGTGCTGCCGTGGGCGACGGCGATCGGCCAGTACACGCTGACCGCCAAGTGGCACAGGCTCAGCGACACTCTCGCCGCCGACGGCATCGCCCTCGCCCTGGCGGCCATCGCCAGCTGGTGGCTGCAACGCAAAGGCTCCCTGAAGCCCTACACCGGACCGAGCCGCAAAGGCAGGGTCGTCCTGGTCGTCGTCTGGTCGTCGATCGCCGCCGCGACCGCGGCTCTCGGCCTCATCCTGTGGGGGTTTTCACTGGCCAACGACGGGCTCAACGCGGATGAGTGGGTCATCTACCTGGGTGCGGGCACGTTCGCCACGGCCGGGTCGCTGACAGCGGCCCTCACGTTCCTCGGGTGCTGGCGCAGAATCGAATGACAACCAGTTGATCACTTGCGCGTCCTGACATGTGGAGAGGTTTCACAAGGAGGGGGACAGGACGTTGGTTGTTGACCGTCGCTCGGTTCTGGCGCTCGGCGCGGGTGTCGCGCTGGCCGTCGCCGTGCCCGCCCAGGCTCAGGCATCGACGATCACCGGCAAGCTGCGCGAGCTCGAGCAGCAGCACCAGGCGCGCCTCGGCGTGTTCGCCACCGACACGGGCAGCGGCCGCACGGTGCTGCACCGCGCGGACGAGCTGTTTCCGCTGTGCTCGACGTTCAAGACCATCGCGGCCGCGGCGATCCTGCGCCGCGACCAGGACGGAACGTTGCTGGACAAGGTGATCCGCTACACCAAGGAGGACGTCGAGAAGTCCGGCTACGGGCCGATCACCGGCAAGCCCGAGAACCTCGCCAACGGCATGACCGTGCGGGCCCTGTGCGAGTCGACCATCACCTTCAGCGACAACTGCGCGGCGAACCTGCTGCTCAAGGAGCTGGGCGGCCCGACGGCGATCAGCCGGTTCAGCCGGTCGATCGGTGACCCGGTCACGCGCCTCGACCGCTACGAGCCGGACCTGAACTCGGCTGAACCGTGCCGCGAGACCGACACGACGTCGCCGCGCGCGATCGGCCAGAGCTACGCGCGTCTCACGCTGGGCCACGCGCTCGGCCGCGAGGACGCCGACCAGCTCACGAAGTGGTTGCTGGCCAACACGACCGGCGACAACCGGATCAAGGCGGGGCTCCCCGCGGGGTGGGGCTGGGGCGACAAGACCGGCAGCGGCAAGTACAGCACCACCAACGACGTCGGCATCGCGTTCCCGCCCGGCCGCGCGCCGATCGTGATCGCGGTGCTGTCCACGAAGAAGGACTTCCCGAACGGTACGGCCGACGAGCCGCTGGTGGTCAGGACCGCGGAGCTGGTGGCTGCCTCGTTCAGCTGAAACCCCGGCGCTCCTGCGTCCTTTCTGGTCAGATGGGGCGCATGAGCACCTGGGGGAAAGCGATCGTGCTCGCGTTCGCGCTGGTCGCCACATTTGTGGTGCCAGCGCACGCGAGCAACCAAATCAGCGTGTCCGCGGCGGAGGTGACGCTGCCGCCGGGCGCGAACTCGGGGTCCGTCGACGTCAGCTGGCACACCGACGGCAACCAGACCGTGCAGATCTGGATCCAGGAGACCGGCAAGGCTCCGAAGCTGTGGCGGCAGGAGGTCAACGGCAGCGCGCCTTGGCCGTACCTGTACGCCGGCACCACGACGACGTTCGAGCTGCGCGGCGGCCCGAACTTCGCCACCGTCCTGGCGCGCACGAGCAGCAAAGCGAAGCTGCCAGGGCAACTCAGTGCCAGTCGCACGCACCTCGCGCTCGCACCCGGCACGACCGGTGAGATCGACCTGAACTGGGCCACGACGCTGTCCGACGCGCAGGTGTGGGTGTCGCACAACGCAGGCTCGCAGAAGCTGTACGCGCAGGGCCCGTCCGGCACCGGCCGCATCACCTGGATCAGCCGCGGCACCACGGTGTTCACGCTCTGGTCCGGCACCGCGCAGGAGCACCTCCTCGACACCCTCGTCGTCACCGCGGACTCGGGCGCGACAGTCGCTTTCGACCGGCCAACAGTCAAGGCTGGCGAGACCGCCACCGTGCGCTGGAGCGGTGGCGAGGCACGGCTGGTCAATGACGACGGCACCGAAACCGTGCTCAACGGCGGATCGGCCGTGGTCAGCACGCAGGGCGCGGACCGCAAGGTCGTGAAGATCTACGAGGGCGGCCAGGTCGTCAGCCACGCCAGCCTCACGATCGTCCCGAACGGCGGCTGGGCGGGCTTCAACTACCTGCCGGAGCACGAGAAGCGCTACCAGGAGTACCTGGAGGACGCGACGTGGCCGCAGGTGCGCGACCAGGTCGCGAGGGACTTCGACGTCATGGCGTCGACCGGTGCGACCGTCGCCAGGGTCGTGCTGTGGCCCGAGAAGAGCACCAACGCTCAAGCCCAGGCTCACAACCTCGCAGATCTGGGCACGATCGCGAAGCAGCGCGGCATCCGGCTCGTCGTCGCGTTCGCCAACAGCTGGCTCACCAACCCGAACTGGCAGAGCAACCGCACGAAGTGGGCCGAGTTCGCCACCACCAGCGCGGACTGGATGAACACCTACATCACCGCGCTGGAACCGACGAACGCTGTCCTGTACTACGACCTGCAGAACGAGACTTCCGGCGTGCGCGGCAACCAGCCGAACCTCCAAAGCGCATACGTGGCAATGGTTTACGACCGCACGGCAGCGCCGAGGGGCAAGCGCGGCATCTCCCTGATGCACGCGTCGACCGACGGCGCCGACCTCGCTGAGGCGCTCGTGGGCAAGCCGCTCGACTTCGTGGACGTCCACGGCTACGGCAACCTCGACCTGCTCGACTCCGCGGTCCCCGGCATGCGGCAGAAGTTCCCGGCCAGCACGGTGATCGTCGGCGAGATCGGCAAGAGCGCCCCGGACGCGCAGAAGGAAGTCGACCAAGCCGACTACACCGGGAAGACGCTGCAGACGGTCCAGAACCTCCAGGTGCCGCTCACGATGGCCTGGGAGCTCTACGACGATCCGCGCACACCGCCGCACCCGAACAGCATCGCGTTCGGCTACCTCACGAAGGAGCGCGCCAAGCCGGCGTTCGGCGTGCTGTGTGCACGGTGGAGCCTCGTCCCGGACTGCGCCACCCTCCGCGAGGCCACCTCGGCGCAACCGGCGACCCTGACGGTGAACGCGACCATCCCGGTACGAGCCGGAGTCCTCGCGACCAACGCGATCCTGCGCGGCAACGGCACGGCCCGGCTGGTGATCACCGAGTTCGATGCGACCGGTGGCGAGGTCGGCACCATCCTGACCGAGCCGGTCGCCATCGGGGCAGCGGGGCTCAACTACCTGCGGCACAAGCCATCCGACGTGCGACTGCAGGCCGCCACCACGTCCGTGCGCATCACCGTGCGGGCAGAAGGCTCGACGTCGCTTCAGGTCGACGCGCTGACCGCGAGCGTCAGGTGATCGGCACCCACAGTTCGATCACCGTGTGGCGGCGGTAGTACTCGATGAGCGGCCTGGAGGAGTCCCACGGCCCCAGGGCTTTGAGCTCCTCCATGGCCGGTCCGATCCGCCCGTACAGCTCGGGCGGATCGCCTTCGAGCATCGTGCGCCGGTACCTGCCGCCGGGCAGCACGCCGATGGCCAGGTCGTAGGAGTCGCCGGACTTGCGCGGTGTGCAGACGGTGTAGGTGCCCGCCGTCTCGTCGATGCGCGCGAACATCTTGCGGCCCTGGAGCCCCACGAGGTTCTCGAACCACTGCCACGCCTCGCTCATCGCGGTGAGCTCGTCGGCGACGGTGTGTTCCAGGACTTCGACAGCGTCTCGGGTGATCACGCCGGCCATGGCAGCGCCTTCTTGTCGGGCTTGCCCAGGGGAGTCAGGGGCAGGCGGTCGATGAGGGTCACGTACCGCGGCACGTGTTCGGGCGTCACCTGCTCGCTCACCGTGCGGCGCAACGCGTCCGGGTCGGGTGAGCGGCCGGGCACCGGTTCGACGACGGCGTGGATCGCCTGCCCGGTGCGGGCGTCGGGAACGCCCACGACAGCGGCCTGCGCGACGTCCGGGTGGGTGGTCAGAGCGGCTTCGATCGGTGCCACGTAACAGGTGTCGGCGTTCACCACGATCACCTCGGCGGCTCGTCCCGCCAAGTGCAGATGGCCGTTCTCCAAAAAACCCAGGTCACCGGTGCGCAGCCAGCCGTCGTGCAGCACTTCCGCGGTGAGCTCAGGACGACGCCAATAGCCGGTCATCGTGCCGGGTGACCGCACCAGCACGTGCCCGTCCTGGATCTTCACCTCGACGCCGGGCACCGGTCGTCCCACCGACGTCAGGTTCTCCGCCGCGTCGGCGTGGTCGAGGTAGGTGATCGCGAAGCTCTCGAACTGCCCGTACGCCTGCGCCACCACCGGTCCGTACCGGTCGATCGCCTGGCGGTAGCGGTACGGCAGCAGGGGAGCGCCGCCGGTCGTGACGTGCACCAGTCCCGGGATCTCGGCCGCGTCGTCCAGCAACCGGTAGAGGTACGACGGGTAGAAGTGCACGGCAGCCCTGCCTGCCCGCGCGCAAGCCTCCACAAAGGACTCGACCGCGAAGGTGCGGTGGATCTCCAGCGGAACTCCCAGCCGCATCAGTGCGGGCCCGACCGTGCCGAGCGCGTGCGCCAACGGCGTCACGACGATCAACCGCGTGCCTTCCGGGTAGCGCGGACGCTCGGCGAACGACGCCGTCACGAACTCCAGCGCCTCGAACGTCAGCATCACCGCCTTCGACTCACCGGTCGTGCCGCCGGTGTAGACGAGCTGGGCGACGTCGGAGTCGAGTGCCTGCACCGCAACGGGTTCGGTGGAGTCCACAGTGGAGACGAGTTCGGCCGGATCGGAGACGATCAAGGCCGCGTCGACGTCGCGCTCCAGGAACGGCAGCCCGCCAACGACGTGATCGGGATCCAGCGCCACGAACCGCAGTCCGAGCACCTGGGCGGCGAACTTCAGCGCCAGCAGCTCCCACCGGTTGCCCATCAGTGCGCCGAGTCCGTCGCCGCGCTTCAACCCGTGCCGCGTCAACGCGTGACAGAACCTGTTGATCTCGGCACGCAATTCCCGGTACGACAATTCGACTGAGCCGTCGATCAACGCGAGTCGATCGTCGAATTCGTCGAACGCGTTCAACGTGTTGTGCACCAAGCGAGCCATCGCGATCCCCCTTCGCGAAGCCGACCCTAGTGGAATCCAAATTCAGCGGCTACATTAAGAATGCGAATCTCGTTCACGTTCCCAAAGGCGGCGGCGATGCGGCGAGCGGTTCTCCTGACAGTCCTGTTCCTCTTCTCGTGGATGATCACTCCGGCTCAGGCGGAGTCGTTCGACGGCACCGAGTTACGGGTGTCCGGAGGGGTGTTCCGCGACGAGCACGGCCGAGAGGTGGTGCTGCGCGGCTTCAACGTCTCCGGCACCGCGAAGCTCGCCGAGCACCGCGGCCTGCCGTTCGCGACCGTCGCGGACGCTCGCAAGTCGGCGGCGGCGATGAAGCAGCTCACCGGTGCGAACGCCGTGCGGTTCCTGCTGACGTGGGCCTGGATCGAACCGCAGCGCGGCCAGATCGACCACGCGTACCTCGATGGAGTGACGGCGCAGTTGCGCGCCTTCACCGATCAGGGGATTCGCGTCTACCTCGACTTCCACCAGGACCTGTTCTCGCGCTACCTGTTCAACAAGGACAGCTGGTACACCGGCGACGGCGCCCCGGCGTGGGCGGCGGCCGGGTACCCCAAGGAGTCGTGCGGCATCTGCGTCCACTGGGGCCAGAACATGAAGAACAACAACGCCGTCACCACCGCGACCTACGACTTCTGGCACAACCGCAACGGCGTGCAGGAGTCGTTCGTCAACGCGGCCGGCGGGGCGCTCAAGCACGTGAAGGAAGCCTTGCCCGCCAACGAGTTCAAGCTCGTCGTCGGCGTAGACCCGCTCAACGAGCCCTACGCGGGCAAGTACGACAGCGGGCAGACCTCGCAAACGTGGGAGCGCGACCTCCTGATGCCGTTCTACCAGCGCTTCCGCACCGAGATGGACGAGGCGGGGTGGACGACCAAGCCCGCTTTCGTGGAGCCGCTGGTGTTCTGGAACCAGAACGTGGACTTCTTCGCCGAACCCGGCGGGCTCACTCTCGTGCAGAACCTCGGTGAGCGGTTCGTGTTCAACGCGCACTTCTACGACGGCAAGGCGCAGTCCGGCGTCCTCATGCCGGGCAAGGCGGGCGACGGTCAGTACACCCAGGCGTTCGGCACGATCCGCGACCGCGCCAAAGCACTCGGCACCACCGCGATCGTCTCCGAGTTCGGTCACCCGGTCTCCGGTTTCACGTCCGACAAGACGCCGTCCGTGCTCAAGGCGATCTACCAGGGTCTGGATTCCACGGCCTCCGGCGCCCGCTGGTGGTCGGCGCCGCGCGGCACGGTCGTCTCGGGCAGTCAGTGGCACTGGGACGTCAACTACGGCCGCCACCGCGAGCTGATGAACGACAACCCGGGCAAGGTCAAGACCGACGGCGACGCCATGAACGACGAGCACTTCTCGGCCGTGAAGCTCGACGCGTCCGGCAACCCGGTGCTCACCGTCGACCGCGCGATCGTCGACCGCGTCTACCCGCAGGCCGTCGCGGGCACCACGCTCGCCTTCACCTACGAGGACCGCGCCTACCAGACGTGGCAGCAGATCCCGCTGCCCGCCGTGCGAAACCTGGTCGGCTCGGCCCCGTTCGCCGTGCTCGTCTGGGACTCGACCGGCGGCGCGGCACCGACCGAGCTGCACCTGCCGGAGTCACTGCGCTCACCGCTGGTCGTGAGCTCGGTGCCGTCGACGGTGAACGGCGACAAGCTGCTCCTCACGGGAGGCGCGGGACGGCAGTTCGCGCTGGTCACGGCCCCGTCGGGCGGCAACACGGCCGTGGCGGAGGCAGAGCTGAGGCAGTGGTACCAGAGCTGGTGACTTGCAGCTGTTACGTAGCCTGGTGGAGTGCGTACTAGGCCCACTCTCACCTGGTCTCCGACAGGCCCGTCGCTGCCGCGCACCTCCACCCTCGCCGACGTCGTCCCGATCGTCGCCGACGGCGGTGTGCTGGTGCTCAGCGGCGCGGGCCTGTCCACGGAGTCCGGCATCCCCGACTACCGCGGCGAGGGCGGCTCCCTGCGCAAGCACACCCCGATGACGTACGAGGAGTTCACCGGCAACCCGGCCGGCCGGCAGCGCTACTGGGCCCGCAGCCACGTCGGCTGGCGCACCATCGCCCGCGCGCACCCGAACGCCGGCCACCACGCGGTCACGAAGCTGGCGCCGCGGCTGTCCGGCGTCATCACCCAGAACGTCGACGGCCTGCACCAGGCCGCGGGCTCGCAGGACGTCGTCGAACTGCACGGCGGCCTCGACCGCGTGATCTGCCTCGACTGCAAGCTCCTGTCACCGCGCCTCGACCTCGACCGCCGTCTGCGCGAGGCGAACCCGACGTTCGCGGCCACCACCAGCGAGATCAACCCGGACGGCGACGTCTTCCTGCCCGAGGAGCAGGTGCGCGGCTTCGAGGTCGTCGGCTGCACGGACTGCGGCGGCGTCCTCAAGCCGGATGTCGTGTTCTTCGGCGAGAACGTGCCGCGCCCACGCGTCGAGCAGTGCTACTCGCTCGTCGACAACGCCCGTTCCCTGCTCGTCCTCGGCTCCTCGCTGACGGTCATGTCCGGGCTGAGGTTCGTGCGTCGCGCCTCGGAGTCCGGAATCCCGGTGGTGATCATCAACCGCGGCGAGACGCGAGGCGACCCGTACGCGTCGCACCGCGTAGACCTGCCGTTGGGGACATCGCTGACCGAGCTGGCGGGCCTAGTTCTGTGACCTGAACTGGTCCAGCACCCGCCGCTCCCGCTTCGTCGGCCGCCCGGCACCCCGATCCCGCCGCGCGATGGGGATGTCCGGCGGTGGCGGGGGAGTGCGGTCGATGAAGCACGTGGCCGCGTCCGCCGCACCGACCCGCTTCTGGATCACCCGCACGACCTCGACGATCTTCGTCTTGTCGCCGACGCGCGCCCGCACCTGATCACCCGGCACGACCACGGTGGACGGTTTCGCGGGCTTGTCGTTGACGCGCACGTGGCCGCCCCGGCACGCCTGGGCGGCGTCCGGGCGGGTCTTCGTCAGCCGGACCGCCCACAGCCAACGGTCGATGCGCGTGGACTCCACCCCGCCATCATGGCACTCTCGGAGATCATGAGGATCCTGGCGGTCGCAGTCACGATTTTCGGCACCCTCGCCGCGTCGCTCACGTCCGTCGGCCCGCTCGGCGAGCTCACCGGCCTGGCGGTCAAGCGCATCGAGGTGGCGGACCTGGTGGCAGCAGCCAAGTTCGGCACGTCCCAGCCCATCGACGACCCGGCGCGCGAGCAGCAGGTGCTAGACACCGTGCGCACCAAGGCCGTTCAACTCGGCCTCAACCCGGAGAACGCGGCACGCTTCTTCCGCGCCCAGATCGAGGCGAACAAGCTGGTGCAGCGCGGCCTCTACGCGCGCTGGACCGAGCACCCAGAGGAAGTCCCGACGCGCAAACCCGATCTGGGCACCGAGGTCCGGCCGATCCTCGACCGGCTCACCACCGACATCCTCGCCGAGCTCAAGGACACCGAGCAGCTCCGCAAACCGACGCTGAGGTGCGAGATCCACGCGACGATCGCGGAACGGTCCGCGGTCGTGCTGCACCACCTGGACAGCTTGCACGAGAACGCCTTGGCCGAGGCGATGCGCACGGTCTGTTCCAAGTAGACGGTCAGAACGGCGGCAACGGGTGCGCGCCTTCGGGCCGCAACCCGTCGAACACGATCGCCAGATAGCGTTCCCACAGATCAGGCCGCCCGTCGGGCACGTGCTTGACCACGTCGTTGGGCACGCACATCAACAGCATCACGTCAGTACCGGTGACGTCGGACCGCAACGCGCCCGCTGATCGTGCCCGATCCACCAGCGCGGTGATGGCCGCGGACATCCGCATCTGCGCCTCGCCGACGTCCACGCCGAGGTCCGCGGCCAGAACCTGCAGGTCGAGCTGCTGCCGTTGCCGTGCGGCGAACCTCAGGAACTCCAGCACTGCCGCCCCCGCGTCGGGGGCCTCTGCCAGCTCCAAAGCCAGCGCCGTCAGCCGTTCCACGCGGTCCAGCACGATCGCGGCGATCAGGTCGTGCTTGGTCGGGAAATGCCGGAACACCGTGCCCTTGCCGAGCCCCGCCCGTGCGGCGATGGCGGCGACCGGCGCGTCCACCCCGTGCAGGGCGATCTCCTCGACGGCGGCCTCCAGCAGCAGCGAACGGTTCCGGGCCGCGTCGGCGCGCAAAGACACGTCACGCAGACTAGCAAAGTTGACCGCGCGGTCCGCTTCGTGCACTCTAAGGTGACCAGTCGGTCCGTTTAGGGGAGTGAACGTTGAAGGCAGTCATCGCGACCGGCCCACCGGAGAACTACGTCCTCGGCGACGTGCCGGTGCCGAGCCCAGGACCAGGGCAGATGTTGGTCCGCATCGCCGCGGCCTCGATCAACCAGGCCGACGTCATGCCTCTGGACACATCTCGCACGCCCGGCAACGACTTCGCCGGCACGGTTGTCGAGACCGGCGAGGGCGTGTCGGCGTTCCGGGAAGGCGACGAGATCTTCGGCGTGGCCCTGCCGCGCGCGATTCGGGAGATGGCCGGCCCGCGGCCGTCGCTGAGCACCGGTTCGCTGGCCGAGTACGCGGTGTTCGAGGCCGACACCCCGCTGCTGGCGCACCGCCCGCCGAGCCTGAGCGTTCAGCACGCGGCCGCACTCGCGACGGCGGGCCTGACCGCGCGGGCACTTCTGCTGACCGCGCAACCGAAAGCGACCGCGCTGGTCGTGGGCGCGACCGGAGGGGTGGGCACCGCGCTGGTCCCGCTGCTCGCCGGAGCGGGCGTCGAGGTCATCGCCACCGCCACCGCCGAGGACGCCGAACTGATCCGCGGTCTCGGCGCCAAGCACACCATCGGCTACACCGACGCCTACCCGGCCGTGGACACGGCGTACAACCTCGCGCTGCCGAGCGACGAGCTCGACCGGATCGCGGAGGCCGTGAAACCCGGTGGTCAGCTGCTCACCATCACCTACCCGGTGCCTGAACCGGGCCGCTACGCCGTCGACACGAGGTTCGTGCTGGACCTGAGCGGTGAGCTCGGTGGCATGCGCGAGGTCGCTGAAGCCGCAGCACAAGGCTTGCTACGGGCGACCATCGGCAGGCACTACACCCTCGACGAGGGCGCGCAGGCGTGCGTCGACTTCGCCAGGAAGCACACCACGGGCAAGCTCGTCGTCACGGTGTGACCACTGTGGACGGTAGGCCGAGCATCCGCGCCAGGCCGGACAGTTCCAGCACCCGCGTCACCTGAACCGACGCGGAGGACAGGCGCAACCCACCAGCGGCGGCGGAAGCACGCGCGTGGCCTCGCACGAGCGCGCTCACCCCGCTGGAGTCGCAGAAGGAGACCGCGCTCAGGTCCAGGACGACGTAGCGGTGGCCCTGGTCGAGCAGGCGGTCGAGCCGGGAGAGCAGTCGCTCCGCGCCGGTGCCCGCGAGCTCACCGGAGAGGGTGAGAAGGGTGGAGGCGGGCGACGACTCGGTCACCGTGACTTCGAGCATTTCGCAGTGGTACCCAGCGGCGGACCGCCGGAAACGCGGTCCGCTGACCGGTTTTCGAGTTGTTCGGCAGGGAGCTGGAGTAGTTCTCTCGAAGTACCGGCGAAAGGGAATCCACGTGCGCGTTCTGCTGACCTCGTTGCCCATCCGCTCCCACCTGATGCCGACGGTGGTGCCGCTCGCGCGGGCGTTCCGCGACCGGGGGCACGACGCGGTGATCGCGACAGGGCCGGCCATGGCGCACGTCGAGCACACCGTCGTGATGCCGGACATCCCGGCGCCGTCGGACTTCGGCCCGCCACCGCCGTGGATCCCTGAGCGCGACGGCACGCTGGACGTGCCGCTGTGGGCGGACGAGCTGGTCGTCAGGGCGGCGGCGAACATCCTCGACTTCGCCCGCACCTGGCGTCCTGACGTGATCGTGCGCGAGACCAACGAGTACGGCGGCCAGATCGCGGCGGAGGTGCTCGGCATCCCGCACGCGGTCGTCGACATCGCGCCGTTCGCGCCGCTGGAGATCGAGCACCTGGACGAGCGCAAGGACAAGGTGCGCGCCAGGTTCCACGTCGCGGGCACGGATTCGTCGTTCACCGCGGGCCTCGCGCCGTCGTACTGGCACCCGGCCCAGCACCACTACCGCGTGCCGACGGACCGGACTTCGGTGGACGGCCCGGAGATCGTCGCCACGTTCGGCACCAACGCGGCGCTGTTGCTGAGCGGCTCGAACCTGCTCCACGTCGTCGCGGACGCGTTGGGTCGGCTCCCGGTGCGTTCGGTGCTGGCGATCGGCGAGGGCGAGTGGACCGGACCGCGACCGGCCAACGTCGAACTGCTGCCGGAGATCCCGCAACAGCAGTTGCTCAACTCCGCGAAGGTGTTCGTGACGCACGCGGGCTACAGCAGTGTGCGCGAGTCGTTGACCGCGGGAGTTCCGATGGTCTCGCTGCCGTTGTTCGCCGACCAGCCGCGCAACGCCGCGAAAGTCGAGGAGCTGAAAGCCGGGGTGAGCGTCGAGGTGAAAGGCCTGACCGCCGGCGGACTGGCGGAAAAGATCACTCACGTTCTCGACGTGAAGGCATACCACGACACGGCTGAGACATTGGCGGCACAGATGGCGGAACTGCCGGTGTTCACGGAAATTCCGGACCACCTCGTATCCGCTGTGTGACGACGTTTTGGTTGTCGCCAAAAGCTTCGACGGTAATTTCGTCCGTCTGGAGACTTGGCGGTGGGGCAGGTGCTTGTTGGGGAGAACAGGACGCCTGATAGAGGGGATACAGGGGGATTATATGAAGAGGCACTCGCGCGACAGTTTCTTCGTCGTGGGTGAAGGTGTGCTGGAATTCGACGGCATCGGTGAGGCCACCACGCGTCAGCCCTCCACGACGGAGGAGTTGCGAAGGTTCCGGTTCTCGCGCCTGGGTCCCAAGGGGCCGAAGACCGACGACGCGGCGCGGGAAGCCCTCGCTCTCGCGATGACGTCCGGAGATCAGCCCGACTCGGAGAACCCGGCCGTTCCGGCGGGCTTCACCTACCTCGGCCAGTTCGTCGACCACGACCTGACGATGGACCGCACCGAGTCGCAGCTCGGCCAGGACGTCAACGTGGACGAGCTGCTGCAGGGCCGCTCGCCCGCGCTGGACCTCGACTCGGTCTACGGCCGCGGTCCGCGCGACAAGGACGACCAGGTCTTCTACGCCGAGGACGGCGTGAAGCTCAAGATGGGCACCACGTCGGACGCGGGCCCCGGGTTCCCGCCGATGGAGGGGTTCGACCTGCCGCGCCGCGGTGGGACGGCGGGCACGCCCGCGGATCGGCGCGCGCCGCTGATCCCGGACGCGCGCAACGACGAGAACCTGGCCATCGCGCAGACGCACCTGGCGTTCATCCGCTTCCACAACCGCGTGGTGGACGAGCTCGCGCTCACCGGCCTCACCGGTGACCGGCTCTTCCGCGCGGCCAAGGAGCTCGTGGTCCGGCACTACCAGTTCATGCTGAAGACGGACTTCCTGCCGCGGATCATCGACCCGGCGATCGTGGACGACGTCTTCACCAACGGCCGGAAGTTCTTCGAGGTCCCGGGCCAGTACTACGGCCGGGACAACACGCCGACGATGCCGATCGAGTTCTCGGTCGCGTCCTACCGGCTCGGTCACAGCATGATCCGCGACGCCTACCAGTGGAACCGCGTGTTCAACACGACCGGCATCGTGCCGGGAACGTTGTTCCTGCTGTTCGTCTTCACCGGCACGTCGGGCAACTTCGACCCGAGCTCCACGGTGCCGGACCTGGACGACGTGAACAGGGGCACGACGTTCACGTTGCCCAGCAACTGGATCGCGGACTTCCGCCGCCTCTACGACTTCACCGAGGCGGACCGGGACGACCTGATCCCGCCGGCGGAGTTCGGCGGCGGCAACGTCACCAAGCGGATCGACTCGCTGCTGGTGGACCCGCTGCGGCAGCTGCCGGCCGGCACGTTCGGCGGCCGTGGCACGCAGTTCCCGGAGATCCAGCGCAACCTCGCGTTCCGCAACCTGACCAGGGCGAACATGATGGAGCTCGCCACCGGTCAGCAGATCGCGGAGCTGTTCGGGGTCGAGCCGCTCACCGCCGAGGAGATCCTCGTCGGCAACGGCGGCGCGAACCTGGACTCGCTGACCGAGGAGCAGAAGGCGCAGCTCGCCGAGGCGACGCCGTTGTGGTTCTACGTCCTGCGCGAGGCGGAGCTCAACAACGGCCTGATGGGTCCCGTGGGTGGCCGGCTGACGGCCGAGGTGTTCCACCGGGCGATCGAAGGCAGCCGGATCTCGATCGTGCGCTCGCCGTACTGGCGGCCGACGCTCGGACCGGACTCGTCGACGTTCCGGATGGTCGACCTGCTGCTGTTCGCCTTCGAAGGCAAGGCGGACCTGCTGAACCCGCTCGGGGATCCGCAGCCTGGCGCCTGATCTTCCTCGTTCCTCCTGTCTGGCTGGGTGGTGGCAGCCAGACAGGAGAGGGAGATCGATGTCGCGTCCAGAAACCACACGCCGCGAATCAGCGGAAGAACGGATCTCGCGTTTCACGCGGGACGCCGGAATTCCGCTGCTCCGCATCGGACTGGGGGTCGTTTACCTCTGGTTCGGCGTGCTGAAGCTCTTTCCCGGTGGCAGCCCTGCCCAAGATCTCGTCGAACGCACGGTGTCCGCGCTGACGTTCGGGATCATCACCGGAGATTTGGCCAGATTGAGTGCCGCGATCACGGAAATCGGGATCGCGCTGGTTCTGCTGAGCTTCCGCGCACCACGATTGTGCGCGGTCCTGCTGATCGGTCACGTCGTGCTGGTGTCGACACCGCTGGTGTTGTTCCCCGGCGAGATGTGGTCAGGTCCGCTGCAGGCGTCATTCGAAGCGCAGTACATCCTGAAGAACCTGGTGACCGTCGCCGCCGCGGTGGTCATCGCCTCATCGCACCCTCGCGTGCGATAACGCGGGAGCCGCTCATCCCCCAGGACGGGCGGCTCCCGCTGCTGTACGTTCACTTTTCATGGGGGAATCGTTCGCGCCTTTGGCGCATCCTGCTTTTCGCTGGCTGCTCACAGCCAGGGTCACGACCATGGTGGGCAACTCGATGGCGCAGATCGCGCTCGTGTTCGCCGTGCGGGACGTGACCGAGTCGATCACCACCCTCGGCGTCGTCGTCGCGGCGCGCTCGATCTCGAACGTCGTGTTCCTGCTGTGGGGCGGTGTGGTCGCGGATCGCCTGCCCCGGCAGCTCGTGCTCGTGGGGTCGTCCACGGTGTCGTTCCTGAGCCAGGCGCTGCTCGCGGTGCTGGTGCTGACCGGGACGGTGTCGATCCCGATGTTCGTCGTGCTGGCGGCGGTGAACGGCATGTCGAGCGCCTTCTCCTTCCCCGCCTCGGCCGCGCTGGTTCCGCAGACGGTCCCGGTGGAGTTGCGGCAGCAGGCCAACGCGTTGCTGCGTCTCGGGTTGAACTCCTCGATGATCGCGGGCGCGTCGCTGGGCGGGTTGCTGATCGCCTTCGCCGGGCCGGGGTGGGGTCTCGCGGTGGACGGGTTGTCGTTCGGACTGGCAGCGGTGGCCTTCTCGTTCGTACGGGTGCCGGCCGCCAGGGTTGCCGCCGAGCACAAGCCGGGGATGTTGTCGGAGCTGCGCATCGGCTGGACCGAGTTCGTGTCGCGGACCTGGGTGTGGGTCGTGGTCGTGGCCTTCTTCTTCGTCAACGCGGTGCACGCGGGCGGCACGATGGTGCTCGGTCCGGTCATCGCGGACACCGTGATCGGACGCGAGACCTGGGGACTGGTGATGGCCGCGCAGACCGCGGGCATGGTGGCGGGTGCGTTCATCGCGATGCGGCTGCGGGTGCGACGTCTGCTGCTGCTCGGGTGCGCGTGTGTGGCGGCATTCGCGTTGTTGCCGTTGACGTTGGCCGTCCATCCGGTGCCGTGGGTGCTCATGGTCACCTCGTTCGTGTGCGGGGTGTGCCTGGAGCAGTTCGGCATCGCGTGGGAAACCTCGCTGCAGAACCACGTACCGGCCGACCGGCTCGCGCGGGTCTACTCCTACGACATGCTCGGGTCCATCGCGGCGATTCCGTTGGCACAGCTCGTGGTCGGGCCCGTGTCGGACGTTGCGGGGATCACCGCGACCCTGGTCGGCAGCGCGGTGATCATCGTGGTCGCGACGGCCGCCATGGTCGCGTCGCGGTCGGTGCGGTCGGTCGACAACACGCCTTCGGTTCAGCCGGTTCACTGACGGCGTTCGCCTGGTTTGTGCCAGAGTGCACGGCATGGGGAGAGTGCTGGGGGCACTGGCCGTGGTGTTGTTGTGCGCGTCGTGCGGCGAGGGCGGGCCGGTGACGACGCCGCCGGTGATCACCCCGCCGCCGGGCCACCAAGATCCGGCCTGAGCTGGAGCGGGTGTGTTCGTCGGGTGACTTCTCGCTCGACAGCACCGGGAAAGCGCTTGCTTCCCGCGATGCGCGGGTGTTCCGCGCCGATGAGACGATCATCGAACCGGCGTTGCGAGTGAGGTAGTACGATTGTATGAGATCCACTTCAAACTGGGGGAGTGAATGAAGCTCAAGCGGATCACCGTGCTGTGCACGGCGTTGACGCTGACGGGTGCCGCGCTGGCACCCGCCGCTGTTGCCGACGAGACCGGTCACCACTCGTTGGCGGAGAAACTGCGCGAGGCGATCGCCGCGCAGAACTTCAAGGACGTCATCGACCTGACGCCGCCGGCACCAGGAGCCCGGTCGGCTGGTCAGCGCGAGAAGTACGACGCCTCACCGGCCGAGCTGCGTCAGCGGTCTCAGGCGCGCATGGCCGCGGCGGGCAAGCCGTTGCACCAGACGCCGAACATGGACGCGGCGATCATCGAGCTCGACCCGTTCGGTCGTCCGGCGTCGGTGGCGAACGTGCTGCTCAGCCCGCAGTACCCGCAGGGTGTCGTGGTGCCGGTCAAGCGTTCCGGCCTGTCGACCGACCAGGTGCGGTACCGGTGGTGGGACGACGACGAGTGGGATGCGAACGGCGGCAAGGGCACGCGTGACGTGCTGGCGGGCCGGGAGAACGCGCCGATCGACTTCTCCTCGCCGTATCCCGCGTCCGTGCTCAAGCTGATGGTCGGCTTCGGCGTGCTGCGCCTGGCCGACCAGGGCCGGGTCGACCTCGACGCCGACTACGTCTACGACCCGAACCCGGTGCGCGAGGCGTGCGGCGGGCCGTCGACGAAGAAGATCCGGCAGCACTTCGACGAGATGATCACGAAGTCGCAGAACGAGTCGACCTGCGCGCTGATCAAGATGATCCACGACCTGAACGCGTGGGACGCCGTCAACCAGTCCTTCGTGGACCTCGGCATGCCGACCCTCATGCACACCGGTTCGATTCCCGGCAACGGTGGCCGCTGGATCGGCTCGAACATGAGCGGTCTCGACACCGCGAAGCTCCTGCTGCTGGTCAACGGTGGTCCGGGCGTGCTGTGGACGACGGACAAGGGCAAGCAGGTCACGCGCCACGAGCTCTCGGCGTCGGCGCGGAAGTTCTTCCAGGAGACGCTGTCGGGCCAGGGGCACAACGAGATGCTGTCGACGTCGAACTGGTGCGGCCGCTCGTACCCGGTGCAGGGCATTCCGCAGAAGGTGCCGTCGCGCTGGATCAAGCCGGACGGCACCGTGACCGTCGGCGACGCCGTGTACGACCGGGATGTGCGCCCGTGTGACGAGGTCGCTGAGGTGACGTTCGCGCACAAGACCGGCTGGGTCGACACGACGGGTTCCGACGCGGGCATCGTGAAGTCGTTCCGCGGCAAGGACAAGCGCAACTACATCGTGGTCGTGTTCTGCAACCTCGGCACCGACTACGTGGACGCCGACCGCCCCGCCGACCCGCCCGGTGTGTTCCCGGTGCTCTACACGCAGAAGTACGCGCAGCTCGGCAAGGCGATCGACACCATCATGAAGAACCTCTAGTTGCTGTTCCGGTAGTTCTGGTCCGGCACCGCGGCTCACACGGCCGCGGTGCCGATCAGTCCGTTGCGCGTGACTCTCTTCGCGAGCTCTTCCTCGGTCAGGTGGTCGGTGTTCGCGGGCCTTTTCGGCAGCACCATGTACCGCGACTCGGCGTTCGCGTCCCAGACCTGGATCTTCGTCGTCTCGGGCAGCTCGAGTCCGAACTGCTGGAGCACCTCGCGCGGCTCACTGACCACTTTGGACCGGTACGCCGGGCTCTTGTACCAGGTCGGCGACGGTCCGAGCAGTGCGATCGGGTAGCAGCTGCACAGCGTGCACACCACCACGTTGTGCACCTCCTCGGTGTTCTCCACGACCCACAGCCGCTGCACCTGCAGTCCGCCACCCATCGAGAGCCCGACTTCCGGCAGCGCCTCGTTGGCGTTCTCGATCAACCGGGCCCTGAACCCGTCGTCCACCCACGCTCGCGCCACAACGCGGAACCCGTTGGCGGGCGTGGCTTTGTGCGCGAACGCCTCCAACGCCCGATCCAGCTCGGTCGCGTCGATCAGGCCTTTCTCCTCCAGCACCGCTTCCAGCTCGCGCACCCGTGCCGCGATGGGGGAGTCGTCGTGGTCGTCACTCATCGCTGAGGTACTCCTCCCAGAGGGACAGCGTCACCGTGTGATCACCCTGCCCGAACAGTTCTCGTGCCGTGAACCGCACCAGGTACACCGGCTGCTTCCGCTCGATCCCTTGCGCTCTCAGGTCCGCCAGCGGATGCACCCCGTCGCTGCCGACGACAACGCCGGTCTTTCCCCTGGCATAACCGGGCAGCCGGGTGTGGTGATCAGGATCCACAATGGACGTTCTGACGCGATCGCCTGTCCCGTACCGCTCAGACATGGCCTTTCTCCTCGAGCAGCGTCTGAATCGCCCGGAACCAGTTCTCGTAGTACGACGACTCGTGCGACATCGTCCGCTCGACCGCGTCCCGGAACTCGTCCAGGTTGTAGACACCCCGTCCGATCAGCGCCCGGTTCATGGCGAACACGTGTGCTTCCCAGTCGGCGTGGAACATCGGCTCGTCCAGCTCCTGCACCACCGGCCCGAACCCGTCCTGCCCGCCGACGTCGTTGATCCTCGGCATCTCACCTCCTGCGCTCAGCCAGATTCTGCGCCGCCTCACCCCAGTCGCGATAGCGGAACTCAAACCCGGCCTCGGTCAGCCGCCCCGGCACGACTCTCCGGCTCTTCAGCAGCAACTCGGTGTCGCTCCTGATCGCGAACGCGCCGATCTCCGCCATCCACCTGGTCGCCGGCAACCCCACCGGCACCCGCCACGCCTTCCTCAGCTCACGCATGAAGTCCTTCTGCGGCAACGGTCCCGGCGCCGCGAGGTTCACCGCCCCCTCGATCGGCTCCCTGATCAGCAGCGCGATCGCCCGCACGAAGTCCTCGTCGTGAATCCACGACACGTACTGCCGTCCGCCGTCCACCGCGCCCCCGAGCCCCAGCCGTGCGAGCCACGACAGGTAGTCGAACACCCCACCCCGGTCCGGACTCATCACCATCGCGGCCCGGAGCGCCACCTTCCTGGTGTGCGGCGTGTCCGCCTGGTTCAGCTCCGCTTCCCAGTTCTTGGCGATGTCGACGCTGTAGGCCCAATACTCCGGCACGTCCTTTTCTTCCCCGCCGATGATTCCGGTCGCCTCGTCGTTGGGCCCGTCGAACCGATGCGCGTAAATCGTCGCCGTGCTCATCTGCAACCACACCTTGGGCGGCCGCGCGGCTTTCTGAATGGCCTCTCCGACGACCCTCGCCGACTCGACCCGCGACCGCATCATCTCTTTCAGGTTCTCAGGTGTGTACCGGCAGCTGACGCTCCGCCCAGCGAGGTTGATCACAACGTCCGCGCCGTCCACCGCCTTTGCCCAGTCGCCCAGCGTCCGCCCGTCCCAGCGCACTTCGCTGCTCCGGCCGATGATCACGACCTCGTGCCCGGCCTGGACCAACGCCCTCTGGAGCACGCCGCCGACCTGCCCGGTCCCGCCGGGAATCACGATCTTCATCTCTCCAACCCCCTCTGTGGCGGACGCTAGTCCACGCAAGCTGAGAGATCGCTGTGTCCTCTCGATTCACTTGAGTGGGTGACACCTTTTGGTCTTTTTCGGAAATGATCTCGAATAGAATTGGGGGCATGGAAGCAGTCGAAGCCATCGATGCTCTCACCTATCACCAGAAACAGATCGCCTATCATCAGGCGCAGTTTCTGCACGTCCTCGCCGACCACGCCATTACCTGCGAGGGCGATGAGTTCTTCGAGGCCGAAATCGCCGCCGCGATGCACTGGACCACGCGCTGGGCCAGCGACCAGATCATCACGGCACTGGAGATGGTGACCAGGCTGCCACAGACGGTCGACGCCCTGGAGAAGGGTGAGATCGACTTCTACAAAGCCCGCGTCCTGCACGACAAGACCATGCCCCTGTCACCAGATCACGCGGCCGAGGTCGAAGCGCGCGTACTGGTGAAGGCGCCGAACCAGACCGGCGCCCAGATGCGGCAGCTGACCAACCGCGTCGTGATGCGCGTCGACCCCGAAGGCCACAAGGACAGGGCGGAGCGCCGCAAGGCCGAGCGCTGCACGGGCATCGACAAGCTGGAAGACGACATGGCCCGCCTGTTTGCCTACCTCCCGGCCGGCCTGGCCCACAAGTGCTTCGAACGCGTCGACACCATCGCCCGCGCCGTCCGAAACCCCAAGGACCCGCGCACGCTCGACCAGATCCGCGCCGATGTCGTGGCCGACCTGATCCTGGCGACCCGCGACGGCGCCAGCTCCGTGAAAACCGAGGTCTACGTGACCATCTCCGCAGCCACGCTGATGGGCCTGTCCGAACAGCCCGGCGAACTGGCGGGCTACGGCCCGATCTCCGCCGACCTGGCCCGCGAACTGGCCGCCGACGCGACCTGGCGCCGCCTGCTCACCGACCCGGTCTCCGGCGCACCACTGGAGTTCGGCACCAGCACCTACCGCCCACCCGCCGCACTGCGCAGGTTCATCTGGACCCGCGATCGGACCTGCCGCTTCCCGGGCTGCATGCGCCCCTCGCACGAGTCGGACCTGGACCACACGATCCCGTTCCCGAAAGGCCCGACCTCCGAGGCGAATCTCGGCGCGTTCTGCCGCTACCACCACCGCGTGAAACACCGCTCAACCTGGGAAGTGGCGCAGAAGAAACCGGGGAAGTTCACCTTCGTCAGCCCGGCCGGGAAGACTTACACCCGCGAACCGGAGCCGGTGCTGGGTGATCTACCGCCGTTCTGAGGTACGCCGACGAAGTCGGCTCACCCCTAGCTGGGTTGCGCGCAAATTGAGATCCCCCAACGGAATTCTCGACATCGCAACCCGACCCTGGCGACCACCAACGCAACCGGCGCGGTCCGCCCGCAACACGCCCACGCCCCGCAACCACCCCCGCAGGGCGACCACAGAAACTCGGTCCAGCACACGCCCGACGAAGGAGGGCATGTGCTGGCTCGGCGAAGCCGTGCCCTCAACCACCGGGTTATGCTCAAACAACCGATCAAACGAACAAGGGCAGGAAGACCATGCGCGAACCCGGCGAGGCGAGACGGCAACGAATCCTCGCCGTAATAGCGTCCCGGGGCCCGGTCAAGGTGAGCGATCTGGCCGCAGAACTCGACGTCTCGATCGTGACGATCAGGCGAGACGTGGAAGACCTGGCCAGGCAAGGAAGACTCCGCAGGGGCCACGGCGTGGCCAAACCCATCACCCCGGTAGAGCAGCCCCAACCAACGACCCCGCAGAACGGCGCGATCGCACTGGTGGTCCCAGAGCGACACACGTACCTGTACGAAACGATGAACGGCGCCCGCAAGGTCCTGGAAGAAGCCGGCATGCGCGTGGTCCTGCACATCGCCCCGCAGGTCAAAGGCGCCGAGAAACCGATCGTCGAACGCGCCCTGCAAGAACCGGTCCAGGGCCTCCTGATCGCGCCGAGATGGCGCACCCAGGAAGAAGAACGAGCCGACGACTGGCTCAACGACACCGGCGTCCCGACAGTCCTCATGGAACGCAGGCCGGGCGGCCACCTCCGAGCGATGAACTCGGTCTGCTCCGACCACTGGTACGGCATGCACCTGGCGGTCAAACACCTGACCGACCTGGGTCACCGCAGAATCGTCCTGGCCGCCCGCGACGACAGCCCCACCGCGCGGGCACTCAGAAGCGCCTTCAAAGAGATCTCCAAAGATCTCGAAGACGCCATCACGGTGGGCAGCTCACCCGACACCGGACTGGTCGGCATCCTCAGGGCACACCGCGCGACCGCGACGATCCTGCACGGCGACGTCGACGCGTTGATGCTGGTCCAGCAGCTGACGGACGCGGGCATCAAGGTGCCACAGAGGTGCAGCGTGGTGGCGTACGACGACGTGGTCGCGGCGCTCGGCAGCATCCCGCTCACCGCCGTCGCCCCGCCCAAGACCGAGGTCGGCAAGGTCGCCGCGACACTGCTCCTGCAGAAGCTGGGCAACCCTCGGCAGACGGCCGAGCGCATCGAGTTGCTGCCCGAGTTGAAGGTCCGGTCATCGACTGAGCGTTTGAACGTTTCTTGACGTCAAAGCGATCAGGCGATCAGGATGCGAAGCATGCGCCTGAGTCGTCGCACACTCCTCGCGGCGGGTCTCACGGCACCACTGGCGGCCTGTTCCACTCCGCAACGCCGCGGTGCCGGAGGCCCGGTTGAGATCACGTTCTGGTCGGCCCTGCGCGGTAGCCAGCAGGTGGTCGACGCGTTCAACTCCAGTCAGAACCGCATCAAGGTGATCTTCCAGCAGATCCCCTCGGGTGGTCAGGGCGGCTACGCGAAGCTGAGCAACGCGGCCCGCGCCGGCAACGCGCCCGACGTCGCGACCATCGAGTACCCGCAGGTGCCCGGCTACGCCATCGACGGCGTCGCGCGGGACATCACCGATCTCGTCACCGACCGCCTCAAGCAGAAGCTGCTGCCCCAGGCGCTGAAGCTGACCACGTTCGACAACCGCGTGTTCAGCGTCCCTCTCGACATCGAGCCGATGGTGCTGCACTACCGCGCGGACATGTTCGAGGCCAACGGCTTCCGCATCCCCGCCACCTGGGACGAGTTCACCGAGCTCGCCAGAACCGTCAAGGCCAAGTTCCCGAACAAGCGGCTCGTGCTGTTCCCCACGGACGGCGCCATGCAGTTCGCCTGCTGGGCCTGGCAGGCGGGCGGGCAGTGGTTCGACACGGCGAACGGCAAGTGGCAGGTCTCGCTCGCCGACGGACCCACGCGCAAGGTCGCCGACTACTGGCAGGGCCTGATCGACGAGGATCTGGTGTACCGCAACGCGAGCGACAGCAAGCAGCACGACGCCCAGCTAGGCCAGGACCTGATCCTCACCAGGCTCAGCGGCGCGTGGGACGCGGGCGCCCAGATGCGTGCCAGGCCGGGTCAGAAGGGCAAGTGGCGCATCGCTCCCATGCCGGTCTGGGACCAGCCGGTCGTCGGCACCCACGGCGGCTCCACGTTCGCGGTCACCAAGGACTCCCAGCAACCCGAAGCCGCCATGGAGTTCATCGAGTGGCAGACGACCGATCCCGCCGCGCTCACCGCACGGCTCAAGAGCGGCACCAGCAGCCAGTACCCGGTCGCGCCCGGCCTGGTCGACGCGGGCGCCAAGGCGTTCCCCGGCGAGTACTACGGCGGCCAGGACATCTACCGGCTCTTCAAGCAGGAGGCCGACAAGATCCGCGACGGCTGGGTGTGGGGACCGCGGATGACCGCCACGCAGAAGGTCATGCAGGACGGCTTCGCGAAGGCCGGCGCCGGTGAGGGCACGGTGATCGACGCGGTCCGCGCGGCCCAGAGCGGCACCATGCCCGACCTCAAGGCGCTCGGACTGTCCACAGAGGAGGTCGAGCGGTGAAGAGCAGACTCGCCTGCGCCGTCCTGATGGCGCCGTTCTTCGTCCTGCTCGTCACGGTGTTCCTGATCCCGACCGGCACCGCGATCTGGCTGAGCTTCTTCGCCCAGGACCAGCCAGGACTCGGCTTCGGCCCGGAGAGCACGGTGTTCGTCGGTCTCAGGAGCTACCTCGCGGTGCTGAGCGACCCGACGTTCCTCGGCAGCCTGGGCACCGTCGTCCTGTACTGCCTGATCTACATCCCGATCATGGTGCTCGGCGCGCTCACCCTCGCGCTGCTGCTGGACTCCGGCGTGGCGAAGCTCAGGAGCTGGGCGCAGATGGGCCTCTACCTGCCGCACGCCGTGCCGGGCATCATCGCCGCCGTGATCTGGCTCTACCTCTACACGCCGGGGCTGAGCCCGATCATCGACCTGTTCGCCAAGGGTGACATCCACATCAACTTCCTCGGCATCAACACGGTACTGCCGTCGATCGTGAACATCGCCCTGTGGAGCAACCTCGGCTACAACATGGTGATCTTCTACGCCGCGCTCCAGGCCGTGCCGCGCGAGGTGCTCGAAGCGTCCGTTGTGGACGGAGCGGGCCCGGTGAAGCAGGCAGTCCGGATCAAGACGCCGCTGGTGCGCGGTGCGGTCGTCACGGTCGGCATCTTCACGCTGATCTGGGCGTTGCAGCTGTTCACCGAACCCGTGCTGCTCAGCCAGTCGACCCAGATGATCAGCGCCAGGTTCTCGCCGAGCATGTACATCTACGACGCCGCCTTCACCCGCAACAACTACGGCCTCGCCGCGGCCGCGTCCGTGATCCTGCTGGCCTTCACGATCGCGCTCTCCTACGGCGTCACGCGCTGGACGAACAGGAAGGCCGCCTGATGACCCTCCTCGGCCGCACCACCGTCAACTTCGTCGTCGGCGTCGCGGTGCTCTACACCCTGCTGCCGGTGCTGTGGCTGCTGCTCGCCGCCACGAAGAACGTCGACGCGCTGTTCCAGAGCGACCTGCTGTCGCTGAGCAACTTCTCGTTCGTCGACAACGTCAAAGAGCTCTTCGCGATGGACAAGGGCCTCTACCCGCGCTGGTACCTCAACAGCGTCCTGTACGCCGTCGTCGGTGCCGCCGCGAGCGCGTTCATCTCGATGGCGGCGGGCTACGCGTTCGACAAGTACGCGTTCCGCCACAAGGAGAAGCTCTTCGGCCTCGTGCTCGCCGCCGTCATGGTGCCGCAGACCGTGCTCGCGCTGCCGCTGTACCTGATGGCGTCCGGCGCGGGCCTGGTCAACACGTTCTGGGCGGTGTTCATCCCGGTGCTGTTCAACCCGTTCGGCGTCTACCTCGGCCGCATCTTCAGTCAGGGCTACGTCCCCGACGAGGTCCTGGAAGCCGCGCGGATCGACGGCGCGGGCGACCTGGCGACCTATTTCAAGGTCGCGTTCCGGATGCTCGGCCCCGGCGTGATCACACTGTTCCTGTTCCAGCTCACCGCGATCTGGAACAACTTCTTCCTGCCCATGGTCATGCTGTCCGACCAGAAGCTCTATCCGGTGAGCCTCGGCCTGTACCAGTGGAACAGCTCCGCCACCGTCAGCCCCGAGTACTACCCGGTGGTGATCATGGGCTCGCTGTTCGCCGTGCTGCCGCTGATCCTCGCGTTCATGCTGCTGCAACGGTTCTGGCGCGCCGGTCTGACCGCGGGAGCCGTCAAGTGAGGGCCGCGGGTGCGATGTCCTCGGACGCTCAGAGGTCCGTCCTCGCACCCGTGCTCGACCAGCTCAGGGAGATCTGCGACTTCGGCCCGGTCACCCAGGACCTCGCCACGATCCCGGACGTGGATCTGCTCGTCACCGGCTGGGGTTGCCCGCCGATCACCGCGGACGTCCTGGAGCGGCTGCCGAGTCTTCGCGCGATCGTGCACACCGCGGGTTCCGTGAAGGGCTTCGTCACGGACGCCTGCTGGGACCGCGGCATCGTCGTCTCGTCGGCGGCGTCGGCCAACGCGCTGCCCGTCGCCGAGTACACGCTCGCGATGATCCTGTTGAGCGGCAAGCGCGTGCTGGAACGCGCCCGCTCGTACCGGGCCACCAAGAAGATCACCTACTACGACATTCCTGCTGGTGTTGGCAACTACGGTGCCACCGTCGGCATCCTGTCCGCGTCGATGATCGGCCGCAGGGTGATCGAGCTGTTGCGGCCCTACGATTTTGACGTGCTGGTGCACGACCCGTTCGTGACCGAAGTGGACGGTGCCGAGTCGGTGGGTCTCGCCGACCTGTTCCGGCGCAGCGACGTGGTCAGCGTGCACACGCCGTTGCTGCCGGAGACCAGGGGACTGGTGAGCCGCTCGTTGCTCGGTCTGCTGCGCGACGACGCCGTGCTGATCAACACCGCTCGGGGTGCGGTGATCGACCAGGACGCGCTGGTCGATGAGGCAGGCCGGATCAGGGTGGTGCTCGACGTGACCGATCCCGAGGTGCTGCCGCAGGACCACGCGTTGTGGCGCTGCGAGAACGTGCTGATCACGCCCCACTTGGCAGGGTCGCAGGGCAACGAGTGGGGGAGGTTGGCCCACCACGCGGTCGCAGAGGTGCGGAGGTGGGTCAACGGAGAGGCGTTTCAGACTCCGGTGCTCGCGGAACGAAGGGAACGGATCGCGTGAGCGCTGCCGGTGGGAACGCGGGGGCGGATCGCGTGAGCGGTGCCGATGGAGACGAAGGAACGGATCGCATGAAGCTGCCCGACGACGACCGCACCCTCAGCCCCCACACCGGCCTGACCCGCGACCACTGGGGCGCCACCGCAGACGGCCTCCTCGACTCCGCCTGGCGCCATGCCTCCCCGGACCAGGCCTTCCTCGATCTGCCCGGCCGACCCTCGCGCAGCGGCGTGCGCAGCGACGGCCTGGAGGGCTACGCGCGCACCTTCCTCGCGGCCGCCTTCCGCACCGCGCACGGCGACGACCCGCACAACTGGCTGGAGCGGTACGCCGCCGGCCTCATCGCCGGCACCGCGGGGGAGTGGCCCGCGATCACCGACGTCGGCCAGCCCATGGTCGAGTCCGCCTCGGTCGCGCTGGGCTTGCGCCTGACCAAGCCGTGGCTGTGGGACAAGCTGTCCGAGGCCCAGCAGGACCGCGCGGAAGCCTGGCTCAGGGAGGCGTTGCGGCACGTCCCGGCGGCCAACAACTGGTACTTCTTCCCGTACACCGTGGCCGCGTTCCTGGAGGCGGCGGGCCGTGGCGATGACGAGACCGCGCAAGCCAAGAGCCGCGCGATGGAGCTCCTCCAAGGCTGGTACCGGGGTGACGGCTGGTACTCCGACGGCGACGGCCGCGCGTTCGACCACTACAACGGCTGGGCCCTGCACCTCTACCCCGCGCTGGACGCCCATCTGAGCAACGAGCCGATCACCACTCACCTCAAGGAACACCTGGCGAGCTTCCACCTGCTCTTCGGCGCGGACGGTGCTCCGATCTACTTCGGACGGTCGCTGACCTACCGGTTCGCGGCGGCATCGGCCGTCGCACTCGGCGCGGTCACCGGGGAGACACCGCTGAGGCCGGGCCACTCGCGGCACCTCATCAGCACCACGCTCCAGTACTTCCTGCGGAACGACGCACTCGAAGACGGCCTGCTCAGCCTCGGCTGGCACGGTCCGCACGAGGCCACCCTGCAGCCCTACTCCGGGCCCGCGTCACCGTACTGGGCGTCGAAGGCGTTCGTCTGCCTGCTCGCCGGACCGGATCATCCATTGTGGACCGCACCTGAAGAGAGCCAAGACGAAGACCTAACGCTTGCGCTACCCGGACCGGGCTTCCTCATCCAGCGGCACAACGGGGTCACCAGGCTGCACAACCACGGCAGCGATCACGTAAGGCCGTTCGAGGGCGAGTACGCGACCGAGGACGATCCGCTCTACAGCCGTTTCGCCTACTCGACGAGCACCGGGCCGACGTCCGCGAAGAACCCCGCCGACAACCACATCAGCCTGGTGGTCAGGGGCAGGCGGAGCGTGCGCAGGCGGATCCACCCGCTCGGCGCACGACACAACTGGGCGGCGTCGTGGCATCGGCCGGTGTTCGACGCGCACCAGCCGATGGTGCCCGGGCTGAGGATCGAGAGCGTCACGGCGGTGTGGGACGACCAGGAGCTGCGGATCCACCGCGTGATCGGTGCGCCGCCCGGCACGAGGGCGGAGCTGACCGGGTGGGCGACGGATCTGCCGTCACCGCTGCTGGCGATCCGGGGCTGGACCGGCGTCGAGTGGCAGACGGCGCCGCAGGGCACGGCGTTCGCGACAACGGCGAAAGTGCCGACGCTGACAGCCGATGTCGAGGGGACCGTGACGCTGGCGGCGGTCGCGGTCCTGAACGGCACGGTCGAGGACGCGGACTGGGACGCCCGCGTCGACGAGATCCTCAAAGCGACTCTCGACGCTCAGACCGGCACGTCGTAGAACGTGCACACGCGGGCACCCGGCGCGAGCCAGGGCTCCAGCAACGCGCGCGCCCGGTCCGGGTCGCGGTGGAACAGCCCGACTCGGACCGCGAAGACCAGGTCGAACCGCCGGTCGCCGAGGTTCATGTCCTCCAGCGACGCGATGAGGAACTCCGCCTTGCCCGACGCCACGTAGACGGCGTTGCGGCGGGTGGCGGCCTCGACCATCTTCGTGGACCTGTCGATCGCCGTGAGCGTGCCCGTGGACAGCAGCTGGCACACCATCGTGGCCGCGACCCCCTGGCCGCAGCCGATCTCCAGCACGCGGTCGCCAGGCCGGATCGCGAGTTGGTCGACCACACCGCGCAGACGCTCGCTCATGGTCCACATGATGCGTCAGCGCGGCGGGCGGGGCCACTACCGCGGCCCCGCCGAACCACCTCAGCCCAGGCCACCCAGGTTGACCATCCAGCTGATGCCGAACTTGTCGACGAGGTCGCCGTACTCGTCGCCCCACATCTGCTTCTCCAGCGGGGTACCGATCTTGCCGCCCTCGGCGAGCTTGGCGAAGTACTCCTTGAGCACCTCCTCATCACCCGAGAGGGAGACGGTGATGGTGTCGCCGGGGTTGTAGGGCATGCCGGGCGGCGTGTCGGAGGCCATGATCGTGTAGCCGGCGGACGTTTCCAGCTGCGCGTGCATGATCTGGTCGGCCTGCGGGGAGTCCTGCATGCCGAACTCGCCGAACGTGCTGATGTTCAGCTCGCCGCCGAAGATCGACTGGTAGAACTCCATCGCCTGGCGGGCCGAGCCGTCGAAGCGCAGGTACGGGTTGAGGCGAGTTGCCACCGGAATCGCTCCTTCGAAAGAGACGGACCCGAATCCTCGCAAACCCTTGGCACACCTACAACTTGAACTTACTCCGTTACTCCCGGATCACCCTGTGCGACCTTGCCCGCGTACATGAGTGTGGCTTCAGGGGTGAGCGGGTGGAACGTGCCGGCGCGCACGTCGCGGTAAGCGCGTTCCAACGGTGAACGCTTGAAGAACGACCGTCCACCCAGGACCTCCATCGCGATGTTCACGACCTCGACCGCCTCCACGACGGCCTGCCGCTTCGCCGTCATCACGGTCACCGTCGACTCGGCGTTGGCCGTGTAGTCGGAGCCGAGCTCGTCGATCGCGCCCATCAGCGACCACCACGCGGTGCGCAGCTTGTAGTCCATCAACCCGATGGACCTCGTGGCGTTCTTCGACGTCGTCTTCACGGCCACGTCCCGCGCACCGGCGGCGATGCCGAAGTACGTCGCCCCGCACACCGGCGCGAAATGCACGACCGCAGCGAACAGGGGTGCGCCGAACTCGCCGTACGGACGGCGGGCCGCGATCTTGTCGGCCGGGATGAACACGTCCTCCAGCACGACGTCGTGGCTGGCCGTGCCGCGCATGCCGAGCGTGTCCCAGGTTTCCTCGATGCGCACACCGTCGGCGTTCAGCGGCGCGCTGAAGTGCAGCACTTCCTCACCCAGCACCGCGGAGGTCGCCACGACGTTCGCGCGCGGCGACTGGCTGCAGAACGTCTTGCGCCCGTTGACCAGGAACCCGCCGTCGACCTGCGTCGCGGTCGTCGTCGGCCACAACCAGTCCGAACCGCCGCTCGTCGCGATGACCAGGCCTTCCGCCGCGACCCGCCGCAGCACACCCTCGGCGTCCGGCGCGCCCTTGCGTCTGCGATATCCCTGCATCAGCGTCAGATACAGGTGCATCGTGACGGCCAGCGCGGTCGCTCCGTCGTGCCGGGCGAGCTCGGCCTGCGCGTAGCAGACCTGGCGCATCGTGGCGCCGAGACCGCCCAGCTCCTCGGGTACGGCCAACGCCAGGTAGCCCTCCTCGCGCATCGCCTCGTACGCCTCGGTCACGAACGTCGCGTCGCGGTCGTGCTCGGGCGCGTGCTTCGCCGCGATCGCGCCGATGCGGGCGGCCATCTCGACGAACTTCGCGTCGTCGTCCCTGATGACGGTGGGGTATGTGCTGGTCACTCGGGGTGTTTCAAGAGTTGTCATGAGACGAAACTAGGAACGCGCAAGCCCCGCGGGTAGTTCTGAAAGTGAACCGGACGGCGGTAACGAATCACCCGCCGAGGCGGAGACTCCTCCTGTGAGGACCTACGCGCAGTACTGCCCGATCGTCCGCGCCGTCGAGGTGCTGGGCGACCGGTGGACGTTGCTGATCGTGCGGGACATGCTCGTCGGTGCCTCGCGCTTCAACGAGCTCTCCCGCGGCCTGCCGGGACTGTCCCGCGCCCTCTTGTCGAGAAGGCTCAGGCAGCTCGCCACCGCCGGTCTCGTCCAGCGCACCGGCGACGGCTACACGCTCACCCCGTCCGGGGAAGCGCTGCGGCCCTTGGTGTTCGGTCTCGCCGACTGGGGCGCGCGGTACGCGTTCGGCGACCCGCGGGCCGACGAGCTCGACCCCGAGGTGCTGATGTGGTGGATGCACGGCCGCATCGACACCGGCGCGCTGAGCCGCCGCGCCAACATCGAGATCCGCATGACCGACCGGCGCCGCACGTTCTGGCTCGTCGTCGAACCCGGTGACGCCTCCGTCTGCTACACCGACCCCGGCCTGGAGGTCGACGCGGTGCTGGCGTCCGACATCGCCACGCTCTACCGGATGTGGGAGGGCGAGGTCGAGCTGCTCGACGCCGTGCGGGCGGGGACGATCGAGCTGACCGGGCCGCGCTGGGTCGTGCGCGGTCTGCCGGACTGGCTGAAGCTCAGCCCTGTCGCCGAGTACGTGCGGGCGGCTCGTGCCACGTGAGCTCGCCGAGCTCGGCGAGCATCTCCTGGGCCTCGCGGTCCGCTGACAGCTGCACCGCGAGGTCGGCGTGCTTGAACGCCTCGGGGTAGCGGGCCTGGGTGATGAGCTTGCGCGCCCGTTCGACGTGCATCGCGGCCATCGCCTTGGCCTTGTCCTTCAACAGCGGGTGCTTGCTGAAGATCCACGGTTCGGCGTGCAGGATCTCCGTGCCGCGCTCGTGCAGCAGCGCCGCCAGTGACCTGTGCTGGCCGAGCCGGTCGTGCAGGTGCGCGGCCGCCGCCGGATAGCCGTTGCGCGCGTACCAGTGCGCTGCCGCCTGGTGGTCGACCTGCGCCGGCGGCACCGACTCCGCGACGGCCGGCACGATCCGCCCGTGGACGAGCACTCCGAGCCTGGTCAGCTCCTTGATCGCCAACGGGTCCACGCCCAGTTCGACGCACAACGCGCGCCGGACCGGGCCGAGGCGGGCGAACGTGGCGATGAGGTGCCGTGCCGGGGCCGACAACGCCGGCAGGACCGTCACCAGCACGTACGACTCGTGGTCCGGCCATCGGTGCGCCAGCGCGGGCCAGCCGAGCGTCTCGCGGTAGACCTCGGGCACCACCGCGGCCTCGGGCAGCTTCAGCTCGGCAGGCCCGATCTGCTCGGCGTTCTCCCACTCGAACGGCGTGCGCGTGATCAGCGTGACCTGGTCGCACGGCGTGTGTTTGAGCCACTCGCGCAGCTCGTCGCGTTCGATCGACGGCTCGTCCAGCACGACCTGCGGCGCCCACCTGCGCGTCCGGATGAAGTCCGCCGCCGCTTCCCCCTCACACCACCGCGCCTGTCTTGCTCTTCGTCGGACGCTTTCCGTCTTGCCGTAGCCGGGCGCTGCCGCCACCACCGTCAACCTCACCACTGAACAGAGGCGCTGACCTGGCCGTGGATATGGGCGAACCGGGTGACGCGGAACTTTTCCAAGATTTTTTGGCGGGCTTGTCGATCCGGGGTCGTGCCCGTTCGACGCATCAGTGGAAGGACACCACAGCCCAGGAGGAACCTGACATGACCGCCACGACCGTCACCGCCGCCACTGCTTCTACCGCGACCCGCAAGTTCGCCGTCGGCCGCTACGCCACGATCGTGACCCGCGTGCTCACCGGCCTGCTGTTCGCCACGACCGGCCTGAACGGGTTCCTGATGTTCATGCCCGCACCGGATCCGAGCACGATGGCGCCGGCCGGGGTGGCGTTCAGCGGAGCGCTCTACGCCACCGGCTACATGCTGCAACTCGCGTCCGGAGTGCAGCTGCTGTCCGGAATCCTGTTGCTGGCAGGGCGTTTCGTTCCGCTGGCGCTCGCGATGCTCGCCCCGATGGTCGTGAACATCTTCCTGTTCCACGTGTTCCTGGAGCCGTCCGGCCTCGGCATGGCGCTGTTCGTCGTCGCCGCCGAGCTCGGCCTGGCGTGGGCGTACCGCGACAAGTTCCGCGGCATGCTGCAGTACCGCTAAGTCCCCCAAGCGAAATCCCCCGCGGGCCACGTGCCCGCGGGGGATTTTTCTTTGCCCAGACTGGATTTCCTGCTCTGCGATGTCGAAACGCGGCGGTCTGGTTCGACGTATCTGTAGAGGCCGGAAACGTTGGAAGGGAACGGAAATGTCCACCACCCGCTGCGCCACCGTCATCACACGAGTGCTGGTTCGCAGCAGGTTCGCGCCCGCCGTTCTGACCCTGCTGAACGTCCTGCTGGACACCAGCCACGTCGTCACCGCGCTGCTGCTGGCGCTGGCCGAGATCGCCGTCTCGGTCGGCTACCGCGCCACGAACGCCGCCAGCAGCGCCTGCACCTCGTACACGTCGACTCCCTTGCCGAACTGCTTGGAGATCGGCACGTCGTGCGACGACACCCAGATCTTGAGCTCCGCGTCCAGGTCGAAGTGACCGGCGGTCTCCACGGAGAACTGCGTGATCGCCTTGTACGGCACCGAGTGGTACTCGACCTTCTTGCCCGTCATGCCCTGCTTGTCGACCAGGATCAGCCGCCGGTCGGTGAACAGGAACGAGTCGCGCACCAGCTGGTACGCCGCGTGCAGCTGTTCCCCCTGCGCCAGCAGCCTCCCGAACTCCTTCGCAGCCGCGCGAGGGTCGAGCTTCGACGCGTTCCCCATCATCCCGCTGAGAAGTCCCATGTCTCCACGTTTACCAGGCTTGCGGAAACTTTGGCCGCTCCTTGTCCGTCTCTTGTCCGGGCGCTTCCCCTCCTAACCCGAAAGTGGATGTCAACAGCCACTCGATCGGGGATGAGGATGACGATGCGCAAGCAGCTTGTTGGGGTCACCGCACTGGCCGCGACCGCCCTGCTGGTGACCGGATGTGCCAGCAACGCCGCTGAGGCGCCGAAGTCGGACGTCATGCCGACGACGGACCAGATCAAGGCGCTGTTCGCCGACTGGAACAACGCCCTCGCGACGGGTGACCCCCAGAAGGTGGCCGACCGCTACGCTCCGAACGCGGTCCTGCTGCCGACGGTGTCGAACCAGGTCCGGTCGACCAGGGCCGAGATCGTCGACTACTTCGAGCACTTCCTGCAGAACAAGCCGAGCGGCACGATCCTCGACTCGCACGTCGCCGTGCTCGACCCGAAGGACGCGATCGACGCCGGCACCTACCGGTTCGCGCTCACCAAGGACGGCAAAGCGACCACTGTGGACGCCCGCTACACGTTCGTCTACGAGAAGATCGACGGGAAGTGGCTCATCGTGAACCACCACTCGTCGGCGATGCCGGAGCAAGTCTGACCCGCACGCACAACCCGCCACCGGAAGCGGCTTCGAGGGTGACCGACCCGCCGTCGTCGGTGACGAGCTGCTTCACGATCGCGAGGCCGAGCCCGGACCCTCCCTTGCCGGTCAGCCCCTGACCGCGCCAGAACCGGTCGAACGCCCGCGCTCGATCCGCGTCCGCCAGTCCAGGCCCTGCGTCGATCACCTCGACCAGGCCCGGCCGGGTGGTGCGGACGAGGATCGTGCCGCCGTCCGGGGACACCTCCAGCGCGTTGGACAGCACGTTGTCCAGCACCTGCTCGAGGTGCCCCGGCGTGGCGAGCACGCGGATGTCGAACCCTTCGCTGACCAGCGAGATCGAGCGTTCGTCTGCCGCCGCGCGCCACGCCGTGAACCGTTCGGCGACGACGTCCAGCACCTGCACGGGTTCGGGGTGCGCGACGTTCGCCTCGGCCCGTGCCAGCGCGAGCAAACCGTTGACCAGCCTCGACATCCGCACGACCTCGGCCGTCGCCATCTCGACGTCTTCGCGCACGTGCGGGTCGTCGACGCCGTCCGCCACGTTGTCGAGCGACAGCCGCAGCGCGGTCAGGGGAGTCCTGAGCTGGTGCGAGGCGTCGCCGATGAACGCGCGCTGCGACCCGACGAGCGTGCCGATGGTTTCCGTGGCGGTGTTGAGCGTCCGGGCCAGCGTGCGGGTCTCGGGCGGCCCGGTCTCCTCGGCCCGTGCGGTCAGGTCGCCGTCACGGAGCTTCGCCGCCATGCCGTTGAGCTCCCGGAGCGGCCTCGTGACCCGGCGCGCCAGCCACAGTCCGAGGAACGCCGCCACGATCAGCACACCCACCGCGAGCAGGGCGCGGAAACCCCAGATCTGCCACAGCCTCTGCGTGATCGGATCGTCCGGATAGGACAGCCGGATCGCGCCCACGACCGTGCCGTCCGGTTTCTTGGCCTGAACGGTGAGCTTCAACCCCTCGGAATCCCAGTCCACGTTGTCGGGTTCCGGTCCGAGCACGTCGATGTTGCCGGGCGTCTGCCGCTCGTAGGCGTCGATCAGAGCGCTCAACGATCGCGAGTCGCCCGAGGCCAGCAGCAGCGCCGCGGTCTCGGCCTCCCGGCGCGCGGTGTTCTCCGCGTCCCCGTACAGCTGGTTGTTCAACGTGAACGCGACCGGCACGGTGAACGCCGCGATCGCCACCGCGACCAGCAGCACGTAGCTCCAGACGAGTTGGCGGATCACGTGAGCACCAACCGGAATCCCACACCGCGCACGGTCTCCAGCGACGCCGCGTCACCGAGCTTGCGCCGCAGCACCCCCACGTGCACGTCCAACGTCTTGGTGGGGCCGAACCAGTTCTCGTCCCACACCGCCTCCATGATCTGCTCGCGGGTGAACACCGCGCCCGGCTCCTCGGCGAGGAACACCAGCAGGTCGAACTCCTTCGGCGTGAGCTCCAGCTCCGCGCCGTCGAGGTGCACCCTGCGCCCGCGCCGGTCGATCCGCACCCGCCCGTGCTGCTCGGGCTCCTTCAACGCGGGCTGGGACCGCCGCAGCACCGCACGCATACGGGCCACGACCTCCCGCACCCCGAACGGTTTGGTCACGTAGTCGTCGGCGCCGATCTCCAGCCCGACCACCCGGTCGACCTCGTCGGACCGCGCGCTGATCACGATGATGGGCACGTCCCCGCGCGCCCGCAGCTCGCGGCACACGTCGAGGCCGTCCATGTCCGGCAGCCCCAGATCGACCAGGACGAGCGCGAACTCCTCGGCCGTCGCCAGCGCCTCGGCGCCGGTCAGCACCCACCGCACCTCGAAGCCGTAGCGGGACAGCCCGCGTGTGAGCGATTCCGCGATCGGCTCGTCGTCCTCCACCAGCAGCACCCGCATGGGCGCTGATCATTCCACTGAACGAGCCAGGGCGTTCCTCAACCGGATGCCGCTCCACCCGAGGGACGTCTCCGTCACCGCGTCCCAGAACGGCCAGAGGTTCGGCAGCACCCGCAGCGAGATTCCGGCTTCCTCGTGCAGCGCGAACAGATCACCCACGCGTTCCGGGGGACCGAGCGGGACCACCGGCTCGACCGCGACGTGCGCGTTGTCCCCCAACTGCCCGAACACGTCCGCGGGCAGCCGGTACGCGTACAACGAGACCGTCCGCATCCGTTCCAGCCACCCGTACTCGACCGCGTGCACCCGCCCACCGCAGCCGGGCCCGATGATCCGCTCGCGATCCTCGGCCGAGCTGTCGGAGGTCACCCACGCCATCGCCCGCGGGCACTGGCGCGGAAACCAGTAGTCGGGGGACCGGGCGAAGCCGACCGCCCACACGTACTTCTCCAGCGGCACGAACCGCGTGATCGACGGATCTTCGGAAAAGTGCAGTACCTGACCGGGTTCGGGCCGCATGTGGTCATACTGGCCCGCATGCGGAGGCTGACGCTCGCGGTTCTGCTGGTCCTCACCGGCTGTTCGCCGTCCACGAACGACGGCGCGGCGTTCACCGCCGTCGACCTCACGGCGACGCCGGAAGCCCTGGCCACGCACGGCGACAGGCTGATCATCGGCACCCGCCCGTCCGACCACCCGGAACTCGTCACCCGCACCAAAGACGGCACCCTGACCAACTCACGCCTCACCCCGGCGACCCCGTACGGCAAGGAAGCCCACTGGTACGGGATCGTCTCCGACGGCACCACGATCACAGGTGTCGGCGGCGAACGCGGCGGCGCGCACGGCAACGTCCGGTGGAGCGCGTGGACCGGCGACACCAGCCAGATCGTCGAGAAACCGCAGGCGTTCAGCACGTTCGGCGGCTACGGCGCCGGCGAGCTGATCGGTCCCGCCCGCACGGCCCAGGGCCCGCTGATCATCGGCACCTGGCAGAGCGACAAGGCCGGACTCGACCTCGCGATGTGGACCTACGCGGCCGACACGTGGAGCCGGCAACCGTCCGCCGGCACGGTCCTGGAGAGCTCGCAGGACCTCCTGCGGTTCCCGCTCGCCGTGACGCAGAACGGCGACAACGTCCTGGTCGTCGGCTGGCAGACCGGCAAGGGTCAGGTGAGCGCCGCGGTCTGGCAGTTCGACGGGAAGACCTGGACCACCGCGACCCTCCCGGACGGCGACGCCGCGCTGGCCGCCCGGTGCTGGGAAGGCACCTGCCACGTCGTCGGCCGCAGCAAGGGCAAGCTCGCCTGGTGGAGCGGCCCGGACTGGAAGAAGCTGACCACACCGGACATCCCGGTCGGCGACGACCAGATCCTCGCCGCACCCGTTCCCGTCAACGGCGTCCCGACGCTGTTCATCGACCACAACGGCGTGAAGCTCGTGTCCGAAAAGGACGAACGCCCCGCCGGCGGCCCGACAGGCGCCGTCACGGCCGCGGAACGAGTGGGCGACCAGGTGTTCGTGATCGCGGGCGGAAGGCTCTGGCGCCTCACCTAGACAGCAAGGCCCGCAACGTCTCCAGCCCGTCCAGCACGGCTTTCCGCTCGGCGGGCGAGGCCGCGTCCAAAGCGCGCGTCAGCCGTCCGTACGGACCCTCGGAGATCTCCCGCGTGTAGCCCTGCACCGGTTCGGTCACCTGCACCCGCGTGAACCGGCGGTCGTTCACGTCGACCTCCCGCGTCACGAGTCCGCGTGCCTGCAGCCGGTCCACGATCCCCGACGTCGTGGAGTGCGACAGGCTCAACCGCCGCGCCAGCTCGGTCACCGTCGCGGATCCCTCGGTCACCAGCGACCTGATCAGCTCGATCTGCGGCGCCGTCAGTCCGCTGCGCGCCTGGTCACCGGTCGGTTCGATCGACGTCGTCAGGAGCTCCTGCCGCAACGCGCGCAAGTGCGCCATGACGGCTTCCGCGTCCCGGAAAGCGGTGTTGTCGACCATGGCCGGAGTGTACGTTGGACACGACGCGTCGTATGCGACGGATCTAGGGGGACGTAAAGATGATCAAGAAAGTGACCACGCCGGCGGGCGACCCTGCCTGGCTGGTGACCGACTACGACCAGGTCAAGACGTTGCTCGCGGACCGCAGGCTCGGCCGCGGCCACCCGGACCCCGACAACGCCCCGAAGTTCACCGACTCCGTGCTGCTCGGCAAACCGCACCAGGCGACGGCGGAGGAGGAGAACGAGCGCCACACCTGGATGCGCAGGATGCTCGCGCCGTCGTTCTCCGCCAGGAACATGGAACTGCTGCGCCCGCGGGTCCGGCGCCTCGCCGACGACCTGCTCGACGACCTCGTGCGGCAGCCCCAGCCGGCCGACTTCCACGAAGCGGTGTCGTTCCAGCTGCCCGTACTCGTGATCTGCGAACTGCTCGGCGTCCCGTACGAGGACCGGGAAACGTTCCGCCGCTGGTCAGAGGCAATGAGCACGCTCGGCGACCGCCGGAAATCCGAAGAAGGTTTCACGAACCTCTGGACCTACATGGGTGAACTCGTCGAACGGAAGAAGAAGGAACCGGGCGACGACGTCATCACCCGTCTCATCGAAGGGACACCACCCGGACAGGAAGAAGTGATTGCGCAGCTCAGCGCGGGTTTGCTGTTCGCGGGACATGAGACAACGGTCGCGGTCATCGACCGCGGCGTGATGTTGCTGAGCATCAACCCCGACCAATGGGACGCACTCAGCAAAAACCCCAACGACATCCCGAACGCCGTAGAAGAAATCCTGAGGCACCGCTCGCCCGCGTCTCAACGTCCGGAAGACTCCGGCATGCCCCGCTACGCCATGGCCGACATCGAGATCGACGGCGTCCGCATCCCGTCCGGCGACCTGGTCCTGCTCGGCATCGACCAGGCCAACCACGACGAGATCCGGTTCCCGCAGCCGCACGCGTTCACGTCGCGCGAGGCCAACCCGCACCTCACGTTCGGTCACGGCCCGCGGTTCTGCATCGGCGCACCCCTCGCCAGGGTCGAGCTGACGGAGGTCTTCGGCGCCCTCGTAACGCGATTCGAGACGTTCGGCCTAGCGGTCGACGTGGCGCAGCTCACCCTCCGGACGGAGCAGCTCGTGGGCGGGGTGGCGCAGCTCCCGGTGCGCTGGACGGACGCCTGACCTGGTCCGCATCGGTAAAGTAACCGTGCACGTCTGAGGCGCTCCCCAGCGTGATGGCCCGTTTCTGATCACATTGCGCTGCTTGTCCCACATCTTCCGGTCATTGCATTCACCCGTATGCGGCATGTCCATCCGTGCCGAGACAGAACTTCACGGGGAATTACAGCGATCCGGACGCACAATGGTCACGCTTGGACACACAATCGCCGAGAGTCAACTGTTGATGGCGCAGATCGGCCGTCCATTCCGCCACGCATGGGTGACTATGGCCCGGTCAGTGGGCCCTCGCCTAATGGTGGGGGTGGGCGGCGGTCCGCCAGATCGGCGGTTAATCTCTTGCAACTCGTCCACTGCAATCCAGTGCGCCGACGTCGCAACCACCGGGGAGAGGACTGAACACGGGTGGCCGGATTTCTGTTGCGGCGGTTGGTCAACTACGTGGTGCTCGCCCTAGTGGCGACGTTCCTCGCGTTCACGTTGGCCTCCGCCACCTTTGACCCGATCGGGGTGCTGCAACAACGCAACCCGCCGCCACCGGCAGCGTCGATCGAGCAGAAGAAACGAGACCTGCACCTCGACCAGCCGATCCCGCAGCGGTTCGTGACCTGGATGAGCGGTGTGGTCCAGGGCGACTTCGGTCAGACGATCGTCGACCGCCCGATCACCGACGAGCTGGGCCGGCGCATCGGCGTGAGCCTGCGGCTGTTCCTGCTCGGCATCACGCTCGGCATCGCGTTCGGCGTGCTGATCGGCGTGATCAGCGCGATCAGGCAGTACAAGTTCAGCGACTACTTCGCGACCCTGTTCTCCTTCATATTGCTGTCGACGCCGGTGTTCGTGCTGGGCACGCTGCTCAAGATGGGTGCCCAGGGCATCAACGACTCGATCGGCTCCAACGTGCTGATCTTCGTCGGCGAGGAGACCCCCGGCTTCCAGGGCAACTGGTTCGAGCACCTCGGCGACCGGCTGCAGCACCTGATCGTGCCGACGCTCGCGATCGCGCTCGGCCAGATCGCCTACTACAGCCGCTACCAGCGCTCGTCGATGCTCGACGTGCTCGGCAGCGACTTCCTGCGCACCGCCCAGGCCAAGGGTCTGACCCGGCGCAAGGCGTTGATGAAGCACGGCCTGCGCACCGCGCTGATCCCGATGGCGACGCTGTTCGCGTTCGGTTTCGGCCTGCTGGTCGTCGGCGGCACGTTCACCGAGCGGATCTTCGGCTGGTTCGGCATGGGTGACTGGCTGGTCACCGGCATCTCGGCGCAGGACACGAACATCACGGCCACGGTGACGCTGTTCGTCGCGGTGTGCGTGCTGTTCTCCGGCTGGCTCGCCGACGTGCTGTACGCCGCGCTCGACCCCCGAATCCGTGTGAACTAGGCAAGGTGACGACGACGTGACCGTGATCCTCAACGAGGGCGACTCCGCGGGAACCGCCGGCGCCGCCTCGGGCAGCCCCGTCGACGCGGCGCCCGAACCGGGCAAGGCGATGACGCGCGGCCGGTTGGTGTTCATCCGCTTCATGCGCAACAAGCTGGCGCTGGTCGGCCTGGGCATCATCGTGGCGATGTACCTGCTGGCGTTCCTCGGCCCGCTGCTGACGAGCTGGTCCTACGAGGACCGCGACTACGCGGCGTTCCTGCAGCCGCCCTACGCCGACCACATCTTCGGCACCGACAAGATCGGCACGGACATGTTCGCGCTCACCATGCGCGGACTGCAGAAGTCGCTGATCATCGGTCTGCTCGTGGCGCTGATCTCGACCACCGTGGCCGCGATCGTGGGTGCGACCGCCGGCTACTTCCTCGGTGTCGCCGACAAGGCGCTCATGTGGGTGGTCGACCTGCTGCTCGTGTTGCCGTCCTTCCTGATCATCGCCATCCTCAGCCCGTGGTTCCGGGGCAAGTCGTGGTGGCTGCTGGTGCTGATGCTGGCGGCGTTCCAGTGGATGATCACCGCGCGCATCGTGCGCGGTATGACGCTGACGCTGAAAGAACGCGAGTTCGTGAAGGCGGCCAAGTTCATGGGCCAGCCGGCGCGGACGATCATCGCCAAGCACATCGTGCCCAACATGGCGTCGCTGCTGATCATCGACGCCACCATCAACGTCGGTTCCGCCGTGCTCGCCGAGACGGGCCTGAGCTACTTCGGGTTCGGCGTCCAGTCGCCCGACGTCTCGCTCGGCACGCTGATCGGTGGCAACGCCGAGTCCGCGACCACCTTCCCGTGGCTGTTCCTGTTCCCGGCGGGCTTCCTCGTCGTGTTCGTGCTGGCGGTGAACTGGGTCGGCGACGGTCTGCGTGACGCGCTCGACCCCACCTCCACGCGCGTGCGCCGCAAGGAGAAGAAGGACACCAAGGAGAAGGCCGCCTGATGACCACCTCGGAGCTCCAGTTCGACACGCCGACCGATCGTGTCGTCGAGGGACCGGTTCTGCAGGTCGAAGACCTCCACGTGTCCTTCCCCAGCGAGGCCGGCCGCGTGCAGGCCGTGCGCGGGCTGACCTACGAGGTCTCGCCCGGCGAGGTGCTCGGCATCGTCGGCGAGTCCGGCTCTGGCAAGTCCGTGTCGTCGCTCGCGGTCATGGGCCTGCTGCCCGACTCGGCGCGCATCACCGGTTCCATCAAGTTCCAGGGCCGCGAGCTCATCGGCCGCACCGACACGGACCTGTCGAAGATCCGCGGCCGGCGCATCTCGATGGTGTTCCAGGACCCGCTGTCCGCGTTGACGCCCGTCTACACCGTCGGCGACCAGATCGCCGAGGCGATCCTGGTGCACCGCGGCGGCGCGGTGTCCAAGTCGGCGGCGAACAAGCGCGCGGTCGAGCTGCTCGACCTCGTCGGCATCCCGAACGCCGCCGAGCGCGCCAAGGCGTTCCCGCACGAGTTCTCCGGCGGCATGCGGCAGCGCGCGGTGATCGCGATGGCGATCGCCAACGACCCGGACCTGATCATCGCCGACGAGCCGACCACCGCGCTCGACGTGACGGTGCAGGCCCAGGTGCTGCAGCTGCTCGAGACCGCGCAGGAGGTCACCGGCGCGGGCATCGTGATCATCACCCACGACCTCGGCGTCGTCGCCGGGTTCGCGGACCGGCTGATGGTCATGTACGCGGGCAGGGCCGTCGAGACCGGCAAGGTCGACGAGATCTACCAGCAGCCGCGCATGCCGTACACGCTCGGCCTGCTCGGCTCGATCCCGCGGCTCGACGTCAGCGAGAAGCAGGCGCTCGTGCCGATCAAGGGCAACCCGCCGTCGCTCACGGACCTTCCCCCGGGATGTCCGTTCGCGCCGCGCTGCCCGATGGTCGTCGACGCCTGCCACACCGCAGAGCCGCCGCTGATCGAGGTGGACGGTTCCGCCGAGCACCACGCGGCGTGCATCCGCACCGGTGAGATCGCCGCGTCCGACGCCGAGGGTGCCGAGGCCGCTGTCGAGATCTTCGGCGCCGAGGTCGCCGAGGACGCGGAGATCGCGAAGATCCCGCGCGAGCAGCGCGAGACCGTGCTGGAGCTCGACAAGCTGGTCAAGGAGTACGCGGTCAACAAGGGCGTGGTGTTCAAGCGCCGCGTCGGCACCGTGCACGCCGTGGACGGCATCTCGTTCGACATCCGCGAGGGCGAGACCTTGGGTCTCGTCGGCGAGTCGGGCTGCGGCAAGACCACGACGCTGATGGAGATCCTCGGTCTCGAGAAGCCCATGGGCGGCGAGATCTCCGTGCTCGGCACCAACGTGTCGTCGCTGAACAACAAGCGCCGCTTCGAGATCCGCCGTGACATGTCGGTCGTGTTCCAGGACCCGATGGCGTCGCTGGACCCGCGCCTGACGATCAACGACGTGATCGCCGAGCCGATGCAGGTGCACGGCTACAGCAAGGACGAGATCAACCGGCGGGTGCCGGAGCTGATCCGTCTCGTCGGCCTGCGTCCCGAGCAGCTGTCGCGCTACCCCGGTGAGTTCTCCGGCGGTCAGCGGCAGCGCATCGGCATCGCCCGCGCGTTGGCGTTGGAACCGAAGCTCGTCGTGCTCGACGAGCCGGTGTCCGCTTTGGACGTCTCCATCCAGGCGGGTGTCATCAACCTGCTGGAGGAGCTGAAGTCCAAGCTCGGACTGGCCTACCTGTTCGTGGCCCACGACCTGTCCGTCGTGCGGCACATCGCGGACCGGGTGGCCGTCATGTACCTCGGGAAGATCATCGAGATCGGCGAGGTGGACGCGGTGTTCGAGGCACCTCGCCACCCGTACACGCAGGCACTGCTGTCGGCGATCCCGATTCCCGACCCCGTCAAGGAACGCCAGCGGGAGAGGATCATCCTCACCGGCGACCTGCCGAGCCCGGCGAACCCGCCGTCCGGCTGCCGTTTCCGCACGCGGTGCTTCCTGCACGCGCAGCTGCCTCCCGAGAAGCAGCGGCAGTGCATCGAAGTCGAACCGCTCCGCGAAGTCCAGGCCGACGACCACGAGGCCGCCTGCCACTTCGCTCAGATCCGTCAGGTCCTCTGATGCATCCGTCGCCTCAGACGACCTGCGAGCACGAAGGAACAGTGTCCCCGGCAACTGGTGTCCGGGCACGAGGGAGGTTCACGACAGTGAGTCGACGTACCAAGGTGGGAGTGACCGCGCTGGTCGCGGTCGCCCTCACGCTTACCGCGTGTGGGGGGCCCAGCAAGACCGACTCCGGGCTCAAGGGGTCGGAAGGCACGGTCGGTCAGGCGGACATCAACCCGCAGGACGCGTCCAAGGTCAAGGACGGCGGCGAGTTCCGCTGGCCGGTCGACCAGCTGCCGGACAACTGGAACTACTACCAGCTCGACGGCACCAACGCCGACGGCCGCAAGATGATCGACGCCATTCTGCCGAACCTGTACACGCAGAAGGCCGACTCGACCATCGAGGTCAACAAGGACTACCTGGAGGACGCGAAGCTCGCGTCCACCGACCCGCAGGTCCTCGAGTTCAAGATCAACCCGAAGGCCAAGTGGTCTGACGGTGCCGCGCTGTCGTGGGAAGACTTCGACGGCATGTTCAAGGCGCTCAACGGCACCAACAAGGACTTCTCGGTCGCCGGCACCACGGGCTACGAGGACATCGAGAAGGTCGAGAAGGGCGCGACCGCCCAGGACGTCAAGGTGACGTTCAAGAAGAAGTTCGCCGAGTGGAAGGGCCTGTTCTCGCCCCTCTACCCGAAGGTCGCCTACGCCTCCGCCGAGGAGTTCAACAAGGGCTGGGCCGACAAGCCGAAGGTGACCGCCGGTCCGTTCAAGATCGGCACGATCGACCTCACCGGCAAGCTCGTCACCGTCGTCCGCGACGACGCGTGGTGGGGCCAGAAGCCGAAGCTCGAGAAGATCACGTTCCGTCAGGTCGACCGCCCCGCGCTCGCGGACGCGCTCGCCAACGGCCAGATCGACTACTTCGACATCGGCTCCAGCATCGACAACTTCACCCGCGCGAAGTCGATGCAGGGCGTCACGATCCGTCAGGCGATCACGCCGGACTACTCGCACATCACCTTCAACGGTGCGGACTCCTCGATCCTCAAGGACCCGAAGCTCCGCGTCGCGCTGATCCGCGGCATCGACACCAAGGTCATCACGCGGGCGCTGCTCGGCCAGATGCTCAAGGGCGACGCGCAGATCACCGGTAACCACTTCTTCCTGCTCGGCACGAAGGAGTACAAGGACAACTCGTCCGTCGCGTCGTTCGACAAGGAAGCCGCGAAGAAGGCGCTCGACGACCTGGGCTGGAAGCTCGAGGGTGAGACGCGCAAGAAGGACGGCAAGGAGCTCGTCGTCCGCTACGTCATCCCGACGCCGAACCCCGTGTCCGACCAGATCGCGAAGCTCGTGCAGTCGCAGCTGAAGGACATCGGCGCCAAGGTCGACATCCAGGCCGTCCCGTCGACGGACTTCTTCAAGCAGTACGTCAACGTCGGCAACTTCGACATGACCGGCTTCCGCTGGCTGGCCTCGGCCACGCCGATCTCGGACGGCAAGGGCATCTACTACCTCGACCCGGCCAGCACCAACCAGAACTACGGCCGCATCGGCTCGGACGAGGTCAACAAGCTGCTCGACCAGGCGAACGGCGAGCTCGACGACACGAAGCGCGCCGAGCTCACCAACGAGGCCGACAAGAAGATCTGGGAGCTCGGCCACCAGCTGCCGCTCTACCAGCTCCCCGGCGCGGTCGCGATCAAGAGCAACGTCGCCAACATGGGTGCCGTCGCGTACGCGAACCGTCCGTACGACTACATCCACATGGGCTTCACCGAGTGATGTAGGTAGTTTTGCGAACGGCCCGGCGGGTCTCCTGCCGGGCCGTTCTTTTTCTGTTTGGAGCTTGCTGTGCTGCGTTCCCGGGTTCGTGCGCTGCGCCATGGTGTTCTCGCCACGGCGATCGTGCTGGTCGTCTGCTTCGTGGTCGCGCTGTTGTCGTGGCTGTCGTATTCCTCTGACCGCGATCTGTTGTCCTCCATGACCTCGCGGTCGCTCGGCGACGTCGTGTCCTATTCGGACGGTGCGGTCGAGGTGCGGTGGCCATCGGGGTCGGCGCGTGTCCCGTACGAGAACGGCGACCGGGTCGTGGGGAAGCAGGCGCAGGTGGCCTTCGATCCCGCTGACCCGTCGCGTGCGGTGATTCCGGGCGCGGATCTGTTGCTGGAGACCGATCGTGCGCTGGGTGGCGTGACGTTCGCCGCCGCGGTGGCGTTGCTGGTCGTTTTCGCTGGTGCCGTGCGGTTGTTGCTGGCTGTCCGGTCGTCTCGGGCCGCCGCCGAGACGGTGTCGGTGCGGCGGATCCGGTTGCAGTCCGGGCTGATGGTGCGGTCGTGGCTGGAGATCGACGGGCCGGTCGAGCGGTGGCTGCCGGTCTACTACGATCCCGCGCTCGTGACCTTGCCGTCGCCTGTCGACGTTTCCTTGCGCGGTGGACGTGTTGCCGTGGTCGACGGCGTGACCCTGTATCCGTCGGGTCGTGCTGTCGTGAAGCATCCGCGTGGTCGCCGGGTCGACAACCCCGCTCGGCCTGATCCGGAGACGCGGGCGCCACGGGGGTTGCTGGTCCAGTTGAGGGTGGACGCGGTGTTCCTGGTGCCCGCGCCGATCGTCGGCCTGTTCTGGGCTTACGTGGACGGCAGCGGGTTCACGGGCTGGATCACGGCGACGGTGGTCGCGGGTGCTCTGGGGCTGTGGTGGGGAGCGTTCCGGGGGTCCGACCCGTCGTGACCGGCGTGTTCCTCGCCTACTTCTCGCGTTCGCGTTGATTCTTGCGGCGTTTGCCCTCGTGCATCGCGACGACGCGGGCGACCGGGATGGTGTGACCCTCGGCGATCAGGTCTTCCGGTAGCTGCTGAGGTGCCGGCATCAGTTCGGTCCACGGGTCGCCGTCGAACCTGGTCCTGACGGTGAAGTCGGCCGGGGTGATGTTCTTCAGCTCGGTCCACGGCACGGGGAACGAGATCGGCAGGCCTTCGCGCAGACGGGGGCTGTAGGCGGCGACGACCGTGGCGCCCCACGCGCGGGTCGAGTCCAGGAACACCTTTCCGCCGCGTTCGGCGCGGATGTAAGCGGTGGTGGCGATCTCGGGGCCCAGCTTCTCGGCTCGCGCCGCCACGGCTCGCGTGGCCGCGGCGACGTCGTCGGGGTCGTGGTGGGTGAGTGGCACGAAGATGTGCACGCCCTTGGCGCCGCTGGTCTTGATCGCGCCTTCCAGTCCTGCTTGAGACAGCGCTTCCTGGATGAGGAACGCCGACTCGACCACGACGTCGAAACCGGAGCCCTCCGGCGGGTCGATGTCGAGCACCATGTGGGTCTGGTGGTCACCGAGGAAGAGCGGGACGTGGTACTCGACCGCGCGCTGGTTCGCGAACCACATCAGCGTCAGCTTGTCGTCGCACAACGCGTACTTGATCTGCCGGTGCGACGTCTCCGCCCACATCTCGACGGTCTTCACGAAGCTCGGCGTGTACTTGGGGACGTTCTTCTGCATGAACGGGTCCTGGCCGCGCAGGATCCGCCACACCGACAGCGGCCTGCCTCGGAGGACCGGGACGAACCTGTCGGCAACGAAGTCCAGGTACTCCACCAGGTCGCCCTTGACCGTGCCGCCGAACAGCGGCTGGTCGAGGCTCGAGAACTTGATCTCACTGCTCATCGGGAACCTCGAGCTCGTCTCTGGCGGCCCACTCCAGCAGCGGTTCGATCGACCAGACCGCGTCGTCGATGCCGGCGTGCAGGTCACCCAGTTCGGCGTAGCGCTTCGGCACGGTGGCGATGGTGAACTCGCGCGGCTCGACGTCCGGGATCTCGTCCCAGCGGATCGGCGTCGACACGGTGGCCTCGGGGAAACCGCGCACCGAGTAGGCGCTCGCGATCGTCCGGTCGCGCGTGTTCTGGTTGTAGTCCACGAAAACCAGCGACGGGTCGCGGTCCTTGCGCCACCACGTGGTCTCGACGTCGTCCGGTGCCCGGCGTTCGACCTCGTGCGCGAACGCCAGCGCGGCCTTGCGGACGTCCTGGAAGCCGTAATCGGGCTTGATCCGCACGTAGATGTGCAGGCCCTTGCTGCCGGACGTCTTCGGAAACCCCGTGGCGCCCAGTTCCGCGAGCACTTCCTGCACCACGAGCGCCACGCGACGGACCCGGTCGAACGTGCAGGTCTCGCCGGGGTCGAGGTCGATGCGCCACTCGTCCGGCTTCTCCGTGTCCGCCGCGCGCGAGTTCCACGGGTGGAACTCCACAGTGGACATCTGCACGGCCCAGATCACGTCGGCGATGTGCGTGACGCAGAGTTCGTCCGCATGGCGGTTGTAGCGCGGAAAATGCACGCGGACGGTCCGCAGCCACGGCGGTGCGCCGTGCGGAACCCTTTTCTGGTGCACTTTCTCGCCCGCGACGCCTTCGGGAAAGCGGTGCAGCATGCACGGCCGTTCCCGCAACGCCCTGACGATTCCGTCGCCGACGGACAGGTAGTAGTTCGCGAGATCCAGTTTGGTCTCGCCGCGCGCGGGAAAGTAGACGCGGTCGGGGTTGGAGATCCGCACGACGCGGTCCTCCACCTCGAGCTCCACAGCCGGAGACTTGCCCATGCCCGTCACGCTAGCCGTTTCCAGGCGTTTCCTCAGCCCGAACGGTGTTTCGCTGGCGGGCGTGGCTGTGGACACCGATCTCTGGTTCCGGCGTTTCGCCGAGGCTCCTCCCGGCGCTCCCCGGCTCGTGTGCTTCCCGCACGCGGGCGGCGCGGCGAGCTGGTACCAGCCGTTCGCTCAGTACTTCTCCGGTCGCTGTGAGCTGGTCGCCGTCCAGTACCCCGGCCGACAAGACCGCAGGTCAGAGGCGCTGATCGATGATGTTCGGACGTTGGCCGACCAGATTTCGGGGCTGCTGACGTGCGACCGGCCGCTGCACCTGTTCGGGCACAGCATGGGCGCGATGATCGCGTTCGAGGTGGCTCTGCGGGTCGCTCCCGACCACCTGTTCGTCTCCGGGCGGCGCGCTCCGCAGATCGTTCGGGACGATCGTGTTCATCAGCGCGACGACGCCGGTCTGATCGCGGAGGTACGGCGGCTGGCGGGCACGAACGCGCGCGTGTTCGACGACGAGGAGCTCGCGCGGATGGTGCTGCCGGCGATCCGCGCCGACTACCGGGCCGCCGAGACCTACCGCTACCGTCCGGGCCCGTTGTTGTCGTGCCCGCTGACCGCGCTGACCGGTGACGCGGACCCGAAGGCCGCTGTGGACGAAGTCGCGTTGTGGCGAGAGCGCACTGCCGGGCCGTTCTCGTTGAACGTGTTCTCCGGTGGCCATTTCTTTCTGTCCGACAACAGAAGTGCTGTTGCCGCTCTTGTTTCCGGCGATTCACCTAGTGCCTGAACCCCTAATTTGGCAAGGGATTCAGGTCCGTCCCGTGTCGGACCTTGGTAGAAGGTGATGAGAGGAAACGGGATGACCAAGCGGGCACTGATCACCGGGATCACCGGTCAGGACGGGTCGTACCTCGCCGAGCATCTGCTCAAACAGGGCTACCAGGTCTGGGGATTGATGAGGGGCCAGGCGAACCCGCGCAAGATGCGGGTGTCCAGGCTGATGTCCGAACTGTCCTTCGTGGACGGTGACCTGATGGACCAGGCGTCGCTGGTGTCCGCTGTGGACCTGGTGCAGCCCGACGAGGTCTACAACCTCGGCGCCATCTCGTTCGTGCCGATGTCCTGGCAGCAGGCCGAGCTCGTCACCGAGGTCAACGCCATGGGCGTGCTGCGCGTGCTGGAGGCGATCCGCATCGTCTCCGGTCTGTCCAGCAGCCGCAACAACGGCAAGGCCGGCCGCGACATCCGCTTCTACCAGGCGTCGTCGTCGGAGATGTACGGCAAGGCCGCCGAGACGCCGCAGCGCGAGACCACGATCTTCCACCCCCGCAGCCCCTACGGCGTGGCGAAGGCGTACGGGCACTTCATCACCCGCAACTACCGCGAGTCGTTCGGCATGTACGCGGTCGGCGGCATCCTGTTCAACCACGAGTCGCCGCGCCGCGGCTCGGAGTTCGTGACCCGCAAGATCTCGCTCGGCGTCGCGAAGATCGCCCAGGGCCTGCAGGACAAGCTGGCATTGGGCAACCTGGACGCGTTGCGCGACTGGGGTTTCGCCGGCGACTACGTGCGCGCGATGCACCTGATGCTGCAGCAGGACGAGCCGGAGGACTACGTCGTCGGCACCGGCGAGATGCACTCGGTGCGCGACGCCGTGCGCCTGGCGTTCGAGCACGTCGGCCTCAACTGGGAGGACTACGTCTACATCGACCCGGTGCTGGTCCGCCCGGCCGAGGTCGAGATCCTGTGCGCCGACACCACCCGTGTGCGCGGCGAGCTCGGCTGGAAGCCCGAGGTCGACTTCTCGTCGCTGATGAAGATGATGGTGGAGGCCGACCTGAAGCACGTCGCCACCGAGCACGAGTACGGCGACCTGCTGGCCGCCGCCAGCTGGTAACTGTTCTGCCCCGGATCCACAGCCGCTGTAGCTTGGCGGCTGTGGATCTTTTTTCGCATGCGCTGGGGGCGCTGCTGCGAGCGGTCTCCGAGCTGTCCGACGACGATTTCGCGAAGCCGTCCGGGTGCGAGGGCTGGCTGGTGCGCGATCTGGTGTGCCACTTCGTGATCGACGCGCAGGACGTGCTGATCACGCTGGTGACACCGACCGCGGACCCCGTCACGCACGATTCCGTTTCCTACTGGAAGGTGTCGTCCTCGGTTGCTGACGATCCGCTGGCCGCTCTGACCGTGCGGCTCGCGGCGGCTTACGGCGAGCCTTGGATGCTGAAGCACCACGTCGACGACGTCGGCCAGGCGGCTCTGCGTGCTGCGCAGCTGGCCGATCCGACGTTGAAGGTCAGCACCCAGGACATGGTGCTGTGCACGTCCGGCTACCTGGGCGCGTACGTCTGGGAGTGGACGCTGCACCACCTCGACCTGGTGATGCATGTCGACGTGGCCGGCCCGCCTGCGTCGTCATTGGCTCGGTGCCGGGAGATGCTGGAGCAGATCGCCGGGGCGTTCCCCGCGACGTGGACTGACACCGACGTGCTGCTGGTGGGAACGGGACGGCGCGCCCCGACCGAAGCGGAGCGCGCCGAGCTGGGAGATCTGGCGATCCCGTTCGTTCTAGGCTGAGTACAGCCGGGCGTAGAAGCCGTTGGCCGTCATCAGCTCCTCGTGCGTGCCGCGCTCCACCACCGCTCCCTGATCCATCACGACGATCAGGTCGGCGTTGCGGATCGTGGAGAGCCGGTGCGCGATCACGAAGCTCGTCCTGCCTGCCCGCAGTGACGTCATCGCCTGCTGGATCAGCACTTCCGTGCGCGTGTCGATCGACGACGTGGCCTCGTCCAGCAGCAGGATCGCGGGCTGGGCGAGGAACGCCCGGGCGAGCGTGATCAGCTGCCGTTCGCCTGCGGACAGCCCGCCGTGCTCCTCGTCGAGCACGGTGTCGTAGCCGTCGGGCAGTGACCGCACGAACCGGTCGACGCACATGGCTTTCGCGGCCTCGATCACCTCGTCGCGGGTCGCTCCCGGCCGTCCGTAGGCGATGTTCTCGGCGATCGTGCCCTCGAACAGCCACGTGTCCTGCGAGACGAGTCCGATGGCGGAGCGGAGGTCCTCGCGGGTCATCGACGTGATGTCCGTGCCGTCCAACAGGATCCGGCCGCCGTCGAGGTCGTAGAACCGCAGCAGCAGGTTGCCCAGCGTCGTCTTGCCCGCACCGGTCGGTCCGACGATCGCGACGAGCTGGCCGGGTTTCGCCGTCAGCGAGAGGTCGTCGATCAGCGGCTTTTCCGGCGCATACCGGAAGGAGACGCGCGAGAACTCGACGTGGCCGCGGACGGGGGAGACGGTCGCGGGTGTCGCCGGCGCTGGCGACTGCTCCGGTTCGTCGAGCAGCTCGAACACTCGCTGGGCGGACGCGAGGCCGGACTGCAGCTGGCCGGAGAAGTTCGCGACGTCGATGATCGGCCGGGAGAACATGCCGGAGTACTGGATGAACGCCTGCACGTCACCGATCGACACGCTGCCACTGGCCACTCTCAGCGCACCGACCACCGCGACGAGCACGTAGTTGAGGTCCGTGATGAACCGCGTCGCGGGCCCGATCAGGCCGGAGATGGCCTGAGCGCTGAAACTCGACTTGTACATGGTCTCGTTGCGCTCGGCGAATTCCTTGGCGGCTTGTTCCTGCCGTCCGAACGCGGTGATCAGCGCGTGCCCGCTGTACATCTCCTCGACGTGCGCGTTCAGCGCGCCCGTCGACTGCCACTGCTGGGCGAACTTCGGCATGGCGCGCCTGGAGATCCACGCGGCCAGCACGAGTGCGATGGGCACGCAGATCAGCACCAGCACGGCCAGTTCGACGGAGATCACCAGCATGATCGCCAGCACGCCGACCACGCTCACGACACTCGTCAGCATCTGTCCGATCGACAGCTGGACGGTGCGCTGCAGGTTGTCGACGTCGTTGGAGACGCGGGAGAGCACCTCGCCGCGCGGGTTGCGGTCGAAGTAGGCCAACGGAAGCCGGGTGAGCTTCGCGTCGATCTCCTCGCGCAGCCTGTAGACGGCGTGCTGGACGATGTCGTTGACGACCCAGCCCTGCACCAGCATCGACAGCGACCCGATCACGTACATGCCGAGGATGATCAGCAGCAGCTGGCCGAGCAGCGGGAAGTCCACGCCCTGGCCGGGGACGATGTGCACGGTGCTGATGACGTTGGCGAGGGTGTCCTTGCCCTGTTCCCGCAGCTGGGCCAGGACTTCTTCCTGCGTGGCACCGGCGGTCAGGCCGCGGCTGACGAGGCCGGTGAAGATGAGGTCGGTGGCGCGGCCGAGCAGGATCGGGCCGAGCAGGTTGAGCCCGATCGTCACGACCGCGAGCGAGCCGATCACGACGATCTTGCCCTTGTACGGCAGCAGCAACCCGAAGAGTCGTTTGGTGGTGCTGGGTTTGCGCGGTTCTTCGACTTCGGTGGCGAGTTCGGGATCGGCGAGCAGTGTCATCGGACGGCCCCTCCAACCGGCTGGGAGCCGGCGATCTCCCGGTAGGTCTGGTTGGTCGCGATCAGCTCGGCGTGCGTGCCGGAGCCGACGACCTGGCCGTCCTCCAGCACGACGACCCTCGACGCCTGCTCAACCGTGCTGATCCGCTGGGTGACCAGGAGGATCGTGGCGTGGCCGAGCTCTTGTGCGAGGGCCCTGCGCAGACGGGCTTCGGTGCCGAGGTCGAGTGCGGAGAAGCAGTCGTCGAGCAGGTAGATCTCTGGCCTGCGCACCAGGGTTCGCGCGATCGCGAGCCGTTGCCTCTGTCCACCCGAGACGTTCGAGCCGCCCTGGGTGATCGGCGCGTCGAGACCGAGCGGCCGGACGAACTCGGCGGCCTGCGCGATCTCCAGCGCGTGCCACAGCTCGTCGTCGGTCGCGTCTTCCTTGCCGTAGCGGAGGTTCGACGCGATCGTGCCGCTGAACAGGTGTGCCTTCTGCGGCACGTACCCGATGACCTTGTGCAGTGCCAACGGATCGAGGTCGCGGATGTCCACGCCGTTGATCAGCACCTGGCCGCCCGTGACGTCGTAGAGCCTCAACGCCAACGAGAGCAGCGTCGACTTGCCGCTGCCCGTGCTGCCGAGGATCGCGACGGTTTCTCCTGGCCTGGCCACGAGGTCGACGTCCCGCAGCACCGGTTTCTCGGCGCCGGGATAGCCGAACGTGGCCGCGCGCAGCTCCAGGTGCCCGCGCGTCTTCATCTCGCGGACGGGTTTCGCCGGCTGCTTGATGCTGGACTCCGCTTGCAGCACCTCGTTCACCCGCCCGGCCGACACCCCGGCACGCGGAGCTTCGGTGAAGACCAGCATCGCCATGATGATCGCGACGATGATCAGCGTGATGTACGACAGCAGGGCGAGGAGTGCGCCGAGCTGCATGCTGCCGTCGTTGATGCGGTGGCCGGAGAACCAGATGATCGCGACGGTCAGCACGTTCATGACGGTCATGACCATCACCGGCATCGCCGCCATGATCCGGCCGACCCTGCGCGAGGTGCCGTAGAGGTCGCGGTTCGTGGCGTCGAAGCGGCCGCGTTCGTGCGGGTCGCGGACGAACGCCCTGATCACCCGCACACCGGTGATCTGCTCGCGCAGCAGGTGGTTGATGCGGTCGAGGAAGCGCTGCATGGCCTCGTAGAACGGCGAGAGCCTGCTCAGCATCAGAACCAGGCCGATGATCACGATCACGACCAGCCCGATCAGGATCGTGGACACCGGCACGTCCTGCACCAGCGCCAGCGCGACACCGCCGACGCACATGATGATCGCCGACACCGCCACGTCCGCCGTGGTCAGGACGATGCTCTGGACCTGCCCGACGTCGTTGACGGTCCTGGTGATCAGCGAGGGCGCGCCGATCTGGTCGACCTCGCGCGCACTGAGGTTCATGACCTTGCGGAACACCTTCTGCCGCAGGTCCCGGCCGAGACCGGACGACATGCGGGAGCTGAGGAACATGGCGCCGCTCGCGGTGAGGATCTGCACCGCCGCGACGCCGAGCATGGTGAGCCCGGTGCTCCAGATGTAGCCGGCGTCGCCGAGGAGCACCCCGTTGTCGATGATCTGCGCGTTGAGCGTGGGCAGCAGCAGGGTAGCGGCGGTCTGGACCAGCTGCAGCACCACCAGGAGCACGAGTGTTCCCCGGTACGGCCGGAGGTGGTGGTTCAGGAATCTGACGAGCACACGGACCAGCAGACCGCAGTTTCTCAACGAGATTCCCTAGCGTTCGCTCTCCTACCGTCTAGTGCATGAGCGAGATCCTCAGCGCGATCGAATCGGACGACGCGGTGGCGCGGGACTTCGAGGCGCTACCGGTGCCGGACAGCTACCGCGCGGTCGTGGTCGAGGAGGGCGACGCGGACATGTTCGCGGGCCTGGCCTCGCGCGACAAGGATCCGCGGCGGTCGCTGAAGGTGCGCGAGGTGGCCACCCCGGAGCTCGCGCCCGGTGAGGCGTTGATCGCCGTGATGGCCTCCGCGATCAACTACAACACCGTGTGGACGTCGATCTTCGAGCCGGTGTCGACGTTCGGGTTCCTGCGCCGGTTGGGCGGGCGTCACGACCTGCCGTACCACGTGGTGGGCTCCGATCTCGCCGGTGTCGTGCTGCGCGTCGGGCCTGGTGTTTCCGCGTGGCAGCCGGGCGATCGCGTGGTCGCGCACTGCCTGGACGTGCCGCTGGAGCACCCGGACGGCCACAACGACACGATGCTGGACCCCGCGCAGCGGATCTGGGGCTTCGAGACGAACTTCGGCGGTCTGGCCGATCTGGCGCTGGTGAAGGCGAACCAGCTGATGCCGAAGCCCGAGCACCTGACGTGGGAAGAAGCCGCTTCTCCCGGTCTGGTCAACTCCACCGCCTACCGGCAGCTCGTGTCGGTCAACGGCGGCAACATGAAGCAGGGCGACACGGTCCTGATCTGGGGTGCTTCCGGCGGACTCGGTTCCTACGCCACGCAGTTCGCGCTGAACGGCGGCGCGACTCCTGTCTGCGTCGTGTCGTCGCCGGAGAAGGCCGCGCTGTGCCGTGCGATGGGTGCCTCGCTGATCATCGACCGATCTGCCGAGGACTACCGGTTCTGGAAGGACGAGCACACGCAGGATCCTTCTGAGTGGAAGCGGTTCGGTGCGCGCATCCGTGAGCTGACCGGCGGCGAGGACCCGGACATCGTTTTCGAGCACCCCGGCCGTGAGACGTTCGGTGCTTCGGTGTTCGTCGCGCGCAAGGGCGGCAAGATCGTCACCTGTGCTTCCACTTCCGGTTATCTGCACCAGTACGACAACCGGTACCTGTGGATGAACCTGAAGTCGATCGTGTCCTCGCACTTCGCGAACTACCGCGAGGCGTGGGAGGCGAACCGCCTGGTGGCCAAGGGAAAGATTCATCCGACGCTGTCTCGCGTCTACTCGCTCGACGCCACCGGCCAGGCCGCTTTCGACGTCCACCGCAACGCCCACCAGGGCAAGGTCGGCGTGCTGTGCCTGGCGCCGTCGGAAGGTCTCGGCGTGCTGGACCACGAGCTGCGCGACAGAAATCTCGCCGCGATCAACCGATTCCGCACCTCCTGAGCGAAGGTTTCCCGCGATGACGGAAGAAGTAATCGCGCCTGCCTCGGCGTGCCCGTTCCCGTTCGCCCGCGACCCGCACCGCCCGCTGGACCTGCCACCGGAGTACGGCAGGCTGCGCGCCGACCGCCCGGTGCAGAAGGTCGTCACCCCGGCCGGCGACACGGCGTGGCTGGTCGCCCGCTACCACGACGTGCGGGCGCTTCTGGCTGACACAGAACGCTTCTCGGCCGAGGTGATGAACCCCGGCTACCCGCGCTACCTGTTCCCGGTCGACCCGCAGCCGGGCGCGTTCGTGACGGTCGACCCGCCGGACCACACCCGCTACCGACGCATGATCATGTCGATGTTCACCAAGAAGAAGGCCGAGGAGGTCCGTCCGTCGGCCCAGAAGCTGGTGGACGAGCGGATCGACGCGATCCTGAAGCTGCCGCAGCCGGTCGACCTGGTCACGCACTTCGCGCGTCCGATCCCGTTGACCGTGGTGTGCGAGCTCCTCGGCGTCCCCTACAAGGACCGTCTCGCGTTCGGACGTTGGATCAACACCCTGGTCGAGACCACGTCGTCGCAGGCTCACCGCAACGCCGCTGCTGGTGCGCTTTTTGGTTATCTGACTAAGCTGGTGGCTCAGAAGGAAAAAGAGCCCACCGACGACGTGCTCGGCCGTCTCGTGTCTGTTCAGATGGCTGCAGGCGAGCTGAAACGCGAGGAAGCCGTCGTCATCGGCATGATGCTGCTTTCGGCCGGCTACGACACCACAGCGTCGTCGATCGCCCTGAGCATCCTGACGTTGCTCGAACACCCCGAGCAGCTGACCAAGCTGCGCGAGAACCCGGACCTCATCGTCGGTGCCGTCGAAGAACTGTTGCGGCACCAGAACGTGATGCAGTGCGGTGTCGGCCGGGTGGCTCGCGTCGACGTCGAGATCGCGGGCCAGCAGATCAAGGCGGGGGAGGGCATCATCGCCCTGCTGTCGTCGGCCGACCGCGACGAGTCGGTGTATTCGGATGCCGACTCACTGGACATCACGCGCAAGGACTCGACTCCTCTGGCGTTCGGACACGGAATCCATTCGTGCATCGCGAAGTTCCTGTCCCGTGTGGAGCTTCAGGTAGCTCTGCTGACGTTGATCACCCGGATTCCGACTCTGGCGTTGGCGAAACCGGCCGACGAGCTCCGCTTCCGCGACGGCGCGATCGTCTACTCGCTGCGGGAGCTCCCGGTCGTCTGGTGATCGGTTTTTCTGTTGGGGCGCCTCTCTTGTAGGGGCGCCCCTGTTCGTTTCTAGGGGTATGCCAGGCGCCGCGACGCGAGGATTCCTGACAGGTCGCGTCTCGAGATGGGTTGAGGGATGGACAACGAACAGAAGCTCCGGGACTACCTCCGCCGGGCCAGTACGGACCTTCAGCGCACGAAGAGGCGCCTGCAGGACCTCGAATCGGCCGCGTCGGAACCGATCGCCGTGGTCGGCATCGGCTGCCGCTTCCCCGGCGGCGTGCGCAGTCCCGAAGATCTGTGGCAGATGGTCGTTTCCGGGGAACACGGCATCCGCGCGTTCCCCACCGACCGCGGCTGGGACCCCGAGATGCTCGCTCTCTCGTCGAGCGACCAGGGCGGCTTCCTGGAAGGCGCGGGCGAGTTCGACGCCGACTTCTTCGGCATCTCCCCGCGCGAAGCCCTGGGCATGAACCCGCAGCAGCGCGTGCTCCTGGAAGTCACCTGGGAGGCCCTGGAGCGAGCGGGCATCGACCCGCACGCCCTGAAGGGTTCCGCCACCGCTGTCTTCGCCGGCGCGATGAACCAGGACTACCAGCTCGGCCCCGGCGAGGGCGGAGAGGGCATGGTCCTGCTCGGCTCCTCGAACTCGGTGATCTCGGGCCGAATCTCCTACACCCTCGGCTTCGTGGGCCCGTCGGTCACCTTGGACACGGCCTGCTCTTCTTCTCTAGTGGCAATGCACCTCGCCATGCAGTCACTGCGCGCGGGGGAGTCGTCCCTGGCTCTGGCCGGCGGCGTAACGGTGATGGCGCACCCGGCCACCTTCGTGGAGTTCTCCCGCCAGGGCGGTCTCTCGTCCGACGGCCGCTGCCGCTCCTTCTCCGACTCGGCAGACGGCACGGGCTGGTCCGAGGGCGTCGGCATGCTGGTCCTGGAACGGTTGTCGGACGCGCGCCGCAACGGTCACTCAGTGCTGGCGGTGTTGCGCGGCTCGGCGGTCAACCAGGACGGCGCCTCCAACGGCCTGACCGCCCCGAACGGCCCCTCCCAGCAACGCGTCATCCAGGCAGCCCTGGTCAACGCCCGCCTGTCCAGCGACCAGATCGACGTCGTGGAAGCCCACGGCACCGGCACCGTCCTGGGCGACCCGGTGGAAGCCCAGGCCCTGCTGGCCACCTACGGCCGCAGCCGCCCTCTTGATCAGCCTCTTCTGCTTGGCTCCGTCAAGTCCAACATCAGCCACACCCAGGCCGCGGCAGGCGTGGCAGGGGTGATCAAGATGATCATGGCCATCCGCGCGGGCATCGTCCCCCAGACCCTCGGCGTCGACACTCCCTCCACCCACGTCGACTGGGACGCGGGCGCAGTCCAGCTGGTCACCTCGAACACCCCGTGGCCTGCCACCGGCCAGCCCCGCCGCGCCGCCGTGTCTTCCTTCGGCCTCTCGGGCACCAACGCCCACACGATCATCGAAGAGGCGCCCGCCCCGGAATTGTCAGACCAGCCTGAGACGATTGGGATGGGGGGTGACTCCCCCCAGGGGGCCCGCGAATCCGTATCGATTCCGAACGCCGGGGTCGCGTCGATCGAGCCTGGTGCGGTGCCGGTCCTGATCTCTGGCCGCTCGCGCGAAGCGTTGCGCGCCCAAGCCGAACGACTCCTCGACGTCGACGCCCCCGCCCTCGACCTCGCCTACTCTCTCGCGACCACCCGCGCGTCGTTCGACCACCGCGCGGCCATCGTCGGCGACCTCCGCACCGGCCTCGAAGCCCTCGCGAACGGCACCCCGGCCCCCGGCCTCGTCCAGGGCACCGCCGCCCGCACAAAGCAGGCCTTCCTGTTCACCGGCCAAGGCGCCCAACGCCTCAGCATGGGCAAGGCCCTGTACGACCGCTTCGAAACCTTCGCGGAAGCGTTCGACAACGTCCTCCACCACCTCGCCCCAGACCTCAAAGCCATCATCTGGGGCGACGACGAGGAAGCCCTCAACGAAACAGCAAACACCCAGCCCGCGCTGTTCGCCATCGAGGTAGCCCTCTACCGCCTCACCGAAAGTTGGGGCCTGAAGCCGGACTTCGTAGCCGGCCACTCGATCGGCGAGATTGCCGCCGCCCACATCGCCGGCGTGTTCAGCCTCGAAGACGCCGCGAAACTCGTCCGTGCACGCGCCACCCTGATGCAGAACCTCCCGCCCGGCGGCGTGATGATCGCGCTCCAGGCCACCGAGGACGAAGTCCGCCCGCACCTCACCGAAAACGTCGACATCGCCGCCATCAACGGCCCCACCAGCATCGTCATCGCCGGCGCCGAAGCAGAAGCGCGCGAAGTCGCCAAGCACTTCGAAAAGACCAAGCAGCTCAAGGTCTCCCACGCGTTCCACTCGCCGCTGATGGAACCGATGCTCGACGAGTTCCGAACGAAAATCGCCAACATCACCTTCGAAGCACCGATCATCCCGCTCGTCTCGAACCTCACCGGCGAACAGGCCCGCGTCGACCACATCACCACCGCCGACTACTGGGTCGACCACGTCCGCCAGGCAGTCAGGTTCGCCGACGGCATCAACTGGCTGACGACCCACGGCGTCACGCACTTCCTCGAAATCGGCCCCGACGGCATCCTCTCCGCACTGGTCGAGCAAGGAATCCCGCTCCTCCGCAAGGACCGCGACGAGCAAGAAGCCATCACCCAAGCGCTGGCGGCACTTCACGTTCGCGGCACGAAGATCGACTGGCAGCAGTACTTCGCGCACACCAACGCGAAGCGCGTCGACCTGCCCACGTACGCGTTCCAGACCAAGCGCTACTGGCCCAAGGGCGGCGGCGGTTTCCACGACCCGCGCGCCGCCGGTCTCGGCGCGGCACACCACCCGCTGCTCACCGCGACCGTGAGCTTCGCCGACCAGGACGGCGCCCTGCTCACCGGCCGCCTCACCCGCCAGACCCACCCGTGGCTCGTCGACCACGCGGTGCGCGGCGCGGTTCTGTTGCCCGGCACGGCTTATCTGGAGCTCGCGATCCGCGCGGGCGACGAAGTCGGCTGCGATCGCGTCGAAGAGCTCACCCTGACCGCTCCCCTGATCGTCCCCGAACGCGGCGGCGTCCAGGTGCAGCTGTGGATCGGCAACGCGGACGCCAACGGCCGCCGCACCGTCAAGATCTACTCGCGCGCCGAAGGCTCCGACGACGAGCCGTGGACGCAGCACGCGATCGGCATCCTGGGCGCTCCCGCACGCGAAACCTCCTTCGACACCACGGTGTGGCCGCCCGCGGGCACAGCCCTGGACGTCGACTACGAGAACTTCGCCGCGATGGGCTTCGAGTACGGGCCCGTCTTCCAGGGACTGAAGAAGGTCTGGCGCGCAGAAGACGGCGTCACCTACGCCGAGGTCGAACTGCCAGAAGGCGTCGACCCGGCCGGATTCGGCCTGCACCCGGCACTTCTCGACGCGGCCCTGCACGCCGCGATCGTCTCCGGCGAGGGCGAGGCCGGGCTGCCGTTCTCGTGGGAAGGCGTCTCGCTGCATGCGACCGGCGCCTCCAGCCTGCGCGTCCGCCTGACCCGCACGAACGACAACGCCTACGCCATCGCGGCGGTCGACGGCGCCGGAAAGCCGGTCGTCTCCGTCGACTCGTTGGTCGTACGTGCGGTCGCCACGGAGTCCACAGTGGACCGCGACTCGCTGTTCCAGGTCGACTGGGTGCCCGTCACGGTTCCCGAAGCCGACAGTTCCGAAGCCATCGTCCTCCACCTGCAGGGAACCGAAGACGTCGTCGCCTCCGTCCACGAACTGACCGAGCGAGTTCTCAGCCTGCTGCAAGAAGAACACGACGAGCGCGTCGTCTTCGTCACGAGCAGCACCGACCTCGCGTCGGCCGCGGTGTGGGGCATGGTGCGTTCGGCGCAGTCCGAGTCGCCGGGCCGTTTCTCGCTGATCGAGCTCGACGGCACCGACGCCTCCACCGCCGCACTCGCCGCCGCGGCCGCCTCCGACGAACCGCAACTGGCGCTGCGCAACGGTGAGATCTACGCGCCGCGCCTGGCCCGCGCCGCCATAGAGGAAGCCCCGATCGAGTGGGGTGCCAAGGTTCTGATCACCGGCGGTACCGGCGGCCTCGGCAAGATCGTCGCGAAACACCTGGTCACCGACCACGGCGTGCAGAACCTGGTGCTGGTCAGCCGCCGCGGCACAGGTGACGTGTCAGAACTGGAAGCGTTGGGCGCCAACGTCTCTGTCGTCGCCTGCGATGTCGCGGACGCTCAAGCGCTCGCAAACCTCCTGGCAGAGCACGAGATCACCTCCGTCGTGCACAGCGCCGGTGTCCTGGACGACGGCGTCATCTCGTCGCTGACCCCGGAACGCCTGCACCCGGTACTGGCACCGAAGGTCGACGCCGCCTGGAACCTCCACGTCGCGCTGCCCGGCGTCCCGCTCGTGCTGTTCTCGTCGCTGGCCGGCACGTGGGGAACGGCCGGCCAGGCCAACTACGCCGCCGGCAACCACTTCCTGGACGCGCTCGCCGAGTTCCGCCGCTCCACCGGCGCTCCCGCGGTGTCACTGGCGTGGGGCGCGTGGGCCGGCGACGGCATGCTCACCGAGGCCGACGCCGAACGCATGGCCCGCACGGGCATGCCCCCGCTGACCGTCGAGCAGGGCCTCGGCCTGTTCGACCGCGCGGTGGCGTCCACCGCCGCGGCTCTCGTGCCCGCGCGCCTCGACCTTGCGACGTTGCGGCAGCGCGGCGAGGTGCCGCCGTTGCTGCGCGGCCTGATCCGGGTCCGCACGCGCCGCGCGGCATCGGGTTCGGAGACCGCCGACACGTTGATCCGCAGGCTGTCCGGGCTGGGCGCCGAAGAGCGTTCCGACGCGGTGCTGGAGCTGGTCCGCGCCCAGGTCGCGGCCGTCCTCGGTCACGCGTCCGGCGACGAGATCGAACCCACGCGCCAGTTCCAGGACCTGGGCTTCGACTCGCTGACCGCCGTCGAACTGCGCAACCAGCTGACCGCCGTCACCGGCCTGCGCCTGCCCGCGACGATGGTGTTCGACTACCCGACGCCCGTCGCACTGGCCGCACACCTGCTGGACGAGCTGTTCGACGCCGATGTCGTGCTGCCGCAGGAGGTTCGGGCCGCGGTCTCGGACGACCCGATCGTGATCGTCGGCATGGGCTGCCGCTACCCGGACGGCATCGGCTCCGCGGACGACCTCTGGCGCCTGGTGTCCGAAGGCGGCGACGCCGTCTCCGGTCTGCCGTCGAACCGCGGCTGGGACCTCGAGAACCTCTACCACCCCGACCCCGACCACCCCGGCACGACGTACTCGCGCTCCGGCGGCTTCCTGCACGACGCGGGCGAGTTCGACGCCGGCTTCTTCGGCATGTCCCCCCGCGAGGCCCTCGGCACCGACTCGCAGCAGCGCATCCTGCTGGAGGTCGTCTGGGAGGCGGTCGAACACGCCGGCATCGACCCGGTCTCGTTGCGCGGTACGCAAACCGGCGTCTTCGCGGGCGTCATGTACAACGACTACGGCGCCCGGCTCGGCGGCGGCGACTTCGAGGGCTTCCAGGGTTCCGGCACCTCACCGTCCATTGTGTCCGGACGTGTCTCCTACACGCTGGGCCTCGAAGGTCCGGCGGTCACGGTCGACACCGCCTGCTCTTCTTCTTTGGTAGCAATGCACTGGGCCATGCAGGCTCTGCGGGCGGGGGAGTGCTCGCTCGCGCTCGCCGGTGGTGTCACGGTCATGTCGACGCCGACCGCGCTCATCGAGTTCTCCCGGCAGCGCGGTCTGTCGCCGGACGGCCGCTGCAAGGCGTTCTCCGACTCCGCCGACGGTGTCGGCTGGTCCGAAGGCGCCGGTGTGGTCGTGCTGGAACGCCTGTCCGACGCCCAGCGCAACGGACACCCGATCCTCGCCGTGATCCGCGGCTCGGCGGTGAATCAGGACGGCGCCTCGAACGGCCTGATGGCCCCCAACGGACCTGCCCAGCAGCGGGTGATCCGTGCCGCGCTGGCCAATGCCGGGCTGGCTTCGTCCGACGTGGACGTCGTCGAGGCGCACGGCACCGGCACGACGCTGGGCGACCCGATCGAGGCCCAGGCGCTGCTCGCCACCTACGGCCAGAACCGCACCGAACCGCTGCTCCTCGGCTCGGTGAAGTCGAACATGGGCCACACGCAGGCCGCCGCCGGTGTCGCCGGTGTGATCAAGATGGTGCAGGCGATGCGGCACGGCGTTGTGCCGGAGACCCTGCACGTCACGACCGCCTCGTCGCACGTCGACTGGACCGAGGGCGCTGTCGAGCTGCTGACGTCGTCGCGCTCCTGGCCCTCCGTGGACAGGCCGCGCCGCGCGGGTGTGTCGTCGTTCGGCATTTCTGGCACCAACGCGCACATCATCATCGAGCAGCCGCCGGCCGCCGACGTTCCGGGTTCCGCGCCTTCGGACGTCGTCGTGCCGGTGGTGTTGTCCGGACGCACCCGCCGCGCCGTGCGGGGACAGGCCGCGCGCCTGCGCTCGTTCGTCGAGGCGTCTGACGTCTCACTGCGCGACCTGGCCTTCTCACTCGCGACGACCCGGTCGGCGTTCGAGCAGCGAGCTGCGATAGTGGCTCACGATCGTGAGACCCTCTTGCGATCGCTAGGGGCTCTCGCAACCGAGAACGCTGACGCCGCCGTGGTCGAGGGCGAGGTCGCGCCGGGCAAGGTGGCGTTCCTGTTCTCCGGCCAGGGCTCGCAGCGCCTCGGCATGGGCCGTGAGCTCTACGCCCGCTACCCGGTGTTCGCCGCTGCGCTCGACGAGGTGCTCGAACGGCTGCCCGTCCGCGACGTCATGTGGGGCTCCTCCGAGGAAGACCTCCAGCAGACCGGCAACGCCCAGCTCGCCCTCTTCGCCTTCGAAGTCGCGCTGTTCCGCCTCGTGCGGTCGTGGGGCGTCAAGGTCAACGCCCTCGTCGGCCACTCGATCGGCGAAATCGCTGCCGCGCACGTGGCAGGCGTGTTCTCTCTCGACGACGCCTGCACCCTCGTGTCGGCCCGCGCGCGCCTGATGCAGGCGTTGCCGACAGGCGGCGCGATGGTCGCCATCCAGGCAACGGAAGCCGAGATCGCCCCGCTGCTGACGTCCGGCGTCTCGATCGCAGCGATCAACGGCCCGTCCTCGGTGACGATCGCGGGCGTCGAGCAAGAGGTTCTAGCGATTGCTAGAAGCTGTAACGATCGCAAGACCAAGCAACTTGCGGTCTCGCACGCGTTCCACTCGCCGCTGATGGAGCCGATGCTCGACGAGTTCCAGCAGATCGTCGACGGTATTTCGTTCAACAATCCGTCGATCCCGCTGCACACGTCCGGTGACGTGACCGCGCCCGGTTACTGGGTCTCACATGTGCGAGAGGCTGTCCGGTTCCACGACAACGTCGAGTCGGCACGCACTGCCGGCGTGACGACGTTCGTGGAGATCGGCCCGGAAGGCGCGCTCTCGGCGTTGGTCGAAGGCGCGATCCCGGTGTTGCGGAAGGACCGTTCGGAAGAGGCATCCGTCGCGCTCGCGCTGGCACGCCTGTTCGCCGCCGGTGTCTCCGTCGACTGGAGGACCTACTTCGGTCCCGCGCACCGTGTGGCGCTGCCGACCTACGCGTTCCAGCACGAGTACTACTGGCCGCTCGGCTCGACCGCCCCGGTCGTGACGGACGCGGACCCGGCCGACGCCAAGCTGTGGGCGGCCATCGAACGCGGCGACGCCCGTGAGCTTGCCGCCCTGTTGCGGCTGGGGGAGGAGCAGAGCGCGTCGCTGGACTCGCTGATCCCAGCGCTGTCGTCGTGGAGGGCGGGCAACCAGGAGAAGTCGCTCCTCGACGGGTGGCGTTATCGGGTGCTGTGGGCGCCGGTCCGCATCACGGGCACCCCGGTCCTGTCCGGTCACATCGCCGTGCTGACGACTCCGGCCGTCGACGCCGAGCCTTACCGCGCAACGCTTGCCGCGTACGGCGCCGAGGTCACGGTCATCACCTCGGTCGCTGACGTGCCCGAGTGTGATCTCGTGGTGTCGTTGGTCGCGCTGGACGAGTCGCCGGCCCAGGCGCTGACGACCGGCCTGGAGCAGTCGATTCTGCTGGTCAAGTCCGTCGAGACGCCGATCTGGGCCGTCACGTCCGGCGCGGTCGCCGCCGAGACCTCCGACTCGGTGCGGTCCGCCGCGCAGGCCGCGGTCTGGGGCTTCGGCCGGGCGGCGGCGTTGGAGTACCCGCAGCGCTGGGCCGGTCTGATCGACATGCCCGAGGTGCTGGACGAGAACGCGTTGCGCCGCTTCGTGTCCTGCGTCGCGGGCCTCAGTGGCGAGGACCAGCTGGCGGTGCGGTCGTCCGGTGTGATGGGACGTCGTCTGGCGCACCGGCCGGTCGACGCGCTGCCGTCCGACTACACCGCCCACGGCACGGTGCTGATCACCGGCGGCACCGGCGGACTTGGTGCCACGACGGCGAAGTGGCTTGCTGAGCGCGGGGTCTCCGGCCTGGTGCTGACTTCTCGCCGGGGCATGGACGCGCCGGGCGCCGCGGAGCTGAAGGCGTCGCTGGAGGAGCTCGGCCCGCGGGTGTCGATCGTCGCTTGCGACGTTGCCGATCGTTCAGCGCTTTCCGCTGTCGTCGAAGGCATCTCCAACCTGTCCGGCGTCGTGCACACCGCTGGTGCCGCGCAACACGCTCCGCTTGAGCTGACGTCGCTGGACGACTTCGCGGGGGTGTTGTCCGCCAAGGTGATCGGCGCCGCGAACCTCGACGCGCTGGTCGGCGAGGTCGACTTCTTCGTGCTGTTCGGCTCGATCGCGGGCGTGTGGGGCAGTGGTGGCCAGGCGGCTTACGGCGCCGCGAACGCCTACTGCGACGCCCTGGCCGAGGCCCGTCGCGCGCGCGGCCTGCGGGCGACGTCGATCGCGTGGGGCCCGTGGGCCGAGGTCGGCATGGCGACGCACGAGGCCATGTCCCACAACCTCGCGCGCCGCGGGTTGACGTTCCTGCAGCCGGACCAGGCCGTCGTCGAGCTGAACCGTGCCGTGATGCACGACGACACGTGCGTCACCGTCGTCGACATCAACTGGGACACCTACTTCCCGCTGTTCACCTCGGTCCGCCCGTCGGCTCTTCTGTCGGATCTGCCCGAGGTTCGCGCGCTGACCGTCGTCGAGGAGGTGAAGCGCGACGACTCGGAGTTCGCGAAGAAGCTGCGGTCACTGTCCGAAGAGGACCAGAAGCGGCGGCTGGTCGAGCTCGTCCGCGCCGAGGCCGCCGCGACCCTCGGCCACAGCTCGGTCGAGGAGGTGGGGGAGAACCGCGCGTTCCGCGACATCGGGTTCGACTCGCTGACCGCCGTCGAGCTGCGCAAGAAGCTGTCCGACGCCACCGGCCTGCCGTTGCCCGCCACGCTGGTCTTCGACTACCCGACGCCCGTGGTCCTGGCTGATCACCTCTTGGCCGAGCTGCTGGGGTCCGCCGAGGAAGCGCTGAGCTACTCGGCGCAGATCGACTCGGACGAGCCGATCGCGATCGTCGGCATGAGCTGCCGCTTCCCCGGCGACGCCGACACCCCGGAAGCCTTCTGGGACATGGTGCTCGCCGGCACCGACGCGATCACGGAGTTCCCGGCCGACCGCGGCTTCGACATGGCGCAGATGTACGACCCGGACCCCGACCGCCCCGGCACCACCTACACCACGGCCGGCGGCTACCTGCCGGACGCGGGCGACTTCGACCCGGCGTTCTTCGGCATCTCGCCGCGCGAAGCCACGGGCATGGACCCGCAGCAGCGCCTGCTCCTGGAAACCACCTGGGAGGCCGTCGAACGCGCGGGCATCGACCCGGCCGCGTTGCGCGGCAAGAAGGTCGGCGCGTTCATCGGCTCCTCCTACATCGAGTACGGCGGCGGTGACGGCGGTTCCGAGGGCTACCAGGTCACCGGCACCTCGCCTTCTGTTCTGTCCGGCCGCGTCGCCTACGTCTTCGGCTTCGAAGGCCCGGCCGTCACCGTCGACACCGCCTGCTCTTCCTCTTTGGTGGCAATGCACCTGGCGTGCCAGTCGCTGCGCACCGGCGAGTCCGCGTTCGCCGTGGCCGGTGGCGCGACGATCATGCCGAACCCGAAGCCGCTGATCGCCTTCTCCCGCCAGCGCGCGCTCGCTCGTGACGGCCGCTGCAAGTCGTTCTCCGACTCCGCCGACGGCATGATCCTCTCCGAAGGCATCGGCATGCTCCTGCTGATGCGCCAGTCCGACGCTCTCGCGGCGGGCCATCGTGTGCTGGCCGTCATCCGCGGCTCGGCCGTCAACCAGGACGGTGCCTCCAACGGCCTCTCCGCCCCGAACGGCCCGTCGCAGCAGCGCGTGATCATGCAGGCCCTCGCCAACTCCGGCGTCGTTCCGGGCGACATCGACGCCCTCGACGCCCACGGCACCGGCACCTCTCTCGGCGACCCGATCGAAGCCCAAGCCCTCTTCAACACCTACGGCCGCGACCGCGACGCCGACCGCCCGCTCCTCCTCGGCTCGGTGAAGTCGAACATCGGCCACACCCAGTCCGCGGCGGGCGTCGCCTCCGTCATCAAGATGGTCATGGCCCTGCGCGCCGGCGTCCTGCCCCGCACCCTCCACGCCGGCGAGCCCTCCACGCACGTCGACTGGACCCCGGGCACCATCTCGCTCCTGCAGGACACGACTCAATGGCCCGACACCGGCCGCGCCCGCCGCTGCGCCGTCTCGTCGTTCGGCATCAGCGGCACGAACGCCCACGTGATCTTGGAGCAGGCGACCGCGCCAGAACTGTCGGTGCCGTCTGAGACGATTGGGATGGGGGGTGGCTCCCCCCAGGGGGCCGGCGAATCGGTATCGATTCCGAGCACCACGAGCGTGCCGTGGCTCGTGTCGGCCAAATCCGACGCCGCCCTCCGCGCCCAGATCGCCGGGCTCGCCGACATCAACGCAAGCCGGGAAGACATCGCCTACAGCCTCACCCTGCGCCCGACCTTCGACCACCGCGCGGTCATCCTCGACGGCGCGGAAACCCGCGGCACGGCGGACCTGGAGCGCAAGGTCGCGTTCATCTTCCCCGGCCAGGGCTCGCAGTGGGTCGGCATGGGCGCGCAGCTCCTCGACGAGGAACCGATCTTCGCCGCCCGCATGGCCGAGTGCGCCGCCGCCCTCCAACCCCACATCGAGTGGAACCTGCTCGACGTCATCCGCAACCACGAAAGCCTGGACCGCGTCGACGTCGTCCAGCCCGCGAGCTGGGCCATGATGGTCAGCCTCGCCGAGGTCTGGAAGCACCACGGCGTCACCCCCGACGCCGTCATCGGCCACTCCCAGGGCGAAATCGCCGCCGCGGCCGTCTCAGGGGCGTTGAGCATCGAAGACGCCGCCAAGGTCGTCGCCCTGCGCAGCCAGGCCATCGGCCGCGTCATGTCGGGCCGCGGCAGCATCGTGTCCATCGGCCTGTCCGCCAACGAAGTCCAGCCACACCTCGAAGAATGGGGCGACAGGCTCAGCCTCGCCGCCACCAACGGCCCCCGCAGCGTCGCCGTCTCCGGTGACCTGGAGGCGCTGGACGCGTTGTGCGGCAAGCTGGTCGAGCAGGGAACCAGGGTCCGCCGCATCGAGGTCGACTACGCCTCGCACTCGGCCCAGGTCGAGGACATCCGCGACGACGTCCTCACCGACCTCGCGAGCATCACCCCTCTGACCCCGCACACGAAGTTCCTCTCCACCGTCACCGGCGAGCTGAACGAGAACACCGACGCGCTGTACTGGTTCACGAACCTCCGCCAGACCGTGCACCTCAACGAGGCCGTCGAGCAGCTCATCGCCGAAGGACACCAGGTCTTCGTCGAGGTCAGCTCCCACCCGGTGCTCACGCCAGGCGTGCAGGACGCCCTCGAAGGCAAGCGCGGCGTCGTCACCGGCACGCTGCGCCGAGACATCGGCGGCCTGAACCGCGTCCTCACGAGTCTCGCCGAGGTCTGGGTCCGCGGCCTGCCGGTCCAGTGGCACCTCGAAGGCACCCGCGTCGACCTGCCCACCTACCCGTTCCAGCACGAGCGCTTCTGGATCGGCCCGCCGCAGCACCCGGTCGCCGCGCAGGACCCCGTCGACGACGCCTTCTGGCAGGCCGTCGAACAGTCCGACCTCGCCACCCTCACCCAGAGCCTGCACCTCGACGAGGCCACGCTCGCCGCCGTCCTGCCCGCGCTCACCACGTTCCGGCAGACCAGCCGCGACCAGTCCACAACGGACTCCTGGCGCTACCGCACGACGTGGAAGCCGTTGCGCGGACTGGACAACGACAAGCTCGCCGGAACCTGGGCCGTCGTCACCACGGACGCGATCAACGACACCGACGTCGTCAACGCGCTCGGCGACGTGCAGCGAATCGTCCTGGACGCCGACGACGACCGCGCCTCCATCGCGGCCAAACTGACCCGAGCAGACGGCATCGTCTCGCTGCTGCCCACTGACGAACGTCCCGGAGCCCTGGGCCTGCCAACAGGTCTGCTGCTCACCGTGAACCTGATCAACGCGGTCGCGGACACCGGCCTCACCACCAAGATCTGGAACATCTCCCGCAACGCCCTCTCCACCGGCCGCGCGGACACCGTCGACCACCCGGCACAGGTGCAGGCGGTCGGCATCGGCTGGACCGCCGCGCTGGAGCACCCGCAACGCTGGGGCGGCTCCATCGACCTGCCGGAGGAGCTCGACCAGCGCGCCGCGCAACGGTTCCTGGCAGCCCTCGTCAACGCCGGCGACGAGGACCAGCTCGCGATCCGCGCGTCCGGCACCCTCGCCCGCCGCGTCGTCCGCGCACCCGCGAAGCCGGAAACCCGGGACTGGACCCCGCGCGGCACCACGATCATCACCGGTGGCACCGGAACGCTCGGCCCGCACGTCGCCCGCTTCCTCGCTCACAAGGGCGCGGAGCACCTGGTGCTCACCAGCCGCCGCGGCATCGACGCGCCCGGCGCCCGCGAACTCGTCGCGGAGCTGGAAGAACTCGGCGCGCCCACCACGGTCGTGGCCTGCGACATCGCGCGCAGGGACGACGTCGAACGCATGCTGAACGACCTGCGCGCGGAAGGCCGCGAGATCCGCTCGGTCATCCACACCGCCGCGGTGATCGGCCTGCACTCGATCGACGGGTCCACTGTAGAGGGTCTGAGCGAGATCCTCGCCGCGAAGGTCGACGGCGCCGCCCACCTGGACGCGTTGCTGACCGAGGACCTCGACGCGTTCGTGCTGTTCTCGTCGATCTCCGGCATGTGGGGCTCCGGCAACCACGCGTCCTATGTGGCCGGTAACGCCTACCTGAACTCGTTGGCCGCCAACCGTCGCGCGCGGGATCTCAGGTGCACCTCGGTCTCGTGGGGCATCTGGTCCGACGACATCGGTCTCGGCCGCGTCGACACCGACCAGATCCGCCGCAGCGGCCTGGAGTTCATGAAGGCACGGCTGGCCCTGGCCGGTCTGCAGCGCGCGATCGAGGACGACGAGACCGAGATCGCCATCGCGAACGTCGCCTGGGACCGCTACTACCCGGTCTTCACCGCGATGCGCCCGACGACGCTCTTCGAAGAGCTGCCGGAGGTTCGCGCTCTCACCGTCGCCGCGGAGCAGACCACGACCTCCGATGGCTCCTTCGCGGCCGGGCTGCGCGCCCTTCCGCCCGCCGAACGCGAACAGCAGCTGCTCGACCTCGTCCGCGCCGAAGCCGCCTCGGTGCTGGGCATGTCCTCGACCGACGCGCTGACCGAGCACAGGGCGTTCCGCGAGGTCGGCTTCGACTCGATCACCGCGGTCGACCTCCGCAACAAGCTCGCCGCCGCAACGGGTCTGACGTTGCCGACCACGATGGTGTTCGACCACCCGAGCCCGCTCGCCCTGACGGAGTTCCTGCTCGGCGAGCTCCTCGGAGCGGACGTTCCCACGGGCCCGGTCATCGCCTCGGTCGCGTCCGACGAGCCCATCGCGATCATCGGCATGGCCTGCCGCTACCCCGGCGGCGTCGCTACTCCGGAAGACCTGTGGAACGTCGTGATGAACGGCGTCGACGCGATCTCCGGCTTCCCCGCCGACCGCGGCTGGGACGGCGACTCCCTCTACAACCCCGACCCGGACGCCCCCGGCGGCGCCTACTCGGTGCAGGGCGGCTTCCTGCACGACGTCGCCAACTTCGACCCCGGCTTCTTCGGCATCTCGCCGCGCGAAGCCCTGTCGATGGACCCGCAGCAACGTCTCCTGCTCGAAACCGCCTGGGAGTCCATCGAACGCGCCGGCATCGACCCGCAGTCGCTGAAGGGAACGCTGACGGGCGCGTTCATCGGCGCCTCCTACCAGGACTACTCGGCGGGCGGCTCCGACCAGCCCGGCGACGAGGGCCACATGATCACCGGCACGCTCTCGAGCGTGCTGTCGGGCCGCGTCTCCTACCTGTTCGGCCTCGAAGGCCCGGCCGTCACCCTCGACACCGCGTGCTCTTCTTCGTTGGTGGCACTGCACCTCGCGTGCCAGTCGTTGCGCGACGGGGAAAGCTCACTGGCATTGGCCGGCGGCGTCTCGGTCATGGCGACGCCCGGCGCGTTCGTCGGCTTCTCCCGCCAGCGCGCTCTCGCGAAGGACGGCCGCTGCAAGGCCTACTCCGACGCGGCCGACGGCATGACGCTCGCCGAGGGCGTCGGCCTGGTCCTGCTGGAACGAGTGTCCGACGCGGTGCGCAACGGCCACCGCATCCTCGCCGTCGTGCGCGGTTCCGCGGTCAACCAGGACGGTGCCTCGAACGGCCTCACCGCCCCGAACGGCCCGTCGCAGCAACGAGTCATCCGCCAGGCCCTGGCCAACGCGCGACTGGAACCGTCCGAAGTGGACGCCGTCGACGGCCACGGCACCGGCACGGCCCTGGGCGACCCGATCGAGGCCCAGGCCCTGCTCGCCACCTACGGCCAGAACCGCACGCAACCGCTGCTGCTCGGCTCCATGAAGTCGAACATCGGCCACACCCAGATGGCCTCCGGCGTCGCCTCGATCATCAAAATGGTCCTGGCGCTCCGTGCCGGCGTGCTGCCCCGCACCCTCCACGTCGACCAGCCTTCGACGAAGGTCGACTGGTCCTCGGGCTCGATCAAACTCCTCGCCACCGAGGAAGCCTGGCCGGTCACCGACCACCCGCGCCGCGCCGGTGTCTCCTCCTTCGGCCTCTCCGGCACGAACGCCCACGTGGTGCTGGAAGCGGCCCCGCCAGTTCCCGAGAGCCAGGAATTGTCGGACCCCTCTGAGATGATTGGGATGGGGGGTGGCTCCCCCCAGGGGGCCGGCCAATCGGGATCGATTCCGCAGGTCGGCGCGGTGCCAGTGCTGATTTCGGCGCGCGCGGACGACGCTCTGAAGCAGGTCGCGGGCAACCTGATCGACGTCGACGCGGACCTCACCGAGCTGGCCGCGAGCCTCGCCACCAAGCGGTCGACGTTCGAGAAGCGCGCGGTCGTCGTCGCGAGCACCCGCGACGAGCTGACCCGCGGCCTCACCGCACTCCGCGACGACCAGCCGGACGCGAGCGTCACCCGCGGCCAGACGACGCGCGGCCGCACCGCGTTCCTGTTCACCGGCCAGGGTTCGCAGCGCCTCGGCATGGGCCACCAGCTCTACCAGCGCTACCCGGTATTCGCCGACGCCCTCGACGCTGCCTGCGCCTACCTCGACGCGGACCTCGCCCGCCCGCTCCGTGACGTCATGTGGGGCGACGACGAAGCTGAACTCAACCAGACCGGCTACGCCCAGCCCGCGATCTTCGTGGTCGAAACAGCGCTCTACCGGCTCGTCGAGTCGTGGGGCGTCACGCCGGACTACCTGGCGGGCCACTCCATCGGCGAGATCGCCGCGGCACACGTCGCGGGAGTCCTGAGCCTCGACGACGCCTGCACGTTGATCTCGGCCCGCGCCCGCCTCATGCAGGCGCTGCCGACCGGTGGCGCGATGATCGCGATCCAGGCCACCGAAGCCGACATCACCCCGCTCCTCACCGGCAACGTCTCGATCGCGGCGATCAACGGGCCAAGCAGCATCGTCATCGCAGGCGACGAAACCGAAACGACCGCCATCGCCGCCAGGTTCGAGAAGACCAAGCGCCTCACCGTCAGCCACGCGTTCCACTCGCCGCTGATGGACCCGATGCTCGACGACTTCCGCGAGGCGATCAGCGGCATCCAGTTCGGCAAGCCGTCGATCCCGCTCATCGCGGAAGACGTCACGAACCCGGAGCACTGGGTGCGGCACGTGCGCGACGCGGTCCGGTTCGCCGACAAGGTCACGCAGCTCGAGAGCAAGGGCGTCCGGGCGTTCCTCGAGATCGGCCCCGACGGCGTGCTCACCGGCATGGCTCAGGAACTCGTCGAGGACGCTGTTCTGGTCCCGGTTTCACGCCGCGACCGCGACGAGGTCGTCACGCTGCTGACCGCGCTGGCCGGCCTGCACGTCCGCGGCACGGCCGTCGACTGGGCCGCCTACTTCGCCGGCACCGCGGCCGAGGTCGAGCTGCCGACGTATCCGTTCCAGCACCAGCGTTTCTGGCCGGAGCCCGTCACCGCGACGAGCAAGGACGGAGACTTCGTCGACGACGACTTCTGGGCCGCCGTCGAACGCGAGGACTTCGCCGCACTGGCGCAGTGGCGCTCGCGCAAGCAGCAGTCCACTGTGGACTCATGGCGCTACGCCGTCACCTGGAAGCCCATCACGGCCCAGGCAACGCTCACCGGCCCGTGGCTGATCATCTCCGACCACGACGCCTCCGAACTGATCGACGCGCTCGGCGTCGAAACCGTCGTCGTCAACGCCGCGGAACTCGCTGAGCAGGCCCACGGCGACTACGCGGGCGTGCTGTCGTTGCTGGCGCTGAACACCGATGCCGAGGACGCGCTGGTCCGCACCGCGACCGTGGTGCGGGCATTGGGTGAAGCCGGCCAGGACGCCCCGCTGTGGGTGGCGACGCAGGGCGCGGTGTCGGTCGGCGGCGGCGAGCAGATCGCCCACCCCGACCTCGCCACCGTTCACGGTCTCGGTCGCGTGATCGCGCTGGAGCACCCGCAGCGCTGGGGCGGCCTGATCGACCTCCCCGACACGCTCGACTGGAACACCGCGCGCCGCATCCCCGGCGTGCTCGCGGGAACCGAGGACCAGGTCGCGGTGCGGCCGTCCGGCGTCTACGGCCGCCGCCTCATCCACAGCACCCCGAGCGCGCTGCACCGCGACTACCGGCCGGGCCGCGTGCTCGTCACCGGTGGCACGGGCGCGATCGGCAGGCAGGTCGCGCGGTGGCTGCTCGACAACGACGCCGAGCAGGTCATCCTCGTCAGCCGCACCGGAACCGCGGACTTCGACGACCCGCGCGTGCTCGTGAAGTCCTGCGACGTAGCCGACCGCGACGCCCTGGCCGCGCTGCTCGCCGAACACCCGGTGACGTCGGTCTTCCACGCGGCAGGCGTCGTCGAGGACGGCCTCGTCGAGTCGATGGACGCCACGTCGTTCACGAACCTGTTGCGCGCCAAGGTCCACGCCACCCGCAACCTGCACGAGCTCACGTCGGACCTCGACGCGTTCGTGCTGTTCGCCTCGACCGCCGGCGTCATCGGCGGCGCGGGCCAGGGCAACTACGCGGCCGCCAACGCCTTCCTCGACGCCTTCGCCGAACACCGCCGCCTGCAAGGACTTCCGGCCACCTCGGTGGCGTGGGGCCCGTGGGGTTCGGATGGCATGGCAACGGCGGGCGGCGTCGCGGAACGCCTGAAGCGCGGCGGTTTCACGCCGATGGAGCCCACGCTTGCCTTGCAGGCCTTGAAGCAGGCCATCGAACACGGCGACGCGGCCGTGCTGGTCGCGGAAATCGACTGGGAACGGTTCCTGCCCGCACTCGCCGGTCTGCGTCCGGCACCGCTCGTCGGCGACCTGCCCGAGGTCAAACGCTTCCACACCACCGAAAAGGTCGTCGAAGCGGAGCAGCCGCAGTTCCGCAAGGCACTCGCAGGCCTCTCGAAAGCCGAACGCAACCGCGCCGTCCTGGACCTGGTACGCGGCCAGATCGCCGCGGTCCTCGGCCACGGCAACGCCTCCGACGTCGACCCGGACCGCGCGTTCCTCGACCTCGGCTTCGACTCGCTCACCACGCTGGAGCTCCGCAACCGCCTGCAGGCCGCGACCGAACTGACGCTGCCCGCATCGTTGCTCTACGACTACCCGACGCCCTACGACCTGGCGGACTTCCTGCTGGGCGAGGTCGGTGACGTCCCGGCAGAAGTCGTGGTGCGGCGGGTCGACGACGACCCGATCGCGATCGTCGGCATCGGCTGCCGCTTCCCCGGCGGCGTCACGTCCCCGGAAGCGTTCTGGGAGCTCGTGTCCACGGGCGGCGACGGCATCAGCTCGTTCCCGTCCGACCGCGGCTGGGACCTGGCGGCGTTGGGCGCCGGCGCGTCGGCGTCGCTGGAGGCCGGTTTCCTGAGCGGTGTCGCGGACTTCGACGCGCACTTCTTCGGCATCTCGCCACGGGAAGCGCTCGCGATGGACCCGCAGCAACGCCTGGTGCTCGAAACGGCCTGGGAGGCGATCGAACGCACCGGCATCGACCCGCTGTCGTTGAAGGGCAGCGCGACCGGCGTGTTCGTCGGCACCAACGGCCAGGACTACGAGAACGTCCTGCGCCGCTCCCTCGACCCCGACATCCAGGGCTACCTCGCCACCGGCAACACCGCGTCGGTGATGTCCGGCCGCCTCTCCTACGTCCTCGGGCTGGAAGGCCCGGCCGTCACCATCGACACGGCCTGCTCGTCGTCGTTGGTCGCCATGCACTGGGCGATGCGCGCGTTGAGGTCCGGTGAGTGCAACCTGGCTTTGGCGGGCGGCGTCTCCGTGATGTCGAGCCCGGACTCGTTCGTCGAGTTCACCACCCAGGGCGGCCTCGCTCCCGACGGCCGCTGCAAGGCCTTCGCGGACGCCGCCGACGGCACCGCGTGGTCCGAAGGCGCGGGCATCCTGGTGCTGGAACGCCTCTCGGACGCCGTTGCTCATGGCCACGAGGTCTTGGCACTGGTGCGCGGCTCGGCCGTCAACTCCGACGGCGCCTCCAACGGCCTGACCGCCCCGAACGGCCCCTCGCAGCAGCGCGTGATCCGCCGCGCTCTCGCGGACGCCTCTCTGTCCGTGGGCGACATCGACGCCATCGAGGCACACGGCACCGGCACGACGCTGGGCGACCCGATCGAAGCCCAAGCCCTGCTCTCCACCTTCGCGGACCGCACGACGCCTCTGTTCTTGGGCTCGGTGAAGTCGAACATCGGCCACGCCCAAGCCGCCGCGGGTGTGGCGGGCGTGATCAAGATGGTCGAGGCGATGCGCCACGGCGTGCTGCCCCGCACCCTCCACGTCGACGCCCCGAGCACCCACGTCGACTGGACCTCGGGCCCGGTCGCTCTCCTCACCGAGAACACCACCTGGCCTTCGTCGAGCCGCCCGCGCCGAGCAGGTATCTCCGCGTTCGGCCTCTCCGGCACCAACGCCCACGTGATCTTGGAAGCGCCAGGCTCGGGGATCCCCCCGATTTCCAGCGTACCGGGCGAAAATGCTGGTCAGGGCGGCGCGCCTGAATCTGTGGACAACTCGGCGCCTGTGGACAACTCGGCAGTTGTCGATCTTGCGAGCCCGGAATCGTCGGCCTCCCGTGCGACGATCGGAGTGGGGACCTCGCGTCCCCCCAAGGGGGCTCCCGTCGTTGTTTCGGCGAAGTCCTCCGATGCTCTGCGCGCTCAGATCGATCAGATCCGCGCTGTCGAGGCAGACCAGTTGGATCTGGCGTTCTCGGCGGCGACGACGCGCGCGCAGTTCGCACACCGTGCGTTGCTGATCGACGGAGCAGAGGTCGCGAACGGTGTGGCGCGCAAGGCGGGCACGACGGCGTTCCTGTTCACCGGCCAGGGTTCGCAGCGCCTCGGCATGGGCCGCGACCTCTACGAGCGGTTCGAAACGTTCAAAGCGGCTCTCGACGAAGTCCTCGCGCACCTCGACCCGCAGCTGAAGGACGTCATCTGGGGCGAGGACGAGGAGAAGCTCAACCAGACCGGCACCACCCAGCCCGCGCTGTTCGCCATCGAGGTCGCGCTCGCCAGGCTCGTCCAGAGCCTCGGCGTCCTGCCCGACCACGTCGCCGGCCACTCCATCGGCGAGATCGCGGCCGCCCACATCGCGGGCGTGCTGACCCTCGAAGACGCGGCCAAGCTCGTCACCGCCAGGGCCAGCCTCATGCAGGCGCTGCCCCAGGGCGGCGCGATGGTCTCCGTCCTCGCCACCGAAGCCGAGGTCAGGAAACAGCTCGGCAAGTCCAGGAAGGTGTCGATCGCGGCGGTCAACGGACCCAAGTCGGTCGTCATCGCCGGCGACAAGACCGCGGTCGACAAGATCGCCAAGAAGTTCGAGAAGACCAAGCAGCTCACCGTCAGCCACGCGTTCCACTCGCCGCTGATGGACCCGATGCTCGACGACTTCCGCGCGGCGATCGCCGGCATCACCTTGACCGCGCCGCGCATCCCGATCTCCACCGCCGGCGATGTCACGACCGTCGACTACTGGGTGAACCACGTCCGCGACACGGTCCGCTTCCACGACAACGTCCAGAGCCTGAGCGACGTCGACACGTTCGTCGAGATCGGCCCGGACGGTGTGCTCGCGGCGATGGTCGACGGAGCCGTTGCGACGCAACGCAAGGACCGCGACGAGGTCAGCGCGTTCGGACTCGCGCTCGGCACCTTACACGTCCGCGGTGCCGACGTCGACTGGCACCGGTACTTCGCCGGCACCGGAGCGAAGCGCATCCCGTTGCCCACCTACGCGTTCCAGCGCGAACGCTACTGGCCGACGACCACGCCGAAGTCCACAACGGACGATTGGCTGTACGAAGTGGTGTGGGAGAAGCACAACGTCCCCACCACGAGCGAAGGCACGTGGCTCGTCCTCGGCGACGCAAAGGGATTCACCGGCGACACCGTCACGGAGCTCAAGAACGGTGACTACGCCGGCGTCCTCTCGACCACGGACGCCAGCCCGTTCGAGATCCTGGGCATCCTGGAAGCCAACGACATCACGGCGCCGTTGTGGTGTGTCAGCAGCGAACCCGCTGTCTGGGGCGAAGGACGAGTCGCCGCGCTGGAGCAGCCGGAACGCTGGGGCGGCCTGATCCGCGTCGAAACCGACACGTGGGCCGCTCCGACGCAGGACCAGGAAGTCACCTTCCACGCCGACGGCGCGTTCGTGCCACGGCTGCGCCGCATCGAGGCCACCACGCCGTGGACGCCGACCGGGCAGATCTTGCTTGTGGGCGCCGAGGGTTCGATGGGCGAGCAGCTCAAGTCGTTGCCCAACACGACCGACACGCTGACCGACGACGTCACCGCGGTGATCCATCTCGGCAGCATCGAGTCGTTGCGCCAGCTCGACGAGCAGCTGGGCGACCGCGAGCTGGAAGCGTTCGTGATCTTCGGCTCGGTCGCCGGCACGTGGGGCTTCCGCGGCCAGGCACAGCAGGCCGCGCACAGTGTGATCGTGGAAGAGTTCGCCAGGCAACGAAAAGCGCGTGGCCTCAAGGCGACCTCCCTCGCGTATGCGCCGTGGGAGGGCACGACCGACCAGAGCATGGCCGCGCACCTGAGGAACAGCGGCATCCCGGTCCTCGACGCTCCGAACGCGCTGGCGGCACTGCACCAGGCTGTCGCGAGTGGACGGACGAACGTCGTCGTCGCGAACGTCGACTGGAACACCTTCCAGCAGAACAACAAGCTCTTCAGCGCGTTCCAGAGGCCGGTCACCGAACCAGTGCTCAAGCGGACGCTGGCCAAGCTGCCCGAGTACGAACGTCACGGCGCGCTGCTCACTCTCGTCCGCGAGAAGGCCGCGCTCGTCCTCGGCCACAACGGAACCGGCGCGATCGAGCCGGACGTCCCGTTCCGCGACCTCGGTTTCGACTCGCTCACCGCCGTCGACCTGCGCAACCAGCTCCAGACCGAGTCGGGTCTGCAGCTCAGCGCGACGCTGGTGTTCGACTACCCGACGCCCGATGAGCTCGCGACGCACCTGCTCACCGAGCTCCTCGGCGGCGCGGAGGAGATCGAGTACACGGTCCGCGCGACCACCGACGAACCGATCGCGATCGTCGGCATGGCCTGCCGCTACCCAGGTGACGTGCGGTCGCCGGAAGACCTGTGGCAGCTGCTGCTCGACGGCCGCGACGCGATCGGCGACTTCCCGGCGGACCGCGGCTGGGACCTCACCTCCCTCTACAGTGGACAGAGCGTCACTCGCAGCGGCGGTTTCCTCTACGACGTCCCGAACTTCGACCCGGACTTCTTCTCGATCTCGCCGCGCGAAGCGATGGTCATGGACCCGCAGCAGCGCATCGTGCTCGAGACGGCCTGGGAGGCTCTGGAACGGGCGGGCGTCGACCCGGCGTCGATCCGCGGCTCCGTCACCGGTGTGTTCGTCGGTGGTGGCAGCGGCGAATACCGGCCGTCGGCGGAGGAAACCGGCCTGGAGTGGCAGACCGCGCAGTCCGCGTCGCTGCTGTCCGGCCGCCTCGCCTACACGTTCGGCCTGCAGGGTCCGACGGTCTCGGTCGACACCGCGTGCTCGTCGTCGCTGGTGTCGCTGCACCTCGCGGCCCAGGCGCTGCGCACGGGTGAGTGCTCGATGGCGCTCGCCGGCGGTGTGTGCGTGATGTCGACGCCGGTCGGGTTCATCGAGTTCAGCGCTCAGGGCGCGTTGTCGGAGGACGGGCGCTGCAAGGCGTTCTCGGATTCCGCTGACGGCACCGGCTGGGCCGAGGGTGTCGGCATGCTGGTCCTGGAACGGCTTTCGGACGCGGTGCGCAACGGACACGAGGTGCTGGCCGTCGTGCGCGGTTCGGCGATCAACTCCGACGGCGCGTCGAACGGCCTGACCGCTCCTTCTGGCCCGGCTCAGCAGCGGGTGATCCGGCAGGCGCTGGCGGCCTCCGGGCTGGTTCCGTCCGATGTGGACGCTGTCGAGGCGCACGGCACCGGCACCAAGCTCGGCGACCCGATCGAGGCGCAGGCGCTGCTCAACGTCTACGGGCAGGACCGTGTCGCCCCGCTGCTGCTGGGCGCGGTCAAGTCGAACATCGGCCACACGCAGGCCGCGTCGGGTGTGGCGGGCGTGATCAAGATGGTGATGGCGATGCGGGCGGGCGAACTGCCGCGCACCCTGCACGCTTCGACGCCGTCCTCGCACGTCGACTGGAGCTCCGGCGCGGTGCAGCTGCTGCAGGAACGCACCTCGTGGCCTACCGTCGACCGGGCACGCCGCGCCGCCGTGTCGTCGTTCGGCGCCAGCGGCACCAACGCCCACGTGATCTTGGAAGCCCCGGCGTCGGGGATCCCCCCAATTTCCAGCGTACCGGACGAAAGTGCTGGTCAAGGGGCCGCTCAGCGATCTGTGGATAACTATCGGGTGGTTCCGGTTCTGGTGTCCGGGCGGACGCCTGCCGCGGTGCGTGACCAGGCCGCGCGCCTGCTCGACGTCGACGCGGATCTCCTGGACATCGCTCGCTCGGCGGCCACCACGCGGGCCTCGTTCGACCAGCGCGCGGTGGTGCTGGCGGCGAGCCGCGAGGAGTTGACCGACGCGCTCGCGGCGATCGCGGCCGACGTCCGCAACCCGCTGGTGGTCAGGGACGAGGTGGCGCGCTCCGGCAAGCTCGCGTTCCTGTTCGCCGGCCAGGGATCGCAGCGACTCGGCATGGGACGCGACCTGTATGCGCGGTTCCCGGTGTTCAAGAGCGCCTTCGACGAGGTGCTGAGCCACCTCGATCCGAAGCTCGGGGACATCGTCTGGGGCGACGACCAGGAGACGTTGAACGAAACCGGCACCACGCAGCCCGCGCTGTTCGCCGTCGAGGTCGCGCTGTTCCGCCTGGTCGAGTCGTGGGGCCTCAAACCGGACTTCCTGGCCGGCCACTCGATCGGCGAGATCGCGGCTGCGCACGTCGCAGGCGTGCTCAGCCTGGAAGACGCCGCGAAGCTCGTCACCGTGCGCGCCCAGCTCATGCAGGCACTGCCCGAGGGCGGCGCGATGGTCGCGGTGCAGGCCAGCGAGGACGTCGTGCTGCCGCATCTCACCGACGGTGTGGCGATCGCGGCGGTCAACGGTCCCGACTCGGTGGTCATCGCCGGGCCGGAGGAAGCCGTGGTCGCGATCGCGGAACGCTGGAAGTCCAAGCGCTTGCGCGTCTCGCACGCGTTCCACTCGCCGCTGATGGACCCGATGCTCGACGAGTTCCGGTCCACCGTGGAGTCACTGACCTTCCACCAGCCGCGGATTCCAGTGGTGGCGGAAGGCGATGTGACGAGCCCCGAGTACTGGGTCCGGCACGTGCGGGAGGCGGTGCGGTTCGCGGACAACGTGCGGACGCTCACCGAACGCGGCGTCACGACGTTCGTCGAGCTCGGCCCGGACGCGACGTTGTCCGGTCTGGTCGAAGGCATTCCGCTGCTGCGCAAGGACCGCGACGAGGAGCAGTCGATCGTCTCGGCGCTCGCCCGCCTGCACGCTCGCGGGGTGAAGGTCGACTGGGCAGCGTTCTTCGGCGCTGGAAAGACCATCACGCTGCCGACCTACGCGTTCCAGCACCAGCGGTTCTGGCCGTCGACGATGGTGTCGAGCGCCAGGCCCGCTGCCCCGGCCAACGACGACGCGGCGTTCTGGGCGGCGGTGGAGGGCGAGGACTTCGGGTCGCTGCACAACGTCCTCAGCGTCGACACCGGAGCGTTGGAGCAGGTGCTGCCCGCGTTGCTCGACTGGCGCAAGCAACGCACCGACCTCGCACTGGTCGACAGCTGGCGGCACCGCATCACGTGGAAGCCGTTGGACGCCACCAGGTCCGGCGAGCTGACCGGCACGTGGCTCGTCGTCACGGCCGGGGCCGACGAGTGGAGCGACGCGGTCATCGACTCGCTCGGCACCAGCGTGGTGCGGGTCGACGTCACGGCGCCGGATCGCGAGGCCATCGCGGACGAGTTGCGGTCGCTCGGCACCTCGTTCGCCGGTGTGCTGTCGCTGCTCGGACGTGCCGGCGCGGGTTCGGGCAGTGCGCCGCAGGGTGTGCTGCTGACCGCCGCGCTGATCCAGGCATTCGGCGACGCGGGCATCACCGCACCGCTGTGGTGCGCGACCCGAGACGGTGTCGCCGTCAACGGCACCGCGTTCGAAGACCTGACGCAGGCCGCGATCCACGGCCTCGGACGCGTCGTGACGCTGGAACACCCGGAACGCTGGGGTGGCCTGATCGACCTGCCCGCGGTGATCGACGACCGCGTGGCGAACGGGGTCACGTCCGTCCTTTCCGGACTCGACGACGAGGATCAGGTCGCGGTGCGTTCCACCGGACTGTTCGGTCGCCGCTTGGTCGCCGCGCCGACAGCTGTTCCGGCGCAGGAATGGCAGCCACGGGGCACCGTCCTGATCACCGGTGGTACCGGCGCGCTCGGTGGCCACGTCGCCCGGATGCTCGCGCGGAACGGTGCCGAGCACCTGGTTCTGGTGAGTCGCAGCGGCTTGAAGGCAGAGGGTGCGGCGGAGTTGCGTGCGGAGCTGATCGGTTTGGGCGTCGACGTCACGATCGCCGCGTGCGATGTGGCGGACCGGAAGTCGTTGAAGGCAGTGCTTTCCGCGATTCCCGGGCCGTTGACCGGCATCGTCCACACGGCGGGTGTGATCGACGACGGCGTGCTCGACAAGATGACGCCGGAGCGGTTCGAGGCGGTGTTCCGCAGCAAGGTCACGTCGGCGCTGCTGCTGGACGAGCTGACTTCCGACCTGGACGCGTTCGTGCTGTTCTCGTCCGCGTCGTCGTCGGTCGGCAGTCCAGGCCAGTCGAACTACGCGGCGGCGAACGCGATGCTCGACGCGCTGGCCGATCGCCGGCGTGGTCAAGGCCTCGCGGCGACGTCGATCGCGTGGGGTGCGTGGGGTGGCGGCGGTATGGCCGACACCGAGGACGCGCTGGCCAACGCCAAACGTGCCGGTATCGCGTCGATGGACCCGGTCCTGGCGTGCGTCGCGCTGCGGCAGCTCGTCGGTGAGGGTTTGCCGACGGCGGTGGTGGCGGCGGTGGACAAGGGCCGGTTCTCCGGTGGTTTCCGGCCGAACCCGTTGCTGCGCGAGCTCGCAACGGAGTCCACTGTGGAGGCTCCGGTCGCCGAGGGCGCGTTCCGCGACAAGCTGCTGGCGTTGCCCGCGGCGAAGCGGCTGGACGAGGTGCTGGACCTGGTGCGGACGAGGGCGGCCGAGGTGCTCGGTCAGGCCGACGTCGACGTCGTGCGCCCGGACCGGCCGTTCCGCGACCTCGGGTTCGACTCGCTCGCGGTGGTCGAGCTGCGCAACCAGCTCAACGCCGCCACGGGCCTGGCTCTGGCGTCAACCCTCGTGTTCGACCACCCGTCACCGGAAGAGCTCGCGACGCACGTGCTGACTGAGCTCATCCCGGATGCGGTGTCTGTCGAATCCGAGGAGACGGAAATCCGTGACCTGCTGGCGCGGGTGCCGCTCGCCCAGTTGCGGGAGATCGGCGTGCTGGAGCCGTTGATGCAGCTCATCGGCAAGGGGGCGGCGGCTCAGGACGACGAGGACATCGACGAGATGAGCGTCGACGACCTGATCCAGGCCGCGCTCGACGGCCAGGCTGACTGAGCAAGCTCCTTCTGACGGCCGGCTGCCCTTCACGGGCAGCCGGCCGTTTTTCTGAGGAATTCGCTACCGCTTCGGCTGCTGGAATTGCTGGCGGGAAGACCGTGTCCGGCTGGACTGACGGAGCTGATGAATGAGTACCTCCAGCGAGAAGGTTGTCGAGGCTCTCCGCGCCGCGATGAAGGAGGCGGAGCGGCTGCGCAAGCAGAACAGGCAGCTCGTCGCGGCCGCCACCGAACCGATCGCGATCATCGGGATGGCGTGCCGCTTCCCCGGCGGCATCAGCTCGCCGGAGGAACTGTGGGAGCTGGTGTCGTCCGGGCGTGACGCGATCACCGGCTTCCCGGCCGACCGCGGCTGGGACGTCGACGCGTTGCTCGGCAGCGGCGTCGACGAACGCGGCCACAGCGTCTCGGTGCAGGGCGGCTTCCTGCACGGCATCGCGGACTTCGACCCGGCGTTCTTCGGCATCTCGCCGCGCGAGGCCGTCACGATGGACCCGCAGCAACGCCTGCTGCTCGAAACCTCGTGGGAGGCGCTGGAACGTTCCGGCATCGACCCGACGTCGTTGCGCGGCTCCCGCACCGGTGTGTTTGTGGGCACCAACGGCCAAGACTACGAGCATCTGCTGATCCGCGGCCTCGACGACGCGACAGGTGACGTCGGCACGGGCATCGCCGCCTCTGCTGAGTCCGGCCGCATCTCCTATGCGCTGGGTCTGGAAGGGCCGACGCTCACGGTCGACACCGCGTGCTCCTCTTCTTTGGTGGCTCTGCACCTCGCCGTGCACGCCTTGCGCGCGGGGGAGTGCTCTTTGGCGTTGGCCGGCGGTGTGAACGTCATGTGCACACCCGGCTCGTTGGTGGAGTTCTCGCGCCAGGGCGGACTCGCGCGCAACGGCCGATGCAAGGCCTTCTCCGACGACGCCGACGGCACGGGCTGGTCCGAAGGCGTCGGCGTGCTCGCTCTCGCCCGTCTGTCCGACGCTGTTGCTTCGGGTTACCCGGTGCTCGCCGTCGTGCGCGGCTCTGCCGTCAACTCCGATGGCGCCTCCAACGGCTTCACCGCCCCCAACGGCCGCGCGCAGCAACGCGTCATCCGCGCCGCCCTCGACCGCGCCGGCCTGTCCGCTTCCGATGTCGACGTCGTCGAAGCGCACGGCACCGGCACGCCTCTCGGTGACCCGATCGAGGCCCGCAGCCTGCTCGCGACTTACGGCGCTGCCCGCGCGGTTCCGCTGCTGCTGGGTTCGGTGAAGTCGAACATCGGCCACACCCAGGCCGCCGCCGGTGTCGCGGGCATCATCAAGATGGTCGCCGCGATGCAGCACGGCGTCGTCCCCGCGACCCTGCACGTCTCGCGCCCGTCGACCCACGTCGACTGGACCACTGGCTCCGTCTCACTGGCCACCACCGCCGTCGCATGGCCCTCCTCCGACCGCGCCCCACGCGCCGCCGTCTCGTCGTTCGGCGTCTCGGGCACGAACGCCCATGTGATCTTGGAAGGCGCAACCCCTGTTCCGCCTTCTGTGGACAACTCGGCCCCTGTGGACAACTCGCCCGTTGTCGATCTTGCCGAGCCGGAATCGTCAGACCGCCGTGGGACGCTTAGAGTGGGGACCTCGTTCTCCCCCCGGGGCCCCCAGTCGGGATCGATTCCGTGGCTGGTGTCGGCCAAGTCGGAGGCCTCGCTCGCGGCGCTGGTCGAGCGGGTGCGCGCGCTCGACGGTGATGCGGTGGACATCGGGTTCTCGTTGGCGACCACGCGCGCGTTGTTCGAGCACCGCGCGGTGGTGCTCGACGGGGCTGAGATCGCAACCGGTCTGGCGCGGCGTACTGAGCTCGCGTTGTTGTTCTCCGGGCAAGGTGCGCAACGCGTTGGTATGGGCAAGGAGCTATACGAGGCGTTCGAACCGTTCCGTGTGGCGCTGGACGCGGTGTTCGAGCACCTGGACGTACGCGATGTCATGTGGGGCGATGAGGAAGCGCTGAACCAGACGGGCAACACGCAGCCCGCGCTGTTCGCGTTCGAGGTCGCCCTCTACCGGCTGCTGGAGTCGTTCGGGGTGAGTCCGGCGCACGTCACCGGCCACTCGATCGGCGAGATCGCCGCCGCGCACGTCGCGGGCGTGTTCAGCCTCGAAGACGCCTGCACCCTGGTCGAAGCGCGCGCTCGACTCATGCAGGCGTTGCCGGAGGGCGGCGTGATGATCGCGCTGCAGGCCACCGAGGACGAGGTCACCCCGCACCTGACGCCGGGCATCTCGATCGCGGCGATCAACGGGCCGGACTCGCTCGTCGTCGCGGGTGTGGAGAAGGAAGCTTGCGCACTCGTCCAGAACTTCGAAGGCCGCAAGACGAAGCAACTCCAGGTCAGCCACGCGTTCCACTCGCCGCTGATGGACCCGATGCTCAGCGACTTCCGCGCGGCCATCAGCGGCATCACCTTCCACAGCCCGGCGATCCCGATGGTCGGTGACGTCGCGAACCCGGAGTACTGGGTCCGCCACGTCCGCGACGCCGTCCGGTTCCACGACGCGGTGAAAACCCTGGGCGACAAGACGTTCCTGGAGATCGGCCCGGACGGTGTGCTCGCGGCGCTGGTCGAAGGCGCCATCCCAACGCAGCGCAAGGACCGTGACGAACGCACCGCGTTCATCACCGCGCTCGCCCGGCTGCACGTCGCGGGCGTCAACGTCGACTGGAAACCGTTCTACCCCAACGGGAAGTGTACGGATGTTCCGACCTACGCGTTCCAGCACGACCGCTACTGGCCGTCGGTGTCGGTGAGCGCGGGTGACGCGGTGAGCCTCGGTCTCACTCCGGCCGAGCACCCGTTGCTGGGTGCGGCGATGACGGTCGCGGGCTCCGGCGAGCTGATCCTCACCGGCACGCTCAGCAAGACCTCGTGGCTCGCTGACCACGTCGTGTTCCCGACGGCGGGCGTGCTGGAGCTGGCGTTCCGGGCGGGTGACCTCGCAGGCCATGAGCGTGTCGAGCAGTTCACTCAGGTCGCGCCGCTGGTGCTGCCGGACAGCGGTTCCGTGCAGGTGCAGTTCCAGGTCGGGCGCGACGGTGCGTTCCGCTTCCACGCGCGGCACGGCGACCACGACTGGGTCGAGCACGCGAACGGCTGGCTGGGACAGGGCGTTCCCGCCCCGGCCAAGGACTCCGAGTGGCCGCCGAAGGGCGCGACCGTCGTCGATCTCGACGGCTTCTACGACGAAACGCCTTACGGGGAAGCGTTCCAGGGACTGCGCGCGGCCTGGCGGCGTGGCCGGGAGGTGTTCGCCGAGGTCGCGCTGCCCGTCGACGCCCAGGGCTTCGGTGTCCATCCGGCACTGCTCGACGCGGCCACGCACGCTGCGACGTTCCTCGGGCTGGAAGGCGTTCCCGCCGACTGGCGGGGTGTGTCGCTGCACGCGAACGGTGCGGAGGTCGTCCGGGTCCGGCTGTCCGCTGTGGACGGTGGCATCGCGCTGAACGCGGTCGACGTCGCCGGTGAGCCGGTGCTGACCGCTGAGTCCGTGAGCATCGAGCCACTGGGCGAGCTGTCCGCTCAGGGCGGTGTCGACTCGCTGTTCCGCCTCGACTGGGTTCCCGTCACCTACACGCCCGGCACCGCGACGGTCGTGCACGTGACGGGTGAGCAGTCACCGGCGTCCGCACACGTGTTGGCAGCGGAAACCCTTGCCAAGCTTCAGGAAACCGACGAGCGACTGATCTTCGTCACGCGCGGCGCGGTCACGGGCGACGACGTCGCCGCGGCCGCTGTGTGGGGTTTGGTGCGATCCGCGCAGACGGAGAACCCCGGCCGGTTCCTGCTCGTCGACCTCGACGACGCCCCCGAGTCCGAGGCGCTGCTGCCCGACCTCGGCGGACTGATCGACGCGGGGGAGACCCAGGTTGTCGTGCGCGCGGGCGAGGTCTTCGCGGGCAGGCTCGCCCGCGTGACCGAAAGCGTTGCGCGCGAATGGGATTCGTCAGGAACCGTGCTGATCACCGGTGGCACGGGCGGTCTCGGCGCTGTCCTCGCCCGCCACCTCGTGACCCGCGGCCAACGCGAGCTGCTGTTGGTCAGCCGTCGGGGACTCGACGCGCCCGGCGCGGTTGAGCTGCGTGATGAGCTGGTCGCGTTGGGCGCTGAGGTCGAGGTGAAGTCCTGCGACGTCACCGACCGCGCCGCCGTCGCTGATCTGCTCGATGGCGTGCAGCTCACCGCCGTCATCCACACGGCGGGTGTGCTGGACGACGGCGTGATCGGATCCCTGACGCCCGAACGGCTTTCCGCTGTCATGCGCCCTAAGGTCGACGCCGCGTGGAACCTTCACGAGCTCGCCGGGGACGCGCACCTCATCCTGTACTCATCGGTGTCCGGCGTGATGGGTGCCGCCGGTCAGGGCAACTACGCCGCCGCCAACGCTTTCCTGGACGCCCTCGCCGCGCACCGCCGCGGACTCGGCCTGCCCGCGCTGTCGTTGGCCTGGGGCGCCTGGGACACCGGCATGACGTCCACTTTGGACGACGGCGATCTGCGCCGCATGCCGATGCTGTCGGTGGAGCAGGGCCTCGCGCTCTTCGACGCGGCCGTCTCGTCGGACGAGGCGCTGCTCGTGCCACTCGCATCAGGTGGTGCCGCACAGGGCGATGTTCCCGCGATCATGCGCGGCCTCGTGCGGGTGGGTCGGCGCACCGCCGCCCGCGAGGTCGTCGTCGGTGGCCTGCTCGCCAAGCTCGGCGGCCTGCCCGACGCCAAGCGCGTGCGGATCATCGTCGATGTCGTGCGCGCCGAGGCCGCGAAGGTCATCGGCTACCCGAACGCCGACGCGGTGGGCGCGGAGAAGGAGTTCCGCGCGCTCGGGTTCGACTCGCTGACCGCGATCGAGCTCCGCAACGCGCTGACCGCGACCACGGGCCTGACGCTGCCCGCCACGTTGATCTTCGACTACCCGACGCCGCTGGTCCTGGCCGAGCACCTGCTGACTTCGTTGACCGGTGAAGGCACCGATCTCGACGTGTCGGCGCAGGGCATCGCGGACGCCGACGACCCGATCGTGATCGTCGGCATGGCCTGCCGCTTCCCCGGCGGCGTCTCGACTCCCGAAGACCTGTGGCGGCTGCTCGCCGACGGCACCGACGCGATCGCGACCTTCCCGACCGACCGCGGCTGGGAACAGGACGCGCTCGCGGCCGGCGGCACGGTCGAGGGAGGTTTCCTCTACGGCGCGACGGAGTTCGACCCGGCGTTCTTCGGCATCTCGCCGCGGGAAGCACTCGCGATGGACCCGCAGCAACGTCAGCTGCTCGAGGTCGCCTGGGAAGCCGTCGAACACGCGGGCATCAACGCCGCCACTTTGCGCGGCTCCAAGACCGGTGTGTTCGTCGGCACTAACGGGCAGGACTACACGAACCTCGTGCTGCGAGCGCGCGGCGACATCGAGGGCCACGCGTCCACCGGCCTCGCCGCCGCGGTGATCTCCGGCCGTCTCTCCTACACGTTCGGCTTCGAGGGTCCCGCGCTCACGATCGACACCGCTTGCTCGTCGTCCTTGGTGGCCTTGCACTTGGCCGCGCAGTCGCTGCGTTCGGGCGAGTCGACGATGGCGCTGGTCGGCGGCGTGACCGTCATGTCGACGCCGATGAACTTCGCCGGCTTCAACGCGCAGGGCGGCCTCGCGGTCGACGCCCGCTGCCGCGCCTTCTCCGACAACGCCGAGGGGACTGGCTGGGCTGAGGGTGCCGGTGTGCTCGTCGTCGAACGCCAGTCTGACGCCCTCCGGCTCGGGCACAAGGTCCTGGCTGTCGTGCGCGGTTCGGCCGTGAACCAGGACGGCGCCTCGAACGGTTTGACCGCCCCGAACGGACCCGCTCAGCAACGCGTGATCCGTCAGGCCCTGGCCAACGCCGGACTGTCCACTTCGGACGTCGACGCCGTCGAGGCGCACGGCACCGGCACGCGCCTCGGCGACCCGATCGAGGCTCAAGCTCTGCTCGCCACCTATGGCCGGGACCGTGTCGGCGCCCCGCTCTACCTGGGTGCGATCAAGTCGAACCTCGGCCACACGCAGGCGGCTGCGGGTGTCGCCGGCGTGATCAAGATGGTGCTCGCGTTCCAGCACGGCCTGTTGCCGCAGACCCTGCACGTGACGTCGCCTTCTTCGCACGTCGACTGGTCCGCGGGCGCTGTCTCGCTGCTCACCTCGAACACCCCGTGGCCCAGTGTCGACCGCCCCGCCCGTGCAGGCGTCTCGTCGTTCGGGCTCTCGGGCACAAACGCGCACGTCATCCTTGAGGCTCCGGAATTGTCGGACCTGCCTGAGATGATTGGGATGGGGGGTGGCTCCCCCCAGGGGGCCGGCCAACCCGTATCGATCCAGGCGGGCCGTGCAGGTGAGGCGGGCCGTGCGGGCGAGGCGGGCCGTGCGGGCGAGGCTGGTCGTGCGGGCGAGGCTGGTCGTGCGGGCGAGGCTGGTCGTGCAGGCGAGGCTGGTCGTGCGGGCGAAGCTGGCCGTGCGGGCGAAGCTGGCCGTGCGCTGCCGTGGTTGGTGTCGGCGAAGTCCGCGGCGGCCCTCGAAGCCCAGATCGAGCGCGTTCGAGGCGTTGAGGCGGACCCGCGGGACATCGGGTACTCGCTGCTGCATCGGCGCACGTTGTTCGAGCACCGGGCCGTGTTGTTGGGTGCCGATGTACTGGCCAGTGGGGAGGCATCGGGCAAGACGCTCGCCATGCTGTTCTCCGGGCAAGGGGCGCAGCGGCTGGGCATGGGGCGTGAGCTGTACGAGGCGTTCCCGGTGTTCGCCCGCGCGTTGGACGAGGTGTTGGAGCACCTCCAAGTGCGTGACGTCATGTGGGGTGACGACGCCGAGGCGCTGAACCAGACGGGGAACACGCAGCCGGCGTTGTTCGCGTTCCAAACTGCGCTGTACCGGCTGGCGGAGTCGTTCGGCATCGTCCCGCGCCTGCTCGCCGGGCATTCGATCGGCGAGATCGCGGCCGCGCACGTCGCGGGAGTGCTGAGCCTCGAAGACGCGGCGAAGCTCGTCAAGGCACGCGCCGCGCTCATGCAAGACCTGCCCGCAGGCGTGATGATCGCGCTGCAGGCCACGGAAGGAGAGGTCGCCCCGCACCTCACGAGCGGCGTGTCGATCGCGGCGATCAACGCGGCAGACTCGCTGGTCATCGCGGGCACGGAAGACGAAGTGCGCGCCGTGGCGAGCCAGTTCGCGGGCCGCAAGAGCAAGCAGCTCGCAGTCAGCCACGCGTTCCACTCGCCGTTGATGGAGCCGATGCTCGATGACTTCCGGCAGGCGATCGCGGGGATCACCTTCAACGAACCGAGCATCCCGATCGCGACGACGGGCGACGTCACGGATCCCGAGTACTGGGTGAGCCACGTTCGGGACACGGTCCGGTTCACCGACAACGTCGCGCGGCTGCGGGAACAGGGCGCGAGCGCGTTCCTGGAGATCGGACCGGACGGCGTGCTCTCGGCGCTGGTCGATGGAGCGGTTCCCACGCAGCGCAAGGACAGGGGCGAGCACAAGGCGTTCCTGCAGGCGCTCGCGAGGCTGCACGTCAGCGGTGTGCACGTCGAGTGGTCGAGCTTCTACCGGGGCGGGCGTGGCGTCGACCTGCCGTCGTATCCGTTCCAGCACGAGCGGTTCTGGCCCGAGGCGGCAACCGCGGCAATCCCCGCGGACCCGGCCGACGCGGCGTTCTGGACCGCCGTTGAGCAGGACGACGTCGCGTCCCTCGCCGCCACGCTCGACCTCGACAGCGAGACGCTCGCGGGTGTGCTGCCGGCGTTGTCGGCGTGGCGGGGCAAGCGCAAGGCTCAGTCCACTGTGGACTCCTGGCTGCACAGGGAGAACTGGCAGCCGGTCGCCGGACTCACCGCGCAGCCGGGCAAGTGGCTCGTCGTCGTGCCGACCGAGGTGGCCGACAGCGCGTGGATCCGGACGCTGGTCGACGCGCTCGGGGACGTCACGGAGCTCGGCGTCGCGTGGGCCGACCGCGAGCACCTCGCGGGGCAGCTCGTGGAGTTCGCGCAAGCGCCGTTCACCGGTGTGGTGTCGTTGCTGGCGTTGGACGATCTCGGCGAGATCGCGCCGATCACCAGCACCACCGCGTTGATCCAGGCGCTCGGCGACGCCGGTGTCATGGCGCCGCTGTGGGTGGTGACGCGCGGCGCGGTGTCGACCGGGCGTGCGGACGCGGTCAGCAACCCCTGGCAGGCAGGCGTGTGGGGACTCGGACGGGTCGCCGCGCTGGAGCACCCGAACCGCTGGGGCGGCCTCGTCGACCTCACCACCGAGCTGGACGAGCGTGCGGCGCAACGGTTCGTCGCGGTGCTGACGAGCGACGAGGATCAGGTCGCGGTCAGGGCGTCCGGGGTGTTCGGGCGGCGGATTCTCGTTGCGCCACGGGCATCTCAGGAGTGGCAACCGACCGGAACTGTCGTGATCACCGGTGGCACGGGCGCGCTGGGCAAGCATGTGGCGCGTGACCTGGTCGCACGTGGCGCGGAGAAGGTCGTGCTGCTGAGCCGTCGCGGCATGGACGCACCCGGCGCGGCGGACATCGTCGCGGAACTCGGCGTTGAGGTCGTGCGATGCGACGTCGCGAACCGCGACGAGCTGGCCGCGGTGCTGACGAGCGACGTCAAGGCCGTTGTGCACGCTGCTGGTGTGCTGGACGACGGAGTGCTCGACGGGCTCACGCCGGAGCGGTTCACCGACGTGTTCCAGGCGAAGGTCACGTCGGCGTTCCTGCTCGACGAGCTGACGCGCGACCTCGACCTCGACGCGTTCATCCTGTTCTCGTCGGTCGCGGGCGCGATCGGCAACCCCGGCCAGGCCAACTACGCCGCCGCCAACGCCGTTCTCGACGCCATCGCCGTGCAGCGTCGTGAGCAGGGCTTGGCTGCGACGTCGATCGCTTGGGGCGCGTGGACCGGCGACGGCATGGCGGGCGAGGAACGCGTCGCCCAATCGATCAAGTCCGTCGGCGCGTCCACTTTGGACCCGGAACTCGCGGTCGCGGCGATGCGCAGCGTGGTCGCGGAGGCCGCGCCGACCGCCGTGATTGCGGACATCCACCATCCGCAGCTGCTCAGCGCGTTGCTGAGTCTGCGCCCGTCCGCTGTGCTGGCCGAACTGCCCGGCGCTCGCGAAGTGCTCGACGAACTGGCCGCCGCGCGTCGAGACAGCGAGTCCGCCGCCGCGGAACTGCGTCGCAGCCTGCGTGATCTGCCTGCCGCGGAACGGATCGAGCCCGTCTTGGAGCTGGTCCGCACGCGGGCCGCCCAGGTGCTCGGCCACTCCGGCAAGGAAGCGGTGGCGTCCGACAAAGCGTTCCGCGACATCGGGTTCGACTCGCTGACCGCCGTCGAGCTGCGCAACCACCTCACCGAGATCACCGGTCTCGCGCTGCCCGCCGGGCTCGTGTTCGACTACCCGTCACCGCGCGTGCTCGCCGAACACCTGCTGGCGGAGCTGCTCGGCGAAGGCGGCGACCTCGACGACGTCTCGGTCGCGGTCTCCACCGACGACATCGCGATCGTCGGTATGGCCTGCCACTTCCCCGACGGCATCGACTCGCCGGAAGACCTGTGGCAGCGCCTCGTCGCGGGTGAGGACGCGATGTCGGACTTCCCGGCCGACCGCGGCTGGGACCTGGCCTCCTTGCAGAGCTCGACGTTGCGTGGCGGTTTTCTGCGCGGTGTCGCCGACTTCGACCCCGCGTTCTTCGGCATCTCGCCACGAGAAGCCCTCGCGATGGACCCGCAGCAACGTTTGCTGCTCGAGACCTCGTGGGAGGCCGTCGAACGCGCGGGCGTCGACCCGTCGTCGTTGCGCGGATCGCGGACCGGCGTCTTCGTCGGCACGAACGGGCAGGACTACCAGCACGTCGTCATGGCCTCCAACGAAGACCTCGAAGGCCACGCCGGCACCGGGCTCGCGGCTTCGGTGATCTCCGGCCGCATCTCGTACGCACTAGGGCTGGAAGGTCCGGCGGTCACGATCGACACGGCATGCTCGTCCGCGTTGGTGGCGCTGCACCTGGCCGCGCAAGCGTTGCGGGGTGGCGAGTGTTCGCTGGCGTTGGCCGGTGGTGTCACGGTGATGGCGACGCCGACGTCGTTCTCCGGTTTCTCGCGGCAGGGCGGGCTCGCGCCGGACGGCCTGTGCAAGGCGTTCTCCGAGTCCGCTGACGGCACGGGCTGGTCCGAAGGTGTCGGCATCCTCGTGGTGGAGCGGCTTTCCGACGCTGTCGCCGCTGGTCATCCCGTGCTCGCGGTCGTGCGGGGCTCGGCGTTCAACCAGGATGGCGCTTCCAACGGACTGACGGCGCCCAATGGTCCTTCGCAGCAACGCGTCATCCGCCAAGCGCTTGCGTCGGGCGGGTTGTCTCCGTCCGATGTGGACGTTGTCGAGGCGCACGGCACCGGAACCGTGCTGGGCGACCCGATCGAGGCGCAGGCGCTGCTCACCGTGTACGGGCAGGACCGCGTCGACCCGCTGTGGCTGGGTTCGGTGAAGTCGAACCTCGGCCACACGCAGGCGGCGGCGGGTGCGGCGGGCGTGATCAAGATGGTGCTCGCGTTCCAGCACGGCCTGCTCCCGCGGACTCTGCACGTCACCGAGCCCTCCTCGCACATCGACTGGTCGGCGGGCGCGGTGTCGCTGTTGACCGAGAACACCCCGTGGCCCACTGTCGAACGGCCGTGGCGCGCGGGCGTCTCGTCGTTCGGCATCTCGGGCACCAACGCCCACGTGATTCTCGAGGCCGCAACCCCTTCCACGAAATCTGTGGACAGTTCCCCGCCTGTGGACAACGCGCCTGTTGTCGATCTTGCCGAGCCGGAATCGTCAGACCGCCGTGGGACGCTTGGAGTGGGGACCTCGTTCTCCCCCCGGGGCCCCCAGGCGGGATCGATTCCGTTGGTGGTGTCGGCGAAGTCGGCCGGCGCGCTGCAGGCTCAGGTCGAGCGGATCCGGGACGTCGCGGCAGCCGAGGTCGACGTCGCGTACTCGCTGGTCAGGTCGCGGGCGCTGTTCGAGCGCCGGGCCGTGCTGGTCGACGGGGCCGAAGTCGCGAGCGGGGTGGCGGGGGAGCACGTCCTGGCGGTGCTGTTCTCCGGGCAGGGGTCGCAGCGGCTCGGCATGGGCAAGGAGCTGTACGCGCGGTTCCCGGAGTTCGCGGACGCGTTCGACGACGTGCTCGCGCATCTCGATCCCGAGCTGCAGAGCGTCATCTGGGGTGAGGACGAGGAGAACCTCAACCAGACGGGCTACACGCAGCCGGCCTTGTTCGCGTTCCAAACAGCGCTCTACCGGTTGTTGCAGGCGTTCGGGATCAAGCCCGCACACCTCGCGGGTCACTCGATCGGTGAAATCGCGGCGGCGCACGTCGCGGGCGTGCTCAGCCTCGAGGACGCCGCGAAGCTGGTCACCGAACGCGCGAGGCTCATGCAGGCGCTTCCTCAGAACGGCGCCATGGTGGCCGTGCAGGCGACCGAAGAAGAAGTCACCCCGCACCTCACGAGCAAGGTCTCGATCGCGGCCATCAACGGACCGCGCTCCATCGTCATCGCGGGTGACGAAACGGAAGTCGAGGCGATTGCGGGACGGTTCGAGAAGACCAAGCGGCTCAAGGTCAGCCACGCGTTCCACTCGCCGTTGATGGAGCCGATGCTCGACGACTTCCGGGCGGCGATCCGCGAGCTCACCTTCGCCGAGCCGAAGATCCCGATCAGCACGACCGGCGACGTCACCGACCCCGAGTACTGGGTGAGCCACGTTCGCGACGCGGTGCGGTTCACCGACAACGTGGCGAAGATCCCGGCCACCAGGTTCCTCGAGGTCGGGCCGGACGGGGTGCTGTCGGCGCTCGTCGATCACGCCGTTCCCGCGCAGCGCAAGAACAGGACCGAGGAAGCCGCGCTGGCTCAGGCCCTGGCGCAGCTGCACGTCGACGGCATCACCGTCGACTGGGCGCCGTGGCTGACGGGCGGCAAGCTGATCAGCCTGCCGACCTACCCGTTCGACCACGAGCGGTTCTGGCCCAAGGCGACCGTCGGCGGCCGCGCGGGCGATCCCGCGGCGTACGGGCTGCGGTCCGGCGGGCATCCGTTGCTGGGCGCGGCGATCGCGGTCGCGGGCACCGACGAGTTCGTCCTCAGTGGACGCCTCAGCCTCGCCACGCACCCGTGGATCGCGGACCACGTCGTCGGTGGCGCGGTGTTGTTCCCCGGCACCGGGTTCCTCGACTTCGCGATTCGCGCCGGCGACATGGTGGGCTGCGACCGCGTCGACGGGCTCACGATCGTCGTGCCGCTGGTCCTCCCTGAAAGGGACGCCGTCGCGGTGCAGGTTCGTGTCGGGGCGCCGGACGATCACGGGCGCCGGCCGGTCAGCGTGCACTCGCAGGTGCCGGACTCCGACGAGTGGATCCAGCACGCGAGCGGCACGCTCGCCGAGGGGCCGCATCAGGTCGAGTTCGACACTGCCGAATGGCCGCCCGCGGACGCGCAAACGCTTGACCTCGAAGGCTTCTACGAGACGCTCGCGGAAGGCGGCCTGGCTTACGGGCCGATCTTCCAGGGCTTGCGGCAGGCGTGGCGTCACGGTGACGAGGTGCTGGTCGAGGTCGCGTTGCCGGACAGCGTGGACGACGCCGCCACGTTCGGCGTCCACCCGGCGCTGCTCGACTCCGCGCTGCACGCCATCACGTTCGTCGACGGCGCCGGGCAGGGGTTGCCGTTCGAGTGGAACGGCGTGTCGCTGCACGCCATCGGGCCGTCGCGGCTGCGGGTCCGGTTGAAGCACACGGGAGGTGACGCCGTCGAGGTCACCGCCGTCGACGTCGAAGGCGCACCGGTGCTGTCGGTGAAGTCGCTGGTGGTCAGGACGCCGTCCACGGCCGCTCCCGCGAACCCCGTGGCCGAGTCGCTGTTCCGCGTCGACTGGGTGCCGGTGCAGATCGGCGAGGCGACCGAGTTCGACGCTCGGGTCGTGGAACTGACGGGCGGCCCCGACGCGGCTGCTGTGCACGAGACCACGAAGCGCGTGCTGGAGATCCTGCAGACCGCCGAGGAACGCGTGGCGTTCGTGACGCGTGGCGCGGCGGCGATCGGCGACGAACCGATCACCGATCTGGGCGCGGCAGCTGTGTGGGGACTCGTGCGGTCGGCGCAGGCCGAAAACCCCGGCAAGTTCCTGCTCGTCGACCTGGACGACCACGGCGAACTGACGCCCGGCATGCTGGTCACCGAGGAACAGCAGCTGATCGTGCGTGACGGCACTGTCCACGCTGGACGGTTGGCGCGGCTGCAGACCGGGCCGACGCTGGTGCCGCCGGCCGGAACGTGGCGGCTGGACACCACCGCGAAAGGCAGCCTGGACAACCTCGTGCTGGCGCCGTGGCAGCCGGAGCCGTTGCGGGGCAAGCAGGTCAGGATCGCGATCAGGGCGGCGGGCCTCAACTTCCGCGACGTGCTCAACGCGCTCGGCATGTATCCGGGCGAGGCGGGCTCGTTCGGCGCGGAGGCCGCGGGTGTCGTCACCGAGCTCGGGCCCGAGTGCACCGAGCTGAACGTCGGCGACCCGGTGTTCGGCATGCTGTTCGGTGGCATGGGACCGGTCGGCGTCATCGAGGAGCCTTACCTGACCAGGCTTCCGGACGGATGGACGTTCGAGCAGGGCGCGTCGGTGCCGCTGGTGTTCCTCACCGCCTACTACGCGCTGATCGAGCTCGGCAACGTCCAGCCGGGGGAGAAGGTCCTCGTCCACGCCGGCGCCGGTGGTGTTGGCATGGCGGCGATCCAGGTCGCGCAGCACCTCGGTGCCGAGGTGTTCGCGACCGCCAGCGAGGGCAAGTGGGACGTGCTGCGCGGCCTCGGCCTCGACGACGCCCACATCGGCAACTCGCGCGACATCAGCTTTGCACAGAAGTTCCCGCGGGTCGACGTCGTGCTGAACGCGTTGACGGGCGAGTTCATCGATGCCTCGCTGCGGCTGCTCGGCGAGGGCGGACGGTTCCTGGAGATGGGCAAGACCGATCTGCGCGAGGACGTGCCGGGCATCTTCTACCGGCCGTTCGACCTCGGTGAGGCGCATCCCGACCACGTCCAGCGCATGCTCGTCGCGCTCGTGGAGCTGTTCGAGCGGGATGTGCTGGCGCCGCTGCCGATCGCCGCGTGGGACGTGCGACGGGCGCGTGACGCGTTCCGGTTCATGAGTCGTGCCAAGCACATCGGCAAGATCGTGATCACCGTGCCGTCCGGCTGGGACACTGATGGCACCGTGGTGATCACAGGCGGCACCGGTGGTCTTGGCGCGGAGCTGGCGCGGCATCTCGTCGCGAGGGGCGCGCGGAAGCTGTTGCTGCTCAGCCGTCGCGGGCTGGACTCGCCGGGTGCGGCGGAGCTGGCGGAGCTCGACGGTGTGACGATCGCGGCTTGCGATGTGACGGACCGGGACGCGTTGGCAGCTGTCCTCAATGGACATGATGTGACCGCTGTCGTGCACACGGCTGGCGTGCTGGACGACGGTGTGATCGCGTCGATGACGCCGGAACGGCTGGAGAAGGTGCTGCGGCCCAAGGTGGACGCGGCCTGGAACCTGCATTCGTTGGTGCCGGACGCGCATTTCGTCCTGTACTCGTCGGTGTCCGGCGTGCTCGGCACGGCCGGTCAGGGAAACTACGCTGCGGGCAACGCGTTCCTCGACGCACTGGCTGCTTTCCGCCGTTCCGCTGGGCTTCCCGCGGTGTCGTTGGCCTGGGGCGCTTGGACGTCCGAGGTCGGCATGACCAAGACGATGGACGCGGCCGCGTTGGAGCGGCTCGAGAAGTCGTCGATGCCGCCGATCTCTCTGGAGCACGGGCTGGCGCTGTTCGACGCGGCAATCGGTGTCGATGAACCGCTCGTGGTGCCCGCGCGGATCATCACCGGCGCCAGCACGACGATGGTGCCGCCACTGCTGCGCAATCTGCTGCGCGGTGGGCGCCGGACCGCGGCTCGGACGCAGGGAACCGTTGCGTTGCAGGGCTTGCAGGACGTTCGCCCGGCTGAGCGTCTGCGGACGCTGGTGGACCTGGTGCGAGGTGAGGCCGCGGCGGTGCTCGGGCACTCGTCGGCCGACGCGATCGACGCGGACCGCGAGTTCCGGCAGCTGGGCTTCGACTCGCTGACGTCGGTCGAGCTGCGCAACCGGCTCGGCACGGCGACGGGGCTGACGTTGCCCGCGACGCTGGTGTTCGACTACCCGACGCCGGAAGCGCTGGCGTCGCATCTGGTCAGCGAACTGTTCGGTGGTTCCGCTGAGGTCGAGGACTCCGTGAGGGTCAGCGACGAGGCCATCGCGATCGTCGGTATCGCGTGCAAGTTCCCCGGTGGCGTGTCGTCGCCGGAGGAACTGTGGGAGCTGGTGCTGGGTGGGCGGGACGCGATCGGCGGGTTCCCGTCGGACCGCGGCTGGGACGAGAACCTCGTCGGCGACGGCGCCGGCCAGTCGGTGACCGGGCAGGGCGGGTTCATCGAGGGCATCGCGTCGTTCGACCCGGCGTTCTTCGGGATCTCGCCGCGCGAGGCCGTGTCGATGGACCCGCACCAGCGACTCGTGCTGGAGACGTCCTGGGAAGCGTTGGAGCGCACGGGAATCGACCCCTTGGCGTTGCGCGGGTCGCGGACCGGTGTCTACGTCGGCGCGTCCGGGCAGGACTACGCGCACCTGATGCTCGCGTCGGAGCAGGCGCTGGAGGGGTATTCCGGCACAGGTACGTCGCCGAGCGTGATCGCGGGACGGCTTTCCTACGCTCTGGGGCTCGAAGGCCCGTCGATGACGATCGACACGGCGTGCTCGTCGGCTCTGGTCGCGTTGCACTTGGCGGTGCAGGCGCTGCGGAACGGCGAGTGTTCGCTGGCGCTGGCCGGCGGTGTGCAGGTGATGTCGGCGCCGGGTGCGTTCATGGAGTTCTCGCTGCAGGACGGCCTCGCGCGTGACGGTCGCTGCAAGCCGTTCTCGGATTCTGCCGACGGCACCGCATGGTCTGAGGGCATCGGTGTGCTCGTGGTGGAGCGTCTGTCCGATGCCGTCGCCGCTGGGCATGACGTTCTTGCTGTCGTGCGCGGTTCCGCGGTCAACCAGGACGGTGCATCCAACGGGCTGACCGCGCCCAACGGGCCTTCTCAGCAGCGCGTGATCCGGCAGGCTCTGGCTTCGGCGGGTCTTCGGTTCGCCGACGTCGACGCTGTCGAGGCGCACGGCACGGGTACTACTTTGGGTGACCCGATCGAGGCTCAGGCTCTGTTGGCCACGTACGGGCAGGATCGTGCGGAGCCCTTGCTGCTCGGGTCGATCAAGTCGAACATCGGCCACACGCAGGCCGCCGCCGGTGCCGCTGGTGTGATCAAGATGGTGATGGCGCTGCGGCACGGGTTGCTGCCGCGCACGATCAACGTCACCACGCCTTCGTCGCACGTCGACTGGACCGCGGGTTCGATCTCGCTGCTCACCTCGAACACACCGTGGCCGTCAACGGACCGCGCGCGCAGGGCAGGCGTCTCGTCGTTCGGCATCTCCGGCACGAACGCGCACGTCATCCTGGAGGCCGCGCCGACCGCTCCAGAATTGTCAGACTCGGCTGAGATGATTGGAGTGGGGACCTCGCGTCCCCCCAAGGGGGCCCCGCTCGTTGTTTCGGCGAAGTCCTCCGCTTCGCTGCGCGCTCAGGTCGAGCGGGTGCGGGCGGTTGAGGCGGACGCGTTCGACGTCGGGTTCTCACTGCTGAAGCGGTCGCGGTTCGAGCACCGGGCCGTGGTGCTGGACGGTGCGGAGGTCGCGCTCGGGCAGGCGAGCAGGCGCAAGCTCGCGGTGCTGTTCTCCGGGCAGGGGTCGCAGCGGCTGGGCATGGGACGTGAGCTGTACGAGCGGTTCCCCGTGTTCGCGAAGGCGCTCGACGCCGTGCTGGAGCACGTGGACGTCCGCGACGTCATGTGGGGCGAGGACGCGGAAGCGCTCAACCAGACCGGGAACACGCAGCGGGCGTTGTTCGCGGTCGAGGTCGCGCTGTTCCGGCTCGCGGAGGCGTTCGGCATCGAGCCGGACTACGTCGGCGGGCACTCGGTCGGCGAGATCGCGGCCACGCACGTCGCCGGGGTGCTCACGCTCGAAGACGCGGCGAAGCTGGTGAACGCGCGGGCGGCGTTGATGCAGGCGCTTCCGGCCGGCGGCGCCATGGTCGCGATCGAAGCGCAGGAGCACGAGGTGGAAGCCACGGACGTGGTGTCCATCGCGGCGATCAACGGGCGCCGTGCGCTCGTGATCGCGGGTGAGGAGAAGGCGGTCGAACAGATCGCTGACGGGTTCGCGAAGCAGGGGCGCAAGACTAAGCGTTTGCCGGTCAGCCATGCGTTTCACTCGCCGTTGATGGAGCCGATGCTGGAGGACTTCCGCGCCGTCGTGACGGCGCTGGAGTTCGCCACGCCCCGCATTCCCCTGGTCTCCAACGTGACCGGGCGTATTGCCGGCACCGAGCTGACCGAGCCGGAGTACTGGGTGCGGCACGTCCGGGAAGCCGTGCGGTTCGCGGATGGCATCAACGCGCTTGAAGACGCCGGCGTCAACGCGTTCCTGGAAATCGGGCCGGACGGGGTGCTGTCCGCGCTCGTCGACGGCTCGGTTCCCGCGCTGCGCAAGGATCGCGACGAGACGACGGCCTGGCTCACCGCGCTCGCGAGGCTCCACGTCCAGGGCACCACCGTCGACTGGGCGGAGGCGTTCGCGGGCACCGGGGCGAAGCGCGTCGACATCCCGACCTACGCGTTCGACCACGACCACTACTGGCCGACGCCGATGGCCCAGGCGGCCGACGCGTCCGGGCTCGGCCTCGGGCCCGCTGACCACCCGCTGCTCGGTGCTGCGATGACCGTCGCGCAGGAAGACGCTGTGGTGTTCACGAACCGGCTCGCGGTGGCGTTCCCGGAGACGGCGTTCGCGGAGATCGCGTTCCGGGCGGCAGACCAGGTCGGGTACGGCACGGTCGAGGAGCTCGCGATCTCCGCGCCGCTCACGCCTGGTGTGCTGCAGGTGTGGATCGGGGCGCCGGACAACGGGAAGCGCGCTCTCACCGTCTACACGCGACCGAACGACGAGCAGCCGTTCGTCCAGATCGCGACAGGGATGCTCACTGAGGGCGAGTACCGGGCGGACTTCACGGTCAGCGAGTGGCCGCCGAAGGGTGCGACGGCGATCGGCGAGCAGATCTGGCAGGCCGGTGACGCGATCTACGCGGAGGTCACGCTGCCCGAAGGCACCTCGGACGCCCAGTTCTACGGCGTCCACCCGGCACTGCTCGACTGCGCCACCAGGATCACCGAGGACAGCCAGGTTCCGGTCCACTGGCAGAACGTCAGCCTCCACGCGGTCGGCGCCGACACGTTGCGGGTGCGGCTGCGCGACGGTGAGTTCGCCGCCACGGACACCAGTGGCGCGCCGGTCGTCTCAGCTCAGGCCCTCGTGTTCGGTGCACCGCTCGCCGCGCAGCAGCACCAGGATTCGTTGTTCCGCGTCGAATGGGTGCCCGCGCCGGAAGCCCAGCCGGCTACCGATGTTCGCGAGGTCCAGTTCAGCGGTGACACCGTTGAACAGGCGCACGAACTGGCCGCGCGGGCGTTGGAACTGTTGCAGTCCGAGGAAAAGCTCGCCTTCGTGACGAGCGGCCTGGCGAGCGCGACCGTCGAAGGCCTGGTGCGCACGGCACAGTCGGAGAACCCCGGACGCTTCCTGCTCGTCGACACCGACGGCAGCGCCCCGCTTCCGACCGGCCTGATCGACGCGGGGGAGACCCAGGTCCGCGTTCGCGACGGACAGGTGCGGGTCGCTCGCCTCGCCCGCGTCACCGACACCGTCGAGACGGCGGAGTGGGACCCGGAAGGCACGGTGCTGATCACCGGCGGCACCGGCGGTCTAGGCGCCGAACTGGCCCGCCACCTCGTCGCCGAACGCAACGTGAAGCGCCTGCTGCTGGTGTCGAGGCGCGGCGGCGACGCGCCGGATGCTGTTGCGCTGCAGGCAGAACTCACCGCGCACGGAGCCGACGTCACGATCGCCGCCTGCGACACCGCGGACCTCAAGGCGGTCAAGAAGGTCGTCAAGGGCGTGAAGCTGACGGCCGTCATCCACACGGCCGGTGTGCTCGACGACGGCATCATCTCCTCGCTCACGGCCGAGCGGATCAGCGCTGTGCTGAAGCCGAAGGTCGACGGCGCCTGGAACCTCCACGAGGCCACGAAGAAGCAGAAGCTCAAGGCGTTCGTGCTCTACTCGTCCGTGTCGGGTGTGCTCGGCAGCGCGGGTCAGGGCAACTACGCCGCGGCCAACGCATTCCTCGACGCACTCGCGGAACACCGTCGGGCACAAGGGCTCGTTGCCACGTCGCTGGCCTGGGGACCGTGGGCGCAAACCGGTGGCATGACAGCACATCTGCAGGACGGCGCGATGGACCGCATCGGCCGCACCGGCATGCCGCCACTGACCGTCCGCCAAGGCATGCAGCTGTTCGACGACGCCACCTCGCGCGAGGACGCGGTGCTCGTCCCCGCCCGCATCACCACAGGTCGCACCAACGGTCCGGTCGCGGCGATCCTGCGCGGCCTCGTCAAGGGCGGCAAGCGTGCGGCAGGCAGCGGGGAAGCATCCACTGTGGACTTCCCGGCGACGTTGAACGCGCTGCCGGTGGAGGAACGCGGCAAGTACCTCGTCGACCTCGTGCGCGGCCATGCGGCCGGTGTGCTCGGACACGCGACTCCCGCGGCGATCGACGACGACAAGCAGTTCCGTGACCTCGGCTTCGACTCGCTGACCGCGGTGGAGCTGCGCAACAGCCTCGCGTCCGCGACGGGCCTGAAACTGCCCGCCGGCCTGGTGTTCGACTATCCGACGCCGGACGAGCTCGCCGCCTACCTCGCGGGCGAGCTGCTCGGTGGTGACGCCGGACCGTCGATCACCGGCGAGCTCGACCGGTTGGAAGCCGCGCTGGCCACGACGTCGCCGGAAGACCTGGCACGGGACGGTGTCGCCGCCCGGCTGCGCAACCTGCTCGCCCAGTACGGCAGCGCCAAGAACGAAGAGGCCGTGAGCGATCGCATCAGCTCGGCGAGCGTGGACGACGTGTTCGCCTTCATCGACAACGAACTCGGCCGACGCACCGAGCGCTGACCCCATCTCGCAGACGGAAGGTTTCCGGCGATGCCGAACGAAGAGAAGCTCGTTGAGTACCTGAAGTGGGTCACCGCTGATCTCGCCCAGACCCGCCAGCGCCTGGAGGAGGCCGAGTCCGGCAAGCACGAGCCGGTCGCGATCGTCGGCATCGCCTGCCGCTTCCCCGGCGAGGTCCGCTCGTCGGAAGACCTCTGGGAGCTGGTGGCGGAAGGGCGGGACGCCATCACCGGGTTCCCGACCGACCGCGGCTGGGACCTCGGCACGCTCGCCGGCGGCACCAGCGCGACGCTGCAGGGCGGGTTCCTCTACGACGCGGCCGACTTCGACCCCGGTTTCTTCGGCATCTCGCCTCGCGAAGCCCTCGCGATGGACCCGCAGCAACGACTCCTGCTGCAGACCACGTGGGAAGCCGTCGAGCGCGCGGGTATCGATCCGACGTCGTTGCGCGGCTCCCGCACCGGTGTGTTTGTGGGCACCAACGGCCAGGACTACGGCCACGTCCTGATCGCCTCCCAGGAGGACGTCGAGGGCCACGCGGGTATGGGCACCGCCGCCAGCGTCATCTCCGGACGCATCTCCTACACGTTCGGCTTCGAGGGTCCCGCCGTCACCGTCGACACCGCGTGTTCTTCGTCGTTGGTGGCACTGCACCTGGCCTCGCAGGCCCTGCGCAACGGCGAGTGCTCCCTCGCCCTGGCCGGCGGCGTCACGGTCATGGCGACTTCCTCGAACTTCGCCGGATTCACCCGGCAGGGTGGCCTCGCGACCTCGGGCCGTTGCAAAGCGTTCTCGGACGACGCCGATGGGACCGGTTGGTCCGAGGGCATCGGCGTGCTGCTCGTCGAGAAGCTCTCCGACGCCCAGCGCAACGGCCACCCGGTGCTCGCCGTCGTCGCGGGCAGCGCGATCAACCAGGACGGCGCCTCCAACGGCCTGTCCGCCCCGAACGGCCCAGCCCAGCGCGAGGTGATCAAGGCGGCGCTGGCGTCGGCGGGCCTGTCCGCGTCCGATGTGGACGCTGTCGAGGCCCACGGAACCGGCACCGTGCTGGGGGATCCGATCGAGGCCGAGGCGCTGCTCGCCACCTACGGCCAGGACCGCGCCACACCTCTGCGGCTCGGCGCGATCAAGTCCAACATCGGCCACACCCAGGCCGCGGCCGGCGTCGCGGGGGTCATCAAGATCGTCGAGGCGCTGCGCCACGACACTCTGCCGCCGACCCTCCACGTCACCGAGCCGTCGTCGCACGTCGACTGGTCCGCGGGCAATGTCAGCCTGCTGACGGAGACGACCGCGTGGCCGCGCAACGGCAAACCCCGCCGAGCCGGCATTTCGTCCTTCGGGGTGAGCGGCACCAACGCCCACGTGATCATCCAGGAGGCTCCGGACGCGCCTGAACGGTCCGTTGACGCCACGACCGCCCCAGAACTGTCAGACCCCGATGAGACGATTGGAGTGGGGACCTCGGTCTCCCCCGGAGGGGCCCCAGGCGGGATCGATCCAGCGGGAGCAGTCCAGCCCGGTGTGGATGAGCGCGGGGAACTGGTGACGGACGCGGGTCTCGCGGGCAGGCATCCGTTCGTCGTGTCGGCGAAGTCGGCGACGGCGTTGAAGGCGCGCATCGAGCAGGTCAAGGCGATCGAGGGCGACGTCGAGGACATCGCGTTCTCGTTGCTGACGACCAGGCCGACGACGTTCGATCACCGCGCGGTGGTGCTCGACCGCGAGGTGATCGCGACCGGGACGGTGCAGCGCAAGCCTGTTGCCGCGCTGTTCTCCGGGCAGGGCGCGCAGCGCGTTGGTATGGGCAAGGAGCTGTACGAGGCGTTCCCGCGGTTCAAGGAGGCGCTCGACGAAGCGCTGAAGTACCTGCCCGCCGACCTCAAGCAGGTCATGTGGGAGGACGAGGCCAAGCTCGACCAGACCGGGTACACCCAGCCGGCGTTGTTCGCGTTCCAAACAGCCCTGTACCGGCTGCTGGAGAGCTACGGGTTCAAGGCGGACAAGGTCGCGGGTCACTCCATCGGCGAGATCGCGGCCGCGCACATCGCCGGGGTGCTCAGCTTGCAGGACGCCGCGAAGCTCGTCAGTGCACGCGCCCGGCTCATGCAGGCGTTGCCGCGTGGTGGCGTGATGATCGCGATCCAGGCGACCGAGGCGGAAGTGACGCCACACCTGACCAGTGGCGTGTCGTTGGCGGCCATCAACGCTGAGGACTCCGTTGTCATCGCGGGTGTTGAACAAGAGGCACGTAGGATTGTTGAACGATTCGACGGTCGCAAGTCCAAGCAGCTTCAGGTCAGCCACGCGTTCCACTCGCCGCTGATGGAGCCCATGCTCGACGAGTTCCGCAAGGCCATCGCCGGGATTTCGTTCAACAATCCGACGATCCCGTTGGTCACTCGTGGGAATGTTGAACAATCCGACTACTGGGTCGGCCATGTCCGCGACACCGTCCGGTTCACCGACAACGTGAACGAGATCGGCGACGCCACGTTCGTCGAGATCGGCCCCAGCGCCGTGCTGGCCGCGCTCGTCGACAAAGCCATCCCGACGATGCGCAAGGACAAGGACGAGGTCGCCGCGTTCATCACCGCGCTCGCCAAGCTCTACACCACCGGCACCAAGGTCAGCTGGCCGAAGCAGGGCAAGAAAACGGACCTGCCCACCTACCCGTTCGACACCGAGCGCTTCTGGCCGCGGAGCACCATGGCGCCGGGCACCCAGCCGAACGCCAGCCGCCCCGCCCTGTACGAGGTGAACTGGGTCAAGTCCACTGTGGACGCACCGGCGATCACGGGTGCGAGGTGGGCCATCATCGGCGGCGACGAGTTCGACCTCGCCCACGTTCTGTACGCGGCGGGCCAGTCCGTCAGCGGCTACGGCGAAACCCTGAAAGAAGCCGCCCAGCACGCCACGCCGGACGTGTTCGTCGTCGCAGTGACGGGCGAGAACACGCCGGAGAGCGTCCACCACCAAACCCGGCGAGCGCTGAGCATCCTGCAGGAAGCGCTCAACTACGAGAACTCACGGGTCGTCTTCGTCAGCCGTGGTGCCGCACAAGGAGAAGATCTTGCCGCGGCGGCGGTGTGGGGCCTCGTCCGCACCGCGCAGGCGGAGAACCCGGGACGGTTCCTGCTGGTCGACAGCGACGGCCTCGACGTCTCCGGCGCCCTGCTCACCGAGCTCGTCAACGGCGACGAGCCGCAGGTGATCGTGCGCGAGGGCAAGGTCAAGGTCGCCAGGCTGCACGAGCTCCCCGAGACTCCCGAAGCCAAGCACGAGTGGACCGAGGACGACACGGTCCTGATCACCGGCGGCACCGGCGGCCTCGGGGCGCAGCTCGCCCAGCATCTGGTGACCAGGCACGGGGTCAAGCACCTGCTGCTCGCCAGCCGCCGCGGCGAAGAGGCACCCGGCGCGCTGAACCTCAAGCAGGAACTGGAGAACAAGGGCGCGAAGGTCACGATCGCGGCTGCCGACATCGCCAACGCGAACGACGTGCAGACCCTGTTCGCCGCCACGGAACGCCCGCTCACCACCGTGATCCACACGGCAGGCGTCCTCGACGACGCCCTCGTCGACGCGCTGAATCCCGACCGTCTCACCAATGTCCTGAGGCCCAAGGTCGACGCGGCGCACCTGCTCGCCCAGCACGACCTCAAGCTGCTCGTCCTCTACAGCTCCGTCGCCAACGTCCTGGGCGCGGCGGGCCAGGGCAACTACGCGGCCGCCAACGCCTACCTCGACGCACTCGCGAAGAACCGTCCCAACACCATCAGCCTCGCCTGGGGCCCGTGGGCGCAGGACGGCGGCATGACCGCGGGGCTCAGCGACGCCGCGATGGACCGCATCCAACGCTCCGGCATGCCACCACTGGCAGCGGAACAAGGCCTCGCGCTGTTCGACGCCGCGCTGAACGAACGCAAGCCGGTCGTCGTCCCCATGCACGTCAACCGCAACCAGCAGCGCGTCGCCCCGTTGATGCGCGAGATCGTCGACGAGCAGTCCCTTCCGCAGCAGAGCCAGATGGCCGCCGTCACCGTCCTCGACAAGCTCCGCACCCTCGACGAGGACGAACGAGCCGGCCAGGTCCGCGATCTCGTCCTGGGCACCAGCGCCGCCCTGCTCGGCCACGACGACGCGTCCAAAGTGGACGTGGACAGGAACTTCCTGGAACTCGGCTTCGACTCGCTCATCGCCGTCGAGCTGCGCAACCAGATCAACGACATGCTCAACCTCAAGCTCCCCGGCAGTGCCGTGTTCGACAGCGGCACACCGCAAGCGTTCGCGGAGAAGGTCGACGCCGAGCTCGGCACCATCGCGGGCCCGAACAAGAGCGGCACGGCCAACGCGCAGGACACGGTCTTCGGCCTGTTCATGGAAAGCGTCACCACCGGCAAGGTCGTCGAAGGCCTCAGGATGCTCAAGGCCGTCGCCAACCTGCGCCCGATGTTCGACAGCCCCGCCGAACTGGAGGACCTCCCGGTTCCGGTCACGCTCGCCGACGGCCCCAAGCTCCCGAAGCTCGTCTGCGTCAGCGCCCCCGGAGCCACGGCCGGCGTGCACATGTACGCGAGGCTCGCCGCCCACCTGCGCGGAAAGCGACACGTCTCAGCGTTGCCGCTCATCGGTTTCGGCGACGGCGAAGCACTCCCACGCACCACCGAGGCCGCCGCCAGGTACGTCGCGGAAAGCATCCTCAACGGCACCGACGGCGACCCGTTCGTCCTGGTTGGACACTCGTCCGGCGGCACCCTCGCCTACTTCGCCGCGGCTGTGCTGGAAGAGACCTGGGGCATCACGCCGGAAGCGGTGATCATGCTCGACACGCTGAGCATGAACTACAACTCCAGCGAGGGCATGGACTTCGACGCCGTCACCACGAACTACTTCAACACCATGGACTCACCCGCGGTGAACATGAACAGCACGCGCCTGTCCGCGATGGCGCACTGGTTCCCGCTGATCATCGACACCGGCCTCCACACGACGGTTCCGAAGCTGCTGATCCGTTGTGCCAACGAAGTCAAGGGCACCGACCTCGTCACCACGGACCAGGACGTCGACGTGCCCACCGATGAGATCCGCGTCGTCGCCACCGACCACATGGCGATGGTCAAGGAGGACGCGGGCGTTGTCGCCGAGGTCATGGAGGAGTGGCTCGGCACCCGTATCGAGAAACTGGAAGGCGCCCGATGACCACGTCCCAGGAACTGCCCCTGATCGGGGTCGAACTGCCGTCGATCCTGACGTTCAGCGAACTCCGGCTCCGGTTGCAGGAGCAGGCCCCGGTGTGCCGCATCCGGACGCCTGCGGGCGACGAGGGCTGGCTCGTCACCCGCCACGCCGAGGTGAAGTCGCTGCTGCAGAACAACAAGCTCGGCCGCAGCCACAAAGACCCCGCCACCGCGCCGAGGTTCATGCGCAACCCCATGCTCGACATGCTCGTCACCAGCGACGACATCGAGGTCGAGAAGGAGCGCCACGAGAAGAAGCGCGTCCTCTACACCAAGAGCTTCGCCGCCCGCCGCGTCATCGAACGCAAGGTCCGGGTCGAGGCCATCGCGAACGCCAAGCTCGACGCCATCATCGCCGCCGGCCCGCCCGTCGACCTGCACGACGCCTACTCGATGGACTACTCGCAGCAGGCGTTGTGCGACATGGTCGGCATCCCGGAAGAAGACCGGGCCAAGCTCCTGGAGATGATGGACACCGTCGGCGCCTCCGACCAGCAGCACGCCGAGGCCGGCATGGACCCGCTGTTCTCCTTCGCCGCGGAGATCGGCGAACGCCGCCGCGCGGAACTCGGCGACGACGTCATCTCGCGGTTCATCGAAACCGGCCTGACGAACGAGGAAATCGGCCTGCACGTCGTCACGCTGCTGTTCACCGGCCTCGCGGGCCTCGCCAGCCACCTCGACTTCGGCGTGCTGCTGTTCCTGCGCAACCCCGAGCAGCGCGACAAGGCCCTGGCCGACCCGGCGATCATGGCCCAGGCCGTCGACGAGGTCATGCGCGCCACGATCAGCTCGCCCGTCCTGCCCCGTTACGCCAGCGAGGACATCGAGGTCGGCGGCGTCACGATCAAGGAAGGCGACCTGGTGATGCTGGACTTCAGCCTCGCCAACTTCGACCCGCGCGCCTTCGACGACCCGCACAAGTTCGACGTCACCCGCACGCCCAACCACCACTTCACGTTCGGCCACGGCATGCGGCACTGCACCGGCGCGCCGCTCGTGCGGATCATCCTCGCCGTGGCGTTCACCACGCTGTTCGAACGCCTGCCCGGCCTCAGGCTCGCCGTGCCGGAGTCCGAGCTCGAGTCGCACCCCGGTGGCCGCCTCGCCGGTGGACTGGAGAAGTTCCCGCTCACCTGGTGACGACGTGTCAGCACCGTGTCAGCGCCCGCTGACACGGTGCACCCATGGCAACGAAGTTGAAGAGCGTCGTGCTCACGGTCGGCCTGGCCGCGGGCATCGCGCTGCTGGGCGGCACCCCGGCGACCGCGGAGAACGCACCCGGCTGCTCACGCGTGACGCAGATCGGCGCGACGAAGATCCTCAAGGGCGGCGGCGAGACCATCGCCTCGATCAAGCAGTTCGTCGGCTGCAACAAGAACTACGGCTACACGTTCGTGTGGGAGTCGTGGGCGAGCACCCACCGCGGCTTCGACGCCGGCGCCGGCCTGTGGGTCAAGGGAACCGGTGACCTGCAGGGCTACAACGTCGACCCGAAGAACGACCGCGAGGTGTGGTCCGACGGCCTGCGCACGGTCGACAAGTGCACCAAGGCCTACGGCGCGGTCGGCCGCGGCGAGACGGTCTACGCGGCCGACACCGAAGAACGCTGCTAGGCCTCTTCTTCGAGGCGCGCCTTCTCCGCGAGGCGCGCCTCCTCGGCCTTGAACTCCTTGTAGGTGTCGCGCTCGCGGACCAGCCAGTCCGGGTTCTCGTCCTTGATCGCGTTGATCTGCTCGGTGGTGAGCGCCTCGGTGATGCCGGCGCGCACCAGGCCCGACGTCGAGATGCCGAGCTTCTGCGCGATGAGCTGCTTGGGGTGCGGGCCGTTGCGGCGCAGGTCGGCGAGCCACTGCGGCGGGTTGGCCTGCAGTTCGTTGAGCTCGTCGCGCGACACGACACCCGCCTGGAACTCCTCGGGCGTCGCCTCGAGGTACACGCCCAGCTTCTTGGCGGCGGTGGCGGGCTTCATGGTCTGCTGCGACTTCATGCACAAAGAGTAACTGCTGCGTCGGGTAGCCTCAGCACGTGACCGGATCGTTCACGCTCGCGTTCGTCCCAGGTGTGACGCCGGGCAAGTGGGCGGGGGTGTGGCAGGAACGCCTGCCCGAGACCCCGCTGACCCTCGTACAGGTGACCGCAGCCGAAGCCGCGCGGAAGGTGCGCGACGCGGAGGCCGACGCGGCGCTGCTCAGGCTGCCCGGCGACCGCGAGGACCTGCACGCGATCCCGCTCTACACCGAGACCACTGTGGTCGTGTTCCCGAAGGACCACGAGTTCGCGGCGGCCGACGAACTGTCCCTTGAGGACCTGAAGCCGCACGTCCTCTGGCAGCCGCTCGACGACACGCTGGAGTGGTCCGAACAGCCCGGCCAGCCACCTGTCGAACGGCCGGAGACCACCGCGGACGCCATCCAGATCGTCGCGGCGGGCGTCGGGATGCTGGTGGTGCCGCAGTCGCTCGCACGGCTGCACCACCGCAAGGACCTCAAGTACGTGCCGGTGCACGACGCCCCGCAGTCACGGGTCGCGCTCGCGTTCCCGATCCGCGACGAGAACCCCGAGCTGGTCGAGCACCTGATCGGCATCGTCCGCGGCCGCACGGTCAACAGCACCCGCGGCCCCGCGCCCGAACCGGCCAAGAAGCAGCAGCATCGACGGAGCCCCGCGCGTCAGCAACAGCCGCAGAAGAAGCAGCCCGCCAAGCGCGCGAAGCCCCGCCGCGGCCGCTAGTCGTGGACGGTGATCGCCTGCGCTGGGCAGATGCCCCGGGCCGTGCGCGCGGTCGCCTCCGCCTCACCCGACGGCTCGGCGTCGAGCACGGTGACGAACCCGTCGTCGTCCTGGTCGAACACGTCCGGCGCGGCCAGCACGCACTGAGCCGAGCCGATGCACTTGCCGGTGTCCACACTGATCCGAGCCATTGGTGTCCTCCAATTACCAGCGCACAGGTAGCGCGTGGAGTCCGAAAAGGACTCCGTCGTACTTGAACTGCAACTCCGAAAGCGGAACAGCGACCTCCAGAGAAGGAATCCGCCGGAACAGGCCGCGATAGGCGACGTCCATCTCCAGCCGCACCAGGTTCTGGCCGAGACACTGGTGCACGCCGTACCCGAACGCCACGTGCCCGGTTGCCGACCGGGACGGGTCGAACTCGTGCGGCCTTTCGAACATCTCCGGGTCGTGGTTCGCGCCGGCCACGAGTGGCACGATCCCCTCGCCGGCACGGACCAGCTGCCCGCCGATCTCGACGTCCTCGATCGCCACGCGCAACGCCACCAGGTCGGCGACGGAGTGGTAGCGCAGCAGTTCCTCGATCATGCGGTCGTCGTCGATCCACTGCTTCTGCTGCAGCAACGTGACGACACCGAGCGAGATGTTGTTCGCCGTCGTCTCGTGGCCCGCGATGAGCAGCAGCATCGAGACACCGGAAAGCTCTTGGGGCGTCAGCAGACCGCCCTGGAGAAGCCTGCTGATCAGATCGTCGCCAGGGCGCTTGGACTTGATCGTGATCAGCCTGTTGATGTAGCGCAGCAGATGTTCCGACGCCTTGTCCCGTTCCTCGTCGGTCGACGTCAGAGTCACGAGGACCTTCGTCTTCTCCTCGAAGAAGTCGCGGTCCACTTTGGGCACTCCCAGCAGGGAGGAGATCACGAGCGACGGTACCGTCAACGAAAAATCCTCGACGAGCTCAGCGGTGTTGCCGTGAGCCAGCATCTGGTCGATTGCACGGTCGACGATTTCCTCGACCGCCGGGCGCAGTGACCGGATGCGGCGCACCGTGAACTCGGGGATCAGCGCCTTGCGGAACTTGTTGTGGTCGGGCGGGTCCAGCGACACGAACCAGCCGGGCACGTCGTCCGCGGACGGCGCGCCCACGGTGCGCGACGGCCGCGGAAAGCCTTCGTGGTTCGGGTTGGAGCTGATGCGCGGGTCGGTGAGCACCGCGCGCACCTCCTCGTGACGAGTGACCAGCCAGACCGTCTCACCGGACGGCAGTGCGGCCTTCACCAGGCCGGACTTGGTGCGGAACCCCTCGTACTCGGGCGGTGGGAACGACGCGCCGGGGCGGCGCATCATGAACGGGACTAGGTCGGCGGCGGAGTCGGTACTGGTCATGTCATACCTCGTAGAACTGGCGGACTTGCCCCACGATGTAGTCCTGGTCGTCTTCGGTCAGCTCGGCATGGGTGGGGAGGTAGAGCCCGTCCTCGGCGAACCGGTTCGCGTTCAGCGTCGGCCACACCGGGTCGAGATAGCCGGGCTGCCTGCTCATCGGCTTGAAGAAGAGCCGGGTCTCGACTCCCTTCTCGGCGAGGAACCTCATGAGCTCCTCACGGCGTTCCGCGCGCAGGTCGTACATCCACAACACGTCACGCGGGGGCATCAACGTGATGCCGTCGATGCCCCGGAGGCCCTCGTCGTACCGCTTCTCGATCCGGGCGCGTGTCGCGATGATCTCGTCGAGGCGTTCGGTCTGCGCGAGCGCGACCGCCGCCTGCAGGTTCGTCATGCGGAAGTTGTAGGCGAGCTTCTTGTGAAGGAAGCTGTGGTCGCGGGTGAACGCCATGCCTCTCAGGTGCGCCATCTGCCTCGCCAGGTGCGGGTCGTTCGTCACGCAGATCCCGCCCTCGCCGGACGTGATGATCTTGTTCGCGAACAGCGAGAACGCCGCGATGTCCCCGGTCGGCTTGACGCCGTGCGCCTCCGCCGAGTCCTCGACGACTCTGAGGTTGTACTCGTACGCGAGCTCGAGGATCGGCGGCATGTCGCACTGCCGGCCGTAGATGTGCACCGGCATGATCACCTTGGTACGAGGGGTGATCTTCTCCTCGATCTTGGTGACGTCGATGTTGAGGTCGTCCGCGCAGTCCACGAACACCGGCGTCGCACCGGTGTAGGTGACGGCCCACGCCGACGCGATCATCGTGAACTCGGGGACGATCACCTCGTCGCCGGGGCCGACTCCCAAGGCGCGCAACGCGAGTGTCAGTGCTGTCGTGCCGGACGAACAGGCGACGCCGTGCTGGACTCCGTTGTAGGCGGCGAAAGCCTCCTCGAACTGCGGCACGTACGGGCCCTGCGAGGAGATCCAGCCGTCTGTCACGGCCTTCGTCGTGTACTCGAGCTCGTTGCCGCGCAACGAAGGCATCGAAACCGGGTAGCGGTAGCTCATCGTCAACTCACTTCGAGGACAGCGCGGGAAGGGAAAGGACGAGATCCGCGGCGGTCTTGCGGCCACCGGCGGCGTGCTGCAGAGCGGCGAGACGTTCGGCGTTCTCGCGGAACGACGGGTCGTCCAGAACGCGGGTGAGCTTGTCGACGACGTCACGCGGGTCGACGGTGTGCGGCTTGTCCAGCGTCAGCCCGACACCGAAGCTGGCGGCGCGCACGGCCTGGTCGTAGCAGTCCACCCACAGTGGACGGGACACCATCGGCTTGCCGAAGTAAATGCTTTCGGTGTAGGCGTTTCCGCCCGCGTGCGTGAAGAACAGCTTGACGTTCGGATGCGCCAGCACGTCGAGCTGCGACGGCACCCACGTCTCGATGCGCAGGTTGCCGGGAAGCTTCGAAGGCAGGAACTTCTGCTGGTCGCGCGGCAGCTTCCACAGGATCGAGTGCTTGCCGTCGAGCGTGTAGGCGACCTGCACGAACGCCTCGACCTGGTCGCGGGTCAGGCGCGTGATCGTGCCGAAACCCATGTAGACGACGGACTTCTGCGCGTCGAGCCACTCACCGAGCTCGCCGGGCGAGGCCTGGGGGAGTGGTGGCACCAGCGCGCCGACCGTGCGGATCTTCTCCGGGATGTCGAACTCGTAGTCCATCTCCGGGATCGAGTAGCACAGCACCAGCTCGGACTTCTCGACCCGCGCGAACTGGCCGCGCGCCTCGGGTGAGATGCCGAGCTCCTCGACGACCTGGGCGTTCTCGGCGTTGCGTTGCTTGTTCTGCTGGGAGAACGCCATCGCGAGCGTGCGCAGGCCGAACAGCTTGTTGGCCCAGCGTTGCGTGAACGACATGTCCGCGGGCAGACCTGTGTGGGGCCGCGGGAAGTCCTTCGGCGTGTACGACGGGCCGATCGGCACCGCGGACGTCACGAGGTTCGACGGCACGAACGGGTTGCTGATCACGTAAGGGATTCCCTTGGTGATCGCGACCTCGTAGCCGAACATGCACATCGACTCGACGATCATCAACGCCGGCTGGATCTCGTCGACGAGCTCGGCGAGCGCCCGATATTTGGGAATCCGCAGCAACGGCCGATGCGTCTGCTCGATGACCGCTTTGCGGGCCTTGAACCTCGACCGCTGCGTCACCTTCGCGTAGATGTCGTCGGGCCACGTCACCGACGACATCTCCGGAATCACCTCGCCGAGCGAGTGGAACCGGATCGGCGAGCCGACCGCGGCCGCCTCGACCTCCTCACGGCCCTTGTCGTCGGTGGCGAACCACAGGTTCTCCACGCCACGGCGGGAAAGTTCCTCCGCTAGCACGAGCATCGGGTTCAGCAGGCCGCTTTCCGGCAGACTGACGAACAGGATCGGCCGCTGGCTCATGGACTTCACCCTTCTGCATGCCTGGTGAAGGCGAGCCTGCCGGACGGCGCACCAGAAGAAGCCCTAGTGTTGGGACGCGCCCAGGTTGAGGAGAACACCTAGAACTGGCACGTATCGATTTCATGAGGATGTGTCCGCCTGCGACGCTCGACGCCGACTCGTCGTGGCGAGAGGTACATCATCATGACCAGGACGTCCGACAACAGCATGACCAAGGCACGGCTCGCGGGACTCATCGAGCGCGACGACCAGTGGGCCGGCCTGGAAACACTGTTGACGGACTCCCTGTCAGGATCCGGAAGGGTCGCTCTGCTCACGGGTCCGGTGGCGAGCGGGAAGACCGAGCTGCTGCACGCGTTCGGCGAGGCCTCCGGCGTGAACTTCGTGAAGGCGACGTGCAGCGCGTTCGAGCGCGACCTGCCTTTCGGTGTGGTGGGCCAGATCTTCCACCCGCTGGACGCGCCGGCCGAGGTCGGTGAGCTGCTCGACGCGGCCGCGCGCTCCGCCGACGGGCCGACCGCGCGGCAGCTGCACGCGTTGTGCATCGCGTTGATGGACCTGACGGCATCAACGCCTTTGGTCATCGGCATCGACGACGTGCAGCACGCCGACTCGTCCTCGTTGCACTGGCTGCTCTACCTGATCCGGCGGCTCGGGCAGGTCAAGGTGCTGCTGATGCTTTCAGAGACTGCCTCGCCGCGCGCTGCTCACACCGCCCTGCACACCGAACTCCTGCGGCACCCGCACTGTCGTGATGTCGCTTTGGCGCCACTGAGTTCTGTCGGCGACCTGTTCGAGACTCCGGTGCACGCTGAAGACGCGATGATGTTGTCCGGCGGAAATCCTTTGCTCATCCGGTCTTTGCTCGACGACCAACGACTGTGCAAGCCGCGCGACGACGGCGGTCTGGTGATCGGGCCGAGCTATCGGCGTGCCCTGGTCAGCTGTCTGCACCGGTCCGATCACCACGTGCTGCCCGTTGCGCGCGCGTTGGCGGTGACGGGGGATGGCTCGACGCGGGAGTCGTTGGGGCGCCTGGCTCGTGTCGACGTCGAGACGGTGGATTCCGCGCTGGACGTCATGAACGAGGCCGGCCTGCTGTGCGACGGCTGGTTCCGCGACCCGGCCGCGCGGGGTGCCGTGCTGGACGACCTGCCGGCGCAGGACCGCAAGGAGATGTACCTCGGGGCGGCTTTACTGCTGCACGACGAAGGCGCGCCCGCGACCGAAGTGGCGCCGTACCTGGTGATGGCGGACCACTCCGAGAACCCGTGGATGGTGCCGGTCTTCGAGGAGGCCGCCGAGCACGCGTTGCGGGACGAGCAGATCGACACGGCGTTGCGCTACCTGGAACTCGCTCATCGTGCCTGCGTCGAGGTGCACGGACGGGCGGCGATCGCGGCCAAGCTGGTGCGGGTCGAGTGGCGGGTCAACCCGTCCGCGGCCGGGCGCCGGCTGGCCACGGTCGTGCCGGCGATGCGGGCCGGTCAGCTGTCGGACCGCGACGTCAACTCCCTGGTGCAGCCGATGCTGTGGAACTGCCAGGTCGACGAAGCCACCGAGGCCTTGGAACGGGTGCGGCGCGCGGCGACGTCGTCCAGCGGCTTGCGCGCGATGGAGCTGTGGCTGGCGTGCTCGCACCCGACTCTGGCCCGGCGTCCGTCCTCGGAACCCGTCAAGACCCGCACGGTGAGCCTGACGTCCGGTCCGATGCTGAAGGCTGTCACCGCTTTGGCGAACGTGCTGACGTACGGGCCCAACGACGCTTCCGCCACCGACGCCGAGCACGTCCTGCAGGCCGCTCGGCCGTCGGACAGCGGATCGTGGGGGCCGGAGTCGGCGATGCTGGCGTTGCAGGCCTTGGTGTACGCGGACCGGCTCGACGTGGCGGCGCAGTGGTGCGACCGGCTGCTGGAAGAGACTCGGGTGCGCAACCTCGGGGTCGCGCGGGCGTTCTTCTCGTGCGTGCGGGCCGAGGTGTCGTTGCGGCGCGGCGACCTGACCACGGCTTTCGAGCACGCGCAGAACGCGTTGGACTTCATGCCCGCCGGTGGGTGGGGTGTGGCGTTGGGTATGCCGCTGGGGATCCTGATCAACGCGGCCACGAAGATGGGGCGCCACGAGGACGCGGCTTCGTTCCTGGAACAACCGGTGCCCGAGGCGATGTTCCAGTCGCGGTACGGGTTGCACTACCTGTACGCGCGCGGGCACCACTACCTGGCCACCTCACGGCACTACGCGGCTCTGGCGGACTTCCTGTCGTGCGGTGAGTTGATGACGTCCTGGGGCGTGGATCAGCCTGGTGTGCTGCCGTGGCGGACCTCGGCTGCGGAGGCCTGGTTGCTGCACGGGGCGAACCGGGACGAGGCGAAGCGGCTGATCAACGAGCAGTTGGCGCGGCTGGGTCCGGAAGGGTCGCGGACTCGCGGGGTGGCGCTCAGGTTGCTGGCGGCCACGAACCAGCCGCACAACCGGCCACAGCTGTTGCAGGACGCGGTTGTCGTTCTGGAGGAGTACGGCGACCAGTACGAGCTCGCGCGGGCGTTGGCCGACCTTTCCAAGGCGCATCAGGCTTTGCGGGAACATCGCAGGGCCTGGACGGTGGCGCGCAGGGCCTGGCACGTCGCGAACGTGTGTGACGCGGCCGAGCTGTGCGAGGAGTTGTTGCCCTCGCGCGGAAAGACCGACGAGGACGCGCCGGCCGAGGAAAAGCCCGTCGATCCGATCGCCACCTTGACGGACGCCGAACGCCGGGTGGCCGCGTTGGCGGCAGTGGGGTACACGAACCGGGAGATCGCGTCGAAGCTCTTCATCACGCCGTCGACGATCGAACAGCACCTCACGCGGGTGTACCGGAAGCTGAACGTGAAGTACCGCAAGGACCTGCCGGCGGATCTGCACTCGTACCTGCCGAGCTCAGCGTGAGCGCAGCCCGTCCAGCACGAGCGTGATGACACCGTCGGCCTCGGCCCGCCAGTCGGGACGCTCATGGGCCGCGCCGATGCCGTGCAACGCCATCAGGACCGCACCGGCCCCCACGTCGTCGCGGAGAGCACCGGTCCGCACGCCGGCTGCCAGGAGTTCGGTGACCGCCTGCTCCAGCGCCCGGCTGCCCTCGGCCAGCGCGCCCGTCTGTCCGGCCATGAGCGTGGCGAGCGTCCGCGCGAGGCCCCGATGCGTGTCCATGTGGTCGACCATGCCCCGCAGGAAGGTTGCCAGCGCCTCGTCCGCGGGCAGGGTGGCCTGCAGGTGGCGGGCGCGGTCGCACAGCGCGGCGACCTCCCCGTGGTAGACCGCCTCGGCCAGCGCCTCCCTGGTGGGGAAGTGGCGGTACAGCGTGCCCGTGCCCACCCCGGCCAGGCGGGCGAAGTCGTCGAACCGCAGCGTGAAGAACTCGCCGGCGTCGAAGATCTCCCTGGCCTTGGCGACCAGTGCGTCGCGGTTGCGCCGGGCGTCGGCGCGCAGTGGCTTTGACAAACGGAGATCGCCTCCATATGTTGAAAGTGGAGATTGTCTCCAGTTCGAGGATACCGCACGAGGTGCGCCGTGAAGATCCTGATGTTCGGGCGAGGCGTCATCGCCACCATCTACGGCTGGGCCCTGGAACGGGCCGGGCACGACGTCGAGTTCTACGTCCGGCCGGGCCGCGCGGCGGTGTACGGGGACGTGGTGGACCTCGACCTGCTCGGGCGCGCCGCTGAGAAGTGGCCGGTGCGCTACCGCGAGACGCTGGAGCCGGACCACGACTTCGACCTGATCGTGCTCAGCGTGGGGCACCACCGCCTCACGGAGGCCGCGGCTTTCCTGTCGCCGCGTCTGGGCAGCGCCACGGTGCTGGTCTTCGGCAACATCTGGACCGAGCCGCTCGACGCCATCGGCGCACTCCCGCCCGACCAGGTCGCCTGGGGCTTTCCGCAGGCCGGCGGCGGTTTCGGCGCGGACGGCGTGCTCCGCGGTGCGCTGATGTCCTCGGTCATCTTCGGCACGCTCGGCGAGCCCCCGACGGACCGGGAGCTGGCTGTGCGCCAGGTGTTCCGCGAGGCCGGGCTCCGCGTGAGGGAGCAGCCTGACTTCCGCGGCTGGCTGTGGGTCCACTTCGTGTCGGACGCCGGCCTGTACTCGCAGGGCCTGCGGCTGGGGTCGCTGTCCCGGCTGGCCGGGGCGAAAGACGACCTGCGCGAGGCGTTGCTGGCCGGCCGCGAACTGCTGCCGCTCCTGCGGGAACGTGGCGTCGACCTGCGCCGGCACCGGGGCGGGCTGCTGCTGTTCCAGGCGCCTGTCTGGCTGACCGCCCGAGTGCTCGCCTGGCTGACCACGCACGTCCCGCTGGCGCGCCGATCTCTCTTGGCACACGACGATCCCAGCGCACAGGAGCCGCGCGAGATCTGCCGCGACACCCTGGCCGAGGCACACCGGCTGGGTGTCGCGGCACCGCGGCTGGAAGCGGCGGTCAACGCAGCGGCAGCTGGTCCTTCAGCTCCTTGACCAGCTCCGGCAGATCCGCGCGGTCCTTCGCGAACCCGAACACGTAGTAGTCCGGCCGCACCAGCGCCGCCACCTTCTTGTGCCCTGCCAACCAGGGCAGGTAGAGCCGTTCCACGTCCACGACCTCGTGCGCGCGAGCGATCTTCGGCGGAATTCCGGCGGGCATGACGCGGACCAGCTGCGCACCAAGGGTTTTGAGGAACTCCAGCTCGTCCTCGCCCAGCGCCTCATAGGGATCCAACGTGGTGATCAGCTGCCACCCACGCCCGACAACCTCGTCGAACCGATCTCTGTCGATCCCGCGCGCCACCACACCCTGCGGCGACAGCTCGCCGTCGGGCAACGTGATGTCCGGGGTCCTTCGCACGATGCCGTCTTCCAGCGCGTAGGCCGAAGGTGCGAGGTCGACGCCTTCCGGCTTGGCCTGCATGGCGATCAGGAACGCGTCCCGGCGGGCAGCGGCGACCGGGTCGAGCTCCGACACGATCTTGCCCACCTCGATGGACATCTCGATCGTGTGCCGCACCTGCAACGCCCGCTCGGCCGGATACGCGTCGAGCAGCTCGTCGGACGCCAGGTCCCGCAACACCAGATCGAGCTTCCACGCCAGGTTCGTGGCGTCGCGGATGCCGGAACACATGCCCTGCCCGGCGAACGGCGGCATCAGGTGCGCCGAGTCGCCCGCGAGCAGAAGCCGCCCGTTGCGCCACTTGTCCGCCATCGCCGCCTGGAACGTGTAGACGATGTTGCGCGTCAGGTCGGCGTTCGCGGGCGTCACGTCGTAGGGCTTGAGCAGCTCCCACATGCGTTCCACAGTGGACAGCTCTTCGATCGACTCGCCGGGCAGCCGCATGAACTCCCACCGCCGGTGCCCGCGACCGGACGCGACGATGGTGGTGGGGCGGGCCGGGTCGCACACCTGCACGTCGTTGGGGCGGAAGGCGCGCTTCTCGTGGAAGACGACGTCGACCAGCAGCCAGTCGTGCTTGAAGTTGAGGTCGAGCATCTTGGAGCCCATGACGTCGCGCACGAAGCTGTTCGCGCCGTCGCACCCGATGACCCACGACGCCGTGACCGGGCCGTCGAAGTCCGGTCCGGGAGCGGTGATCGACACGTGCTCGCCGGTGTCCTCGATCGCCTCCACCTTGTGCCCGAACAAGGTCCGGATGTTCGGCAGCGTCGTGACGTGCTCGCGCAGCGCTCGTTCGAACGTCGGCTGGTGCATCACCGTCGCGATCGGCCAGCCGTCCCGGCCCGGCTCGTACGGCGCCTCGAACGAGAACAGCTCACGACCGTCGGCGTTCTGGAACATGTACTGCCCCAGGGGTTCGCCGAGCTCCATCAGGTCGGCGCCGATGCCGGCCGAGGCGAACGAGCGCGCGGTCTCGCCGTCGAACGCGACGACGCGCGGGAACGGGTACTGGCCGCGGTACTTCTCCAGGATGACGACCCGCCATCCCTTGTGCGCGAGGAGGATGGACAGGACGAGACCGACCGGACCGCAGCCCACGACCGCCACGTCAGCGGTCAGAGCTCCGGCCCGGCCGGCCTGGGTAGGAGACGCCATCGGTGTTCCCTGTCTGCGAGAGATCAGAAGAACGAGTCGATCACTCCGAGCGCCTGTTCGGGGTTCAGCCGCGGGTCGCAGAGGGTCTCGTAGCGCTCGGAGAGAGCCTTCTCGTCGGGGACAGGCCCGCCGACGCACTCCGTCACGTCAGTCGCGGCCGCTTCCAGGTGCAGGCCCGCCGCGTGTGCGCCCTCGGTCTCGAGGATGTGCCGGAACGCTGTGGCCTCCTCGATGATATGGCTGACAAGTCGAGTCTTTCGCCCAGTTGCGGTGCTCACCGTGTTGCCGTGCATGGGATCCGAGATCCAGACGACGGGGTGGCCGGCGCGCCGCACGGCCCGCACGATCGGCGCCAGCGCGACGTGGACGTCCTCGCGGCCCATGCGGATGATCAGCGTCAGGCGGCCCGGCGTGCGGTGCGGGTCGAGCAGCTGGCACAGCCGCACGACGGTCTCGGGGTCGGCGGTCGGGCCGACCTTCACGCCGATCGGGTTGGAGATCGCGGCGAACATGCTGACGTGCGCGTGGTCGAGCTGCCGGGTGCGCTCGCCGATCCACGGGAAGTGCGTCGAGGTGAGGAACTGCTCGCCGGTGCGCTCGTCCGTGCGAATGAGCGCGTTCTCGTAATCCAGCACCAATGCCTCGTGGGCTACCCACGGGCCACCGGACAGTTCCTCGGCACTTCCCGCCCAATGGGCGCGCACTTCTCGGACAACGGACGAAGAAGCGTCATAAGCCTGAAGCATTCGCTCCGGGTCGTGCCGGCGTGCGTGATTTTCGGCCTCGAACGAATTGACCAGCTCGCCGCGGAAAGACGGCAGGTCGATCCCGTCCACTGTTTCGAAGTTGCTCGAACGGGGCTTCGCGTACTGGCCCGCCATCCGTCCGAAACGTGCCACCTGCTGACCCGACCGTTCCGCCATCCGGGCGGCGATCTTCTGGATGTTGCGCACCTTTCGGGAAGTTGTCAGCGGGTCGGCGTCGGAAAAGGACTCCGCGCAGTCGCCGAGCTGCAGCACGCGCGCTTCGCCGAGCGCGGCGAGACCGAGTGCGCGCTTCGCCTCGCGAATTTCGGAATGAGCGACCAGGGGGAGTGCGCCGGACAGTTCCGCCTCGATGAGGTCGTACTCGGGGTGGTGGTGCCAGTGGGGCTGCTGCGTCGCGGGCAACGTCATCCACGGGGCCGCGGTCCGCGTGTACGTGAACTCCGTCAGCTTCACCGTCTGAGGCATTGTTCTCGCTCCTGTTGCTGGTTCCGCTGGACGTTTCAGGCGACGATGCCCTCGATCTCCACGAGGAGATCGGCGCGGCACACGTCGACGTTCAGGTACTGGACGCGGGCGTTCGGGGAGAAACGCTCCTCGCACATCGCGCGCACGGCCGGGATGTCGGAACGGTGACGGACGTAGACCTTGATGTTGTCGAGGTCCAGCAAGGTGTTGCCCTGCGTGATCTCGTAGTCCGCCAGGTTCTCGTCGGAAATGAGGTGCTCGATGTTGTCGAGTGACAACTTCACCTGCGCCGCGATGTCGCCGTCGTGCAGGGTCTCGTGCCCGCGGATGCTCGCCGTGCCGGCCACGTAGACCTGCCCTGACCTGCGGTCGGTGTGCGTGGCGGCGAGGTAGGTGGCCCGCGCGAACTTGGGGGGACGCGGGCCGTACTGCCTCGGGTAGTGGTAGGCGGCCATCTGCTTGGAGTTCTCCACCGACGTCAGCGCGGCGGAGCGGGAGGCGAGGAAGTAGAACGCGATCCCGCCGCCCTGCGACCCGATTCCGGTCGCGCTCGGCACCTCCTTGTCACCGAAGTGGAAGAGCTCGAACGCCTCCGCGCGGCCCTTGCAGAAGTCCCGGTAGATCTCGAGGCCCTCGGTGTTGTCGGCGTTGATGTCGTTGATGAAGTTCCACATGCGGAAGCAGTTCTTGTAACCGAGGGTGTCCATCAGGTCGAGCGCCGCGACGTAGGCGGCGCGGGTGTCCTCGGTGTAGCGGCCGGTCGGGGCGATGCGGCCGGCGACGAGCAGGTACTCGCCGTCGTGGGCGTAAACGACGCCGTGGTGCTCGCCGGTCTCGACCGGGCGGGCGGTCGTCCACACCTCCGCGAATGCCTCGGCGTCGGTGGCGGCCATGTGCAGGTTCAGCGTGAGGAGGCCATTCTCGACACGCGGGTCGGTGCACTCGGTGGTGTAGTTGATGACTCCGAGAACGTTTCCGGTCGCCGCGACGTCGCTGACTTCGGTCAGGCCGGTGAACACCGAGCTGGGGAGCTTCACCGTCTGCTGCGCCTGAGTCATTGGAATGCCCCTCCGAGGAGTAGGTAAAGCATTTTGCGGAGTAAAGCCGGGGTTTTGTTTCGTGCATCTCTTCCGGGCCGGTGATCAAAGATTAGCCACCGGGGACGCTCCGCAAAACTGCTCCGCCGGGGAAAGCACTTTCGGGCGGGATGATAGGGGGGTCCTAGGGGGGTGCTAGGGGATTTCCTACTTACCGTGCTGGTGAGGCCGAGGCTAGCATCGCTCGAGGTGCAAGCCACGTCGCCAGTAAATAGGGAGCGCCGTCGGGATGTTTCGAACCGAACTGATCCGGCCGTTGTCCGACCTGCTGCGATACCACGCGGCGAACGCCCCGGAGAAGGTTGCGTTCGCGGACTCGCGGCGCGCGGTCACGTACGCGGAACTGGAGAAGCGGACGGGGCGGCTCGGCGGGCACCTCGCCGACCTGCGGCTGCAACCGGGTGACCGGGCGCTGATCTTCCTGGGCAACAGCGTCGACATCGTCGAGAGCTATCTCGGGGTCACGCGCGCGAACGCGGTCGCGGTGCCGTTCAACCCGCACTCCGCCGACGCGGAGCTCGCCTATGTGCTGGACGACAGCGGCGCTCGCGTCGTGATCACCGACTTCGCGCACCTCGACCAGGTGCGCAAGCTGCTCTCCGGCCGTCCTTATCTCCGCGTCGTCGTCAGTGGCGACGAGCCGCTGCCCCGGTCAGACTCCGTTGTCTCGTACCAGGATCTGATGTCGCGCGACCCGTCCGTGCCCGCGCGCGACGACCAGAGCCTCGACGACGTGGCGTTCATGCTCTACACCTCCGGCACCACCGGCAAACCGAAGGGCGTGCTGTCGTCCCAGCGGGCCTGCCTGTGGTCGGTCGCCGCCTGCTACGCCCCGGTGATCGGGCTGAACCACGACGACAAGGTGTTGTGGCCCTTGCCGTTGCACCACTCGCTCGCGCATGTCCTTTGTGTCGTCGGCGTTACCGCGGTCGGAGCGTTCGCGCGCATCCTCGACGGGTTCGCGGCCGACGAGGTGCTGACCGCGCTGGAAGGCGACGACTACACGTTCATGTGCGGTGTTCCCGCCATGTACCACCATCTTCTGGAAGTCGCGCGCACGCGTCAGGTGCCGTCGAGCGCGCTGACCCGGTGTCTCACCGCGGGTTCGGCGTGCCCGCCGGCGTTGCGCGTGGAGTTCGAGGCGCTGTTCGGCGTCGCTCTGCTCGACGGCTACGGCAGCACCGAGACGTGCGGCCTGATCGCGGTGAACTGGGCGCACGGCACCAGGGTTCCGGGTTCGTGCGGCCTGCCGGTGCCGGGTCTCGCGGTGCGGCTGGTCGATCCGGACACCGGCGTCGACGTCGACGCGGAGGCCGAGGGCGAGGTGTGGGTGCGCGGCCCGAGCCTCATGACCGGCTACCACAACCAGCCGGAGGCGACGGCGCAGGCGATGCCGCACGGCTGGTACCGCACCGGTGACCTGGCCCGTCGTGATCTCTACGGGTACGTGACGATCACCGGCCGCGTGAAGGAACTGATCATTCGCGGCGGCGAGAACATCCACCCCGGCGAGGTGGAGGAGGTGCTGCTGCGCGTTCCCGGTGTTGCCGACGCCGCGGTGGTCGGCAAGCCGCACGACATCCTCGGCGAGGTGCCGATCGCGTTCGTCGTGCCCGGCAAGCAGGGGCTCGATCCCGTGCGCCTGTACGACGCCTGCCGCGAGCAGCTGTCGAACTTCAAGGTGCCGGAAGAGCTGTACGAGATCGACCACATCCCGCGCACGACGTCCGGCAAGATCACGCGGCACGTGCTGCTCGACCGCCCGGCCCGGTTGAGGGCCGCGAGCGGCGGGCAGCACGAGTCGTTGCTGCGCATGGACTGGGCGCCGATGCCATCCGTCCGCACGACCTCGTTGGAGCTGGCGAACCGCTGGGCGGTCGTCGGCCCGGACATGTTCGGCCTGACTGCTTCCCTTGCGTCCGCTGGTGTGCACGTGGCCACCTATGTCGATGCCGCCGCGTTGCACGTGTCCGTTGTGGAGGGTGAGCCCGCGCCGGACGTGGCGGTCCTGTGCTGCCCGGACGACATGGACACCGGCGGCAAGCTCACGACGGCGGCGCAGGAGGCGTTACGGCGCGTTGGCGGTGTCCTGCGGACGTGGGTGAACGACGACTGGTTCGCGCACTCGCGTCTCGTCGTGCTTACTAGAGGTGCGGTCGCCGCTGGTGTCGAGGACGTGCGCGACCTCGTGCACGCGCCGGTGTGGGGTTTGCTGCGGTCGTTGCAGGTGGAGTTCCCGAACCGGTTCACGTTGATCGACATCGACGACTTCCCCTCTTCCACGGGTGTTCTGCCGTTGGCCGTCGCCGCCGACGAACCGCAGCTCGCGATCCGGTCGGGCATCGCGTTGATGCCCCGGCTGAAGCGCGTGTCGGCGTCGGTCGACAGCGACGAGGTGTTGCGCATCGACCCCAAGCGCACGGTCGTCGTGACCGGTGCGGACGGCACGATGGGCGCCGCGCTGACGAGGCATCTCGTTGCTGCCTATGGGGCTCGGCATCTGCTGCTGATCAGTCCGCGCGGCCGGGCCGACGAGGCGACCGCGCAGCTGGAGTCGGAGCTGTCCGAGCTGGGTGCGCGCGTGGCCGTGGCGGCGTGCGACGTGGCGGATCGTGCCGCGCTGGCCGAGGTGCTGGGCAAGCTGAAGCGGCCGATCACGGCCGTGATCCACAGCGAGGGCGAGCACCCGGCCAAACCGACCGCGCCGCGCCCCGACGTGTTCCGGTCCGTTGTGGACGGTGCCGTGAACCTGCACCAGCTCACGAAGAGCGGCGACGTCACGGCGTTCGTCATGCTCTGCACCGTCGCGGGTGCGCTCGGCCTGGTCGGGTCGGGGGAGCAGGCGGCGGCGAACTCGTTCCTGGACGCGCTGGCCCGGTACCGCCGCAAGCGCGAGCTGTCCGCGACGTTCCTCGCGGTCGGCTCGACGGACGCGCCGACGACGGCCTCGCGCGTGGGTGAGCTGTCGACGCACGAGTTCGCGGCGATGTTCGACGTCGCTTTCTCCGCGGGACTGGCGCAGGCCGTGATCATGCGGATCAACAGCGCGGCGTTGCGGGAACAGACGTCGTCGACCGAGGTGCCCGCGTTGCTGCGCGGGCTGATCGACGTGTCCGCGCGGCTCGCGACGCCGGACGAGCGCGACCTCTCGGCTTTACGCCAGCGTCTGGTGGCGATGTCGCCGGAGGAGCAGGACATCTTCCTGCTCAACCTGGTGCGCACCGAGGTCGCGGGCGTGCTCGGGCTGACCGGTACCGAGCGGGCGGAGTCGAAGAAGACGTTCCGCGAGCTCGGTCTGACCTCGGTGACCGCTGTCGACCTGCGCAACCGGCTGACCGCCGCGACGGGCTTGCACCTGTCGGCGCCGGTCGCGTTCGACTACCCGACGCCGGTGGTGCTGGCCCGGCACTTAAGGGCCGAACTGCTGGGTGAGCGTGCTGTTGTTTCCTCGGAGATCGTGCGTGCGTTGCCGGACGAGCCGATCGCGATCGTCGGCATGGCCTGCCGTTATCCCGGCGGCGTCGCGTCGCCGGAGGACCTGTGGCGGCTCGTGATGTCGGGTGCGGACGTCATGTCGCCGTTCCCGACGGACCGCAACTGGGATCTGGAGAAGCTGTTCGACGGCGCCTCGCACACGCGCTCGGGCGGCTTCCTGCACGACGCCGCGGACTTCGACGCGGAGTTCTTCGGGATCTCGCCGCGGGAGGCGCTCGCGATGGACCCGCAGCAGCGCTTGCTGCTGGAGGTGTCGTGGGAGGCTCTGGAACGGGCGGGCATCGATCCGGCGTCGTTGCGCGGCACCAACGGCGGCGTGTTCGCGGGCGTGATGTACCACGACTACGGTGCCGGGCTGCTGGACGCGCCCGCCGGCACCGAGGGGTACTGGACGACCGGCACGGCGGGCAGCGTGGTGTCGGGCCGCGTCGCCTACACGCTGGGTCTGCAGGGCCCGGCCGTCACGGTCGACACCGCCTGTTCTTCTTCTTTGGTCGCACTGCACTGGGCCGCGCAGTCGTTGCGGTCGGGCGAGTCGTCGCTGGCCCTGGCCGGTGGCGTGACGATCATGTCGACGCCGCAGACGTTCGTGGAGTTCTCGCGCCAGGGCGGGCTTTCCGCTGATGGCCGCTGCAAGGCTTTCTCCGATTCCGCCGATGGCACCGGTTGGTCCGAAGGCGCCGGCCTGGTGGTACTGGAGCGGTTGTCGGACGCTCGCCGCAACGGTCACACCGTGCTGGCCGTGCTGCGCGGTTCGGCGATCAACCAGGACGGCGCGTCGAACGGACTGACCGCGCCGAACGGTCCGTCGCAGCAGCGCGTGATCCGGCAAGCGCTTGCGTCCGCTGGTTTGTCCACTTCGGACGTTGATGTGGTGGAAGCGCACGGCACCGGCACGACGTTGGGCGACCCGATCGAGGCGCAGGCGTTGCTCGCGACCTACGGTCAGGACCGGTCCGTGCCGCTGTGGCTGGGGTCGGTGAAGTCGAACCTCGGGCACACACAGGCCGCGGCGGGTGTTGCAGGCGTGATCAAGATGGTGATGGCGTTGCGGCACGGTGTGCTGCCGCGCACGTTGCACGTCACCTCGCCGTCTTCGCACGTCGAGTGGGGGACCGGCCGGGTCGAGCTGCTGACGTCGGACCAGCCCTGGCCGGAGGTGTCGCGGGAGCGGCGGGCGGCCGTGTCCGGGTTCGGTGTCTCGGGTACGAACGCGCACGTCATTCTCGAGGCGCCGGAATTGTCAGACCTGCCTGAGATGATTGGGATGGGGGGTGGATCCCCCCAGGGGGCCCGCCAACCCGTATCGATCCAGGCGAGCGGCCGGGGCGAGGCAGGCCGCGCGGTGCCGTGGGTGGTGTCGGCGAAGTCGGCGACGGCGTTGGAAGCGCAGATCGCGCGGATCCGGGCCGTCGAAGCTCCGGCTCTGGACATCGCCGCGTCGCTGGTGTCGACACGGGCGCGGCTGGACCACCGCGCGGTGCTCCTCGACGGTGCCGAGGTCGCGCGCGGGGTTGCGTCGGAGCGGCCGCTCGCCGTGCTGTTCAGCGGGCAGGGTTCGCAGCGGCTCGGCATGGGACGTGAGCTGTACGAGCGGTTCCCGGTGTTCGCCAATGCTTTCGACGCGGTGCTGGAGCACCTCGACGTCTCGCTGCGGGACGTCATGTGGGGCCACGACGTCGAGGCGCTGAACGCGACCCGCTACACGCAGCCGGCGTTGTTCGCGATCGAAACCGCCCTGTACCGGCTGGCCGAGTCGTTCGGTGTCCGGCCGGACTTCGTGGGTGGGCACTCGATCGGCGAGATCGTCGCCGCGCACGTGGCCGGAGTGCTTTCGGTGCAGGACGCGTGCCGGTTGGTGGACGCGCGCTCGCGGCTGATGCAGGCGTTGCCGTCGGGCGGCGCGATGGTGGCGGTGCAGGCCACCGAGGAGGAAGTGCTGCCGCACCTCAGCGACGAGGTCTCGATCGCGGCGGTGAACGGGCCGCGCTCGGTCGTGGTCGCGGGAACCACGCAAGCCGTCGAGGCGGTCGTGGAGCGGTTCGCGGACCGGAAGACTAAGCGTCTCACGGTGAGCCATGCGTTTCACTCGCCCTTGATGAACCCGATGCTGGACGAGTTCCGCGCGGTCGTCGAGGGCCTGTCGTTCTCCGAGCCGCAGATCCCGGTCGTGTCGAACGTGACCGGGCAGCTCGCCGTGCGCGAACAGCTGACCTCGCCGGAGTACTGGGTGCGGCACGTGCGTGAGGCCGTGCGGTTCTCCGACGGCGTGCGGGCGTTGGGGCGTCAGGGAGTCTCCGCGTTCCTGGAGCTCGGCCCTGACGGCGTGCTGTCGGCGTTGGTCGCGGAGATGACCGAGACCGGCGCTGTTCCGCTGGACACCGCTGTCGTGCCGGTGCTGCGTCGCGAACGGCCCGAGGAGGCTTCGTTCGTGTCCGGGTTGGCGCGCCTGCACGTTGTTGGTGTGCCGGTCGACTGGTCCCGGCTCTTCGAGGGCACGGGTGCGGCGCGGGTCGACCTGCCGACGTACGCGTTCCAGCGGTCGCGGTTCTGGCCGGAGCCCGAGGTCGCGGTCGGCAAGGCCGATCCGCTCGACGCGGCGTTCTGGCAGCTGGTGGAGAACGACGAGCTGGCGTCCGTGCTCGACCTCGACCCCGAGGTGGCCGCGGCCGTGGTGCCGGCTCTGTCGTCCTGGCGGACCCGGCAGCGTTCGCAGTCCATTGTGGATTCGTGGCGGTTCCGGGAGTCGTGGCACCGGCTGTCGTTGTCGGGCGCGTTCTCCGGTTCCTGGCTGGTCGTCGTGCCGCCGGGGGAGCAGGACACCTGGACTCGCGACGTCGTGGAGATCCTCGGCGGGGTCGCGGTGCCGCTGGACAAGGTCGCTTCACTGGCAGGCCGCGAGTTCACGGGCGTCGTGTCGCTGCTCGGTGTTGCCGACTCCGCGTTGTTCGACACGTTGTCGCTGTTGCAGACGGCGATCGACGCTCCGTTGTGGACGGTGACGCGGGGTGCTGTGTCGACCGGGCACGGCGACATCGTGACGTCGCCGGTGCAGACCGCGTTGTGGGGCATGGGCCGGGTGGCCGCTTTGGAGCTGCCACGTCGCTGGGGTGGGCTGATCGACCTGCCGGGCAGCGTGGACACCCAGATCGCCCAGGGTCTGCAGGCTGCGTTGACGAACTCATTGGGTGAGGACCAGATCGCGGTGCGCGGCAACGGCGTGTTCGCTCGCCGCTTGGTGCCCGCGCCGCGTGGCGAGCACGGAGAGGACTGGGCTCCGTCCGGCACCGTGCTGATCACGGGCGGAACCGGTGCGCTGGGCGGTTTCGTGGCACGTGCCGTCGCTGCCCGGGGTGCGTCGCACATCGTCCTGACCTCGCGCCGAGGTCCGCTGACTCCTGGTGTGGAGCATCTGACGGCGCAGCTGGAGGGCTTCGGTGCCGAGGTGTCGGTCGAGGCCTGCGACGTGGCCGATCGTGCGGCTCTCGAAGAGCTTTTGAGCCGTCACCCCGATCTGACGGCCGTCGTGCACTGCGCGGGCATCGACTCCGGCGACGCTCCGTTGCTGGAACTGACCGCTGACCAGCTCGAAGAGTTGTTGCGCGCCAAGATGGTCTCCGCCCGCCATCTGCACGAGCTGACCGGGAACCTCGACGCGTTCGTGCTGTTCTCGTCGGGTGCGGCGGCGTGGGGCAGTGGCGGCCAGCCCGCGTACTCGGCCGCGAACGCCTACCTGGACGGCTTGGCGCAGTTCCGTCGTGGCCAGGGGCTGGTGGCGACGTCGCTGCAGTGGGGCGCGTGGGCCGAGGCGGGCATGGCGACCGATCCCGAGGCCTACGACCAGCTGCGCCGTCACGGCGTGCTGCCCATGGACCCCGAGCTGGCTCTGACCGCACTGGTGCAGGCGGTCTCCGACGGCGAAACGGTTCTGACCGTCACGAACACCGACTGGGCTCGCTTCGCGCCGGGCTTCACCGCGTCCCGCCCGTCCCCGCTGTTCTCGTCGATTCCCGAGGTCGTCGAGGCGTTGTCGGCGGACGCGGACGTCGCCGGTGCCGAGGTGGCGTTGCAGGAGAAGCTCGCCGGCCTGTCCGAGGCCGACCGGTCGCGCGTGCTGCTGGATCTCGTTCGCTCCGAGGCCGCCGCGGTGCTGGGGCACACGGGCGTCGAGTCGATCAACGCCGAGAAAGCGTTCCGCGACCAGGGTTTCGACTCGCTGACCGCCGTGGAGATGCGCGACCGCCTGAAGGCCGCGACGGGCCTGCCGGTGCCGTCGGCGCTGGTGTTCGACTACCCGACGCCGCGCCTGGTCGCCGAGCACCTGCTGTCCGGTCTTTCTTCTTCCGTCGACGGCTCCGCCTTGGCCGAGTTGACCCGCTTCGAGGCTGCGCTGGCGTCGTCTTCTGACGACCGCGACGTGATCCGCGAGCGCCTGGAGAAGCTGCTGGCGCGGTTGAAGAAGCCTGTGTCCACTTCGGACGACGACATCCGCTCCGTCTCCGTCGAGGACCTCCTGAACATCATCGACGACGAGTTGCTCGACCTCTCGTAGTTCGCAGTGTTTGCCCGCACGAAATGAGGACGGACCAGTGCAGGAAGAGCAGCAGGACAAGGTTGCCGACTACCTGAGGCGAGTCACGGTCGAGTTGCGCCGGGCTCGTGAACGCGTCCTCGAGCTGGAGCAGAAGCACAGCGAGCCCATCGCGATCGTGGGCATGTCGTGCCGCTTCCCGGGCGGGGTGGTCACTCCCGAACAGCTGTGGGAGGTGGTGGCCGGCGAGCGGGACGTGGTCTCCCCGTTCCCCACCGACCGCGGCTGGGACCTCTCTTCGTTGCGCACGAGCTCCTTGGCGCAGGAGGGCGGGTTCCTGAGTGATCTCGCCGCTTTCGACGCCGACTTCTTCGGCATCTCGCCGCGCGAGGCCCTCGGCATGGACCCGCAGCAGCGCATGATGCTGGAGCTCACCTGGGAAGCCCTGGAGCGGGCGGGTTTCGATCCTTCGGCGTTGCGCGGGTCCGCCACCGGCGTCTTCGTGGGAACGAACGGACAGGACTACGCCGATCTGGTCTCGGTGGACGGCGACGGGCACGCCTCCACCGGCCTCATCGCGTCCGTCCTGTCCGGCCGCCTGTCCTACACCTTCGGCTTCGAGGGTCCCGCGGTCTCCGTCGACACGGCTTGCTCCTCGTCTTCCGTCGCGATGCACCTGGCCATGCAGGCTCTGCGTTCCGGCGAGTGCTCGCTGGCGCTGGCGGGTGGCGTGACGATCATGGCCACCCCGAACTCGTTCATCGAGTTCACGCTGCAGCGCGGTCTGGCTTCCGACGGCCGCTGCAAGGCCTTCTCCGACTCGGCCGACGGCGTGGGCTGGTCCGAGGGCGCGGGCATGCTCGTGCTGGCGAAGTTGTCCGACGCTCTTGCCTCCGGCTACCCGGTTCTCGGCCTGCTGCGCGGCTCGGCCGTCAACCAGGACGGCGCCTCGAACGGCCTGACCGCCCCGAACGGCCCCTCCCAGCAACGCGTGATCCGCGCGGCCCTGGCCTCCGCCGGTCTGTCCTTCGCCGACGTCGATGCGGTGGAAGCACACGGCACCGGCACCACCCTGGGCGACCCGATCGAGGCCGCCGCCCTGATCGCCACCTACGGTCAGGACCGCTCCGTCCCGCTCTACATCGGCTCGATCAAGTCCAACATCGGCCACACCCAGGCAGCGGCGGGCGTCGCCTCGGTGATCAAGGCCGTGCAGGCGATGCACCACGGCGTCCTGCCCCGCACCCTCCACATCACCTCACCGTCGTCGCACGTCGACTGGTCCGCCGGCGCCGTGTCGCTGTTGACCTCCGCGACCCCGTGGCCCGCCGCCGACCGTCCGCGCCGCATCGGCATCTCGTCGTTCGGTGTCTCGGGCACCAACTCGCACCTGATCGTCGAGGCGCCGCCCGTGCCCGACGGCCAGGAATTGTCAGACCCGACTGAGATGATTGGGATGGGGGGTAGCTCCCCCCAGGGGGCCCGCCAACCCGTATCGATCCAGGCGAGCGGCGCGGGCCACGCGGGTCAGGCGGGCGGCGCGGGTCAGGCGAGCGGCCCGGTGCCGTGGCTCGTCTCGGCCAAGACGGATGCCGCGCTCACCGGCCAGATCACGCAGTTCGCGGACGTGGCAGCGGACGCGAAGGACGTCGCCCATTCGCTGGCCGCGCGCGCGTTGTTCGATCACCGCGCGGTGCTCCTCGACGGCACGGAGATCGCGCGCGGCACCGTGTCCGAGAAGCAGCTCGCCATGCTGTTCACCGGCCAGGGCTCGCAGCGGCTCGGCATGGGCAAGGAGCTGTACGAGGCGTTCCCGGTGTTCCGCGCGGCGTTCGACGAGGTCGCCCGGCACCTCGACGTGCAAGCGGTGATGTGGGGCGACGACGCCGAAGCCCTGAACCAGACCGGCAACGCACAGCCCGCGCTCTTCGCGCTCCAGGTGGCGCTCTACCGCCTGGTCGAGTCGTTCGGTGTCACGCCGGACCACCTCGCCGGCCACTCCATCGGCGAGATCGCCGCCGCGCACATCGCGGGTGTGTTCAGCCTCGAAGACGCCTGCACTCTCGTCGAAGCGCGCGCCCGGCTCATGCAGGCGCTGCCACCAGGTGGCGTGATGATCGCGCTGCAGGCCACCGAAACCGAAGTCACGCCGCACCTCACGCACGGCGTCTCGATCGCGGCGATCAACGGACCGTCGGCGCTCGTCCTCGCGGGCGTTGAACAAGAGGTTCGTGGGATCGTTGAACGATTCCACGATCGCAAGACGAAGCAGCTCCAGGTCAGCCACGCGTTCCACTCGCCGCTGATGGACCCGATGCTCGACGACTTCCGCGCCGCCATCAGCACCCTGACCTTCCACGCCCCGACCATCCCCGGCCTCGAAGACGCCGCGAACGCCGAGTACTGGGTTCGCCACGTCCGCGACACGGTCCGCTTCCACGACGCCGTGACGAGCCTGGGCGACAAGAGGTTCCTGGAGATCGGCCCGGACGGAGTGCTGTCGGCGCTGGTCCAAGGCGGCGTCCCGACGTTGCGCAAAGACCGCCCCGAAGCCCACGCGCTCATCACCGCGCTCGCCCGCCTGCACGTCGAAGGCACCGAGGTCGACTGGACGCCGTTCCACGAGGGCGGGAACAGGGTCGACCTGCCGACGTACGCGTTCCAGCGGCAGCGTTTCTGGCCGTCGACCACCAAGAACGCCGACGCGTCCAGCCTCGGCCTCACCGCGGTCGGCCACCCGCTGCTCGGCGCGGCGGTCGAGCTCGCCGACGGACAGGGCGTGCTGTTCACCAGCAGGATCGGGACGCAGCCCTGGCTCGCGGACCACGTCGTCGGCGGCCGGATCCTGTTGCCCGGAACGGCTTTCGTCGAACTCGCATTGCGCGCGGGCGACGAGCTCGGCCTCGACCGCCTCGACGAGCTGACGCTGTCGGCACCGCTGGTCCTCAACGACCCCGTGCAGATTCAGGTCGCCGTCGGAGTACTCGAGGGGAACCGGCGTTCCATCGCGGTCTACTCGCGCCTCGACCAGGACACACCGTGGCTGGAGCACTGCACCGGTTTGCTCGCGTCCGGCACAACGCAGACGTTCGACACCACTGTCTGGCCTCCTGCCGGTGCGGAAGCGATTGCGCTGGAAGGGTTCTACGAGCGGTTCGCGGACAAAGGCTTCGCGTACGGGCCGTCGTTCCAGGGCCTGCGCGCGGCGTGGAGGCTCGGCGACGACGTCTACGCCGAGGTCGCCATCGACGACCCGGACCGTTATGGCCTGCACCCCGCGCTGCTCGACGCCGCTCTGCACGCCGCCGACCTCACCACGTCCGAGGGCGGCATGCCCTTCGCGTGGGAGGGAGTGTCCCTCCACGCGACCGGTGCTTCCGCGCTGCGGGTGCGAATCCGCCCCCAGGGCGAGTCTTTCGCCGTCGTGGCAACGGATCCCGACGGCACACCCGTCGTGTCGGTCGACTCCCTCGTCACTCGTCCACTCGCCGCGGACTCCGGAATCGCGCGCGAGGCGTTGTTCCACGTCGACTGGACGCCCGTCGCGCTGCCCACCGAGACCGCCGAGGTCGAAGTCGAGCTTGTGGTGTCCGACGGTGGCCCACTGGAATCCGCGCACTCACTCACCGCATGGGTCCTCGCCCGCCTGCAGCAGTGGATCGCGGACGAGCGCCAGGACCGCCTCGCGTTCGTCACGCGTCCTGGTGACCTGGGCGCGGCCGCGGTGTGGGGACTGGTGCGGTCGGCGCAGACCGAGCACCCAGGCCGTTTCGTCCTGGTCGAGTCGGATGGCGACGTTCCGGCGCACGTGTTCGCGCTGGACGAGCCCCAGATTCGTTGGCGTGACGGCGAAGCATCGGTACCCCGGCTGGCCCGATCGGCTCCCACCGACGGATTCTCCTGGCAGGGCAAGGTTCTCATCACCGGTGGCACCGGCGGTCTTGGCCTGGTGATCGCCCGCCACCTCGTCACCACACACGGCGTCCGCGACCTGCTGCTCGTGTCGCGGCGAGGTGAGGCCGACGTCGCGGACCTGGAAGCGTTGGGCGCTCAGGTGACCGTCGAGGCGTGCGACGTCTCTGATCGGGCCGCTGTTGCCGACCTGTTGGCGCGCCATGAAGTTCGCGCCGTCGTGCACACCGCCGGTGTTCTCGACGACGGCATCGTGGAGTCGCTGACGCCCGACCGCGTCGACACCGTGTTGCGCCCCAAGGTCGACGCGGCCTGGCACCTGCACGAACTCACCTCGGACCTCGACGCTTTCGTGGTGTTCTCGTCCGTGGCGGGCACCATCGGCACCGCGGGCCAGGGCAACTACGCCGCTGCCAACGCGTTCCTCGACGCGCTCATGGAACACCGTCGCGCCCACGGTTTGCCCGGCACGTCGCTCGCGTGGGGCCCTTGGATCGCGGGCATGCTGTCCGGTGCCGACGCGGAACGCATGGCGCGCACCGGAATCCCCGGCCTCACCGTCGAGCAGGGCCTCGAACTGTTCGACGCCGCAGGCAGCGGCAACGCGGTTCCGGTCCGCCTCGACCTGCCGGTGCTGCGCGGCCGCGGTGACGTCCCGCCGATGCTGCGCGGCCTGATCAAGACCCGCACGCGCCGTGTGGTCGCCGGTTCGTCGTCCGCCGCCTCGCTGGCCGGCCGCCTCGCCGGACTGGACGAGTACGGCCGCCTGGAAGCGTTGCTGGACCTCGTGCGCGGCCAGGTCGCCGCGGTCCTCGGCCACGCGGGCACCGACGAGATCGACCCCGGCCGCGCGTTCCAGTCACTCGGCTTCGACTCGCTGACCGCCGTCGAGCTCCGCAACCAGCTCACGTCCGTCACCGGCCTGCGCCTGCCCGCCACGCTGATCTTCGACTACCCGAACGCGGGCGTGCTGGCCTCCTACCTGCGCGACGAACTCTTCGGCTCCGACACGGCCGTGCCCGTCGAGGCGCGCTCCGAGGTCTCCGACGACCCGATTGTCATCGTCGGCATGGCCTGCCGCTACCCCGGAGGCGTGTCGTCGCCGGAAGACCTGTGGCGCCTCGTGGTCGACGGCGTCGACGCCGTGACGGACTTCCCGTCCAACCGCGGCTGGGACGTCGACTCCCTCTACCACCCCGATCCCGACCACATCGGCACCTCGTACACGCGTTCCGGCGGGTTCCTGCACGACGCCCCGTTGTTCGACCCGGCGTTCTTCGGCATGTCCCCGCGTGAGGCTCTGGCCACCGACTCCCAGCAACGCCTTCTGCTGGAAACCGCCTGGGAGTCGCTGGAACGCGCGGGCATCGACCCGGTTTCCCTGCGCGGCAGCGCGACGGGAGTGTTCGCCGGCGTCATGTACACCGACTACTCGGTCGTGATCAGCGGCAGCGAGTTCGAGGGCTACCAGAGCATGGGCAGCGCCGGCACGTTCGCGTCCGGTCGCGTCTCCTACAACTTCGGCTTCGAGGGCCCGGCGGTCACGGTCGACACAGCCTGCTCCTCTTCTTTGGTCGCACTGCACCTGGCGTCTCAAGCCCTCCGCAACGGCGAGTGCTCCCTTGCCCTGGCCGGCGGCGTGACCGTGATGTCCACGCCGTCCACGTTCGTCGAGTTCTCGCGCCAGCGCGGTCTCTCCGCCGACGGCCGCTGCAAGTCGTTCTCCGACACGGCCGACGGCGTGGGCTGGTCCGAGGGCGTCGGCCTCCTCGTGCTGGAGCGCCGGTCCGACGCTCTCCGCAACGGCCACACGATCTTGGCGGTCGTCCGCGGCTCCGCGATCAACCAGGACGGCGCCTCGAACGGCCTCACCGCCCCGAACGGCCCCTCCCAGCAACGCGTGATCCGCTCCGCCCTGGCCTCCGCGGGCCTGTCGGCGTCCGATGTGGACGTTGTGGAAGCCCACGGCACCGGCACCACTCTGGGCGACCCGATCGAGGCGCAGGCTTTGCTGGCGACCTACGGACAAGACCGTCCGTCGCCGCTGCTGCTGGGCTCCATCAAGTCCAACATCGGCCACTCCCAGGCCGCCGCGGGCGTCGCGGGTGTGATCAAGATGGTCCACGCGATGCACCACGGCCTTGTCCCGGCCACGCTCCACGTCGACGAGCCCTCCACCCACGTGGACTGGGAGGCCGGCGACATCACCCTGGTCACCTCGGCCACCTCGTGGCCCTTGGTCTCCCGCCCGCGCCGCGCCGGTGTCTCGTCGTTCGGCGTCTCGGGCACCAACGCCCACGTGATCCTCGAAGCCGCAACCCCACTTCCCGAACCTGTGGACAACTCGGCGCCTCTCCAGTCGGGATCGCTTCCGACGCCTTGGGTGGTGTCAGCGAAGTCGGCGACCTCGCTGGACGCCCAGGTCGAGCGCGTGCTGCGGTTGGAGGGCGATCCTTGCGACATCGGGTACTCGCTCGCGTTGAAGACCGAGTTCGACCAGCGGGCTGTGGTGCTCGGCGGGCAGGTTGTGGCCAAGGGGGCGGTGAGCGGGAGGCCGCTCGCGTACGTCTTCTCCGGGCAGGGGTCGCAGCGGCTCGGCATGGGGCGGGACCTGTACGAGGCGTTCCCGGTGTTCGCGAGCGCGTTGGACGAGGTGTTGGAGCACCTCCAAGGCGTGCGCGAGGTCATGTGGGGCGACGATGCCGACGCGCTGAACCAGACCGGGACCACGCAGCCTGCGATCTTCGCGGTCCAGGTCGCGCTGTACCGGTTGCTGGAGTCGTTCGGTGTGAAGCCCGCGCAGGTGGCCGGGCACTCGATCGGCGAGATCGCGGCCGCGCACGTCGCTGGGGTGTTGAGCCTCGAAGACGCCTGCCGGCTCGTGAGGACGCGTGCGTCGCTGATGCAGGCGTTGCCGACCGGCGGCGCGATGGTGTCGGTCATTGCTTCCGAAGAAGAGGTGCGCGCGCACCTGACTGATGGCGTGTCCATTGCCGCGGTCAACGGGCCTCGGTCCGTGGTGATCGCGGGCGTTGAAGAAGACGTGCTCGCCATCGCGGAGCGGTGGAAGAACAAGCGGCTGAAGGTCAGCCACGCGTTCCACTCGCCGTTGATGGAGCCGATGCTCGACGACTTCCGCGAGGCGATCAGCGGCCTGACGTTCCACGAGCCGCTTGTCCGCATGTCAACATCCGGACAAGTGAACAACGTCGACTACTGGGTCAACCACGTGCGTGACGTGGTCCGATTCCACGACAACGTCACTCGGCTGGGTGACGTGACGGTGGTCGAGGTCGGGCCTGATGCGCAGTTGACGGCGATGGTTGACGGGTTGATTCCGACGTTGACGCGCAACATGTCCGATGTTGAATCAATGTTGACTGCACTCAGTCAAGTACACGTTGACGGAATCAATGTTGATTGGGCGCAGCTGTATACAGGCGGTCGACGGGTTGACGTACCCACGTATGCGTTCGACCACCAGTCGTTCTGGCCGGAGACGACGGCCAGGTCGGATGTCCGGTCGGCGGGTCTGGGTGCGGTGGAGCACCCGTTGCTCGGGGCGGCCGTCGAGCTCGCCGGGGGAGCGGGCTACCTGTTCACGGCGCGGCTGTCCCGGCGGTCGTGGCTGGCCGACCACACGGTGCACGGCGCGGTGCTCGTGCCGGGCGCGGCGCTCGTCGAGCTGGCGGTGCGGGCGGCGGACGAGGTCGGTCTTGATCGCGTCGAAGAGCTGACGCTCGCGGCGCCGTTGGTGCTGCCGGAGACAGGTGGTGTCCAGGTTCAGCTGATCGTGGGAGTGCCGGAGGACGATTCGGCGAACGGCAGCCGGTCGATCACCATCTACTCCCGGCAGGAGTCGGCGGTCGACGAACCGTGGACCGAGCACGCCACCGGTGTGCTGGGGTCCGGTGCTGTGATCGCCGAGGTCGGCGAGTGGCCGCCGCGTGCGGAGGCGATCGACGTCGCGGACGCCTACGAGCGGTTCGCTGAGAACAGGTTCGAGTACGGGCCCGCGTTCCAGGGGCTGCGGGCGGCGTGGCGGGACGGTGACACGGTGTTCGCCGAGGTCGCGCTGCCCGAGGGGGCGGCGGCCGGCGGGTTCGGCCTGCACCCGGCGTTGCTCGACTCGGCACTGCACGCCGCGCTGCTCGTCGACGATGGCGCTGGGCTGCCGTTCTCGTGGGAAGGCGTGTCGCTGCACGCGACCGGTGCGACGGCGTTGCGCGTGAAGCTGACCCGAAACGCCAGCAGCATCGCGATCGCGCTGGCCGACACCGCCGGCGCGCCCGTGGCGTCGGTGGACGCTCTGGTGGTGCGGGCGGTGTCCGCCGAGCAGCTGACCACTGTGGACCGCGACTCGTTGTTCGAGCTCGGCTGGGTCGAGGTCGAGCTGCCCGCCGAGCCCGCGGCCGACGTGGTGGTGGAGCACGTTGTCGCGGAGGGAGAGGTCGTCGAGGCGACGCACACCCTTGTCGCACAGGCGTTGGCGCGGTTGCAGGAGTGGATCGCCCAGGAGCGGCCGGAGAAGCTGGTGTTCGTCACCGGCATGGACTGCTTGGCGGGCGCGGCCGTGCGGGGTCTGGTGCGGACGGCGCAGACCGAGCATCCCGGCCGGTTCGGCATCATCGACACCGACTCCGGCGAGCTCGTGCCGCGAGCGCTGGGCATCGACGAACCCGAGCTGATCATCCGAGACGGGGTCGTGAAGGCAGCCCGACTGGCACGGGCGACGGCGGCGCGGCGCGAGGTGACGTGGCAGGGGCCCGTGCTGATCACCGGCGGCACCGGTGGCCTGGGCGGTGTCATCGCGAAACACCTTGTCGCGCAAGGTGTTGACGAGCTGGTGCTGGTCAGCAGGCGCGGTGAGAAGCCTCAGTGGGTTGATGAGCTCGATGCTCGGGTCACCGTCGCGAAATGCGACGTCAGCGACCGCAAGGCGCTGCAGAAGCTTGTGAAGAAGCATCCGGTCAAGGCGGTCGTGCATGCCGCGGGTGTGCTGGATGACGGCGTGATCGAGTCGTTGACGCCTGAGCGGGTGTCGGACGTCCTGCGGCCCAAGGTCGACGCGGCCTGGAACCTGCACGAGTTGTTGCCCGAGGCGAGGTTCGTGCTGTTCTCGTCGGTGGCCGGCACGCTCGGCAGCGCGGGTCAGGGCAACTACGCGGCGGCCAACGCGTTCCTCGACGCCCTCGCCTCGCAGCGGCCGAACGCCGTCTCGCTCGCCTGGGGTGCCTGGGAAGGAGGCATGGCCGGGCATCTGTCCGAAGTGGACTTCGAACGAATGCGCCGCGCAGGCATGCCGCCGATCTCGGTGGAGCAGGGCGTCGAACTGTTCGACATGGCAGTCGCACACGGTGGCGCAGCGCTGGCGCCGTTCCGTCTCGACCTCGCGGTGCTGCGGGCCAAGGGCGAGGTGGCGCCGGTGTTGCGCGGCCTGGTCCGGACGCGCTCGAAGCGTTCCGTCGCGGGTTCCGACACCGCTGTCACGCTCGTCTCGCGGCTCTCGGCGTTGTCCGAGGCCGACCGGCTGGAAGCGCTGCTCGACGTTGTTCGCGTCGAGGTGGCCGGAGTTCTCGGGCATGGTGGTGCGCAGGCGGTCGACGCGGCGCAGCAGTTCCGCGACCTCGGTTTCGACTCGCTGACGGCGGTCGAGCTGCGCAACCGGCTGACCGCTGCCACAGGTATCCGCCTGCCTGCGACGTTGATCTTCGACTACCCGACGTCGAGTGCGTTGGCCTCCTACCTGCGCGACGAGCTGCTCGGAGCGGTGTCGCCAGCGCTGCCCGTGGTGCCGGGGGTGTCCACTTCGGACGATCCGATCGTGATCGTCGGCATGGCCTGCCGTTACCCCGGCGGCGTGACCACGCCGGAAGAGCTGTGGCAGCTGGTGATCGACGAGGTCGACGCCGTCACCGGCTTCCCGTCCGACCGCGGCTGGGACCTCGAAGGCCTCTACCACCCGGATCCCGACCACATCGGCACCTCCTACACGCGCTCGGGTGGCTTCCTGCACGACGCGGCCGAGTTCGATCCGTCGTTCTTCGGCATGTCGCCGCGGGAGGCGCTCGCGACGGACACGCAGCAGCGCCTTCTGCTGGAAACCGCCTGGGAGGCCTTGGAACGGGCGGGTATCGACCCGACCTCGTTGCGGGGCAGCGCGACCGGCGTGTTCACCGGCTTGATGTACAACGACTACCAGTCCGTCGTCGGTGGCGGCGACATGGAAGGCCACCAGGGACAGGGCAGCGCGGGCAGCGTCGCTTCCGGCCGCGTGTCCTACGTGTTCGGCTTCGAGGGCCCGGCGGTCACCGTCGACACGGCCTGCTCGTCGTCGCTCGTCGCGATGCACTGGGCGATCCAGTCGCTGCGGTCGGGGGAGTGCTCGCTCGCTCTGGCCGGTGGTGTGACGGTGATGTCCACGCCGTCGACGTTCATCGAGTTCTCCCGGCAGCGCGGTGTTTCCGAGGACGGCCGTTCGAAGGCGTTCTCGGACTCTGCTGACGGCGTGGGCTGGGCCGAGGGCATCGGCCAGGTCGTGCTGGAACGCCAGTCGGACGCCCTGCGCAACGGGCACCGGATCCTCGCGGTCGTGCGCGGCTCCGCGGTCAACCAGGACGGCGCGTCGAACGGCCTCACCGCACCCAACGGCCCGTCGCAGCAACGCGTCATCCGCGCGGCGCTGGCCTCGGCAGGCTTGTCGGTCGCCGATGTCGACGCGGTGGAAGCGCACGGCACCGGCACTCCGCTGGGAGACCCGATCGAGGCGCAGGCTCTGCTCGCGACCTACGGCCAGGACCGCGCTGAGCCTCTGCTGCTGGGTTCCATCAAGTCGAACATCGGCCACTCGCAGGCCGCGGCCGGTGTCGCGTCCGTGATCAAGATGGTGCAGGCGCTGCACCACGGCGTGCTGCCGCGCACTCTGCACGTCACGGAGCCGTCGTCGCACGTCGACTGGGAGGCAGGCGACGTCGAGCTGCTGACGTCGTCTCGCCCGTGGCCCGCGGTCTCTCGTCCGCGTCGTGCTGGTGTCTCGTCGTTCGGCGTCTCGGGCACGAACGCGCACGTCATCCTGGAAGCCCCGGAATTGTCAGACCTGCCTGAGATGATTGGGATGGGGGGTGGATCCCCCCAGGGGGTCGGCCAACCCGTATCGATCCAGGCGGACGCGGCGGGCCAGGCCGACGTTGCGGACCAGGCGGGTTCTGCGGGCGACGCGGGTTCGGGGCGCCAGGCGGGTTCGGCGAGCGACGCCGGTTCAGCGCATGAGGCGGGTTCTGCGGGCGACGCGGGTCCAGCGCATCAGGCGGGCTCCGCGCGCGACGCGGGATCAGGGCACCCGGCAGGTTCTGCGGGCGACGCGGGTTCAGGACACCAGTCGGATCATGCAGGCGGCACTGTGCCGTGGCTGGTGTCGGCGAAGTCGGCGGACGCGCTCGAGGCCCAGATCGAGCGGGTCAAGGCAGTGGACGCGGACGCGATCGACGTCGGGTTCACGCTGGCCGCGCGGGCGAGCTTCGACCACCGCGCGGTGATCATCGGCGACGACGTGGTCACCGGGCACGTAGGGACCACGGGCAAGGCCGTCTTCGTGTTCCCCGGCCAAGGTTCGCAATGGGTCGGCATGGGGCGCGACCTGCTGGCGACCAACGAGGTGTTCGCGCAAAAGATCACCGAGTGCGACGAGGCTCTGAGGCCGTTCGTCAGCTGGTCGCTCACCGAGGTGCTCAGGGACGAGCTGGAGCTGGACCAGGTCGACGTCGTGCAGCCCGTGCTGTGGGCGGTCATGGTGTCGCTGGCCGAGGTGTGGCGCTCATACGGCGTCGAGCCGCAGGCGGTGGTCGGGCATTCGCAGGGTGAGATCGCGGCGGCGGCGGTCGCGGGGGCGTTGAGCCTGCGGGACGCGGCGTGCGTGGTGGCGCTCAGGTCGCAGGCGGTGGACGAGGCGTTGTCGCGGCGTGGTGGCATGTTGTCGGTGTCGCTGCCCGTCGACGAGGTGCGGCCGCTGATCGCGCGTTACGGCGAGCGGGTGGCTGTGGCGGCGGTCAACGGGCCGCGGTCGACCGTTGTCGCGGGCGAGGTCGAGGCGCTGGCGGAGATCGTGGCCGAGTGCGTCGAGAAGGAAGTCCGGGCGCGGATGATCGCGGTGGACTACGCGTCGCACACGCCGCAGGTCGAGGCGATCCGCGAGCGGGTGCTCAGCGATCTCGCCAACATCGAGCCCCGCACGAGCACGATCCCCTTGTACTCCACGGTGACCGGCGAGCCGATCGACACCGCGATCATGGACGCCGGCTACTGGTACACCAACCTGCGGCAGACCGTCGAGTTCCAGAACGCCACGAACGCCTTGCTGCGCGACGGTTTCCGGTTCTTCGTCGAGCCGAGCGCGCACCCGGTGCTGACGATCGGCGTCGAGCAGACCGCCGCGGACACCGACGCGGTCGTGCTGGGAACGTTGAGGCGCAACGAAGGTGACCACAAGCAGCTGCTGACGGCGCTCGCGCAGGCACACGTCAGCGGTCTCGACGTCAGGTGGGACTTCCCCGGCGGCAAGCTGATCGACCTGCCCACGTACGCGTTCCAGCGGCAACGGTTCTGGCCCGCCGGGCAACTCCGGTCGGGCGACCCGTCCGGGCTCGGGCTCAGCGCGGTCGAGCATCCGCTGCTCGGCGCGGCGGTCAGCGTCGCGGGCAGCGAGGACGTGCTGTTCACGTCGAGGCTGTCGGCGCGCTCGCACCCGTGGCTGCGGGATCACGCGGTCAGCGGCACGATCCTGTTCCCCGGCACGGCGTTCGTGGAACTGGCGGTCCGGGCCGGCGACGAGGTCGGCTGCGAGAAGCTCGACGAGCTCACGATCTCCGCGCCGCTCGTGCTCGACGGATCGGTGCAGCTGCAGGTCGCGGTGCGGGGAGCGGAAAGCAGCCGGTCGGTCACGATCTACTCCCGCACTGAGGACGACGCGCCGTGGATCGAGCACGCCTCCGGCACGCTGTCGACCGGTAGCGCGGCCAGTGACTTCGACGCGACGACGTGGCCGCCTGACGCGGAAAGCGTTGACGTTGAAGGAGCTTACGAGCGGTTCGCGGACATGGGCTTCGAGTACGGGCCCGCGTTCCAGGGACTGCGCGCGGTGTGGCGGGACGGCGACGACGTCTACGCCGAAGTGACGACCTCCCAGGACACCGCGGGATTCGGTCTGCACCCGGCTTTGCTCGATTCCGCACTGCACGCCGCGTTGCTCGCGAAGGACGGCGCCGGGTTGCCGTTCTCGTGGGAAGGCGTGTCGCTGCACGCCACCGGCGCCACGGAGCTGCGAGCGAGGTTGCGCTCCAACGGTGACACGATGGAGATCGCGCTCGCCGACACCACCGGACAGCCTGTCGCCACGGTCGAGTCACTCGTCGTGCGGCCAGTCGCGTTGCCGCAGAACGAGGTTGAACGTGACTCGTTGTTCCGCATCGAGTGGAGCCCGGTCGCGTTGCCTGAGGACGCGGCCGAGAACGTGGTCGTGGAGCATGTCGTCGGCGACGGCGACGTCATCGAGTCGACGCGGGCGCTGACGGCGCGGGTGCTCGCCAAGCTGCAGGAGTGGATCACGACGGAGAGGGCCGAGCGGCTCGCTTTCGTGACGCGCGAGGGAGATCTGGCCGGGCAGGCGGTGTGGGGGCTGGTGCGATCGGCGCAGACCGAGCACCCCGGCCGGTTCGTGCTGGCCGACATCGACGACGATGCCGTTCTGCCGCAAGCGCTTGCTGCGGACGAACCGCAGTTGCGGATCAGGCAGGGCCAGCTGCAGGCACCGCGCCTGGCACGTGCGGCGGCGGCACAGCAGACGACTTGGGAAAGCCCGGTGCTGATCACCGGTGGTGGCGGGCTCGGTGGTGTGATCGCACAGCACCTCGTCGCCGAGCACGGCGTCACGGAACTGATCCTCGCCAGCCGCAGCGGCAAGAAGCCGGACTGGGAGGTTGACGCGACCGTCAAGGTCGTCAAGTGCGATGTCAGTGACCGCAAGGCCTTGCAGAGGTTGCTGAAGAAGCACCCGGTCAAGTCGGTCGTGCACACCGCCGGCGTGCTGGACGACGGCGTGATCGAGTCGTTGACGCCGGAGCAGCTCGACATCGTGCTGCGGCCCAAGGTCGACGCCGCGTGGCACCTGCACGAGTTGTTGCCCGAGGCCAGGATCGTGCTGTTCTCGTCCGCCGCGGGCATTCTCGGCGGTGCGGGACAGGGCAACTACGCCGCGGCCAACGCGTTCCTCGACGCGCTCGCCCAGCACCGGCCGAACACCGTGTCGCTGGCCTGGGGCACCTGGGAAGCGACCGTCGGCCTCACCGGCTCGTTGACCGAGGCCGACCGGGAACGCCTGGTGCGCGCGGGAATGCCGCCGATCACCCCGTCCCAGGGCACCGCGCTGTTCGACGCGGCCGTCGCGAGCGGCGAAGCGGTGCTGCTGCCCGCACGCCTCGACCTGGCGACGTTGCGGGCGCAGGGCGACGTTCCCTCGTTGCTGCGCGGCCTGATCCGCACTCGCGCACGCCGCACCGTCGCCGGTTCGGACACGGCGACGGGCTTGGCCGCGAAGCTGCGGCCGTTGGGCTCGCAGGAACGCCTCGACGCGCTGCTCGACCTGATCCGTGCGCAGGTCAGCGCGGTGCTGGCGCTGGAGAGCTTCGATGCCGGGCGGGCGTTCCGCGACCTCGGCTTCGACTCGCTCACCGCCGTCGACCTGCGCAACCGGCTCACCGCGGTCACCGGGCTGCGGCTCCCCGCGACTCTGGTGTTCGACTACCCGACCGCCCACGTGCTGGCTTCCTTCCTGCGCGACGAGCTGTTCGGCAGCGACGACGTCGTTGTTGCCGCGAAACGAGTTCTGGACGACGACCCGATCGTCGTCGTCGGGATGGCGTGCCGGTTCCCCGGCGGTGTTTCGACGCCGGAGGACCTGTGGCAGCTGGTGCTCGACGGCACGGACGCGATCTCCGAGTTCCCGTCCGACCGCGGCTGGGACCTCGACTCGCTGTTCTCCGGCAACGACATCGGCACCTCTGCGACGCGGCTCGGCGGCTTCCTGCACGACGCGGGGGAGTTCGACCCGGCGTTCTTCGGCATGTCGCCACGGGAAGCCCTGGCCACCGACTCCCAGCAGCGCCTGCTGCTGGAAACCGCCTGGGAGGCCTTCGAACGCGCCGGGATCGACCCGGTTTCGTTGCGGGGCAGCGACACCGGTGTGTTCGCCGGTGTCATGTACAACGACTACGCGCAGCTGCTCGGCGGTGAGTTCGAGGGCCACCACGGCACCGGGTCGTCGCCGTCGGTCGCGTCCGGACGAGTGTCCTATGTGCTCGGTCTGGAAGGTCCTGCCGTCACGATCGACACCGCTTGTTCGTCGTCTCTGGTCGCGATGCACCTCGCCGTGCAGTCGCTGCGGACGGGGGAGTCGTCGCTGGCTCTTGCCGGTGGTGTCGCGGTGATGTCGACGCCCGCGACGTTCATCGAGATCTCCCGGCAGCGCGGCGTCTCGTCGGACGGGCGGTGCAAGGCGTTCTCCGAGGGCGCGGACGGCACCGGGTTCTCCGAGGGTGTCGGTCTGCTGGTGCTGGAACGGCAGTCGGATGCCGTCAGGAACGGCCACAACGTGCTCGCGGTGCTGAAGGGCACCGCGGTCAACCAGGACGGTGCGTCGAACGGCCTCACCGCGCCGAACGGACCTTCGCAGCAACGGGTGATCCGCGCGGCTCTGGCCGCGGCGGGCCTGTCGCCTCTGGACGTCGATGCCGTTGAGGCGCACGGCACCGGTACGTCTCTGGGCGACCCGATCGAGGCGCAGGCGCTGCTCGCGGTGTACGGGCAGGAGCGCGCCGAGCCGCTCTACCTGGGCTCGATCAAGTCGAACATCGGCCACACCCAGTCGGCCGCGGGTGTCGCGGGCGTGATCAAGATGATCATGGCTCTGCGCCACGGCGTGTTGCCGCAGACGCTGCACGTCTCCGCGCCCTCCTCGCACATCGAGTGGGACGCGGGCGCTGTCGAGCTGCTCACCTCGTCGCGCGACTGGCCGACCCTCGATCGGCCGCGCCGCGCCGGCGTCTCGTCGTTCGGCATCAGCGGCACGAACGCGCACGTCATCCTTGAGGCGCCGGAATTGTCAGACCTGCCTGAGATGATTGGGATGGGGGGTGGCTCCCCCCAGGGGGCCGGCCAACCCGTATCGATCCAGGCAGGTCAGGCAGGTCAGGCAGGTGGTGTGGTGCCGCTGCCGATCTCGGCCAAGTCGGCGGGAGCGCTGCGGGCCCAGGTCGAGCGGATCAAGGCGCTGGTCGAGCGCGGGGTGCCGGCGAACGACGTCGGGTATTCGCTGGCCGGCAGGAGCAGGTTCGAGCACCGCGCGGTGATCGTCGGCGACGAGGTCGTCGAAGGAATCGCAGGCCAGGAGTCGGGCCCCGTGTTCGTGTTCCCCGGCCAGGGCAGCCAGTGGCACGGCATGGCGGTGAAGCTGCTCGACGAGGACGAGACGTTCGCGCGGTGGATGCGCGAGGCGGACCGGGCGATCGCGGAGCACGTCGGCTGGTCGGTGATCGACACGCTCCAGGGCGACGCGGAGCTGCTGGAGCGCATCGAGGTTCTGCAGCCCGCGCTGTTCGCGATCATGATCTCGCTGGCTCAGACCTGGCGGGCGAACGGGGTCGAGCCCGCGGCGGTCGTCGGCCATTCGCAGGGTGAGATCGCCGCCGCGTACATCGCCGGTGCGCTCAGCCTGGAGCAGGCCGCGAAGATCGTGGTGAAGCGGTCGCAGCTGTTCGCGGACGAGCTCGTCGGCAACGGCGCGGTCGCCAGCATCGCGTTGCCCGCCACCGAAGTCGTGCTCCCGGACGGACTGGCGATCGCGGGCGTCAACAGCCCGCACGCCTGCACGGTCGCCGGCGCGATTCCCGCACTCGAAGCATTCGTCGCGAGCTGCACGGCCAAGGACATCCGCGCCCGCGTGATCGGCAGCACGGTCGCCTCGCACTGCGCGCAGGTCGACCGGCTGCGCGACCAGATCCTGGAGCTGTTCGCGGACATCACGCCGCAGACCGGCAGCATCCCGTTCTACTCGACCGTCACGGCGGAGCGCATCGACACGGCGAGCCTCGACGCCGAGTACTGGTTCCAGAACGCCCGCCGGCCCGTCAGCTTCGCGAAGGTTGTAGAGAAGCTGGTCGAAGACGGTCACCGCGTGCTCATCGAGTCGAGCGCGCATCCCGTGCTGATGTTGCCCGCCCAGCAGACCGCCGAGGCCGTGAACACCGAGATCGTCGCCATCGGGTCGCTGAGGCGCGACCAGGGCGACAAGCACCGGTTCACGACGTCGCTCGCCGAGGCGTGGGTCGCCGGGCTGGACGTGCAGTGGCTGTACCCCGGCGGCAGGAACGTGCTGCTGCCGACGTATCCGTTCGACCGGCAGAGGTTCTGGCCGGAACCGCTCGTCAAGGACACCTCCGACCCGGTCGACGCCGAGTTCTGGGAGCTCGTCGACAACGGCGGCCTGGAGGACATCGGCGTCGAACGAGACGTCGCGCACACGCTCGCGCAGTGGCGCAACCGCCGCAAGTCCGAATCCACAATGGACACCTGGCGGTATCGCGACCAGTGGACCCCGGTCACGATCACCGGAGCACCGACCGGCACGTGGCTCGTCGTCACGCAAGGCACCGAAGCCCAAGACGTGATCGACGCGCTCAACGCCGACCACCTCGACGTCGACGAGCGGATCAGTCGCGAAGACCTCATCGCGCGCCTGCCGGAGACGATCGACGGCGTCATCGCCATGACCGGCTTGCAAGCGACGATCACGTTGGTGCAAGCACTGGCCGAAGCCGGTGTCAGCGCACCGGTCTGGGCCGTCACGCGTCAGGGCATCGCGATCGGCGGCGAACCGGTCGACCCGGCGCAGACCGCGATCTGGGGCCTCGGCCGGGTCGCCGCGCTCGACCTGCCCCGCCGCTGGGGCGGTCTGATCGACCTGCCCGAGAAGCTGGACGGCAAGGCCGCGCAACGGTTCGCGGCCGTGCTGACCGGCTCCGAGGACCAGGTCGCGATCAGGGACAACGGCGTGTTCGCGCGCCGTCTCGTCCGCACGAACGCCCACCACAGCCCGGAGTTCGCCGCGTCCGGCACGGTGCTCATCACCGGCGGCACGGGCGCGCTCGGCGGCCATGTGGCGCGCTGGATGGCCGAAGCCGGCGCCGAACACCTCGTGCTCACCAGCCGCCGCGGCCTCGACGCCCCCGGTGCGGCGGAACTCAAGGCAGAGCTGGAGAACACCACCCGCGTCACGATCGCCGCCTGCGACGCGGCGGACCGGGACGCGCTGGCAGAGCTGCTCGCGGGTATCGACGACCTCACGACGGTCGTGCACGCGGCGGGCATCGGCACCGGCGACGCGCCGATCGACGAGCTCAGGTATGAGGACGTCACCGCGTTGCTCGACACGAAGATCACCGCGGCGAAACACCTGCACGAACTGGCGCCGCAAGCCCGTTTCATCCTGTTCTCGTCGGGTGCGGCGAGCTGGGGCAGCGGCGGCCAGCCCGCGTACGGGGCGGCCAACGCCTACCTCGACGGCCTCGCGCACCTGCGCCGGTCGCAGGGCCTCAAGGCGACGTCGATCGCGTGGGGCGCGTGGGCGGACGCCGGCATGGCCGCCGACCACGGCATGTACGAGGCGCTGCAACGGATCGGCATCGGCTCGATGCCGCCCGAGCTCGCGATGAGGGTGCTGCGCCAGGCCGTCGCCGACGACCAGACCCAGCTCACCGTCACGAACATCGACTGGGCGAGGTTCGCGCCGAGCTTCACCGCCGAACGCCCGAGCCCGCTGCTCACCGGCATCGCGGAAGTCCGCGCGGCGCTCGCCGAGGAGCCTGTCGAGGAGTCGGAGCTCAAGCAGCGTCTGGCGAAGCTCACCGAGGCCGAACGGGACCGCGCGCTGCTCGACCTCGTGCGCGCCGAGGCGGCGAAGACGTTGGGCTACGCGGAAAGCGACCAGGTTCCGGTCGGCAGGGCGTTCCGCGAACTGGGCTTCGACTCGGTCACCGCGGTCGAGATGCGCAACCGCCTCAAGACCGCGACCGGGCTCGCGCTGCCCGCGACGCTCGTGTTCGACTATCCGACCGCGACCACGTTGTCGCGGCACCTGCGGGACGAGCTGTTCGGTGGCACGCACCAGATCGAGGTGCGCGCGGCTGTCCAGGTCACCGACGACCCGATCGCGATCGTCGGCATCGGCTGCCGTTACCCCGGAGGTGTCACGACACCGGAAGCGTTGTGGGATCTGGTGTTCGAGGGCCGCGACGTGATCTCGCGGTTCCCGACGGACCGCGGCTGGGACCTCGATCGGCTTGCCAGCTCGACGTTCGAGGGCGGCTTCCTCGACGCCGTCGCCGAATTCGACGCGGGCTTCTTCGGAATCTCGCCGCGCGAGGCCGTCGTGATGGACCCGCAGCAACGCCTCCTGCTCGAAACCTCCTGGGAGGCCTTGGAACGCGCGGGCATCGACCCGACGTCGTTGAAGGGCAGCCTGACCGGCGTCTTCGTCGGCACGACCGGTCAGGACTACGAGTCGCTGCTCAACCGGTCGCTGGAGGAGACCGGCCCGTACGCGACGACCGCGTTCTCGGCCTCGGTGCTGTCCGGCCGCATCTCCTACCTGCTCGGCCTCGAAGGCCCCGCGGTCACCATCGACACGGCCTGTTCCTCGTCTTTGGTGGCAATGCACTGGGCTTCGCAGGCCTTGCGCAACGGCGAGTGCGACCTCGCTCTGGCCGGTGGTGTCGCGGTCATGACGACACCGAACGCCTACTCCGCCTTCACCTCCGCGGGCGGGCTCGCGCCGGACGGGCGCTGCAAGGCGTTCGCCGAGGCGGCTGACGGCACCGGATGGTCCGAGGGCGCCGGCGTGGTGCTGCTGGAACGGTTGTCGGACGCACGTCGCAACGGGCACGAGGTCTTGGCCGTGCTGCGCGGCTCGGCGATCAACCAGGACGGCGCGTCGAACGGCCTCACCGCGCCGAACGGACCGTCGCAGCAGCGCGTGATCCGGCAGGCGCTGGCGAACGCGGGTTTGCGGCCGTCCGAAGTGGACGCTGTCGAGGCACACGGCACGGGTACTACGTTGGGTGACCCGATCGAAGCGCAAGCGGTGCTCGCGACGTACGGGCAGAACCGGGAAACGCCGCTGCTGCTCGGCTCCATCAAGTCGAACCTCGGCCACCCGCAGTCGGCCGGTGGTGTCGCCGGTGTGATCAAGATGATCATGGCACTGCGTCACAGTGTGCTGCCGCAGACGCTGCACGTCGACGCTCCTTCGTCCAATGTGGAATGGCAGACCGGCAACGTCGAGCTGCTCACCGAACGCCGTGACTGGACGGCGAACGGTCATCCGCGGCGCGCTGGTGTGTCGTCGTTCGGTGTGTCCGGCACGAACGCGCACGTGATCATCGAGGAGGCGCCGGAGTTCGCTGCCGCTGCTCCTGTGGCGACGGCTCAGGCTTCCGTGCTGCCACTGGTGGTGTCGGGCCGGTCCGAGGAGGCACTGGCGGATCAGCTTGCGCGCCTGGGTTCTGTCGACGCCTCGCAGCTCGACCTCGCTTACTCTCTTGCCGTGTCGCGCAGCGCGTTCGAGCACCGGGTGGTGCTCGTCGACGGTGTGGAGATCGCCAGGGGAGAAGCGGCTGAGCGCGACCTGGCGCTGCTGTTCACCGGGCAGGGTTCGCAGCGGCTCGGCATGGGACGTGAGCTTTACGAGCGGTTCCCGGTGTTCGCGGAGGCGTTCGACGCCGTGCTCGCGCATCTCGACCCGTCGTTGCGGTCGATCATGTGGGGCGAGGACGCCGACGCGCTGAACCAGACCGGCACCGCGCAGCCCGCGATCTTCGCGCTGGAAGTGGCACTGTTCCGGCTGGCGGAGTCGCTCGGTCTCAGGCCCGACCGGCTCGCGGGCCACTCGATCGGCGAGATCGCGGCCGCGCACGTCGCGGGCGTGTTCAGCCTCGAAGACGCGTGCACGCTCATCTCCGCGCGGGCATCGCTCATGCAAGCGTTGCCGGCCGGTGGCGCGATGATCGCGATCGAGGCTGCCGAGGACGAGATCGCGCCTCTGCTCACCGCTGGCGTTTCCATCGCCGCGGTCAACGGTCCGAACTCCGTGGTCATCGCCGGTGTTGAACAAGAGGCTCGTCGGATTGTTGAACAACTCCACGATCGCAAGTCGAAGCAGCTCAAGGTGTCGCACGCGTTCCACTCGCCGTTGATGGAGCCGATGCTGGACGACTTCCGCGCGGCGATCTCCGGCATTTCGTTCAACGATCCGACGATTCCGCTGTTGACTGGTGGGATTGTTCAACAATCCGAGTACTGGGTCCGGCACGTCCGGGAGACCGTGCGGTTCCACGACACGGTGCGCGCGCTCGACGGCAGCGCGTTCCTGGAGATCGGGCCCGACGGCGTGCTGTCGGCGATGGTCAGCGGAATCCCGTTGCTGCGCAAGGATCGTGGCGAGGAGCAGGCGTTCGTCGCCGGGCTCGCCCGTCTGCACGTCGGCGGCGCGACCGTGGACTGGAGCGCGCTGTTCGACGGTACGGGTGCGCGGCGGGTCGAACTGCCGACGTACGCGTTCCAGCACGAGCGTTATTGGCCGACCGTGCTCGACGTCGAGCCGGTCGACCGCGCGAAGTCCTCTGTGGACTCGTGGCGGCATCGCGAGTCGTGGGAGCGGATCACGCCGCGTGGCAACGTTTCCGGTACGTGGCTGGTGCTCGGCCCCGAGGACGACTTCGCTCGCGAGGTCGCGTCGGCTGTTGGCGGCGTTGTGATGCAGGAGGTTCCGGAGACGGCGTTCGACGGGATCGTGTCGCTGCTGGCGTTGGACCCTGCGGTCGACGAGAACGGTGTACCACGTGGCGTGGTCGCGACGATGGAGCTGATCCAGTCGTTGGCGCGCAAGGGTGTCAATGCGCCGGTGTGGGCGGTGACGCGCGGCGCCGGAGTCAGTCCGACGCAGAGTGCGATGTGGGGCCTCGGCCGGGTGGCTGCTTTGGAGCTGCCTGCTCAGTGGGGCGGTTTGGTCGACGTCACCGGTGATGTCTCGTTGCTCGGTGCTGTGCTCGTCGGCGACGAGACCGAAGTCGAGATTCGTGCGGAGGGCGTGTTCGCGCGGCGTTACGACGCTGCGGCGCCAACCGATGCGATGTGGGAACCGCACGGCACCGTGATCGTCACTGGTGGCACGGGTGCGCTGGGCGCGCATGTCGCCCGCGACCTGAAGGACCGCGGCGTCTCGAAGATCGTGCTGGTCAGTCGGCGTGGTCTGGACGCGCCGGGTGCCGCGGAGTTGCGTGACTCGGTGGGTGCGGAGGTCGTGGCGTGCGACGTCGCGGACCGGGAGGCTGTCTCGCGGTTGCTGGCCGAGTACTCGCCGAACGCCATTGTGCACACCGCGGGCGTGCTGAGTGATGGTGTGCTGGAAGGCCTTGCGCCGGAACGGTTCGCGGACGTGTTCCGGTCGAAGGTCGCGTCGGCGTTGGTGCTCGACGAGCTGACTCGTGGGCTGGAGCTGGACGCGTTCGTGCTGTTCTCGTCGGTCGCGGGTGCTCTCGGCAACCCCGGCCAGGCCAACTACGCGGCCGCGAACGCCGTGCTCGACGCCATCGCGCGCGACCGTCGCGCGGTCGGCCTGCCCGCGACGTCGATCGCGTGGGGTGCGTGGGCCGGTTCGGGCATGGCGGACGGCGTGGGCGCGGACCTGAGCGCGATCACGATGCGGCCGGACCTGGCCGTGGAGTTGATGTGGCGTGCGGTCGCGGAGTCCGAGCCGACCGTGGCCATCGCGATCCTTCCGCCGAAGCCCAAGGTGCGTAAGCCGATCTTGAGCGGCGATGTGCTGGAGGTCGTGCGCACGGCGGTCGCGTCGGTGCTCGGGTACGCCGGAGGGCACGCGGTGGGCGTGGACAAGGAGTTCCGCGACCTCGGCTTCGACTCGCTGACCGCTGTCGAGCTGCGCAACCAGCTGTCGGCGGCGACCGGCCAGACGTTGCCCGCCTCTCTCGTCTACGACTACCCGACGCCGCGCCGTCTCGCCGACCATCTGCGCGGTGGGGCCGTCGAGGAGGAGGTGACGTCCGCACGCGCCGATGAACCGATCGCGATCGTCGGCATGGCGTGCCGTTTCCCCGGTGACGTCAACACGCCTGAACAGCTGTGGCAGCTGCTGCTCGACGGGCGTGACGGCATGGGCGCGTTCCCGGTCGACCGCGACTGGGACGTGGAGTCGGTGCTGTCGACGTCGATCACCCGCGAGGCCGGCTTCCTGGCCGGGACCGCGGACTTCGACCCCGCGTTCTTCGGGATCTCCCCGCGTGAGGCGCTCGCGATGGATCCCCAGCAACGCTTCCTGTTGGAGACCACGTGGGAGGCCCTTGAGCGCGTTGGCGTCGATCCTCTCTCGTTGCGCGGCTCGCAGACCGGTGTGTTTGTGGGCACCAACGGCCAGGACTACGCCACGCTTTTGACGTCGTCGTCCGAAGACACCGAGGGCCACGCGGCTACGGGACTCGCCGCTTCCGTTATCTCCGGTCGGCTCTCCTACACGTTCGGCTTCGAGGGTCCTGCCGTCACCGTCGACACCGCGTGCTCTGCCTCTCTCGTAGCCATGCATCTCGCCGTGCAGGCGTTGCGCGGTGGTGAGTGCTCGCTCGCGGTGTCGGGCGGCGCGACGATCATGACGACGCCTTACGCGTTCGCCGAACTGACTCGTCAGGGCGCTTTGGCGGCGAACGGCCGGTCGAAGGCGTTCTCCGACGACGCTGACGGCGCGGGCTGGTCCGAGGGCGTCGGCATGGTCGTGATGGAGCGGCTGTCCGACGCGGTGCGCAACGGGCACCAGGTGCTCGCGGTGATCCGCGGCTCGGCGGTCAACCAGGACGGCGCTTCGAACGGCCTGACCGCACCCAACGGCCCGTCGCAGCAGCGCGTGATCCGTGCTGCTCTCGCGAACGCCGGTCTGTCCGTGGGCGATGTCGACGTCGTGGAGGCGCACGGCACCGGCACGGCCCTGGGTGACCCGATCGAGGCCCAAGCCCTGATCAACACCTACGGAGCTGATCGGTCCTCGCCTCTGTGGCTGGGCTCGGTGAAGTCGAACATCGGCCACACGCAGGCGGCGGCGGGTGTCGCGGGCGTGATCAAGATGGTGCTGGCCCTGCAGAACGGTGTGCTCCCGCAGACGCTGCACGTTTCCGCGCCTTCCCCGCACATCGACTGGTCGTCCGGCACGGTCGAGCTGCTCACGTCGGCCCGCGAGTGGTCTGCGAACGGCCACGCGCGACGGGCGGGCGTCTCGGCGTTCGGCATCTCCGGCACGAACGCGCACATGATCCTCGAGGAAGCCCCAGGTCAGCCTGAATTGTCAGACCTGCCTGAGATGATTGGGATGGGGGGTGGATCCCCCCAGGGGGCCGGCCAATCGGGATCGATTCCGCCGGATGGAGCAGCGGCGTTGCCGGTGCCGCTGGTGGTGTCGGCCAAGTCGCCGGCCTCGCTGAAGGCGCGCATCGAACAGGTGCGCGCGCTCGAAGGCAACGTGGAGGACATCGCGTTCTCGTTGCTGACGACGCGGTCGGTGTTCGATCACCGTGCGGTGGTCATCGGGGACGAAGTGATCCAAGGCGTCGCGCAAGAGAGTGCGCCGGTGTTCATCTTCCCGGGCCAAGGTTCACAGTGGCACGGCATGGCTGTCGAGCTGCTCGACGAGGACGAGACGTTCGCGCAGAGCATGGCCGAGTGCGACGAGGCGATCGGCAAGCTGGTCGACTGGTCCGTGCGAGACGTGCTGCGTGGCGAAGCGGAGCTGCTGGAGCGCATCGAGGTGCTGCAGCCGACGCTGTTCGCGGTGATGGTGTCGCTGGCCCGGACGTGGCGGAAGAACGGAGTCGAACCCGCCGCGGTCGTCGGCCATTCGCAGGGTGAGATCGCCGCCGCCCACATCGCCGGAGCGCTCAGCCTCGACGACGCGGCCAAGATCGTCGTGCTGCGGTCCCAGCTGTTCGCGGACGAGCTCGTCGGCAACGGCGCGGTGGCGTCGGTCGCGCTCCCGGTCGAGGACACGCGGAAGCTGATCGAGCAGTGGCCGGCGTTGTCGATCGCGGGCATCAACAGTCCCACCGCCTGCACGGTCGCCGGTGCGCTGCCAGAGCTCAACGAGTTCGTGGAACTGTGCCAGGCCAGGGAAATCCGAGCGCGAGTGGTGGCGAGCACGGTCGCCTCGCACGGGCCTCAGGTCGAACCACTCCGCGAGAAGCTGATGACACTGCTCGGCACGATCACGCCGCGCGGCACCGACATCGCGTTCTACTCGACGGTGAAGGCCGAACGCATCGACACCGCGACGCTGGATGCCGACTACTGGTACGAGAACGCGCGCAGGCCCATCGAGTTCGTCGCGATCACGCAGAAGCTGATCGAGGACGGCTACCGGGTGTTCGTCGAGTCGAGCCCGCACCCGGTGCTGACGATGTCCGCGCAGGCCACGGCAGACGCCCAAGGGACGGAGATCATCACCGTCGGCTCGCTCCGGCGCGACCAGGGCAACGCCCGCAGGTTCACCACGAGCCTCGCGGAAGCGTGGGTCGCGGGCCTCGACGTCCAGTGGCCCCGCGCCGGACGCAGGATCGAGCTGCCGACGTATCCGTTCAGCCGCAGCAGGTTCTGGCCGAAGGCGGGCAACAAGTCAGCCAACGCCGAGGACAGCGCGTTCTGGCAGCTCGTCGAGAACGGCGAGCTCACCGATGCGCTGGGCGTCGACACGGACAACGTCCTGCCGGCACTGAGGGAATGGCGCGCGAAGCAGCAAAGTCAGTCCACTGTGGATGGCTGGCGCTATCGCGACTCGTGGCAGCTCCTGCGCGGCGTCCAGGCGACCGGCATCAACGGCACGTGGCTCGCGGCGGTCCCCGAACAGACCGACGAATGGCACGATGCGGTCCTCAAGACGTTCGGCAACGACGTCGTGAAGATCACCGTGAGCAAGAACGCCGAACGCGCGCTGCTCGCCACCGAGCTGATCGGCATCGAACCGGTTGGCGTGATCTCGTTGCTGGGCACGGAGAACGCGCCGCACGAGGAGTTCACGTCGACGCCGCAAGGCCTCGCGCTGAACGTCCTGCTGCTCCAAGCACTCGGCGACGTCGGCAGCACCGCGCCGTTCTGGGCAGTCACGAAGCAGGCGATCTCGACCGGGACGACCGACGAGGTCCGCAACCCTGAGCAGGTCGCGTTGTGGGGCCTGGGCAGGGTGGCCGCGCTCGACCTGCCGCGCCGCTGGGGTGGCCTGGTCGACCTGCCGGAGACGATCGACGGCCAGATCGAACAGGGCCTGGTCGCCGCGATCACCAACGGCGGCGGCGAGGACCAGCTCGCGGTCCGCGACACCGGCGTCTACGGGCGCAGGCTCGTCCCGGCCCGGCGCCCGCCGAAGTCCACCGAGTGGAACCCGCGCGGCACGGTCCTGATCACCGGCGGCACCGGCGCGCTGGGTGGCCACGTCGCCCGTCACGTTGCCCGCCGTGGTGCTGAGCACGTGCTGCTCACCAGCCGCCGCGGTGATCAAGCACCAGGTGCGGCGGAACTCCGGGAAGAACTGGAAGCGCTCGGAGCCCGCGTCACCATCGCGGCCTGCGACGCGTCCGACCGTGCGAGCCTCCAGGCGGTGATCGACTCAGTACCCGACATCAGGGCGGTCGTGCACGCGGCCGGCATCGTCGAAGGCAACGCACCGACCGACGCGCTCGGCATCGACCAGCTCGACCGGCTGCTCAAGGCCAAGATGACGAGCGCCTGGCTGCTGCACGAGCTGACGAACGACCTCGACGCGTTCATCTTGTTCTCGTCCGGTGCGGCGAGCTGGGGCAGTGGCGCGCAACCCGCGTACGCCGCCTCCAACGCCTACCTCGACGGCCTCGCGCACTTCCGGAAAGCCCAAGGCCTCCAAGCCACTTCGATCGCGTGGGGTGCCTGGGCCGACTCCGGCATGGCGTCCGAGAACGAGGAAGGCGCTGAACAGCTGCGCAGGCGCGGCGTCCACACGATGAAACTGGACCTCGCGATCACCGCGCTGCAGCAGGCGGTCGAGGACGGCCACACGTCGTTGACGATCACCAACATGGACTGGGAGAAGTTCGCGCCGAGCTTCACCGCGTCCAGGCCGAGCCCGTTGCTGATGGGCATCCCGTCGGTCCAGAAGGCCCTGGAAGAACCGGAAACGACGGACTCGGGGCTCAAGGAACGGTTGCAGGCGTTGCCCGAGGCCGAACGCACCAGGACGTTGCTCGACCTCGTCCGCACAGAAGCCGCGGCGACACTCGGCTTCGAGAGCGCGGAGGCGTTCGGGCCGTCACGGGCGTTCCGCGACGTTGGATTCGACTCGGTGACAGCGGTGGACCTGCGCAACAGGCTCAAGGCCGTCACGGGCGTGGCGTTGCCCGCGACGCTGGTGTTCGACTACCCGACACCGGCCGCGCTGGCCCAGTTCATCCGCACGGAACTCCTCGGCGACGTCGTGGCCGCCGACGACCCGGAAGCCCACATCCGCGAGACGCTCGCCTCGATCCCCGTCAGCCGCCTGCGCAAGGCCGGTCTGCTGGACCTCGTCCTGCAACTTGCCCAGGAGAGTGGGGAAAACAACAGCGCTCCGGATGTTGTGCTTGCAGCCGAGGCGGAATCGATCGACGACATGGACGGCGAAGCCCTCCTGCGTCTGGCGATCGGGGACGCCATGAACTAGCGGGCGATCCGAGAAGGAAGCGCGATGACCACCTCTGCTAACCAGTACGTCGAGGCTCTGCGGTCGTCACTGAAGGAGATCGACCGGCTGCGCAAGCAGAACCAGCAGCTGATCGCGGCAGCGGTGGAACCGATCGCGATCGTGGGCATCGGGTGCCGGTACCCCGGCGGGGTGGCCTCGCCGGAGGACCTCTGGCAGGTCGTCGCCGAAGGCAGGGACGTGATCGGCGGGTTCCCGGCTGATCGCGGATGGGACGTCTCGAACCTCAACACGGCCAGCATCGAAGGTGGCTTCCTCGAAGACCCGGCGTCGTTCGACGCCGGGTTCTTCGGCATCTCGCCCCGTGAAGCCGTCGTCATGGACCCGCAGCAGCGCCTGCTCCTCGAAACCGCCTGGGAGGCACTGGAACGCGCCGGGGTGAACGCGCAGTCGTTGCGCGGCACTCGTACGGGCGTGTTCATGGGCACGACTTCGCAGGACTACGCCGATCTGCTCTCGCGCTCGGGTGAGGACGTCGGCCTCTACGCCACGACCGCGTTCGCCGCTTCCGTGCTGTCCGGCCGCATCTCCTACCTCCTCGGGCTGGAAGGCCCCGCTGTCACCGTCGACACGGCGTGTTCTTCTTCCTTGGTCGCTCTGCATCTCGCTTCTTCCGCTCTGCGTGCCGGTGAGTGCGACCTGGCGCTGGCCGGTGGTGTCGCGGTCATGACGACGCCCGCCGGCTTCGCTGCCTTCACTTCACAGGGCGGGCTCGCTGGAAACGGGCGCTGCAAGGCGTTCTCCGATGACGCCGACGGCACCGGCTGGTCCGAGGGCGTCGGCGTGCTGGTGTTGAAGAGGTTGTCGGACGCCCAGCGCGCCGGGGACAAGATCCTCGCCGTCGTCCGCGGTTCCGCCGTCAACCAGGACGGTGCTTCCAACGGCCTGACCGCGCCGAACGGTCCGTCGCAGCAGCGCGTCATCCGCCAGGCACTGCAGAACGGCGGGCTTGCTCCGTCCGATGTGGACGCCGTCGAGGCACACGGCACTGGCACGACTCTCGGCGATCCGATCGAGGCGCAGGCGATTCTCTCGGTCTACGGACAGGACCGCGCCGAGCCGCTCTACCTCGGATCTGTGAAGTCCAACATCGGTCACCCCCAGGGCGCTGCCGGTGTCGCCGGTGTGATCAAGGTCGTCATGGCGCTGCAGAACGGACTGCTGCCCAAGACCCTGCACCTCGGCACGCCCTCCACGCAGGTCGACTGGAGCCGCGGCAACGTGTCGTTGCTTCGCGACGCGCGGCCGTGGCCGTCCGTCGACCGGCCGTTGCGCGCTGGTGTGTCCGCGTTCGGTGTCTCGGGCACGAACGCGCACGTGATCCTCGAGCAGGCGCCGCCGGTTGTCGTCGAAAGCACCGTTGTCGCTGCTCCTGCTGTGGTGCCGTGGGTTCTGTCCGCCCGCACTCCGGACGCGTTGGAGGAGCAGCGGGTTCGGTTGCAGTCGGTCGTGGATGCCCTGTCTCCGTTGGACGTCGCATTCACGCTGGCGACCGCGCGGGCGTCGTTCGAGCAGCGAGCCGTGGTGCTGCCGGACGGAACCGAGCTGGCGCGCGGTGTCGCTGTTGAGGAGCACACGCTCGCGTTCCTGTTCTCGGGGCAGGGATCGCAGCGGCTCGGCATGGGACGGGAGCTGCACGCGCGGTTCCCGGTGTTCGCTTCTGCGTTCGATGAGGTCTTGACGCACCTCGACCCTGTGTTGCGCTCGGTGATGTGGGGTGAGGACGCCGCTGCCCTGGAACAGACGAAGTACACGCAGCCCGCGCTGTTCGCCTTCGAGGTGGCGATGTTCCGGCTGCTCGAGTCGTTCGGTCTGGTGCCGGAACAGGTGGCGGGTCACTCGATCGGCGAGATCGCGGCCGCGCACGTCGCCGGGGTTCTGTCGCTCGAGGACGCCTGCACGCTGGTCACCGCGCGAGCGTCGCTCATGCAGGCGTTGCCGTCCGGTGGAGCCATGTTCGCGTTGCAGGCCACTGAGGGCGAGATCCTGCCGCACCTCACCGACGGCGTCTCCATCGCCGCCGTCAACGGTCCGCGTTCGGTCGTGATCGCTGGTGTTGAACAAGAGGCTCGTAGGATTGTTGAACGATTCGACGATCGTAAGTCGAAGCAGCTCAACGTGTCGCACGCGTTCCACTCTCCGTTGATGGAGCCGATGCTGGACGACTTCCGCGCGGCAATCTCCGGCATTTCGTTCAACGATCCGACGATCCCGGTGTTGACTGGCGGGATTGTTCAACAATCCGAGTACTGGGTTCGGCATGTCCGCGACGCGGTTCGCTTCCACGACACCGTGACGGCGATGGGGGACAAGACCTTCGTGGAGGTCGGTCCGGACGGCGTGCTCGCCGCGATGGTCGACGACGCGATCCCCACCGCGCGCAAGGACCGCGGCGAGGAACTGGCGTTCGTCACAGCGCTCGCCCGTCTGCACGTGTCCGGTGTTCCGGTCGACTGGGCCTCGCTGTTCGAGGGCTCGGGGGCTTCTCGCGTCGATCTGCCGACGTATGCGTTCCAGCGGCAACGTTTCTGGCCGCGCCCGGCGTCGTCGTCGGGTGACGTGCGCGGCGCCGGCCTTGGTGCGGTCGGACATCCGTTGCTCGGTGCGGCGGTCGAGCTGGCCGGGTCGGCGGGCCACCTGTTCACGTCGCGGCTGTCGCTGGCCACGCACCCGTGGCTCGCCGATCACGTGGTGATGGGGCGGGTTCTGTTCGCCGGCACCGCGTTCCTGGAGCTCGCGGTCCGTGCCGCGGACGAGGTCGGGTGCTCGCGCGTCGAGGAGCTGACGCTCGCCGCGCCTCTGGTGCTGACGGCGGACGCTGCCGTGCAGGTGCAGGTTTCCGTTGGGGCCGCTGACTCCGCTGGATGTCGCTCGGTCGCGATCTTCTCGCGGCCTGAGGGATCCGTTGACACGCCTTGGCTTCAGCACGCGTCCGGTGTGCTGGGGTCGGGTGCTTCGGCGGTGTCGTTCGACGCCTCGGTGTGGCCGCCTGCCGGTGCTACCGCCGTCGACGTCTCCGGTTCGTACGAGCGCTTCACCGACATGGGCTTCGACTACGGGCCGGTTTTCCAGGGCCTGCAGGCGGTGTGGCGTGGTGGCGACGGCGTCGTGTACGCCGAGGTCGCGTTGCCCGACGGGGTGGACGGCGGGGCGTTCGGGCTGCACCCGGCGTTGCTGGACGCCGGTATGCACGCCGCCGGGTTCGGTGATCTCGGCTCGATCAGCCGTGGCGGGCTGCCGTTCTCGTGGCAGGGCGTGTCTCTGCACGCGTCGGGTGCTTCGGCTGTGCGGGTGCGGTTGTCGCGCGGCGAGGACGGCTCGATGGAGATCGCTGTCGCCGATGCGACCGGTGCTCCCGTTGCGTCCGTGGAGGCCTTGCAGACGCGTCCGGTTCCGGTCGACGAGCTGGGCTCCGGGATGGAGCGGGACTCGTTGTTCCGCATCGAGTGGGCGCCCGTGGAGCTGCCGGTCGGGTTCGCCGAGCAGACCGTGGCAGTGCTCGGGCCGGACGTGCTGTCGCTCGCTGCCGGTCCTGTCGTGTCGGAGTTGACCGACGCCGACTTGACGCTGGTTCCTGTTGTCGGCACTGATGTTCGTGAGACGTGCGCGCGAGTGCTGTCGATCATTCACGAGGCGCTGCCGGGAACCGGGCGGGTGGCGTTCGTGACCCGTGGCGCGGTGGACGGCGATGACCTTGCCGCTGCCGCCGCGCGCGGATTGGTGCGGTCGGCGCAGTCCGAGCACCCCGGCCGTTTTGTGCTGGTGGACCTGGACTTCGCCGAGGCGTCCGTTGGTGCGGTGCTGCACGCTTTGACGACGGACGAGCCGGTGTTGGCGATCCGCGACGGTGTGGTGCTGGCGGCGCGTTTGGCTCGGGCCGCTCTGCCCACTGAGCGTCCTGTCTGGTCCGGTCGCGTGCTGATCACCGGTGGTACCGGCGGACTTGGTCAGCTGGTCGCCCGGCATCTCGTTGTCGAGCACGGTGTTCGCGAGCTGCTGCTGGTCTCACGCACGGGATCTGCTGACGTCTCCGCGTTGGCGTCGTTGGGCGCAGACGTGATCGTCGAGGCGTGTGACGTCTCCGACCGGTCGGCTCTGGAGTCGTTGCTGTCGCGGCACTCCGTCGGTGGCGTCGTGCACACTGCCGCCGTGCTGGACGACGGAGTGGTCGAGTCGCTCTCTGCCGCACGTCTGGACACCGTGTTCCGGCCGAAGGTCGACGCGGCGCTGCACCTGCACTCGCTGCTGCCTGACGTGCCTTTCGTGCTGTTCTCGTCCGCCGCAGGCACTTTCGGTGGTGCCGGGCAGGCGAACTACGCCGCTGCCAATGCATTCCTCGACGCGCTTGCCCGGAACCGTCCGAACACGGTGTCGCTGGCCTGGGGCGCGTGGGAGCAGACCTCGGGTATGACCGCGTCGATGTCGGATGCCGACCTTCAGCGCATCGCCCGCTCCGGCATGCCGCCGCTGTCGGTCGCCGAGGGTCTCGCGTTGTTCGACGCGGGAGCCGCCGGTTCCGATGCTTTCCTTTTGCCGCTGCGCCTGGATCTTCCGGCTCTGCGTTCCCAGGGAGCGCCGCCGCCGTTGCTGCGCGGCCTGATCAAGACTCCGAAGCGCCGCGCCGCAGCCCAGTCCGTCGCCTCCGAGGGCCTGGTCTCCTCGTTGTCGCGGCTGGGTTCGGACGCGCGCCTGGAGGCGTTGCTGGAGCTGGTCGCCGTCGAGGTCGCCGCGGTGCTCGGCCACGGCAGTGCGTCCGAAGTGGACCGCACACGCACGTTCCAGGGCCTCGGCTTCGACTCGCTGACGGCAGTCGAGTTGCGCAACCGCCTGACCGCTTCCACCGGTATCCGCCTGCCGGCGACGCTGATCTTCGACTACCCGACGGCCGGCTCGTTGGCCTCCTACCTGCTCGACGAGCTCTTCGGTGCGGATGCGTATGTGCCAGAAGTGGTTTCTCAGGTCTCCGATGATCCGATCGTGATCGTCGGCATGGCCTGCCAGTACCCCGGCGGCGTGTCCTCGCCGGAAGACCTGTGGCGCCTGGTGTTCGAGGAGCGCGACGGCGTCACCGGCTTCCCGGCCAACCGCGGCTGGGACCTGGAGGGCCTGTTCGACCCGGACCCGGACGCCGCGGGCAAGACCCACGTGATGCAGGGCGGTTTCCTGCACGACGCCCCGTCGTTCGACCCCGACTTCTTCGGCATGTCCCCGCGCGAGGCGCTCGCGACCGACGTCCAGCACCGCCTGCTCCTGCAGACGGCGTGGGAGGCCTTCGAACGCGCGGGCATCGACCCGGCTTCGGTGCGCGGCTCCAAGACCGGCGTGTTCGCGGGCGTGATGTCCAACGACTACTCGACTCTGGTGTCCGACGACATCTTCGAGGGCTACCAGGGCACCGGAACCGCGCAGAGCGTGCTGTCCGGTCGCGTCGCCTACACCTTCGGCCTCGAAGGCCCGGCGGTCACCGTCGACACCGCCTGTTCGTCCTCTTTGGTCGCTCTGCACCTCGCGTCTTCGGCTCTGCGCAACGGCGAATGCTCGCTGGCCCTGGCCGGTGGCGTCACGGTGATGTCGACTCCGGGCTCCTTCGTGGCTTTCTCGAAGCAGCGCGGCCTCGCGATGGACGGCCGCTGCAAGTCGTTCGCCGACGCCGCCGACGGCACCGGCTGGGGCGAGGGCGTCGGCCTTCTGGTGCTGGAGCGCCAGTCCGACGCCCTGCGCAACGGCCACACTGTGCTGGCTGTCGTGCGCGGTTCCGCGGTGAACCAGGACGGCACCTCGAACGGTTTGACCGCTCCGAACGGCCCCTCGCAGCAGCGCGTGATCCGCTCGGCGCTCGCCTCTGCTGGCTTGTCGGTGTCCGATGTGGACGTCGTGGAAGCCCACGGCACGGGTACGACCTTGGGTGACCCGATCGAGGCGCAGGCTCTCCTGGCGGTGTACGGGCAGGATCGCCCGGAACCGCTGCTGCTCGGCTCCATCAAGTCCAACATCGGCCACACGCAGGCCGCCGCGGGCGTCGCCGGCATCATCAAGATGGTCCACGCGATGCGGCACGGCGTCGTGCCCGCGACCTTGCACGTCGACCAGCCTTCGACCCACATCGACTGGACCGCGGGCGACGTCTCTCTCGTGACCACGGCGACTGCGTGGCCTTCGGTTTCGCGCCCGCGCCGCGCTGGCGTCTCGTCGTTCGGTGTGTCGGGCACCAACGCCCACGTCATTCTCGAGGCGCCGGAATTGTCAGACCTGCCTGAGATGATTGGCGCGGGCCAAGCAGGTGGCGCGGTGCCGTGGGTGGTGTCGGCGCGTTCTGCTCAGGCATTGGCCGGGCAGATCGAGCGGATCAAGGCGTGGCCCGGAGACGCGGCGGACATCGCGTTCTCGTTGCTGACCACGCGCGCGACGTTCGACCACCGGGCTGTGGTGCTCGACGGCGAGGTGCTGGCGACCGGAGTGGCCAAGGCTGGTGAGCTGGCGTTCCTGTTCAGCGGGCAGGGGTCGCAGCGGGTCGGCATGGGGCGCGAGCTGTACGAGACCTTCCCGGCGTTCGCCGAGGCGCTCGACTCGGTGCTCGCCAACCTCGACCCCGCCGTTCGCGAGGTCATGTGGGGGAGCGACCAGGAGGCGCTGAACCAGACCGGGTACACGCAGCCCGCGCTGTTCGCGTTCCAGGTGGCGCTCTACCGGCTGTTCGAGTTCTACGGCGTGAAACCGGACCACATCGCCGGCCACTCGATCGGTGAGATCGCGGCCGCGCACGTCGCCGGTGTGTTCAGCATCGAGGACGCTTGTCAGCTCGTGACGGCTCGTGCGTCGCTCATGCAGGCGTTGCCGTCCGGCGGCGCGATGGTGTCCGTGGTCGCGTCCGAGAAGAAGGTTCGTGAGCACCTGACCGATGGCGTGTCCATCGCGGTGGTCAACGGGCCGCGGTCTGTGGTGATCGCCGGTGTCGAAGATGAAGTGCTCGCCATCGCCGCGAAGTGGAAGAACAAGCGGTTGAAGGTCTCGCACGCGTTCCACTCGCCGTTGATGGAGCCGATGCTGGACGACTTCCGCGAGGCGATCAGCGGGCTGACGTTCCACGAGCCGCTTGTCCGCATGTCAACATCCGGACAAGTGAACAACGTCGACTACTGGGTCGACCACGTGCGGAACACCGTCCGCTTCCACGAGAACGTCACCGCATTGGGTGACGTGAGGTTCGTGGAGATCGGGCCTGATGGTGTGCTGTCTGCGCTGGTCGACGGCTGTGTGCCGGCGGTCCGGCGCAATGTTGACGAAGTCAAGTCAATGTTGACTGCATTGAGCCGAATCAATGTTGACGGCGTCGTCAATGTTGATTGGAACAAGTTCTGTCAACATGGCCGCAAGGTCGACCTGCCGACGTACGCGTTCGAGCAGCAGCGGTTCTGGCCCGAAGTGTCCACGAAGTCGGACGTCCGGTCGGCCGGTCTCGGCGCGGTCGAGCACCCGCTGCTCGGGGCCGCGGTCGAGCTGGCGGGCGGAGAGGGTCTGCTGTTCACGAGCAGGCTGTCGCTGCGCACTCACCCGTGGCTGCGGGATCACTCGCTACACGGCAAGGTGCTCGTGCCCGGTGCGGCGCTCGTCGAGCTCGCGCTGCGGGCCGCGGACGAGGTCGGTCTCGACCGTGTCGACGAGCTGACCATCGCGGCTCCGCTGGTCTTGCCGGCGTCCGAGGCCGTGCAGGTGCAGATCCGCGTGGGCGCTGACGGCGAGCGCAGGGCGGTGGCGATTCACAGCCGTCCTGAGGACAGCGACCTGCCGTGGACCGAGCACGCGGCCGGGTTCCTGGCGAGTGGCACGCCGGTCGTCGACTTCGACGCCACCATGTGGCCGCCTGCCGGGGCTGAGGCGGTTCAGGTCGAGGGCGCCTACGAGCGGTTCGCGGAGCTCGGCTTCGACTACGGGCACGCGTTCCAGGGGTTGCGAGCCGCGTGGAAGCTGGGCGACCAGGTGTTCGCCGAGGTGGCGCTGCCCGACGACGTGACGGCGGCCGGCTTCGGCATCCACCCCGCGCTGCTGGACGCCGCGCTGCACGCGGTGGCGTTCGCCGACCAGCGGACCGAGGGCGCGGTGCCGTTCTCGTGGGAGAACGTTGCGCTGCAGGCGGTTGGGGCCACGGCGTTGCGGGTTCGTCTTCGGACGACCAGCGACAGCTCGATGGAGATCGCCATCGCTGACACCACCGGTGCGCCAGTGGCGACGGTCGGGTCCCTTGTGACGCGGGCCGTGTCGGCGCAGCAGCTCAGTGCCGCGCAGGAGGCGTTGTTCGGCCTGGACTGGGTGCCGATCACGCTGACCGACGCGGTTCCGGCGGCGCACGTCGTGGAGCGAGTCGAAGCGGACGGTTCGCCGGTCGAAGCCGCGCACACGTTGACCGCCGCTGTGCTCGCGAAGATCCAGGAGTGGATTGCCGCTGAGCGGGCCGAGAAGCTTGTCTTCGTTACGCGGCAAGGCGATCTGGGTGCGTCTGCGTTGTGGGGCCTGGTGCGGGCAGCGCAGTCAGAGCACCCCGGCCGGTTCGCGCTGGTCGAGACGGACGGCGACCTGCCGGACGCAGTGCTCGCGAGCGCCGAGCCGCAGCTCCGGGTGCGTGGCGGCGAGGTGTTCGTGCCGCGCGTCATCCGGATCGCCGCCGGCGAGAACGTCGCTGTGGAAGGGCCGGTGCTGATCACCGGAGGTACCGGCGGGCTCGGCCAGGTCATCGCGCGGCATCTCGTTGCCACGCATGGTGTTCGTGACCTTGTGCTGGTCAGCCGCCGCGGTGAGACGCCGGACTGGGTGACGGAGCTGGACGCGTCGGTCACGGTGGTGGCGTGCGACGTCGCCGACCGGCACGCCGTCGCGAACCTCTTGGCGGGTCGCGAGATCCGGTCCATCGTGCACACAGCCGGTGTGCTGGACGACGGCGTGATCGAGTCGCTCACGCCGGACCGATTGTCGACCGTGTTGCGTCCCAAGGTCGACGCCGCGTGGAACCTGCACGAGCTAGCGCCGGACGTCTCGGCGTTCATCGTCTACTCCTCTGGCGCGGGGATCTTCGGGGCGTCCGGCCAGGGCAACTACGCGGCGGGCAACACGTTCCTCGACGCGCTGATCGAGCACCGGCGCGCTGCCGGCCTGCCGGGTGTGTCGCTGGCGTGGGGTGCGTGGGCGGAGACGGGCATGCTGTCCGGTGCCGACGCCGAACGTCTGGCGAAGTCCGGGATGCCGCCGATCACGCCTGCGGAAGGCGTGGAACTCTTCGACGCCGCACTGTCTTCCGGTGCTTCGCTGGTGCTGCCGTTGCGCCTCGACCTGCCGGTGTTCCGGGCGCGGGGCGAGGTTCCGGCGGTCCTGCGGGGTCTCGTGAAGGTCCGTGCTCGGCGCACGGCCGCTTCCGCGGTGTCGTCCTCGCTGGTGCAGAAACTGTCCGGTGTGGACGAAGCGGGTCGTCTGGAAGCGTTGCTGGATCTCGTGCGTGCCGAGGTCGGCGCGGTGCTCGGCCACAGCGGCGGCGAGACGATCGACCCGTCGCGGGCGTTCCAGTCGCTGGGCTTCGACTCGCTGACGGCCGTCGAGCTGCGCAACCGGCTTGGCGAGGTCACCGGGCTGCGGCTGCCGGCGACGCTGACGTTCGACTACCCGACGGCCGCGGCGCTGGCTTCGTTCCTGCGCGACGAGCTGTTCGGCGCCTCCGGCGCGGTGTCTTCGCTGCCTGCCTTGGTGTCCACTTCGGATGATCCGATCGTGATCGTCGGCATGGCTTGCCGTTACCCCGGAGGTGTTTCCTCGCCCGAGGACCTGTGGCGGCTCGTCGCGGACGGCGTCGACGCCATCACCGAGTTCCCGACGAACCGCGGCTGGGACACCGACGGCATCTACCACCCCGATCCGGACCACGCGGGCACGACCTACTCGATCTCCGGCGGCTTCCTGCACGAGGCGGGCGCGTTCGACGCGACGTTCTTCGGCATGTCGCCGCGCGAGGCCCTCGCGACGGACTCCCAGCAGCGCCTGCTGCTCGAGACGACCTGGGAGGCGCTGGAGCGGTCCGGTATCGACCCGGCTTCGTTGCGGGGCAGCGCGACGGGCGTTTTCACCGGTGTCATGTACAACGACTACGCGTCCATTCTGGACGGTGGCGAGTTCGAGGGACACCAGGGGCAGGGCAGTGCGGGTTCGATCGCTTCCGGTCGCGTCTCCTACACGTTCGGCTTCGAGGGTCCTGCGGTCACGGTCGACACCGCGTGCTCCTCTTCTTTGGTGGCACTGCACCTGGCCTCGCAGGCGCTGCGTTCCGGTGAGTGCTCGCTGGCGGTTGCCGGTGGTGTGACGGTGATGTCGACGCCCACCACCTATGTCGAGTTCTCCCGCCAGCGCGGCCTTTCCGTCGACGGACGCTGCAAGGCCTTCTCGGACGACGCCGACGGCACGGGCTGGGGTGAGGGTGTCGGTCTGCTGGTGCTGGAGCGCCAGTCCGATGCTGTTCGCCTTGGCCACACGGTTTTGGCTGTCGTGCGTGGCTCCGCGGTGAACCAGGACGGCGCTTCCAACGGCCTGACCGCGCCCAACGGCCCTTCGCAGCAACGCGTGATCCGGTCGGCTCTCGCGTCGGCCGGCCTGGCTCCCGCCGATGTCGACGCCGTCGAGGCGCACGGCACCGCGACGAAGCTCGGCGACCCGATCGAGGCCCAGGCGCTGCTCGCGGTCTACGGGCAGGACCGCTCCGAGCCGCTCTACCTCGGCTCGATCAAGTCGAACATCGGCCACACGCAGGCCGCCGCGGGTGTCGCGGGCGTGATCAAGATGGTGCAGGCGCTGCGTCACGGCGTGCTGCCGCAGACCCTGCACGTCAGCACCCCGACCACGCAGGTCGACTGGGAGTCCGGCGCCGTCGAGGTGCTGACTTCCTCGCGCGCGTGGCCGTCGGTGGATCGCGCGCGCCGGGCCGGCATCTCGTCGTTCGGCGTCTCGGGCACCAACGCCCACGTCATCATCGAGGCCGCAACCCCGTCCTCCGAATCTGTGGACAGCTCGGCACCTGTGGACAACCCGCCCGTTGTCGATCTTGCCGGCGCGGAATTGTCGGCCTCTCGTGGGACGCTTGGAGTGGGGACCTCGGTCTCCCCCCGGGGCCCCCAGGCGGGATCGATTCCGTTGGTGGTGTCGGCCCGGACGGCTGGGGCGCTGGCTGGGCAGGTTGCGCGGGTCAAGGCGTTGGTGGACGGCGGGGTGTCCGCTGTGGACGTCGGGTTCTCGTTGGCGACTACGCGCGCGTTGTTTGAGCATCGGGCCGTTTTGGTTGACGGTGAGGTTGTTGCTGAAGGGGTTGCGGGCGGGAAGCCCGTGGCGTTCCTGTTCTCCGGGCAAGGATCGCAGCGGGTTGGGGCCGGGCGTGAGTTGTACGAGGCGTTCCCGGTGTTTGCGGAGGCGTTCGACGCTGCGGTGGTGAACCTCGACCCCGCTTTGCGGGAGGTCATGTGGGGGGACGACCAGGAGGCGTTGAACCAGACCGGGTTCGCGCAGCCGGCGATCTTCGCGGTCGAGGTGGCGCTGTACCGGTTGCTGGAGTCGTTCGGGGTGAAGCCGGACCGCGTGGTCGGGCATTCGATCGGTGAGATCGCGGCGGCGCATGTTGCCGGGGTGTTGTCGCTTGAGGACGCGTGTTTGCTGGTTACGGCTCGTGCGGCGCTCATGCAGGCGTTGCCCGCCGGTGGGGCGATGGTGTCGGTTGTTGCCTCCGAAGAAGAGGTGCTGCCGCATCTGACGGCTGGGGTGTCTGTCGCGGCGGTGAACGGGCCTCGGTCGGTGGTGATCGCGGGCGTTGAGGATGAGGTGCTCGCCATCGCCGCGAGGTGGAAGAGCAAGCGGCTGAAGGTCTCGCACGCGTTCCACTCGCCGTTGATGGAGCCGATGCTCGACGACTTCCGCGAGGCGATCAGCGGGATCACGTTCGGAGAGCCGGTTGTCGGAATGTTGACATCCGGCGATGTCACGTCGGTCGACTACTGGGTGAACCATGTTCGGGACGCGGTGCGGTTCCACGACAACGTCACGCGACTGGGTGACGTGGCGCTGGTGGAGGTCGGGCCCGACGCGCAGTTGAGCGCGATGGTGGACGGCGCCACGGCGGTGTTGAGGCGTGATCGCGGTGAAGTCGCGTCAATGTTGACTGCACTCGGTCAAGTACATGTTGACGGAATCAATGTTGACTGGACGCGGCTGTACACGGGTGGACGGAAGGTTGATCTGCCCACGTACGCGTTCGAGCACCAGATGTTCTGGCCGGCGGCGGTGCGCAAGGCCGGGGATGTCGGGGCGCTGGGGCTCACGCGGGTTGAGCACCCGCTGCTCGGGGCTGCGGTGGATGTCGCGGGGGCGGACGGGTACCTGTTCACGAGCCGGCTGTCGCTGAGCTCGCACCCGTGGCTCGCGGATCACCGGGTGTTCGGGCAGGTGCTGCTGCCCGGGACGGCGTTCCTGGAGCTCGCGGTGCGGGCCGGGGACGAGGTCGGGCTCGACCGCGTCGACGAGCTGACGCTGGCCGCGCCGCTCGTGCTGCCCGAGTCGGGTGCGGTGCGGGTGCAGGTCGCGGTCGGGGTTGAGGAGAACGGGCGGCGCGCGGTCGAGGTGTTCTCGCGGCCGGACGGTGTGGATGTGCCGTGGACGCAGCACGCGACTGGTTTCCTGGCGAGTGGTGCTGCCACTGGCGACTTTGACGCGACGGTGTGGCCGCCTAGCGCGGAAAGCGTTGACGTTGAAGGGGCTTACGAGCGGTTCGCGGAGAACGGGTTCGAGTACGGGCCGGTGTTCCAGGGGCTGCGGGCGGTGTGGCGGACGGACAGCGAGGTGTTCGCCGAGGTCGCGTTGCCCGAGGGTGTGGACGGGGGAGCGTTCGGGCTGCACCCGGCGCTGCTCGACGCCGTCCTGCACGCCGGCGGGTTCTTCGGCGGGGCCGAGGCGGGGCTGCCGTTCTCGTGGGAAGGCGTGTCGCTGCACGCCAGTGGCGCGTCCGAGGTTCGGGTGAGGCTGCGTCGCGGCGGTGACACGTGGGTGATCGCGGTCGCCGATGCGGCGGGTGCGCCGGTGGCGACGATCGGGTCGCTGGTGACGCGGGCGGTGTCGGCGCGGCAGGTGAGCGCGGTCGATCGGGACTCGCTGTTCCGGCTCGACTGGGTGCCGGTGTCGTTGCCTCAGGCTGGTGCGGCCGCTGTCGTGGTGGAGGAGTTCGTCGGCGACGGGGATGTTGTTCAGCAGACGCATGCGCTTGCTGCCCGCGCGCTGGAGCTGGTGCAGCGGTGGATCGCTGAGGAACGTGCTGAGCGACTGGTTTTCGTGACGCGCCAAGACGATCTGGCCGCGAGCGCGGTGCACGGTCTGGTGCGGGCCGCGCAGAACGAGCACCCCGGCCGGTTCACGCTCATCGACACCGATGACGAGGTGGCAGAGCAGGTTCTCGCGATCGACGAGCCGCAGTTGCGGGTGCGGGGTGGCCAGGTGTTCGCGGCACGGCTCGCGCGCGCCTCCGTTGCCGAGCCCGGTGAGTTCACCGGGCCGGTGCTGATCACCGGCGGTACCGGCGGGCTGGGGCGGGTGATCGCGAAGCACCTCGTCGAACGGTACGGCGTCAAGGATCTCGTGTTGGTCAGCCGCACGGCCAAGGCTGATGTGTCCGATTTGGACGCCAAGGTTGCCGTGGTCGCCTGCGATGTCAGTGACCGCAAGGCGTTGCAGAAGGTGTTGAAGAAGCACAAGGTTCGCAGCGTCGTGCACACCGCCGGGGTACTGGACGACGGCGTGGTCGAGTCGCTCACGCCGGAGCGTCTGGCAACCGTGTTGCGGCCCAAGGTCGACGCCGCCTGGAACCTGCACGAGCTCACGAAGAACCTCGACAGGTTCATCATCTTCTCCAGTGCTGCCGGAACGTTCGGTGCTGCGGGGCAGGCGAACTACGCCGCCGGCAACGCGTTCCTCGACGCTCTGGCCGAACACCGCCGGGCCGCTGGGCTGCCCGCCGTGTCGCTGGCGTGGGGCGCGTGGAACCAGACCGGGATGCTGTCGGAGGCCGATGCCGAACGCATGGCACGGGGTGGGACGCCGCCGTTGTCGGTGGAGCAGGGACTCTCGCTGTTCGACGCGGCGATCGCCGGTGAGGACGCGGTGCTGCTGCCGTTGCGCCTCGACCTCGCGACGTTGCGCGACCACGGCGAGATCCGGCCGTTGCTGCGCGGCCTGATCCGGACTCGGGCTCGGCGCGTTGCGGCACAGGCGGATTCCGGGCTCGTCCAGAGGCTTTCCGCTATGGCAGCGGAAGCGCGTGTCGAGGCACTGCTCGACCTGGTGCGCACCGAGGTGGCCGCGGTGCTCGGTCACGACGGTGTCGCCGCGGTGGATCCGACCAGGGCGTTCCAGGATCTCGGCTTCGACTCGCTGACCGCGGTGGACCTGCGCAACCGCCTGACCGCCGTGACCGGGCTGCGGTTGCCGAGCACGTTGATCTTCGACTATCCGACGTCCGCGGTGCTGGCCGGCTTCCTGCGGGACGAACTGTTCGGCTCCGACGCGGTGTCCTCGTTGCCCGCGTTGACGTCCACTTCGGACGATCCGATCGTGATCGTCGGCATGGCGTGCCGTTACCCCGGCGGGGTCGCGACGCCGGACCAGCTGTGGGACCTCGTGGTCGACGGCCGGGACGCCATCAGCGAGTTCCCGACGAACCGCGGCTGGGACCTCGACTCGCTCTACCACCCGGACCCGGACCACGTCGGCACCTCGTACACGAAGTCCGGTGGCTTCCTGCACGACGCCGACCTGTTCGACCCGGAGTTCTTCGGGATGTCGCCGCGTGAGGCCGTCTCGACCGATGCCCAGCAACGACTTCTGCTCGAGGCGTCGTGGGAGGCGTTGGAGCGCGCGGGAATCGACCCCGTCGGGTTGAAGGGCAGTCCGACCGGTGTGTTCGCCGGCGTGATGTACAACGACTATTCGCTGCTGCTCGAAGGCGACTCCGAGGGGTATCAGACGACTGGTGGCTCGCCTTCGGTGGTGTCCGGCCGGGTTTCCTACACCTTCGGTTTCGAGGGGCCCGCGGTCACTCTCGACACGGCGTGCTCGTCGTCGTTGGTCGCGATGCATTGGGCGATGCAGGCTCTCCGTGCCGGCGAATGCTCGCTGGCGCTGGCCGGTGGTGTGACCGTGCTGGCTTCGCCGGGTGCGTTCATCGGGTTCTCGCGGCAGCGCGGGCTGTCGCCGGACGGGCGGTGCAAGGCGTTCTCCGACTCGGCTGACGGTGTCGGCTGGTCCGAGGGTGTCGGTGTGGTCGTGCTGGAGCGGCTGTCCGATGCGGTTCGCAACGGGCACAACGTCTTGGCTGTCGTGCGGGGTTCCGCGGTCAACCAGGACGGCGCTTCCAACGGTTTGACCGCGCCGAACGGTCCGTCGCAGCAGCGGGTTATTCGTCAGGCGCTGGCGTCGGCTGGACTGTCCACTGCGGACGTTGATGTTGTCGAGGCGCACGGCACCGGTACGACTTTGGGTGACCCGATCGAGGCGCAGGCGTTGCTGGCGACTTATGGCCAGGACCGGCCGTCGCCCCTGCTGCTCGGTTCGATCAAGTCCAACATCGGTCACACGCAGGCCGCCGCCGGTGTCGCCGGTGTGATCAAGATGGTTCAGGCGCTGCGCTACGGCGTGGTGCCGCAGACGCTGCACGTCGACTCGCCTTCGTCCCACGTGGACTGGGAGGCCGGGGCGGTTCAGCTGCTGACCGGCAACGCCTCGTGGCCCGCGGTCGACCGGGCTCGCCGCGCCGCCGTCTCGTCGTTCGGCGTCTCGGGCACGAACGCGCACGTGATCTTGGAGGCGCCGGGCTCGGGGATCCCCCCGATTTCCAGCGTACCGGGTGAAAGTGCTGGTCAAGCGGGTCTGTTGGAATCTGTGGACAACTCGGTGGCTGTGGACAACCTGGTGCCTTTGGTGGTGTCGGCCAAGTCGTCGGCGTCGTTGAAGGCTCAGGTCGAGCGGGTTGTGGCGTTGGTGGAGAGCGGTGTTTCGGCGGTCGACGTCGGGTTCTCGTTGGCTACTACTCGCGCGTCGTTCGAGCACCGGGCTGTGGTGTGGAACGGTGTTGAGCTGGCCAGTGGTGTGGTGAGGAACCGGCCGCTCGCTGTGGTGTTCTCCGGGCAGGGGTCGCAGCGGCTGGGGATGGCGCGGGACCTGTACGAGGCGTTCCCGGTGTTCGCGGAGGCGTTGGACGCCGTGCTCGTCAACCTCGACCCGGCGTTGCGGGACGTCATGTGGGGCGACGATGCCGAGGCGTTGAACCAGACCGGGGTTGCGCAGCCAGCGATCTTCGCGGTTGAGGTGGCGCTGTACCGGTTGCTGGAGTCGTTCGGGGTGCGGGCCTCGCAGCTGGCCGGGCATTCGATCGGTGAGATCGCGGCGGCGCACGTAGCTGGGGTGCTCAGCCTTGAAGACGCCTGCTTGCTTGTCACGGCTCGGTCGGCGCTCATGCAGGCGTTGCCCGCTGGTGGGGCGATGGTGTCGGTCATCGCGTCCGAAGAAGAGGTGCTCGCGCACCTGACTGACGGTGTGGCGATTGCTGCCGTCAACGGGCCTCGGTCGGTGGTGATCGCTGGGGTCGAGGGCGAGGTGCTGGCGGTTGCGGAGCGGTGGAAGAACAAGCGGCTGAAGGTGTCGCACGCGTTCCACTCGCCGTTGATGGAGCCGATGCTGGACGACTTCCGCGAGGCGATCTCAGAGATCCAGTTCGGGGAGCCGCGCATTCCGATCAGCGCGTCTGGGGACGTGACCACGGCTGAGTACTGGGTGCGGCACGTTCGGGAAGCTGTGCGGTTCCACGACAACGTCACTCGGTTGGGTGACGTGACGGTGGTCGAGGTCGGGCCTGATGCGCAGTTGACGGCGATGGTTGACGGGTTGATTCCGACGTTGACGCGCAACATGGCCGATGTTGAATCAATGTTGACTGCACTCAGTCAAGTACACGTTGACGGAATCAATGTTGATTGGACGCGGTTCTACGAGGGCGGCAGGAAGGTCGAGCTGCCGACTTACGCGTTCAACCGGCAGCGGTACTGGCCCGCGAGCGCGGGGCGGGCGTCGGACGCGTCCGGGCTGGGGCTGGTCAGTGTCGGGCACCCGTTGCTCGGGGCTGCGGTGGAGCTGGCCGAGGGCGAAGGCGTGGTGTTCACCAGCCGGATGTCGCTGAGCACGCATCCGTGGCTCGCGGACCACGTCATCATGGGGCGCACGCTGGTGCCGGCCGCCGTGCTGATCGAGCTCGCGATGCGGGCCGCGGACGAGGTCGCGCTCGACAGGGTCGACGACCTGACGCTGGCCGCGCCGCTTGTGCTGCCTGAGCGCGGAGCCGTGCAGGTGCAGCTGAAGGTTGGCGCGGATACTGGCGGCCGTCGACAGTATGCAATCCACTCACGGCCTGAGGACGCGCCGGATTCGCCGTGGACGCAGCACGCGACCGGGTTCTTGGCGAGCGGGACGGCGAGCAGCGAGTTCGATGCTGAGGTTTGGCCGCCTGCTGGGGCCGTCGCGATGGACTACGAGGAGTGCTACGAGCGGTTCGCTGTCGTGGGCTTCGCCTACGGACATGCGTTCCAGAACCTGAAGGCGGCTTGGCGGGTCGGCGACGAGATCTACGCGGAGCTCGCGCTGCCCGAGGACGTTGATGGCACGGCTTATGGGCTGCATCCGGCGTTGCTCGACTCGGCGCTGCACGCGGCGTTGCTGGACGAGACGCTCGACGCGGGGCTGCCGTTCTCATGGGAGGGCGTGTCGCTGCACGCCACCGGGGCGAGCGAGCTGCGCATCAAGCTGACCCGTGACGAGGGCGGCATGCGCAGGACGATCGCGCTGGCCGACGTCACGGGGGCGCCGGTCGCCACGGTCGAGGCCGTGGTCGTGCGGGCGGTCAACGTCGAGCAGCTCGGTGAGGCCAGGCAGAGCGAGCTGTTCGGGCTCGAGTGGGTGCCGGTCACGCAGGAGGACGTCGCGGCGCCCGACTCGGTCGCGGTTGTCGGGCCGGACGTGCTCGAACTCGGGTATCCGGTGGTCGAGGCGATCACGGACACCGATGCCGGGCTGGTGTTGGTGCCGGTTGTGGGTGGCGAGGACGTCCTCGGCGCGACGCACGGCAACACCGCTCGGGTGCTGGGGCTGGTGCGGGAGTGGATCAGCAGTGGTAGGGGCGGCAGGCTCATGTTCGTCACGCGCGGCGGGACCACGGGCGAGGACCTGGGCGCCGCGGCGGTGTGGGGTCTGGTGCGGTCGGCGCAGTCCGAGCACCCCGGACGGTTCGGTCTGATCGACCTGTGCGGCAACAACCTGTCCGCCGCGATGGTCTCGGTGGCGTTCGGTGTCGACGAGCCGCAGCTGGTGGTGCGCGACGGGCAGGTGCTCGCGGCGCGGCTGGCACGGGTGACGGGTGCTGAGGAAGTCCGTTGGGAGGGCAAGGTTCTCGTCACCGGCGGTACCGGTGGGCTGGGCGCTGTCGTCGCGAAGCACCTCGTCGAGACGCACGGTGTTCGGGAGCTGCTGCTCGTCAGCCGGCGTGGTGAGGCTGACACCGCGGAGCTGGAAGCGTTGGGAGCGCAGGTCACCGTCGCCGCGTGTGACGTGACGGACAGGGACGCGGTCGCGGAACTCCTTGCCCAGCACGAGATCCGGGGTGTCGTGCACGCGGCCGGTGTGCTGGACGACGGCGTGATCGAGTCCTTGACGCCGGAACGCCTCGCGAAGGTGTTGCGGCCCAAGGCTGACGCCGCGTGGCACCTGCACGAGCTGACTCGGGACCTGACGGCGTTCGTCGTGTTCTCGTCGGCGGCTGGGGTGTTCGGCAACGCGGGCCAGGCGAACTACGCGGCGGGCAACGCGTTCCTCGACGCCCTTGCCGCGCGTCGCAAGGCTGAAGGACTGCCCGCCACGTCGATGGCGTGGGGTGTGTGGTCCGAGGTCAGCGGCATGACCGGCGAACTGACCGAGGCCGAGGCGGCGCGGATGACGGCTGCCGGCCTGCCGCCGATCACGGTGCGGCAGGGGCTGGAGCTGTTCGACGCGGCGGTCGCGAGCGGGGCGGCGCTGACCGTTCCGGTGAGGCTCGACCTCGCGACGTTGCGGGCACGTGGTGCGGTGGCGCCGTTGCTGCAGGGCCTGATCCGGGTCAAGGCACGGCGTGCTGCCGCGGGGTCGGCGACGGCGTCCGGGCTCGTGCAGAAGCTCGGCGCGATGGACGTCAACGATCGGCGTGCGGCGCTCGTGGACCTGGTGCGCGCGCAGGTTTCCTCGGTGCTCGGCCACTCGTCGATCGACGCGGTGGACGCGACGCGGGCGTTCCAGGACCTCGGGTTCGACTCGCTGACGGCGGTCGAGCTGCGCAACCAGCTCACCGAGGCGACCGGGTTGCGGCTGCCGGCGACGCTGGTGTTCGACTACCCGACGTCTGTGGTGCTGGCCGACCACCTGAACGCGGAGCTGTTCGGCTCTGCCGACGCGGTGGACTTGCTGCCTGCGCTGGTGTCCACTTCGGACGATCCGATCGTGATCGTCGGCATGGCCTGCCGGTTCCCCGGCGGTGTGACGTCGCCGGAGTCGTTGTGGGAACTGGTGCTCTCGGGCACGGACGCGATCACGCCGTTCCCGGACAACCGCGGCTGGGACCTCGACACGTTGTTCCACCCGGATCCCGACAACCTCGGCACCTCATACGCCCGCGCCGGTGGCTTCCTGCACGACGCGGACCAGTTCGACCCGGCGTTCTTCGGGATGTCGCCGCGGGAGGCGCTCGGCACGGACGGCCAGCAGCGCATCCTGCTGGAGACGACGTGGGAGGCGCTGGAGCGGGCCGGTATCGACCCGACTTCCCTGCGGGGGACGCGGACCGGTGTGTTCGCCGGTGTCATGTACAGCGACTACGCGCAGATCGTCGAGGCGGACTCCGAGGGGCATCAGGGCGCGGGTACGTCACCTTCCGTGGTGTCGGGCCGCGTTTCTTACACCTTCGGGTTTGAAGGGCCGTCGGTGTCGATCGACACCGCTTGCTCTTCGTCACTGGTCGCGATGCATCTCGCGGCTCAGTCGCTGCGGGCTGGTGAGTGCTCTTTGGCGTTGGCCGGTGGTGTGACGGTGATGTCGACGCCGGGTGCGTTCGTCGGGTTCTCACGGCAGCGCGGGTTGTCGGAGGACGGGCGGTGCAAGGCGTTCTCGGACTCGGCTGACGGTGTCGGCTGGTCTGAGGGTGTCGGTCTGCTGGTGCTGGAGCGTCAGTCCGATGCCGTGCGTCTTGGTCACACGGTTCTGGCGGTGTTGCGTGGTTCCGCTGTCAACCAGGACGGTGCTTCCAACGGTTTGACCGCGCCCAACGGTCCTTCGCAGCAGCGGGTGATTCGGCAGGCGTTGGCGTCGGCTGGACTGTCCACTGCGGACGTCGACACCGTTGAGGCGCACGGCACCGGTACTACTTTGGGTGACCCGATCGAGGCGCAGGCGTTGCTCGCCACTTATGGGCAGGACCGTGACGTGCCGCTGCTGTTGGGTGGCATCAAGTCGAACATCGGTCACACGCAGGCGGCGGCGGGTGTGGCCGGCGTGATCAAGATGGTGCAGGCGATGCGGCACGGGGTTGTGCCGCGGACCTTGCACATCACTGAGCCGTCCACGCACGTCGACTGGAGCGAGGGGGCGGTCTCGCTCGTCACCAAGGCCACGCCTTGGCCTGAGGTGTCGCGGCCGCGGCGGGCGGGTGTGTCGTCGTTCGGGTTCTCGGGCACGAACGCGCACGTGATTCTTGAGGCCGCAACCCCGGTTCCGGAATCTGTGGACAGCTCGGCACCTGTGGACAACTCGGCGGTTGTGGATCTTGCGGGCGCGGATTTGTCGGCCTCTCGTGGGACGCTTGGAGTGGGGACCTCGGTCTCCCCCCGGGGCCCCCAGGCGGGATCGATTCCGTTGGTGGTGTCGGCCAGGACTGCGGAGGCGCTGGACGGGCAGGTTGCGCGGGTCAAGGCGGCTGAGGGGGCGGCGGAGGACGTTGCGTTCTCATTGCTGACCACGCGGGCGCGGTTTGAGCACCGGGCTGTGGTGCTTGGGGATGAGGTGCTGGCGCGCGGAACTGCTTTGTCGCAGCGGTCGTTGGCGGTGTTGTTCTCCGGGCAAGGGGCGCAGCGGGTTGGCATGGGGCGTGAGTTGTACGAGGCGTTCCCGGTGTTCGCTGAGGCGTTGGACGGCGTGTTGATGTACCTGGACCCCGCTGTCAGGGACGTGATGTGGGGTGAGGACCAGGAGGCGCTGAACCAGACCGGGGTGGCGCAGCCGGCGTTGTTCGCGGTTGAGGTGGCGCTGTACCGGTTGGTCGAGGCTTGGGGTGTCAGGGCCGAGCAGGTTGCCGGGCATTCGATCGGTGAGATCGCGGCGGCGCATGTTGCCGGGGTGTTGAGCCTTGAGGACGCGTGTTTGCTTGTTACGGCTCGGTCGGCGCTCATGCAGGCGTTGCCCGAGGGTGGCGCGATGGTGTCGGTCATCGCCTCTGAGGAGGAGGTGGTGCCGCATCTGACGGCCGGCGTGTCGATCGCGGCGGTCAACGGGCCTCGGTCGGTGGTGATCGCGGGGGCCGAGGACGAGGTTCTCCAGATCGCGGAGCGGTGGAAGAGCAAGCGGCTGAAGGTGTCGCACGCGTTCCACTCGCCGTTGATGGAGCCGATGCTGGACGACTTCCGGGAGTCGCTGGCTGAAGTGACGTTCAGCCAGCCGGGTATTCCGATGGTGGCGTCCGGGGATGTCACGACGGTCGAGTACTGGGTGAACCACGTTCGGGATGCTGTGCGGTTCAGCGACAACGTGCAGCGGTTGCGGGACGGTGGCGCGACCACGTTCCTCGAGGTCGGGCCGGACGGGGTGTTGTCTGCGCTGGTCGAGGACGCCATTCCGGTGCTGCGCAAGGACAAGGGCGAGCGGGTGGCGGCGTTGACCGCGCTCGCGAGGTTGCACGTCGACGGTGTGAAGGTGGACTGGAGCGGGTTCTGCGGTGGTGGTCGGAAGATCGATCTGCCGACGTACGCGTTCGACCACCAGCGGTACTGGCCGGCGGTGCAGATCGGTGGGGACGGGGCTGCCGGGATCGGCATGGTGTCGGTCGGGCACCCGTTGCTCACGGCGTCGGCCGAACTCGCTGACGGGGAAGGGTTCCTGTTCACGAGCCGGTTGGCGGTGCGGACGCATCCGTGGCTTCGTCACCACACGATCATGGGCCGGGTGATGGTGCCGGGTGCGGCGCTCGTCGAGCTCGCGATGCGGGCCGGGGACGAGGTCGGGCTCGATCGGCTGGAGGAGCTGACGTTGTCGGCGCCGGTCGTGCTGCCGGAGACCGGCGGGCTGGCGTTGCAGATGAAGGTGTCAGCCGGGGACGAGCGGCGGGCGTTCACGATTCACGCGCGGCCGGATGACGTTGACTCCCCGTGGGTTCAGGTGGTCAGCGGTGTGCTTGCCCAGGGTGAGCAGCGCGTCGAGTTTGATACGTCCGTGTGGCCGCCGGCGGCTGAGGTCGTGGACGTCGAGGGCTGCTACGAGAAGTTCGCCGAGGCCGGGTTCGCTTACGACGGCATGTTCCGCGGGCTGCGGGCGGCGTGGCGGGACGGTGACACGACCTATGCCGAGGTGGCGCTGCCGGACGACGTGAGTGTGAAGCCGTTCGGGCTGCACCCGGCACTGCTGGACGCGGCACTGCACGCCTCGTTGCTGGACGAGAGCGGGGCGGCCGGGCTGCCGTTCGCCTGGGAGAACGTGTCGCTGCACGCGACCGGGGCGACGGCGTTGCGGGTCAAGATGACGCGCGACGACAACGGGCTGCGGATCGCGGTGGCCGACCCGGCGGGCAATCCGGTGGCGTCGGTCGAGTCGTTGGTGATGCGGGCCGTCGCCGGCGAACAGCCTGCTGAGCTGGACTCGTTGTTCTCGGTGCAGTGGACGCCGATCGCGGTGCCGCCGGCCGAGGCGGGCAAGACCGTCAGCGTGCTCGGGCCGGACGTGCTCGGGTTGTCGGTCGGCCGGGTCGAGGGCCTGCTTTCGTTGACCGACACGGATGTTGTGCTCGTGCCGGTCGCGGGGGAGCAGAACGCCGAGTCGGTGCGGGCGGTGACGCACCGGGCGTTGGAGCTGGTGCAGGAGTGGATCCGGGAGGACCGCGACGGGCGGCTCGTGTTCGTCACGCGCGGTGCGGTCGAGGGTGACGACCTGGCCGGTGCGGCGGTGTGGGGGCTGGTGCGGACCGCGCAGACCGAGCACCCCGAACGGTTCGGGCTGATCGACCTGGACGCCGAGGAGTCGTCGCTGGCGACGTTGCTCGGGGTGCTGGACCTCGACGAGCCGCAGCTGGTGGTGCGGGACGGGGAGGCTCGGGCGGCTCGGCTCGGCCGGGTTGCCGCGTCGGCTGAGGAAGTCGTGTGGGAGAGCCCGGTTCTCGTCACCGGTGGTACCGGTGGGCTGGGGCGGATCGTCGCGCGGCACCTGGTGCAGAACCACGGGGTCACCGAGCTGGTGCTGGTCAGCCGCAGCGGGCAGGGTGACGTCGGCGAGCTGGAGGCGTTGGGGGCTCATGTCTCCGTTGTCGCCTGCGATGTCGCCGACCGGGCCGCGCTGTGGGAGTTGCTGAAGCAGCACAAGGTTCGCGGTGTGGTGCACGCGGCCGGTGTGCTCGACGACGGCGTGATCGAGTCTTTGACGCCGGAGCGGGTCGACGGGGTGTTGCGGGCCAAGGTCGACGCGGCGTTGAACCTGCACGATCTTGCCACCGAGGCCACGCGGTTCGTGTTGTTCTCGTCGGCGGCCGGTGTGTTCGGCAACGCCGGACAGGGCAACTACGCGGCCGGTAACGCCTTCCTGGACGCGCTGGCAACGCAGCGGCAGCTCAACGGGCTGCCCGGTGTGTCGCTCGCGTGGGGTGCCTGGGACACCGGCATGTTGTCGGCTGAGGATGCGGAACGGATGCGGCGGTCCGGTATGCCGGCGATCGACGCCGAGCTGGGGCTGCGGATGTTCGACGCGGCGGTGGCGGGTGTTGAGCCCGCGGTGGTTCCGGTGCGGCTGGATCTCGGTGCGCTGAAGCAGAACGGTGACGTGAAGCCGTTGCTGCGCGGGCTGATCCGGGTGAAGGCGAGGCGGAAGGTCGCCGGGTCGGAGACGGCGTCCGGGCTGGTGCAGCGACTGTCTGTTTTGGACGAAGCGGGTCGGCTGGATGCGTTGGTGGACCTGGTTCGCGGCGAGGTCGCGGCGGTGCTCGGGTATGACACGATCGCCGCTGTCGATCCGGCGCGGGCGTTCCAGGAGCTCGGGTTCGACTCGTTGACGGCGGTGGAGCTGCGGAATCGGTTGACTGCCGTGACGGGGCTCAAGCTGCCGGCGACGGTGGTGTTCGACTACCCGTCGTCGGTGCAGCTGGCCGGGTATGTGAAGGACGAGCTGCTGGGAGCGGTCGCGCCGGTGGCGGATCTGCCTGCGCTTGTGTCCACTTCGGACGATCCGATCGTGATCGTCGGTATGGCGTGCCGGTACCCCGGTGGTGTTTCGTCGCCGGAGGACCTGTGGGAGCTGGTGGTGGGCGGCGTCGACGCGATCACGCCGTTCCCGACCAACCGCGGCTGGGATCTGGACACGTTGTTCCACCCGGACCCCGACAACCCCGGCACCTCGTACGTGCGGGCTGGTGGGTTCCTGCACGACGCCGACCAGTTCGACCCGGAGTTCTTCGGGATGTCGCCGCGGGAGGCGCTGGCCACGGACTCGCAGCAGCGGCTCATGCTGGAGACGGCCTGGGAGGCGCTGGAACGGGCCGGGATCGCGCCGGCCTCGTTGCGGGGTTCGTCGACCGGTGTGTTCGCCGGTGTCATGTACAACGACTACACGCAGCTCATCGGCGGTGCGGACACCGAGGGCTTCGGGTCGACGGGTGCTTCGCCCTCGGTGATCTCCGGCCGGGTTTCGTACGCGCTGGGGCTTGAGGGGCCGTCGGTGTCGATCGATACCGCGTGTTCTTCTTCTCTCGTCGCGCTGCACTGGGCTATGCAGGCTCTTCGGGCCGGTGAGTGCTCGTTGGCGTTGGCCGGTGGTGTAACGGTGATGTCGACGCCGGGCTCGTTTGTCGGGTTCTCGCGGCAGAGGGGCTTGTCGGAGGACGGACGGTGCAAGGCGTTCTCTGACTCGGCTGACGGTGTCGGTTGGTCTGAGGGTGTCGGTCTGCTCGTGCTGGAGCGTCTGTCCGATGCCGAGCGTCTTGGGCATACGGTGCTGGCGGTTGTGCGGGGTTCGGCGATCAACCAGGACGGTGCGTCCAACGGGCTTACGGCGCCTAACGGGCCGTCGCAGCAGAGGGTGATTCGTCAGGCGTTGGCGTCTGCTGGGTTGGCTGCTGCTGATGTGGACGCTGTTGAGGCGCACGGCACCGGTACTTCTTTGGGTGACCCCATCGAGGCCCAGGCGCTGATGGCGACCTACGGGCAGGAGCGGGACGTGCCGCTGCTGCTGGGTGGCATCAAGTCGAACATCGGGCACACGCAGGCGGCTGCCGGTGTCGCGGGCATCATCAAGATGGTGCAGGCGATGCGGCACGGGGTGTTGCCGCGGACGTTGCACGCTGGGACGCCTTCCTCGCACGTGGATTGGAGCGAGGGCGCGGTCGAGCTGCTGCAGGAGAACACGGCCTGGCCCGCGGTGGGGCGGGCGCGGCGGGCCGCGGTGTCGTCGTTCGGGATCAGCGGCACGAATGCGCACGTGATTCTGGAGGGCGTGACGCCGCGGGAGGTAGAGGCGTCGTCGGAGACGAACTTGATTCCGTGGGTGGTGTCGGCGCGGTCTGAGGCCGCGTTGGATGGGCAGGTCGAGCGGATCACGCGGGCCGGTGGGTCTGCCAAGGACATCGCGTACTCGTTGCTGACGGGCAGGACGTTGTTCGATCACCGGGCGGTCGTGCTGGACGGGGAGGTGGTCGCGAGAGGTTCGGCAAAGCGGCGGCCGGTGGCTTTCCTGTTCAGCGGGCAGGGGTCGCAGCGGGTCGGGATGGGGCGTGAGCTCTACGAGGCGTTCCCCGTGTTCGCCGAGGCACTGGACAACGTGTTGCAGTACCTGGATCCGGCGCTCCGCGAGGTCATGTGGGGCGAGGATCAGGAGGCGTTGAACCAGACCGGGGTCGCGCAGCCCGCGTTGTTCGCGATCGAAACAGCCCTGTACCGGTTGGTCGAGTCGTTCGGCGTGAGGCCCGATCACGTTGCCGGGCACTCGATCGGTGAGGTGGCGGCGGCGCACGTCGCGGGTGTTCTCACGATCGAAGACGCCTGCCAGCTGATCACGGCGCGGGCCGCGTTGATGCAGATGTTGCCTGCCGGCGGTGCGATGGTGTCGGTCATCGCCTCCGAGGAGGAGGTGACGCCGTACCTGACGGGGAACGTGTCGATCGCGGCGATCAACGGGCCGCGGACCGTCGTGCTGGCGGGGGAGGAGGACGAGGTCCTCAAGATCGCCAAGCAGTGGAAGTACAGGCAGCTCAAGGTCAGTCACGCGTTCCACTCGCCGTTGATGGAGCCGATGCTGCAAGACTTCCGGGAGGCGATCAGCGAGATCACCTTCAGCGAGCCGGGCATCCCGTTCCAGGCCGCAGGGGATGTCACGACCGTTGACTACTGGGTGAACCACGTCCGGGACGCGGTGCGGTTCCACGACAACGTGACCGCGCTGGGAGACAAGGCGTTTGTCGAGATCGGGCCCGACGCGGCGCTGACGCCGTTGGTGGACGGGGCGATTCCGGTGAGCAAGCGCGGAGCCGACGAGGTTACGCAGATCCTCACGGCGCTCGGGCAGGCACACGTCGAGGGCGTCAACGTCGACTGGAGTCAGCTCCTCAACGACGCCAAGAGGATCGATCTGCCCACGTACGCGTTCCGGAGGCAGTCGTACTGGCCGAAGGTCGTCGAGGGCGCGAGTGACGTGAAGTCGGCTGGGCTCAACGGGGTGGGACACCCGTTGCTCGGCGCGGCGGTGCAGCTGGCGAACCAGGACGCGCATCTGTTCACGAGCCGGATCGCGCTCCGGACGCACGGGTGGCTCGCGGACCACGTGATCATGGGGCGGGCGTTGGTGCCCGGAGCGGCACTCGTCGAGGTCGCGCTCAAGGCGGCTGAAGAGCTCGGGCTCGACACGTTGGAAGAGTTGACGATCGCGGCGCCGCTCATGCTCCCCGAGCAGGGTGGGGTGCAGCTGCAGATCGCGATCAGCGCGGAAGAGGACGAGAAGCGCACGGTCACGATCTACAGCCGGCCGGAGGACACGGACCTCCCGTGGACCGAGAACGCCAGCGGAACGTTGAGCAGCACCGACACGCAAGCCGAGCGGCTGGACGCCTGGCCTGTCGGAGAGCCGATCGCGCTCGAAGGGATCTACGACAAGTTCGCGGAGATCGGGTTCGCGTACGGGGACACTTTCCAGGGGCTCAAGAACGCGTGGCGGCACGAAGGCGCGGTGTACGCGGAGGTCGCGCTGCCGGAGGACGTTCAGCCCGGAGCGTTCGGGATTCACCCGGCGTTGCTCGACGCCACCTTGCACACTGCGCTTCTCGCGGAAGGTGACCAAGGTGCCGGGCTGCCGTTCAGCTGGGAAGGCGTGAAGATCCACGCCACCGGAGCGGCGAGTGTCCGGGTCAAGATGACGCGGGACGAGAGCGGGGTGATGCGGATCGTCGTCGCGGATCCGCAAGGCAATCCGGTCGCCGAGGTCGAGTCGCTGGTGGTGCGGGCGGTCAACGCCGGGCAGCTCAACGAGAACACCACGCGCGACGCCCTGTTCACGCTCACCTGGACGCCGATCAACGCCACCCAGCCGATCGAGGCCACGGTCGCGATCGCGGGCGAGGACCACTTCGGGCTGGTCGACCACTTCGTCGCCGGGCGCGTCTACGACACCATCGAGGCCGCGGACGCCGAGGTCGTCGTCACGGAGATCACCGCCTACTCGGACGACGTCGTCGACTCGACGCACGCCGCCGTGTCGGACGCGCTGATCAACGTCCAGGAGTGGATCACCAGCCACCGTCAGGGCAGGCTCTGGTTCGTCACGAAGAACGCCGTCGCGGCAACGGAACAGGACGTTCCGGACCCCGTGGCCGCCGCGATCTGGGGCCTCGTCAGGGTCGCGCAGTCCGAGCACCCCGGCAGCTTCGGGTTGCTCGACCTCGACGACCAGCGCTCCAGCCTCGCCGTGCTCAGGCAAGCTCTGAACGCCGACGAACCGCAGATCGTCCTCAGGGACGGGGAAATCCTCGGCGGACGCCTCGCCAGGGCGGAACGCACGGACAACACCGTCGAGTACGGCAAGGTGCTCATCACCGGTGGCACGGGCGGACTCGGCCGGATCATCGCGCAGCACCTCGTCGACAACCACGGAGTCACCGAGCTCGTCCTGGCCAGCCGCAGCGGACAGGCCGACACCAGTGACCTGCAGGCGAACGTCACCGTCGCGCAGTGCGATGTCAGCGACCGGCACGAGCTCGAAGCACTCCTCGCCAACCACAACCCGGACACGATCATCCACGCGGCCGGCGTTCTGGACGACGGCACGATCGAGTCGCTGACGCTGGACCGCATCGACCCGGTGCTCCAGCCGAAGGTCGACGCCGCCTGGTACCTGCACGAGCTGGCACCGGAAGCGAACCTGATCCTGTTCAGCAGCGTCGCCGGCACGTTCGGCAACGCGGGTCAGGCGAACTACGCGGCGGGCAACGCGTTCCTCGACGCGCTGGCCGCGAACCGCAAGGCGCACAACCAGAAGGCGACCAGCATGGCGTGGGGTGCCTGGGACACCGGCATGCTGAGCGCCCAGGACGCGGAACGCATGGCCCGCACCGGCATGCCCGCGATCACGCGGGAGCTCGGCACGACGCTCTTCGACGAGGCGATCAGCACCGGCCAGGCGCAGACCATCCCGGTCAAGCTCGACTTCGGCGTCCTGCGCAACCACGAGGTCGCACCGCTGCTCCGAGGCCTCGTGCGCACCAAGTCGAAGAAAGCCGTGGCAGGACAGGAAACCGCGGACTCGCTCGTCCAGCGCCTCACGAACCTCACGGACCAAGCACGCACGGACGCGCTGCTCGACCTCGTGCGCGGCCAGGTCGGCGAGGTGCTCGGTCACGCGGAAGGCGAGGTCATCGAGGAGGACAGGCAGTTCCAGGAGCTCGGCTTCGACTCGCTGACGGCGGTCGAGCTGCGCAACAGGCTCGGCCAGGCAACCGGCCTGCGGCTTCCGGCCACGCTGGTGTTCGACTACCCGACACCCGCGGACCTGGTCGCACACCTCAAGGCCGAGCTGCTGGCCGACGCGCCGGAAGCCGGGCTGCCGAGCGTGCTGGCCGACCTCGACGCGTTCGAGAAAGCCCTCGCGCAAGCCAGCGTGGACGAGGCACTGCACCAGCAGATCGCGGGAAGGCTCGACGTTCTGCGGACCAAGTGGGCCAAGAACACCAGCACTGCCAAGGACTTCGAGTCGGCTTCGGACGACGAGATGTTCGCCATGCTCGACGAAGAGCTCGGTCTCTAGGCAAGGAGACGGAACATGCCACTGGTGATCGGGGTGGTGGGACTCGGCGGCCTCGGTGAGGGCCTCGCCAAGGTCCTGCTCGCGAACGGCGCCGAGGTGATCGGCGTGGACAGCGATCTCGACGTGCTGTCCCGCGTCCACCGCAGACTGAGCGGCCCGCAGCTGACCCTCGCGACGGAGCTGGTCGACCTCAAACGCGCGGACCTCGTCGTCGAGGCACTGCCGGAGGACTTCCACACCAAGGAAACCGTGCTGCGACGACTCGTCGACCAGTGCGCGCCGGGCACGGTCTTCCTCACCACCACCCCGACACTCTCGGTGGCGCAGCTCGCGATCGCGTCCGGCGCACCGGACCGCGTCATCGGCCTGCGCTACGAAATCCCGCCGCCGTACGGACATCACGCCAGCCTCATCGGCACGTCCATGGCCTCACCCGAGGCGTTCCACCTGGCCCGCAAGGCGATCAAGCTGGCCGGCACCGAGATCGTCGACATCGGTGTCCGGCCCGCCGAGGCCGCCACCGCGTTGCTCTACGCGTGCATGAACCGCACGATCGACCTCGCCGACGCCGGCTACGCGACCATCGAGGACCTCGACACCGCGATGAAACTGGGCTGTGGCCTCAAATTCGGGCCACTGCACCTGCTCGACCTCATCGGCCTCGACACAGTCCGCGCCGCACTCCAACGACTCCACGAGATCACCGGAGAAGACTCCTACGTCCCCAGTCAGTTGCTGGACCGAATGGTCGAAGAAGGCCACACGGGCCGCAAGTCAGGACAAGGCTTCCACCGCTACGACGACCACGGCGAGATCATCCCGCCACCCAGCAACCGCGTCACGAACGGCGAACCCCGCGAGATTCAACGAGCCGGTGTCGTCGGCGCCGGGCTGATGGGCCGCGGCATCGCAGAGATCCTCGTCGTGGCGGGCATCCCGACCACGCTGGTCGCCCGCACCCCCGAGAAAGCCGAAGCGGCACAGGACCGAATCCGAGCCTCGCTCACCAGACTCGTCCAGAAAGGACGGATGTCCGAGCAGGACCGGAGAGACGTCCTCGCCAGGCTCACCGTGAGCACCGGCTACGACACCCTGCGTGACGCCGACATCGTCATCGAGGCCGTCGCCGAGGACATGACCGTCAAACGCGCTGTGCTGCAAGGCATCGACGGGGCAACCAAGCCGAAAGCCATCATCGCCACCACCACGTCGAGCCTGTCCGTCACCGACTGCGCGAACGTCACGAGCCGCCCGGAAGACGTCATCGGACTGCACTTCTTCAACCCCGCACCGGTGATGAAGCTCGTCGAGATCGTCCGCACCGACCACACCGCCGACGACGTCCACGCCACCGCCCACGCACTCGTGAAGTGGTTGCGCAAGACGGCGGTCGACTGCGCGGACCGCGTCGGCTTCATCGTGAACCACGTGCTGTTCCCATATCTGAACGACGCCATACGAATGCTCGCCCGCACCGACGTCACGGTCGAGGAGATCGACACCGCGATCGTGACGGCGTTCCACCACCCGATGGGTCCCTTCACTCTCCTGGACACCATTGGCCTGGACGTGTCGCTGGCGATTTTGGAGACGCTCAGCGCGGCATCACCGACCGGAGAACCCGCACCCGCCGAGGAACTGCGTCTGCTCGTCGAAGCAGGACACCTCGGGAGGAAAACGGGAAGCGGATTCCGGCTTGTGAACAAAGGAAAACAAGAGATTCCCCTGCATTAATTGCCGTAGAACTCCAGCAGGCAGCTCGTCGTTCGCAGAGAGGTGGTCATCGCAGATGGCCGAGGAGGACGGCACGGGACGGCGGCACGTCGCGATCTTCGCCAATCCCCTGCAGGGACAGGCACTACCCGCGCTCGCGGTGATCGAGGAACTCGTGCGCCGCGGTTACCGGGTCACCTACGCGACGTCGTCGGAGGTCGCGGCCAGGCTCGCGCTGACAGAGGCGACCGAGGGCCGGTGGGACGTGGTGGGGTTCCTCGACGACAGCGTGTCGCCGATCTCGCTGGCACGGGGGTACTTCGCCGACGACCTGCCGGACCTCGTCGTGTACGACGGGACGGCGGTCGAGGTCGCCAGAGCCGCCGCCGAGACGTGGGACGGCCTGCCCGACCCGGACTTCGTCGACGCCCAGTTCGGTGAGTTCCTCACCCGGTTCGGGCTCGCGTTCCTCCCGGAAAAACCCAGCCTCTACCGGGTTGTGCCCGGCCGCGTTGTGGCGTATTAGTTCACTGACTGGAACCGCAGGGAGATTGGGCACCCGCACATTGCGGAATCACCCTGCCAGACTTTGACACTTGCCTCGCAGAGTTTGCGGTCCGGTCACCTGGGGCATTTATCCTCAGGCGCGGGACATCTCTTCTAGCCTGAGGCGGTAGGTGGTGGACGAGCAGCCGGGCCCCGTCATCGAGCTCTTCGGACGTGAGAGCGCGCTCACCACGGTGGCGCACCACACGTCCGCTGCCCGCCGCGGCGCGGGCGGGCAGGCCGTGCTCGTGCGCGGTGCCCGCGGCTCCGGCAAGTCCGCTGTCCTGCGCCTGGCCGCCGCGACCGAGTCCCGTGCCGGAACGACCGTGTTGTCCGTGGTCGGAAGGGGTGAACGGCGCACGCTGGCCGTCGCCCGGCGTCTGCTCGTCCAGACGGGTGTGATTGTTCCGGAACTCGCCGACCCGTCCGCCGCTGATCTCTACCGCGTATACCGGGGCATGTGGCGCGATGTCGTGACGCTGGCCCAACGATCACCGGTCTGCCTGGTGCTCGACGACCTGGACGCGTGCGACGACGCGACGGTCCGCTGGATCGACTTCGTCGTGCGCAGACTGGGTGAGGAACCGGTCAGCCTGGTGCTGTCTCAGTACGCCCCGCTCGCCGTCGAACTGGCCCGCGCGCACGTCGTCGACCTCCAGCCGCTGACGACACCGCAGGTCGCGGACATGATCTCCACGACCCTGCACTTCCCGCCCGACGCCGTGTTCACCAGCCTGTGCCTGCGGTTGTCCGGAGGCATTCCCCGGCATCTCACGACGGTGCTGGCCGACATCCGGGCCGCGCAGGCGCTCCGGCAGGAGTCCGTCGAGCTGGTCGCCGCACGACGGTTGCGCGACCAGCCGGAACACCTGCGCGCCATCGCCACCGCACTCGTGGTCGTGGACCGCGAGGAGCTCGTCGGACCGCTCGCCGGCGTCTCAACACGCGTCGCCGAGGACGGGATTTCCGCACTGCGGAAGGAACATCTGCTCGGCGACGGCCTCCCCGACCACGTCCGCGAGTGGTATCGCGCGGGAGTGCTGGAGGTGCTGGGCCCGGCCGAGGTCGCCGACCTCCGGCGCCGCGCGGCCGTCGTGCTGGACGAGTTCGGGCACGACGTGAGAGCGGTTGCAGACCAGCTCGTGCACCTGCCCGCCGTCGACACGCCCTGGATGTCGCAGGTGCTGCACGAGGCCGCGACCGCGGGAGGGCCGCAGGAGGCGGCGCGCTACCTGCGCAGGCTCGTCGAGCTCGACCCGGACGACGTCGAGCTGAGAGTTCAGCTCGCCACGGAACTGTCCCGGCACGACCCGAACGAGGCCTGCGAGCACCTCGCGGCCGCGTTCCACCGCACCACCGACCCGGATCTGCGCGCCGCGCTGGCCGTGAAGCACGCTCTCACCGGCCGGACGCGAACTTTTCTCAGGCTTGCCAGGGATCCCGCGGTGTCGGAGGACCTGGGCACCCTGCTCGACGCGGTGCAGCTGTCGATCGACCTCGACGACGTGCACGCGGTGGCGGGGGCCGTGGCGGCAGCGACGCCGCCCGAGGCCGGGGACACCACCGCGCAACGGTGCCTGCTCGGCGTCGTCGCGGAAGCCACCATGCGCCGCGGCGGAAGCATCGACACCGCCGTCGGATACGCGCGGGCCGCGCTGGCCGATCCGGACGCCTTGACCGACTGGTCGATGCTGTCGGCGGCGTCCGTGCTGCGCGTCGCCGGGCACGGCGAGGAAGCGCTCGGCGTGCTCGACCGGGCTGTGGACGCCTTCTCCCACAACGGTGACTCGCTCGCGTGGTGCCGGTCGCTCACGCAACGGGCGTTGGTGCACCTGTCGCTGGGCGATCTTCAACGGGCCACCAAGGACGCCGCGACCGCGGTTCAGGCGATGCGCGACGGCGGCTGGCAGCTGCCGCGCGCGGTGATCCTGCTGGCGTGGCTGTCGCTGCAGACCGGCAACACCCCGCTCGCCGCGCAGCTGCTGGACGAGATCGACGAGGACGCGATCCGGCACCTCACGCCTGCCCACCGCGAATACCTGCGCACGCTGGCATGGCTGGCGTTCGTGCGGGACGACATCCCGCTGGCCGCCGACCGGATGGCGGCGTGCGCGACGGTGCTCGCGGCCACCGGTGTGAGCGACCCGAGCACGTTGCCGTCGTGGACCGACATCGTCCAGGTGCTGTCCATGGCCGGACGTGACGCCACCGCGGCGATGCGCGAGGTCGACCGGCTCGCCAAGGCCTGGCCGTCCCGCGAGTCGGCGGCGTACTCCTTGCTGGCCCGCGCTTACACGATGTCGGGACCGGGAGCGCTGGACATGGCGAAGGCCGCCTCCGACGCGTTCGCCGCCATCCCGTCGCTCATCCAGCAGGCCCGCACGGAACTGCTGCTGGGCCAACGCTGGACCGGCGCCGGTCAACCACGAGAAGCACGAACGCACCTGCGCATCGCGGTCGGGCTGGCGTTGCGGGCCGGCAGCCGGGCCCTCGCGGACTCCGCCAGGACGATGCTGCTCGGCGTCGGCGGCCGGATGCGCGTTCCGTCCACAGCGGACAGTCTGGCGGTGCTGACCATCAGCGAGCGCAAGGTCGTCGAGCTCGCCGCCGCCGGGGTGACGAACCGCGCGATCGCCGACCACCTGTTCGTCACGCTGCGGACCGTCGAGGTCCACCTGACCCGCGCCTACCGCAAGCTCGGCATCTCCAGCCGCGCGGAGCTGGCGGACGTCCTGGCTTCGTGATGATCCTGCTCGAACGCACCGACGAACTCCGGCAGCTCACCCGCGCACTGCAGCGCGCCCGCGACGGCCACGGCGACCAGATCGTCATCACCGGGCCGCTCGGCTGCGGCAAGTCCGCGCTGCTGGAAGCACTTCGCGCGCGGGCCACCGGAGTCCGCGTTCTCACCGCCACGTGTTCGGTGCTGGAACAGGACTTCGCGTTCGGCGTCGCCCGCCAGCTGCTCGAACCGGCGCTGGCCAAGGCTGGTGCCTGCGGCCGCTGGCTCACCGGCACGGCCGGGCTCGCCAAACCGGTCTTCGAGCTCGACGCGCAGCTCGGTTCCGCTTTCGCCGTCGAGGAAGCGGCTGTGAGCGGACTGCTCGCGCTCCTCCAGGTCATGAGCGCGGAGAAGCCGACCGTGCTGCTGATCGACGACCTGCAGTGGGCCGACGACCCGTCGCTGCGGTGGCTCGTCCGGCTCGCGAAAACCCTGCGGGAGCACGCGATCCTGCTCGTCGTGGCCACGCGGGACGGCGAGCGCAGCCCGTGGCTGGACGCGTTCCGGCGCACCGAGATCCGGCCGGAACCGTTGTCCGCCAAGGCGATCGCCGAGCTCGTCGAACGCCGCACCGGGCAGACCCCGGACGTCGAGTTCGTCGAGGCCTGCCACGCGGTCACGGGCGGCAACCCGCTGTTCCTGCGCGCTGTGCTGCACCACGTCACCAGCCCGACCGCCGACCAGGTTCCGCACGTGCGGGAACTGCGGCCCGCGCGGCTCAAGGAACGGCTCGTGCGCGGCCTTGCGACGCAACCGGAACACGCCCGGCAGTTCGCGAAAGCGCTGGCGATCCTGGGAACCGACGACCTCACCGGACAGCTCGCCGGGCTCACCGACCAGCAGGCTCTCGACGCGCAACGCATCCTCGACCAGGCCGGGCTCGTGCTCATCAGGCCGGCGGTCAGGGACGCGATCGAGGAGTCGATGCCGGTCAGTGAACGCGAGGACTGGCAGGCACGAGCCGTGAAGCTGTTGCACGACAACGACAGGCCCGCCGAGCAGGTCGCGGCTCGGCTGCTCGCGGTCACCACCACCCAGGGGCGCTGGGCGATCGAGACGTTGCGGGACGCGGCGGTCACGGCGATGCGGCGGGGTGCACCCGAGGTCGCCGCCCGCTATCTGCGCCGGGCGTTGCGGGACGTGCCGGGCGACTCCGAGCACCGCGCGCGGCTGCTCGTCGATCTCGCCACCGCCGAACGGTACTTCGACCCCGCCGCGTCGTTGCGGCACATCTCCTATGCCGTGCCGTTGTTCCGCGACGTCGAGGACCGGGCGACCGCGCTCGTCCGGATCGCGCCCACCGCGCTGGGCCAGGCACCGCGGCCGGTGCGTGATCTCATCGGCCAGGTCGCCGCCGAGCTCGACCACCCCGAACTCGGCTATCGGCTCGAAGCACGGCAACGGTATGTGTGGCACGTGGATCCGGCGTTGCTCGCCGACTCCGTCCAACGCCTCGAGCAGATCGACGGCAGCACACCCGGCCGGCGCGAGCTCCAGATCGTCCTGCTCGACGCCGCCATGCTGACCGCCCGCCTGCCCGCGAAGGACGTCGCGGACCTCGCGAGTGCGGTGCTGACCCAAGAAGCACCGCACCCGAAGCACGTCCACACCGCGATCCCGTTGCTCATCAGGGTTCTCGCCGCCGCGGACGCCGCCCACGCCGCCGTTCCGTGGCTGGAACGGGCACTCGGCCAGGCTGCGAACACGGTCGAGCAGGCGCTGATCCGCGCCCAGCAGGCGTTCGTGCTGATGCACCTGGGCAAACCGGGAGAAGCCCATCGGGCCGCGGAGCACGCGCTCGACCTCGCTGTCCTGGACTGGCGCGGGGATACGACGACCGCCGCGATCGGGCTCGCCGCCGTCGCGACGGAGCTGCGCGACCCCGGCCTGATCGCCAAGATCCTCACCTCCCGCCCCGACCGCGACGAACCGGCGGGATGCGAGGCCGCGTACCGGATGCTGCACGCGGCGGGCGAGGCGCTGGCGGGGGAGAACGCCCAGGCGCTCGAACGGTTGCAGGACTGCGGTCGCGTGTTCGACAGCGTCGGCTGGCGCAACCCCGTGCTGCTGCCGTGGTGCATCACGACCGCCAGGCTGCACGCCCGGCTCGGTGACCTGACCGCGGCTCGTGAGGCCGCCGCTGTTGCCTGGGACCGTGCGGCGGAGTGGGGCGCGCCGGTCGGCGTCGGCCGGGCGTTGTCCGTGCTGGGCCGCTACACGCCAGGGCGCCAGGGGCTCGGGATGCTGCAGGAAGCCGTCCAGGTCCTGCACGCCAACCCGTTCGAACGGGCCAAAGCACTCCTACAGCTCGGCGCGCGCGAACGGGCCGATGGCGACCCGCACGCGCAGCACCACCTCGACGAGGCGCACCGGCTCGCGGTGCAGTCAGGTGCGGAAAAGCTCGCCACGAGAATCGCGAAGGAACTCGACGGTAATTCGCCGGGCATTGTCGTGGCATTGACCCGCACCGAGTTCAAGGTCGCCGGACTCGTCGTCCAGGGTCTCACCAACTCGGAAATCGCGGAAGAGCTCGCCGTGACCTCGCGCGCGATCGAGAAGCACCTCACCAACTCGTTCCGGAAGCTCGGCATCCGCAGGCGAACCGAACTTCCCGGCGCACTCGCGAGGGCCTACCCGCCGTCCGCGTAACATCGGCGACACATCTACGAATTTCTTGTGCGCACTTCCCGCACAGTTGAGTCGCACCTCAGTTACCGCGCGGTGGCGTCTCGATCGGCTCGCGTCGTATCTGCGCAGGCCAGCGGAGTTTCGGGTCATCAGGTGAGACGCCACCGAAACGTGCTACCGAAATACTCGGACGACTCCCCGAACCCCCGGACCACCCCTACCACAACATTAGGGGCCACCCCTCACACCTCGTTGACCGCGTTCGGCGAATCTTCCTACGATTCATCGTGTCAAGGCGGGAATCAGGAAATAAACCTAGATCGCCTGGCGACTTCTTTTCCACCTGCTGCAGTCGCGGAACGCCGAGTTCGACGAGATCGAGAGGGATACTCTCCGATGCACACTGTTGCCGCTGGTTCTCTCGTTACTGACCACACGACCGTCGTTCCCGACGCCGACGTGTTCCGCTCCCTGCTGGAGCGGTCCGGTCTCTGCCTCGCCCGCCTAGATCTGCAGCTGCGCGTCGTCGAGGCCAACGACGACTTCGTGACCCAGTTCGGGCACTCGCGGGACTCGCTGCTCGGCCGCAGCTTCTACGAGCTGCTGCACCCCGGCGTGCACGGCCCGATGCGCAAGCAGTTCGAGCGCCTCGTCGAAGGCCGCCGCCAGCGCTTCGTCGAGCACCTCGCCGGCATCGGCCCGCGTCACGCCGTCTTCACCGGCGACATCACCGGCATCGCCGTCCACGACGCGCACGGCGACCTGGTGCAGTTCGTCGTCGTTGTGAACCCGGAGAAGGGCGAGCAGCCCAACGCCGTCGTCGTCGACCGCAACCGGATCCTCACCGAGCTCGACGCGCGGATCCTCGAGGGCATCGCGACCGGTGAGTCGACCGTGCGGCTCGCGTCGCGGCTGTTCCTGTCGCGGCAGGGCGTCGAGTACCACGTCGGGACGATGTTGAAGAAGCTCAAGGCTCCCAACCGGGCGGCGCTGGTGTCGCGGGCGTACAGCCTCGGCGTGCTGAGCGTGGCCAGCTGGCCGCCTCGGGTTTCCGCGGACTACATCAAGTAGGACGGGCCTGCGGCCATGAGGGACGAAGAGGTTTCAGGCGGGGCGGACGCGGGCCGGGCGCGGAGTGGTGGTGCGGACGCGGGCGGTCCGCGCGGTGCCGAGACGGACGTGGGCCGTGTGCGGACGGGTGCGGTGGCGGACGTGGGCCGTGTGCGGACGGGTGCGGTGGCGGACGTGGGCCGTGTGCGGACGGGTGCGGTGGCGGACGTGGGCCGTGTGCGGACGGGTGCGGTGGCGGACGTGGGCCGTGCGCGCGGTGCCGGTGCCGAGGCGGACACGGTGATCGACGTGGTCCTGGACCGGGCGGCACACGCCGCTCGCCAATGGGCCGCGACCAGCCCCGACGACCGGGCCGCCGCACTCGATGCCGTCGCCGAGGCGCTCGACCGGGAGACCGGCGACCTGGTGGCGCTGGCCGAGTGGGAGTGCAGGCTCCCCGGTGACCTGTTGCGCGCGGAGGTGGGGCGCACCACCTTCCAGCTGCGCTCGTTCGCCGAGTACCTGCGCTCCGGAGCGGTCAACGGGGTCGTGATCGACCGCGAGGATCCGCACTGGCCACCGGGACCGCGGCCGGATCTGCGCCGCGTACTGGTCCCGCTCGGACCGGTCGCGGTCTTCGGGTCGACGAGCTACCCGTTCGCGTTCTCCGTGGCGGGCAGCGACACGGCATCCGCGCTCGCCGCCGGCTGCCCGGTCGTCGTGAAAGCCAGCCACAGCTATCCCGATCTCGCCGACCGCACGGCCGAGATCGTCGAAGAGGTGCTGCCCAAGGGCGTGTTCGCGCTCGTCCACGGCCAGCGCCGCGCCCGTCAGCTCGTGCTCGACCCGCGGATCAAGGCGGTCGCGTTCATCGGCAGCTCGCGGGTCGGCCGCGAACTGCACCACCTCGCCGCCACCCGACCTGAGCCGATCCCGTTCTACGGCGGCTTCGGCAGCGTCAACCCGGTGTTCGTGACCGCGCGCGCCGCTCGGAAACGCGGCGCGGAGATCGCGCGCGGGTTCGCGCGGGCGCTGGCGCAGCAGAGCGGGCAGCTCTGCACCAAACCCGGACTTCTCGTGGTACCAGAGGGTTTCGCCGACGACGTCGCCGACGAGGTGCGCGCGCTGCGGGCGGAACCGTTGTTCAACAAGCTCGTGGCCAAGCGCTACGAGACCGGCGTGGAGGCGCTGACCGCGTTCCTCGACGTGCTGGTCGAAGGCGGTTCCCAAGCAGGCGGGCACGCACCGACGTTGTTGCGCACCACCGCCGCCGGGATCCTCGAAGGCCACGACGAGGCGTTGTCCGAGTGCTTCGGACCCGTCTCCGTCGTGGCCACCTACCGCGACAGCCACGAACTGCTGGAGCTCGCCGCCGCGTTGCCCGGACAGCTCACCGCGACGGTTCACGGTGAGGACGACGACGTTCTGCCAGAGCTGATCGGTGAGTTGACCGGACGTGCCGGGCGCATCGTGTGGAACCAGTGGCCCAACGACATCGCGACCACGCCCGCCATGCACCACGGCGGACCGTGGCCCGCGACGACGTCCCCGTTCCACACCTCGGTCGGCGTCCGCGCCGTCGAGCGGTTCCAGCGTCCGGTTGTGTTCCAAGGGTTTCCCAGCCGCTTCCTGCCGGAAGTGCTGGCGGACAACTGAGGAAGGTCGGAGAATGCGCGCAGCGGTGGTCGCGGGACTCGGGTCATGGCTCCCGCCGCGAGTGGTCACCAACGACGAGCTGACAGCCAAACTGGACACGACCGACGAGTGGATCCGGACGCGGATCGGGGTCGCCACACGACATGTGGTCGAACCCGGCATGGCGACGTCGGACCTGTCGGTCGAGGCGGCGCGGCGGGCCCTGCGGTCGGCCGGGGTGCCGGGCGCGGGCGGGGTGATCCTCGCGACCACGACACCCGACAGGCCCTGTCCCGCCACGGCACCGGAGATCGCGTCGCGGCTCGGGCTCGTCGACGTGCCGGCGTTCGACATCGCGGCCGTGTGCACGGGCTTCGTGTACGGGCTCGGCGTCGGCGCAGGCCTGATCACGGCCGGGATCGTGGACAGCCTCATCATGATCGGCGGCGACGCCTACTCGACGATCCTCAACCCGCAGGACCGCACCACGTCCGTCATCTTCGGCGACGGCGCCGGGGCGGTCGTGCTGCGCTCTGGATCTCCGGACGAGCCGGGGGCGCTGGGGCCGTTCGACCTCGGGTCCGACGGTGAGCTGTCCGACCTGATCACCGTGCCGGCCGGAGGGTCGCGGCAGCGGTCGTCGCGCGACATCGTGCCGCACGGCGACAAGTTCTTCCAGATGGAGGGCCGCGAGGTCTTCGCCAACGCTGTCGCGCGCATGTCCGCGGCGTCCCGCAACGCGATCAAGCGACGGGGCTGGGTCGAGTCCGATGTGGACAAGGTGATCGCGCACCAGGCCAACACCCGGATCCTGGACGCGGTGTCCGAGGAGCTCGAGGTGCCGCGGGACAAGTTCGTCTCCAACATCACCGACGTCGGCAACACCTCGGCCGCCTCGATTCCGCTGGCGCTCGCGCACGGGGTCCGTTCCGGCGAGCTCCAAGCAGGGCAGAAGGTCTTGCTCACGGCGTTCGGCGGTGGCCTCACCTGGGGCGCCACGACGTTGGTGTGGCCGGAGCTGAGCCTGGCGGAGTGAACGCCGAAAAGGCCGGGGAGACGAACTCCCCGGCCGTTTCGGTGTGCTTCAGACCGGAAGAACGCGGCGGAAGATCGGAACCGCGACCACGGCGACGACGACGTGCATGGCCATCAGCGCGACGACACCGATCACGGAAGCCCCCGGCAGGAAGAACACCGGGACGTCCGCGAGGAACGACAGCACGACCACGATCGGGACGAGCTTGCCGAGCGTGCGGGCGGGGTCCTTGGCGCGCTTGCGGATCGACGCCCAGGCGAACGCGGCGATGATCACGCCCAGCGCGGTCAGGACGACGTAACCCTTGGGCTGCAGGCCTTCCACCGCCACCGGGTCGGCGCCGAGAGCCTGGGCCAGGTAGGACACGATCGCGTTGCCGACCGCCGCGATCACGATGGCGGCGACGACTCCCAGCACGACCTTGCCCTTGCTGGTGGTCCGGGTTCGAGTTGTCATGGGCGGAGCACTCCTGTTCCTACCGTTGTACGGGTACTGCCGGCATGCCGACGCGGACCCGGCGGGACAGCTGCGCCGGATCGGTCAGGTAGACGCTCTTGCGCTCGATCGAGATCCACCCGCGCTGGGCGAAGTCCGAGAGCGTCTTGTTGACGGTGTCGCGCCGCGAGCCGACGTACTGGCCGAGCTCCTCCTGCGTGAGGTCCTCGATCATCAGCAGGGCGCCGCGCTGGGCCTGGCCGAACCGTCCCGCGAGCCGCAGCAACGCCTTCGCGAGCCGGGCGGGGGCGTCCATCTGCACCATGTCCATGCGCATCTGGTGCGACTCGCGCTGGCGGCGGGCGATGCAGCCCAGCAGCCGTTCGGTGATCTCCGGGCAGAGCGCCAGCCACTTCGTCAGGTCGGCGCGAGCGATCCGGCCGGCCTGCACGTCGGTGATCGCGACCGTCGTCGACACCGCGGGCGCCGCGTCGAACAACGTCGGCTCCACCAGGACGTCGCCCGCGCAGTGGAAGTCCAGCACCAGCTCGCGGCCGTCGGTGGACGTGCAGCACGTCTTCGCCTTGCCCGCGCGCATGACCAGCAGCTCTTCGGTGCGCACGCCCAGCCGCAGCATGACGTCGCCGCGCGCGAACTCGACGGGTTCCAGGGCGCGGGCGAACTGGCGCCACGCCTCGCCGAGAAATTTGACGCTGGACGGCGCGAGGATCGGCGGCCGCGGTGGGGCCAGCAGCTGAGGTGCCACGTCGGTCTCCATTTCGCAGCGCGACCGGAAGTGACTCGACGTTACGATGGGCAACACTGGCGTGACGCTGGAGAATGCTGGGGGTTTCCCCACGGCAGGCACTGAAATCCTTCAACGGCGCGAAAGATGGGAAGGGGCAGCCCGTGCTTTTCGACGTCGGTCGTCTCCTGCACGAGGAGTTCCTCTCCGTCTACCGCGCGGCGGCCGCCGACGCCGACGGCTGGGAGGACGCGGCCGTGACGGTCGCGCACCGCGTCGGCACGCGCCTCGCCTCGGCGAAAGTCCCTGTCGCGCAGGTGGTCGTGGGGCTGCGGGCCACCGACAGACTGCTGACGGAAGCCATGCTGGACGACGGCGGCGACGCCCGTGCCCTGGCCGCCGCCGGCACCGCGCTGGCCGCCGAGCTGATGTCCTCCTTCTGCGCCGACGACGACGGGCTGGCGGACGCGTTGCTGGCCGGGAACGCACCCGATGGAGCCGCGCCGTTCTACACGGTCGTGCTGACGCGGGGAGCGTTGACGGACAGGGTGGTAAGCGCTTTCCGTCGACGTGGACCGGTACTTCTGGCGACATCCGGACATCTCCTGCTGCCGGTCGCCGAGGCGGCCGCGTTGCCGTTGTGCCGGGACGTGTGCGAGGAGCTCGGCGGCGAGGTGTGGTGCAGCGTCGCGGAACGGCCCGCCGCGCGCGTCGCGTTGGCGCGCAAGGAGGTTGACGAGATCGACGCGCTGGTCGCGTCACTCGGCCGCCCTCCCGGTGTGTACCGGATCGACGACATGTTGTTCGAGAGCGCCGTGCTGGGGACGCCGGAGGTGCGGGACGAGCTCGGCAAGGTCGTCGCGCCGTTGCTCGCGAACCCCGTTCTCGTCGAAACAGTCCTCGCGCTACTTGAGGCTGATGGCAACCGGGCGGTAGCTGTCAAGAAGCTGTTCATCCACCGCAGCACGATCGACTACCGTCTCTGGCAGGTCGAACAACTTACCGGTTTGAGTCCGGTGAACCCGCGTGACCTCGCGCTTCTCGGCACGGCGATCGGCCTAGGCCGCACGAACTCCTTGGGCTGAAACGGTTCCGAACACCCTCGGTGAATGTTAAGGGTGCCTCAAGCCGTCTGTGCCAACTGTCGACAGTTCCCTACGGTTTGGTTGCGAGACACCGTAGGGCCCTCAGGGAGGCGACGCGTGACCACCGTTCTGGACAGCAGGCTGCTCACCGACGTGCTGCGAGACATTCTGAGCCCGTACGACCTTCCCCCCGTGGAGGACGTGGCCACCCGCCGCCAGCTCGCCAGAACGCTGCTTTCCGGACGGGACAACGGATCTTTCGACGGTTTGGCGCTGGCGTACGCGGTGGTGGCGTACTGCGCGTCCACTGAGGACGGTGCCGCCGAGGTCGTCGGCGCCGTGCAGAACGCCGACGTCCTCGTGCTCGACGGCGCGCGCGGCGGCTACCTGCTGGTGCCGTGCGCCCAGGACCAGCACGTCGAGCTGGCGCGCGAACTGCACGACCGCGTCGGCCAGGACGTGTGGATGGCCGTCGCGTGGGCATCGCGGCGGGACCTGGCTTCGGCGCGGGCGACAGCCGAGGACGTGCTGAGGATCGCGCAGGGACGTGCGCGGGGCGTGTACGAGCTGCGCGACGTGCTGGCCGACTTCGCGGTGCTGCGCCAGCCGCACGTCGCCGAACGGCTGGCCCGCATGGTCGAACCCGTGGTGGCGCAGCAACCGTTGCTGGACGCGCTGCGGGCGTTCATCGCCGAGGACGGCAACCGCGCGGCCGCGGCACGCCGGCTGGACATCCACCGCAGCACCCTCGACCACCGGCTGCGGCTGGTCGAACGGCTCACGGGCTGCCGTCCGGCCTCGCCGCGCGCGTTGCTCACGCTGAGCGTCGCGCTCACCGCCCACTCGTGCCCGGAAGTGCCGCTCCCTCACTGATTGCGGGACGTGATCTCCTCGCGGAGGCGGTCCTCCTGCGCCTGGATCTCGGGCGTCATGATGCCTTCGAACGCCTCGGGCCCGTGGATCTGCCGGATCTCGACCTCGCCGGCGCGGAACGGCGCCTTCTTCAGCCACTCCACCGCGTCCTGCAGCGACGGCAGCTCCCAGATCCAGAACCCGGCGATCAGCTCCTTGGCCTCGGCGAACGGGCCGTCGATGACCTTCGTCGCGCCGCTGCCGTCGAACGCGACCCGCGCGCCCTTCGCGCTCGGGTAGAGGCCGTCGCCCGCGAGCATGACGCCCGCCTTCACCAGCTGCTCGTTGTAGTTGCCCATCTCGGCCAGCTCTTCGGTGGTGGGCATGACCGAGTCCTCGGTCTCCTCGTTCGCCTTCACGATGACCATGAACCGCATGTCGGTCTCCTCGGGTCTGGTGTGTCCGGTCCGTTTCTACTCAGCCGTCGATCGGGATCCCGCTCTTTCGACCGGCAAACCCCAATTGTGACCGGCGTCACATGTCAGACCCGAGTCGTAGGCTGGAGGTCATGCGCGAAGACGTCGACTGGATCCTCGAGAACTGCCAGGTCTGGGCCATCGTCGGGCTCGCGGACAACCCGTCCCGCGCGGCCCACGGCGTGGCGAGGTTCCTCCAGCAGCGCGGCAAGAAGATCGTGCCGGTGCACCCGTCGGCCGAGACCGTGCACGGCGAGCAGGGGTACGCCACGCTCGCGGACATCCCGTTCGCGGTCGACGTCGTGGACGTGTTCCGCCGCTCCGAGGACGCGGGTCAGTTCGTGGACGAGGCCGTCGAGATCGGCGCCAAGGCCGTGTGGTTCCAGCTCGGCGTGGTGGACGAGGCGGCGTTCGACCGAGCCAAGGCCGCCGGGCTGCGCATGGTCATGGACGTGTGTCCGGCGATTGAGTGGCGCCACCGTTGACCACTAAGTAGTCTGCGGCGAGAAGTTCCCGGACATCTGGGGGTGCCGGGAACCCAAGCCTGGGGGCTTATTTCGCATGCTCGTTGACATCAACGTGCTGCAGCTCGCGGAATCTCCGCGTCTCGGTGGCTGCAGCGAGGAGTTCGTACGGAAGCTGGCGTCCTCGGGGACCGCGCTCGCACCGATCGTGGTGCACCGCGGTACCCACAGGGTCGTCGACGGCGCACACCGCCTGCGGGCGGCTGTGCTGCGCGGAAGCCGATCGGTCGAGGTCGAGTACGTCGACGGGCCGGTGGAGGACGTGTTCGTCCTGTCGGTGTCGCTCAACGTGGCGACGCTGACCACCGCGGACAGGGAGGCTGCCGCCCGGCGGTTGCTGCGGTCGCATCCGCAGTGGTCGGACCGGGCGATCGCGGCCTCGACGGGGCTCGCGGCCAAGTCCGTCGGCGTGCTGCGGCGCGCGGTCGGAGGGCGTGCCGCGAACAGGGTCGGGCGGGACGGCAAGGTCCGCCCGGTCAACTCCGCGGCAGGCCGCCGGCTCGCCGTGGAGATGATCGAGGCGCGGCCCAACGCGTCGTTGCGCGACATCGCCCGTGCCGCGGGGGTGTCGCCGGGAACGGTCCGGGACGTGCGGCGGCGCCTGCTCGCCGGGCTCGACCCCGTGCCGGAACGGATGCGGGCCGCCGAGATGGCCGAGGTCGAGGTGCCGGCGGCACGCAGTGAGGTCCGCGCGCCGGACACCACGCTGCCGATCCTGCGCCGCGACCCGTCCCTGCGCTTCAACGAGCACGGGCGGCTGGTGCTGCGCTGGCTCGAGGCGCACGCGGTGTCGTCCGGCGAGTGGGCCACGGTCGTCGACGGGGTGCCGTCGCACTGCCGGGAGCTGGTCGCGGACATGGCTCGCGGGTGCGCGGAGGTCTGGGCGGAGATGGCCGAGGCGCTCGAACGGGAAAGCCGCCGCCAAGCGGTCTGATCCTCGAATCAATCCTCGAAAAGAATGTCGCTGATCTCGCCTGCGACCTCGCGTCCTGATGCCGGGCGCAGGCGGGACAGCAGCTTGCTGAACGCCGTCAGGTCGATGTGCACAGTCGCCGACTGCACCTGGCGGATGTCGTCCAGCAGGTCGGTGACCAGGTCGCACGCGTAGTCCACGTCGCCCGCCGCGGCGTGGGCGAGCGCGCGGCGCAGCCCGAACCTGGTGCGGGCGCGCAACGCCGAGGGCGCGATCAGCGGTAGCTGCGCGTCCAGGATCGCCGCGGCTTCCGCGTGCCGGCCGAGATCGTGGAACGACCACGCCCGCGTGACGGCCACCTGGTCGATCAGACTCGTTGTCCCGTAACGAGTCTCGCTCGCCGCCTGCCGCAGCTCCTCGGCGCGTTCGAGCGCGTCCTCGCACCGCTCGCCGGCGCCGGCGAGCGCGTAGCCCTGTGCTTCCCGCAGAGCGGCCGCGGCCTGCACGGCGAGCGAACGGGACTTGCTGGCGCGCAGCGCGGAGTGCACAGTGCCGCGCGCGTCTCCCCGGTACAGCGCGAACTCCGCCGAACGGACCCATGCCCACGCTTCGAGCTCGGGATCGCCACCCTTGGCGGCGAACAACACCGCGCGCTTGGTCATCTCGGCCGCGGAGGCGTCGTCGCCGCGTTCCTGCTCCATCCAGCCCGCGTACTCGGCGTACCGGGCCGCGAGCAACCAGAGTGCGCGGCCCAACCCGGGATCGTCGGCGGAACGGGCCAGCGTGTTCAGGACGTCCATCTCGTGCCGCAGGCTGGGCAGGACGATGTCCGGACTTTGCCTGTGCCCCAATGCTCTGTGGTGCTCGAACATGGAGTCGTAGGTGCGCAACGTCGTGTGGTCGGTCGGCACCGGCCGGGGCGGTGCGTCGGCCATCTCGGTGAGGCGGCCCGCCGCCTGCAGCGCGTCGTCGAGAACGCGTGCCATTCCGGGGTTCGGCTGGACCTTGCCGTTCTCGATCTTGCTGAGATGTCCTTTGCTGTACTGGACGCGGCTTTCCAACTGGGTGAGGGAGAGGCCGCGTTCGTTGCGCAGGCGGCGGACCTCCTGCCCGAACGTGGGCGACAACGGCTTCACCCCCTCACCAACGTGAGTGTGTACGGGTTCAAACACCCGGATACCGTCTGTCCATTAATTGTCCGGAGATTGACGATCAACTGGGGCTATCTGAAGTGGTCGGCGATGGTTCCATGTGAGTCATGGTGATGACGCGCTCCGACGAGGCGGCTGGTGTGGTGATGGTCTGGCAGCGCTTGGCGACCAACGTGGTGCACCGGTCCCCGTGGTTCGAGGTGCGCGCGGACGACGTCGTCCGGCCGGATGGCGGACATGGCACCTACACCCACGTGGTGGCGCCGGGATCGGTCACGGTGCTGGCGATCCAGGACGACGACCACGTGGTGCTGACCAGACAGTGGATCTACACGCACGGCGGAACGGAGTGGCGACTACCCGGCGGCGCAGTCGACGAGGCGGACGCGACTCCGCTGGCCGCCGCGCGTCGCGAGCTCGCGGAGGAGACCGGGCTGAGAGCCGAGAAGTGGGAACGCCTGGGGCAGATCCACGGCGCGGACAGCCTCAGCAACCACGTCGACCACATCTTCCTGGCCACCGGCCTCACCCAGGGCGAACCCGATCTCGGACCCGGTGAGGCGGACCTGCGCGTGCGCACCATGCCGTTCTGCCACGCCCTCGACCTCGTCCAGCAGGGCATGCTCCCGCACGCCGGCAGTTCGCACGCGCTGCTCGTGATGGCGTTGCGCCGCACGGCCCAGATTTAAAAGATCGGAGGGTTTCCTGTCTTCGCGTGAAACAGGAAACCCGTTCTCATTCGACTGGCGGAAAGTCACTCTTGGTGCATCGGCGAGAACGTCAGCCCGAAAGTCAGTCAGAATGAGAAGGTGAATTTCTCGATGAGAATGATCTGCTCACTCGCCACCGTCGTGAAAGTTGCCGCGATCTGCCTTTTCGTGGGATTCGTGGTCGGCAGCTTCTTCATGGTCTCGGTGATCTGACTCTATTTCGGACTGCGGTTCTCCCTGAGCCCACCAAGGGAGGTGTCAGTCATGGAACCGCATTTCTGCATCGAGATGTTCTGAACTTGCCCGGCTACCCTCGTGGCGCCCACTGAACGCCGTAACCGCGGCCCTGGCGGGGGTGGGGGAACGACACGTCGATCTCCCCGATCTCGTCCAGCGGCAGCGTGTGCGGCCACGGCGTCAGGTCATCGGTGTCGCGCGCCAGGGCCTCCTCGACGCGCCACACCGATTCCGGCAGAGCGTCCCGGTCGAACCGGACCCGTAGCCGGAAAGACTCGCACATGCGCTCCGGCCAGAACACGTAGGTCGGGCGCATCGACTGCCCCCGCGGCACCTTCACCTCGAGCGCGAACTGGTGCGTTTGTCCCGCGTTGAGGGGTCGGGGCAACCGCAGCTTCATGAGGAACCGCCGCGGGGACGGCCGTTCGTGACCGATCAGCTCGACCCCGTGCAACACCTCGATGTCCACGTCGCCCGGTGCGCCGTCGGGCGTCGGGGCGGGGATCGTGATCGACCACGCGATCTCGCTGACACCGTCGGTGTCGGCCACGACGGTCCGGCGTTCCGTGCACGCGGGCGTCGGGCCGTCCAGCTTCAGCAGCGCGTCGAACTCCTTGACGTGCCACAGTTCCGACGGCGCCACGTGCGCCGTCGACGGTGCCGGCTGCAGTGCCACCTCGACGAGGCGCTGCAGTCCGGCCTCCATCCTCCTGCGCACCGTGCGCGCGCCGCGGTCCTGTTGCTTCGCGAGCCACTCGATGCGTTCGTTGAGGAACCGGAACTGCGCTTCGTCGTGCAGTCCGAGCGGGGCCAGAACCGCGTTGCGGACCTCGACCGGGAAAGCGCGCACCGCGTTCGTCACCCAGTCGCGCAGTTTCGTTCTCACGGCTTCCGCGCCGTCCGTCTCCACGATGCCGCACACCTGGCGCAGCGCCGGACCGACGTGCAGGTCGATTCCGGGAGTCTGCACACCGCGCCCGCGGCACAACGTGCGCAGTTCTTCCATCAGCTGCTCAGGTGAGACAGACATCCGTCCTCCGCGCGGAAATGCTTTGCCGGGCATGTCGGGCATGCGGGGTGTGACGTTACTCCGGACGGATTGTTCTACACCGGGAAGTGAAGTGATCACCGCCGATCGACTGATGTCTTGACCTGCGCTTTACCGGTAACGTCCTGGTCACGGGCGGTGACTCCCTCCGGTCTCCGCCATCCCTGCCTGATGTGGAGGTTGGATTCGTGCTGCGCACAATATTGGCCGGCCTATCCGCGTTCGCCCTGATCAGCGGCGTTCCCGCCGTTGCCGCACCTCAGGAGAGCGCTTACCTGCTGCAGTTCCGCACGACCCTGTCCGACGCCCAGCGTCACCAGCTCCAGGGCCTCGGCGTGCGGCTCGGCGCGTTCGTCCAGGACGGCACCTACGTCGCCCGCATGACGAGCACGTCACGCGTCTCGCGGTTGAGTTACGTCCGCGAGGTGCGTCCGTTCCAGGCCCAGCCGCAGATCATGGCGCTGGGCTCGTCCGACTACCTGATCACGCTGGCCGAGCACGACGCGCGTGACCAGCAGATCGTCGCCGCGAAGGTGCGGGCGTCCGGCGGTCGGGTGAACGTGGTCTCCGAGGACCGCGAGCACATCATGGCCACCTTGGACGCGGGCCAGGCCGCGCAGGTCGCGAAGCTGCCGGCCGTGATCGCCATCGACCCGGTGTCCGCGCCGGAGACCGACATGGCGATCTCTCGTGAGTCGTCCGGTGCGAACTACGTCGAGGCCGCGGGTGGTTACCGCGGCCAGGGCGTGCGCGGCGAGGTGATGGACGGCGGGTTCTGGCTGTCGCACCAGGAGTTCCGCGCCCGGCCGCCGGTGCAGCACACCCCGGTCGGGACGGGTGATCCCTCCCATGGCACGTCCACGTACGGGCAAATCTTCGCGTCCGGCGTCTCGGCCCCGCATCGCGGAGTGCTGTCGGAAGGGCAGGGCATCACGGCTGTCTACAGCACCAGTCCGTCCTTCGACCGGTACGGACACACCAAGCAGCTCGTCGACCCCGCGGGCCGGTACCGCGCGGTGTTCCAGTCGAACAGCTGGGGTAGCACGCTCGGTACGTCCTACACGTCAGTCTCGCAGGCCATGGACCGGATCGTGTTCGACCACGACATCTTGATCTGCCAGTCGCAGAGCAACACCGGCAACCGCAACTCGCGCCCGGAGGCGTGGGCGAAGAACGTGCTCTCGGTCGGCGGCCAGAACCACTTCAACACCTTGGCCCGCACCGACGACAAGTGGAGCAACACCGGGTCGATCGGTCCCGCCGCCGACGGCCGCATCAAGCCGGAGCTGTCGAACTTCTACGACCGCATCGACACCACGACGTCCGGCAGTGACACCGCGTACCGCAACAACTTCGGCGGCACGTCCGGCGCGACGCCGATCACCTGCGGCAACGCCGGTCTGATGTTCCAGATGTGGGCCGACGGCGTGTTCGACGGCGGTCCCGGCAAGGCCCGCGACGTCTTCGCGTCCCGCCCGCACGCGGCGACCGCCAAGGCGCTGCTGATCAACGCCGCGGACCAGTTCACCTTCTCCGGCACCACGCACGACCTGACCCGCACGCACCAGGGCTGGGGCACGGTGTCGGTCCGCAACCTGTACGACCGCGCCAAAGTGGGTGGCTGGAAGCTGCCGGTGCTGGTGAACGAGACCGACCTCCTCACGACCGGTCAGTCGCGCAGGTACACGTTCACGTCCAACGGCCAGACGCCGCTTCGCGCGACGTTGGCGTACACGGACCCGGCCGGTTCACCGACCGCGACCAAGGCCGCTGTCAACGATCTGTCCCTGAAGGTCACGGCTCCGAACGGGACCGTCTACTGGGGCAACAACGGTCTGCTGGCCGGCAACTTCTCCACGGCGGGTGGCGTCGCGAACACCATCGACACCGTGGAGAACGTGCTGCTCTCGTCGACCGCCGCGGGCACCTGGACGATCGAGGTGATCGCGACCGCCGTCAACGTGGACGGTCACGTCGAGACGGCGGCGACGGACGCGGACTACGCGCTGGTCGTCTCGTAGGGGTTATTCGAACCTGGTCGGGTCGCCCGCGCCGTAGCGGATGATCTCGGCCTCGCCGCTGGAGAAGTCCACCACCGTGGTGGGCGTGGTGCCGCACTCCCCGGAGTCGATCACCGCGTCCACCACGTGGTCCAGCCGTTCCTTGATCTCCCAGCCGTCGATCAGCGGCTCGGCCTCGTCGGGCAGCAGCAGCGTGGACGTGAGCAGCGGCTCGCCCATGGCCTCGAGCAGCGCCTGCGTGACGACGTGGTCCGGGATGCGCGCGCCGACCGTCTTCTTCTTCGGGTGCATCATGCGGCGCGGCACCTCCTTCGTCGCGGGCAGGATGAACGTGTAGTTGCCCGGCGTGGAGGCCTTGATCGCGCGGAACACCGCGTTGTCGACCACGACGAACTGGCCGAGCTGGGCGAAGTTCTCGCACATCAGCGTGAAGTGGTGCTTGTCGTCGAGCTTGCGGATCTCCCGGATGCGGTCGATGCCGTCCTTGTTGCCGAGCCGGCAGCCGAGCGCGTAGCAGGAGTCCGTGGGGTAGGCGATCAGGCCGTCCTCCTGCAGGATTCGCACGGCCTGGTCGATGGCGCGCTTCTGCGGGTTGACCGGGTGGACGTCCAGGTACTTGGCCATGGCGCGGTAGCTTAGGCCGATCATCCGGGGCGCGGCATTTCGGCTCGCGCACGTTGATAACCTGGGACGACTTCTTTCCCCGGTTTTGGAGACCCTCAGCGATGCTCGACCGTGCCGTCGTCGACGCCCTGTTCCCCTCGGACCTGCCCGAGCCGTCCTTCTGGGAGGAGCAGTACCCGCCTCGCGGGCTGGGTGACGACGCGAAGGTCACCCGCCTCGGCCCGTCGCCGACCGGGTTCCTGCACATCGGCGGCCTGTACGTCGGCATGATCGACCGCGACATCGCCTCGCACTCGGGCGGCTCGTACATCGTGCGCGTCGAGGACACCGACCAGGCGCGCGAGGTCGCCGGCGCCGTCGAGCAGTTCAACCAGGCGTTCGAGTACTTCGGCATCCAGCCCGACGAGGCCGACTCGGTGGGTGCCTACGGCCCGTACCACCAGTCCGCGCGCGAGCAGATCTACCTGACCTACGTGCGCGAGCTGCTGCGTTCCGGCGCTGCCTACCTGTGCTTCGCGACGAAGGAAGAGCTCGCGGACATCACCGCGCGCCAGCAGGCCACCAAGCTCCCCACCGGGTACTACGGCCGCTGGGCGATCTGGCGCGACAAGACGGCGGAGGACGTTGCCGAGGCTTTGGAGGCCGGCCGTCCGTACGTCGTCCGCTTCCGCTCGCCGGGCAAGGCGGGGGAGCGCACTTCGTTCGTCGACGCCATCCGCGGTCCGCTGGAGCACGAGGCCAACCGCAACGACGTCGTCATCCTGAAGGCGTCCGACCAGTCGCCGCGCCTGCCCACGTACCACTTCGCGCACGCCGTCGACGACCACCTGATGCGCGTGAACCTGGTGATCCGCGGCGAGGAGTGGATCTCCTCCGTCCCGACGCACCTGCAGCTGTTCGACGCCCTGGGCTTCGAGCGCGTCGAGTACGCCCACATCGCGCCGTTGATGAAGCAGCAGGGCGGATCGCGCCGCAAGCTCTCGAAGCGCAAGGACCCCGAGGCGTCCGTCGAGTACTTCATCGAGGCGGGCTACCCGGCCGAGGCCGTCCAGTACTACCTGCGCGGCCTGGTGAACGCGCGCCTGGCCGAGCTGCCGTTGGACGAGGCGCTGGCCGCGCCGATCTCCCTGGCGGAGTGCGGTGTCGCCGGGCCGCTGGTCGACCTGGTGAAGCTCGAGGACATCTCGGCCGACTACGTGGCCGGCCTGTCGGGTGCCGAGATCGTGGATCGCGTTGCGGTGTGGGCCGCCTCGTACGACCCGTCGCTGGTGTCGGTGTTGGAGTCGTCGCGTGATGAGGCGTTGGCCGCTCTGCAGGTCGAGCGCGGCCCGGAGGTCGCGAACCCGCGCAAGGACCTCCGCAAGTGGTCCGACTTCCGGGGGGCCTACGGCTTCTTCTTCTCGTCGTTGTTCGAGCTGGTGACCGATCGTGCGGACGAGCGCCTCGGTGGCTTGCCTGCTGAGCTGATCTCCGCGTTCGCCGCCGACTTCGCCGACGGGTACCTCGACGTGGAAGACGGCCAGGAGTGGTTCGGCCAGATCCGCGAGCTCGCGGTCAAGCACGGCTTCGCGCCGAACCCCAAGGAGTTCAAGAAGAACCCGGACGCGTACCCCGGTTCGATCAAGGAGGCGGCGCAGCTGATCCGCGTCGCGCTGACCGGCTCGAACCGCAGCCCGGACCTGCACGCCGTGGCCCGCACGCTGGGGCGTGACGAGGTGCTGCGCCGGGTGCGCGCGCTCGTCTAGCTCCACCGGTTTTCGACGGCCCCCGGTTCTGCCGGGGGCCGTTTTGTTTGCGCGACGTCTCGCCGGTGATGACGTGACCGAACTTGGCACGGAACCACCCCGCTGGAACGCGCCCACCACCGGGCAACCACCCGACCGGCCGCCACCCCAACCGCCCATCGCGGCCACCCGACCGGACTACTGAGTCCGGTATGCCCCGCGGTGTCCGGAAAGTTTCCGGAACAAAGTCGTGAGAGCGTTCCCATTGACGCAGACGTAACAAAAAGTTGAGGATCTGCGGCATGCAGTGGAGAAGCACTCTCGCCGCAGTGCTGGGGCTGACGCTCGCCGCCAGCGCGACAGCGGCCGTTGCCGCGCCGGACGAGCGCGGGTCCAAACAGCCGGTCATCGGGCAGCCCCGTACCGAGCACGGGTGTGCCCGCATCGAGAAGTCGTTGCCGGAGCTCAAGGAGTGGCCGAAGGTCGAGAGCCAGCTCAAGGGCGACCGCAAGGACGAAGCGAGGATCAAGGAAATCCTCAAGGGCATGACGCTGGCCGAGAAGGTCGGCCAGATGACGCAGCCGGAGATCGGTGCGATCACGGCTCAGGACGTCACCACGTACGGGTTCGGCTCGGTGCTCAACGGTGGTGGCAGCTGGCCCAACGCCAACAAGAAGGCCACGCCGCAGGACTGGCTCGCCAAGGCCGACGCCTACTGGGAGGCGTCGAAGGCCTCGCGCACCAAGATTCCCGTGATCTGGGGCATCGACGCGGTGCACGGCAACAACAACGTCTACGGCGCAACGGTGTTCCCGCACAACATCGGGCTCGGCGCCGCGCAGGACCCGTGCCTCATCCGCGACATCAACGAGGCCACGGCCGAGCAGATCCGGGCGACCGGGCAGGACTGGGCGTTCTCGCCGACGCTCGCCGTGGTTCGCGACGACCGGTGGGGGCGCACGTACGAAGGGTTCTCCGAGGACCCGCGGATCACGCGCGCTTACGGGTTCGAGGCCATCAAGGGCTTGCAGGACAACGCGAAGAAGCGCATCGGCGAGGACGGCGTGATCGCCACAGCCAAGCACTTCCTCGGTGACGGCGGCACGACCGGTGGCAAGGACCAGGGCGTCAACGCCGCCACCGAGAAGGAAATGATCAACATCCACGGGCAGGGCTACTACGGGGCACTGGCCGCGGGTGCGCAGACCGTGATGATCTCCTTCAACAGCTGGACGAACGACGTCATCAACGAGGGCAAGGTGCACGGCAGCAAGTACGTGCAGACCGGCATCCTCAAGGAGAAGATGGGCTTCGACGGCCTGCTCGTCTCCGACTGGAACGGCATCGGCCAGGTCACCGGCTGCACGAACGCCAGCTGCCCGCAGGCGATCAACGCCGGCATGGACATCATCATGGTGCCCAACGACTGGAAGGCGTTCATCGCCAACACGGTCACGCAGGTCGAGACCGGCGTGATCCCGCTGGCTCGCATCGACGACGCCGTCACCCGGATCCTGCGCGTCAAGCTGCGCGCCGGTACGTTCGACGCGCCGAAGCCGTCGCAGCGCGAGCACGCGGGTGAGCAGGAAGCGTTGCTGCACAAGGAGCTCGCGCGCAAGGCCGTGCGGGAGTCCGCGACGCTGCTGAAGAACAACAAGCGCGTGCTGCCGTTGTCCAAGCGCAGCAAGGTTCTCGTGGTCGGCAAGAGCGCGGACAACATCGGCAACCAGACCGGTGGCTGGACGCTGTCCTGGCAGGGCACCGGCAACTCCAACGCCGACTTCCCCAACGGCACCAGCATCCTCAAGGGCATCCAGGACGCGCTCGGCACCGCCAACGTCACGTTCGCCGAGACCGCGGACAACGTCGACCCCAAGAACTTCGACGCCGTCATCGCCGTCATCGGTGAGACGCCGTACGCGGAGGGCGTGGGCGACATCGGCAAGCGGACGCTCGAGACCGCGCGCCTGTACCCGAAGGACCTCGAGGTGCTGGACAAGGTGTCCGGCAAGGGCAAGCCGGTCATCACCGTCTACGTCGGCGGCCGTGCGATGTACATGAACAAGGAGCTCAACCGCTCCGACGCGTTCGTCGCCGCGTGGCTTCCCGGCACCGAGGGCGGTGGCATCGCCGATCTGCTGATCAAGGGACGCCACAACGGTTTCCAGGGCAAGCTGTCCTACTCGTGGCCGCGCAGCGCCTGCCAGACGCCGCTCAACGACCCGAGCCAGGACCCGCTGTTCAAGCTCGGCTACGGCCTGCGCGACTGGCAGACCGGCGACGTCGGCGTGCTCGACGAGGCGAGCCCCGGCGGCACCTGCTCCGGTGGTGGCGGCGGTACGGCCACTGAGGACCTGGAGGTCTTCAACCGCACCGACATCGCGCCGTACAGGAGCTTCATCGGCTCACCGGAGAACTGGGGCGGCACCGAGATCGGGCCCGACGGCCAGGCCTCGCACGCCGAGATCAACGTCGTGCAGTCCGACGTCAACGTCCAGCAGGACGCGCTCAAGACGACGTGGACCGGCACCGGACCGGGCCAGGTGTACCTGCAGAGCCCGACCGGCGGCGACCTGCGCGGCTACGGCAACGCCAACGCGGCCATCGTGTTCGACGTGATCGTGCACTCGGCTCCGGCCAACCGCACGGTCATCAGCGCGCACTGCGTGTACCCGTGCAGTGCGGAAATCGATGCCACGCAAGCGTTCCGCGGCCTCCCGATCGGACAGAAGTCGACCGTGAAGGTCTCGGTCAACTGCCTCGCCGACAAGGGGCTGGACCTGGAGAACGTCAACACGCCGTTCCTGGTCTACACGGACGGCGCGTTCCAGGCGTCGTTCGCGAACGTGCGGTGGGTGCCCAAGGCGGGCGCCGATCCGGACGTCATTCCCTGCACGTAACGCCGAAACGTGCCCTACCGGCAGACCTGCCGGTAGGGCACGTCCGGGAAGTGCTCCTCCCACTGCGCGCGTGTCAGCGGTTCGGGGTGCCGCGCGCACAACCGCTCCACCGCCCGATCGACGTCCACGTCCCACAGCCGCACCGTCGTGTCGTTGCCGCCGGAGGCCAGGTACGTGCCGTCGGGCGAGAACTCGATCGCCGCGACGTCCCGCTCGTGCCCGGTGAACCTCGTGACCAGCCGCGGATGTGCCGGATCCGAGACGTCCCACAGCCGCAGCACGCCGTCCGTGTGCGAGGTCGCCATCAGCGTGCCGTGGTAGGTCACCCCGTACGGACCTGCGGTGAGCCCGGAAATCCTGCCCACCTCCCGCATCGTGCGCGGGTCGGTGAACCTGATCTCCTTGTCGCCGATCGCGGTGGCGAGCAGCCTGCCGTCCGGGCTGAAGCCGCCGCGCAGCGTGGTGTCGCTGTGCCCGGAGAACGGGATCTCGCTCGGTGAGCGGAGATCGGTGACGTCGAAGACCTTCGAGTGGTCGCCGGTGCCCGCGACGAGCTTGCCTCCGTCCGGGCTGAAGTGCACCGCCCACAGGTAGTTGTTGCCGACCTCGCGGAACGACAGCAGCTCCGGCGCCTTCGTGTTCGTGATGTCCCACAACAACACCTGCCGATACGTGCCGACAGCGAGTGTCCTGCTGTCCGGGGTGAACGCCGCCGACACCGCGCGGTCGGTCTGCACCGGCAACGCCTTCAGGAGCACCGGCGCCGTCACGTCGCTGACGTCGTAGAGCCGGCAGAACCCGTCGTCGCTCGTCACCGCGAGCAGCTTTCCGTCCGGGCTGAAGGTGGTGAACCGCAGATATCCCCTGGCGTCGGTGATCCGGGTGATCGGCTCGCGGCCGCGCTCGGGGGTCATCCGCCACAGCCACACCGTGCTGTCCCAGCTGCTGGTCGCGAGCACCTGGCCGTCCGGGCGGAACGACGTCCCCGAGATGTTGTTCTCGTGGCCCAGCAACGGCAGGTCGGCGAGCCGCTGCAGCCGCACCGTCTTCGCGCCCTCCGAGATCACCAGGGCGGAGTTGTCCTGGGTGAACTCGGCGTCGTAGACGCCGGCGCTGAGCGTGGCGAGCAGCCGCGGCCTGCCTTCCTGGTCGAGGTGGGAGAGATCCCACAGGCGGGTGCGCCGATCGCCCGTCGCGACGAGCTTCGTGCCGTCCGGGGAGAACGACACGCCCCAGACGATGGCGGTGAAGTCGGCGAACCCCGCACGCTCGCGCGGGTTCGCCAGGTCGGTGACGTCCCACAGCTTGGCGAGGTGGTCCCAGCCCCCGGTCGCCACCGACCGGCCGTCCGGCGCGAACGCGAGCGACTCGATCCCGCCGGTGTGCCCGCGCAGCACCCCTTGCTGCCGCGGCTCGCCGTCGCCGAACGTCCACAGCGTCACGACCTTGTCCACCGCCACGGCGAGTGCTTTGCCGTCCGGCCGGAACCGCAGCCGCCGGGTGGCGGACTCGAACCCCGTCAGCGTCGAGGTGAGCACGGGGACGGCGGGATCGGTGATCCGCCAGAACTGGACGACGGGGCCGACCGCCATCGCCGCCGTGGAGCCGTCCGGGGCGAACGCGATGTCGTTGATCTTCGTGGCGGCGTCCGTGCTCGGGATCGTGCCCTTCTTCTTCGGCGCGGCAGGGTCGCTCACGTCGTAGAGCAGCACGCCCTGCTCGGTGGTGAGTGCCAGCAGGCCGTCGCGGGTGAACTCGACGCCGTGCAGCTCAGCGCCCGTGTCGGTGGTGCTCAGGTGCCGGGGCGTGTGGACGTCCGAGATGTCCCACAGCTTCAGGTCCTTGTTCCAGCTGACCGTCGCGAGAGTGGTGCCCCTGGTGGCGACGGCCGGGATGTCCGTCTCGTGTGCGGCGATCCGGGTGAAATACGGGTCCGCCGTGGCGCTCAGCAGGTTGTCGCGGGTCTCGGTGTTGTCGGAGAGCTGCTGGGCGGCGAGGCTCAGCTGGGTCGAGAGCGAGGCGTTCAACGGCTGCAGACCCTGCGCGTCGCTCACCGCCTTGCGCGCGATGGCGATGTTTCGCTGCGCCGTGGTCTCCCGCTGGGCCTTGATCGCGTAGCCGACTGCCGTCACGGCGAGCACCAGCAGCACGGTGAGGAGTCCGACGAGCTGCCGCAGCCTGCGGGTTCGCCGTCGCGTGGCGGCCTGTTCGGCTTCCTCCGCCTCGATGCTCGCGTTGAGGAACCGGCGCTCGCGGCCGGACATCGCGTCGTCGTCGCCCGTGGCCCACTCACGGGCCAGTGCGAGGCGCACGCCCCGGTAGAGCGCGCCCGAGTCACGGCTCAGCGACTCCCAGGTCGCGGCGGCCTCGGTGAGCTGGTGGTGGACGCGCAGGGCGTCGCGGTTCGCGGTCAGCCAGCCGGACAACCGGGGCCACGACCGGATCACGGCTTCGTGCGCGAGGTCGACGCCGGTGTCGTCGAGCGTGATGAGCCGTGCGCGCGCGAGGTGGTCGAGCACCAACAACGTGTCGTCATCGTTGTCGAGAGAGTCGCGGCTGACGCGGCGCTTGGTGTCCTCGGTGCCCTCGCCGAGCGCGGTCAGCCGCAGGAAGATCTTGCGCGCGATCGCCTGCTGGGCCGCGTCGAGTGCGAGGTACGCGGCTTCGGCGCTCTGGGCCAGCGCGTGCCGTACGCCGCCCGTCTCCTCGTAGCCCGCCACGGTCAGACGGGTGCCGCGACGACGACGCCACGTCTCCAGCAGTGCGTGCGAGACGAGCGGCAACGGCGCGTGCTCTGCCTCCAGCACCGACACCAGCGCGCCCTCGACCGTGTAGCCCGCGCGCAACGCCGGCTCGGTGATCGCGCGCCGCAGCTCGGTCGGGCTCATCGCGCCGACCAGGATCTGCGCGTCGTGCAGCGCGTCGACCAGGTCGGGGTAGCGGCCGCAGTGGCCGTAGAAGTCGGAGCGCACGCCGATGACGACCTTGCGCTCGGTCGAATGCGTGATCGCCTCGATGAACGCGGTCCGCTCGTCCTCGTCGCGGCAGAGGGTGAAGACCTCCTCGAACTGGTCGATCACCACGAGGTCCGCCGTCACCGCGCCCCACAACGCCAGCGGGTGCGGGCCGGGGGAGAAGACGTCGGCGGGACGCGTGGCCACGAGTCCCGCGCGCAGCAGTGACGACTTGCCCGATCCGGACGCGCCGAAAACACCCACGAAAGGACGTTCGGTCACTTTCTCCAGCAGTTGTCCGGCGAGCTTTTCCCGGCCGAAGAACCGGCTGGAGTCCGATGTCTGGAAGGCGCCGAGGCCGAGGTACGGCGGTTCGCCCTCGGTGGTGGCGGGCTTCGCGCTCTCGGCGACGTCGTGCCATCTTCGGCGCCATTGTCCGACGTCGCCGCCGCAGGCGTGCACGTACGCGACCGTGACCGCCAGGCTGGGCAGTTTCCTGCCGCTCGCGGCCTCGGAGAGCACCGTCACCGAATAGTGCGCGAGCTTGCTCAGGTCCCGGTAGGTCGGCTTACCTGCTTTCTCACGCAACAATCTCAAGTCCGCGGCGAAGCTGAGCAGCTCGTCATCGTCGGAATCCAGCGGGCGCTCGGGTCTCGGCACCCGCCGGATTGTTCCCTCGTTGTTTGTTCGGCGTCCAGTCGGCGGAACCGAACAACGCGTTCGCTCTATGAAGAACCCATGAACGGTGACATTCGCGACCTGCTCGTCGAGACCCGCAAACCCGACAACCCGCCGCCGGACCCGAAGACCTAGCCGGCCTCTAGTCCTCGCAGAAGGCGCCCTGTGGGGGTAGGGCGCCCTCTGCGAGATAGGCGACGACGTGGTCGGAGACGCACTTCTCGCTCTGGAAGAACCCGGTGTGGCCCTCGCCGCGATGCGTCAGCAGGTGCCCGCTGCGCAACGTCCGGGCCAGCGCCACCGAGTCCTGGTACGGGGTGTCGGGGTCACCGGTGTTGCCGACGACGAGGATCGGGGCCGCGCCGGGAGCCGAGAACGGGCCGGGGTAGCGCGACTTCGACTTCACCGGCCACTGGGTGCATGCCGTGGCGTGCGCGTGGTCGTAGCTCGGCACCGCGTACGCGAGCGCAGGGCCGGTCAGCGGTGCCTTCGCCGAGGCGAACGCGAGCCGGGCACGCAGCTCGGCCCTGCTCGACGAGAACGCCCTGTCCGCGCACTCGACCGACGTGTTGGCCGCGTGGAACCGCGGGCCGGGCACGGCCAGCAGACCGCCGGTGCGCTTCTGCGCGTCGGCCAGGCCCTGGGCGATGTCGGGCCACGAGCTCTTGCCGCCGCCGAGCTCGGACATGACGTTGTACGTGAGCGTCGCGCCGTTGCCCTGCAGCACGCCGTTCACCACCACCGGTTCCTTGTCGAGCTGTTCCTGAAGCGTGGCGAACGCGGCCCGCGGGTTGCCCTCGCCGAACACGCACCTGGTCGTCACGCACCAGTCGAAGAACCGGCCCAACGCGGCCTCGACCGCCTCGAACTGACCCAGGTCGTACTCGTAGGGCCGGTTCGCGTACGTGTGCGGGTTGTAGGCGCCGTCGAGCGCGAGGACCCGGAAGTTGCGCGGGAACAGGTTCGCGTAGACCGTGCCGATGTACGTCCCGAACGAGATGCCGAAGTAGTTCAGCTTCGCGTCGCCCACCGACTGCCGCAGCAGGTCCATGTCGCGTGCGACGGCCTCGGTGCCGACGAACGGCAGCAGCTTCGCGCTCTCTCGCGCACACGCATCGGCGAACGCCTTGCCGGTGCGCACCGCGCTGTCGAACGAGTCACGGCGCGGCTTGGCGGTCGCCTCGGCCCACGCCGCCGTGTACTCCGTCTGGTTCATGCAGGCCAGCGGCTGGCTGCGGGCCACACCACGCGGGTCGAAGCCGACGATGTCGAACCGGTCGCGCAGCTCTTTCGGCCCGTTGGACCCGAAGAACCGCACGAGACCGTCGGTGCCGCCGCCGGGCCCGCCGGGGTTGACGAACAACGACCCGATGCGTCGCGCGGGGTCGGCGGCGGGCCTGCGGGTGAGGGCGAGCGTGATCTTCTCGCCGCTCGGGTTCCGGTGGTCGAGCGGGACGTCAGCGGTCGCGCACTGGTAGCCGTCGCGGCAGTCGGTCCAGGTCAGCACTGGCACTTGGGCTGGTGCGGCGAGCGCGGGCACGCTCGTCAGCAGGAGCGCGCCGGTCAGCGCGCCCGTCAGGAGCTTGGACATGTTCCCCCTCAGGAATCTGTTCGGGGAGAACGCTTCCACGGGTCCTATTGAGATTCACCCGTCGGAGGTAGGGCGTTGTCGAGCAGGAACCGTGCCGCTCGTTGAGCCTGGCGAGCCGGTTCGGACGACACCGTGATGGCCGTGTTCGTCATCGCCCCCTCGAACAGCAGGAAGATCGAGTCCGCCACCCACGCCGGTCGGCCCATCGCCTCGACCATCGCCGCGATCGCGCCCCGCACCCCGGTCTTCTGGTGGCGCACGACCGCCGTCACGCGCTCCGAGGACGGCCCCAGCTCGGCGTAGGAGTTGATGAACGCGCAGCCGCGGAAGTCGGTCGTGCCGGCCGAGTCCGCCATCCAGTCGAAGATCGCCAGGATTGGTCTTCCGGGGTGTGCGCGCGGACGACGTACTCGAGCGTCGCGGCGGTGATGGCCTCCTCACGCCGGCGCAGCACCTCCTCGACCAGCGCCTCCTTGCCGTCGAAGAGCTGGTAGAGCTTCTTCAGCGAGACGCCGGCCTCGGTGCGCAGCTCGTCCATGCCGACCGCGTGCGCGCTCTTCGCGTAAAACAGCCGGTCAGCGGCCTGCAGCACCCGCTCCCGAACCCGGCCGCACTTCGTCATGGGCACGCCGGGCTGGGAAGAGGTCGCCGACTACGCGTTGAACTGGGCGGACAAGTTCTAGGTGTCGAGGTCCACGGGCTCGCCCCTGATCGCGGTGACGGCACCGCCGGTCTGAGCGGCGAGCCAGACCTCGAACGCCCCGGGATCCTTCGTGAGCACGGTGAAGGTGACGTCATGACCGTATTCGGTGTCCGCGACGTGGTACCCGGCCGCGCGCAACGCGTTCTCCAGCTTGCCCGCCTGATCGTGGTCCACGGCCAGAAGCAGACTCTCGTGCCGTTCACGGGTGAGAGTGCCCAACGAGTCGATGGCCTCCGACACGGCCCGTCCGTAGGCCCGCACCAGGCCGCCCGCGCCGAGCTTGATGCCGCCGTAGTAGCGGGTGACGACCACCGCGGTGTCGACGAGATCCCGCCGCGTCAGGACCTCCAGCATCGGCACACCGGCCGTACCAGCGGGTTCACCGTCGTCGGACGAGCGCTGGGTGTCGGCGGTGCGGAACGCCGTGCAGTTGTGGGTCGCCTGCCAGTGCTCCTTGCGAATCCGCGCGAAGAACTCCGACGCTTCCTGGTCGGTGGTGACGCGGGCGACGTGGCACAGGAACCGCGACCGCTGGATCTCGATCTCGTGCGTGCCGTCCCGCTTGATCACCTTCACGTCTCGATTGTGCGCCTGCGCTCCGCTTCGCCGAACAGGGCGTCCAGCTCGGCGGGCGCGACCTCCTCCAGCTGCTCGTACGTGCAGCTGACCGGATCGCGGTCGTCGCGGAAGCGCACCAGCCGCGCGGTGTGGCGGAACCGGCCGCCCTGCACGTGCTCGTACCGCACCTCGGCCACGCGGGTCGGGTCCAGCAGCACGATCTGCAGCTGCTTCTCGGGGTTCCAGCGGCTGTTCATCCCGGGCCCGGTGTAGGTCGCCCACGCGGCCCACGGGTGGTCGGCGGGGTCCAGCAGCGGCTTGAGCTCTTCGACCAGCTCCCTGCGCCGCGCCGCCGTGAAGCTGCTCGCGACGCCGACGTTGTGCAGCTCGCCGTCCTGGTACAGCCCGAGCACGAGCGATCCGACGGTCTCGCCGTCCTTGTGCAGCCGGTAGCCCGCGACCACGCAGTCGGCCGTGCGTTCGTGCTTGACCTTGAACATCACGCGCTTGTCGGGCTCGTAGACGCCGTCCAGAGCCTTCACCATCACGCCGTCGAAACCCGCGCCCTCGAACCGGGTGAACCAGTCCTGCGCGACCTCGGGATCCTCAGTGGACGGTGTCAGGTAGACGCCGGGGATCTCGGTGACGATCTCTTCGAGGAGCTTGCGCCGTTCGCTCAACGGCAGCGCGGTGAGGTCCTGGTCGCCGCACGCCAGCAGGTCGAACGCCACGAACGAGGCCGGCGTCTCCACCGACAGCTTGCGGACCCGCGACGCGGCCGGGTGCAGGCGCAGCTGGAGGGTGTCGAAGCTCAGCCCGTCCGGCGTGACCAGCACGATCTCGCCGTCCACGACACAGCGCGGTGGCAACGCCTCGCGCAGCAGCTCCACGACCTCGGGGAAGTAGCGGGTGAGCGGCTTGTCGTTGCGCGAGCCCAGCTCCACCTCGTCGCCGTCGCGGAACACGATGCAGCGGAAGCCGTCCCACTTCGGCTCGTACGCGAGACCGTCCCCGCGCGGCAGTTCGGGGACGGACTTCGCGAGCATCGGCTTCACCGGCGGCATCACGGGCAGGTCCACGCCCGCAGCCTAATTTCAGCGCAGGGCCACGGCGAGTTTTTCCAGCTCCCGCACGTCCGCGTCCATGCCGTCGTCCTCGGGAATCGCCAGCGCGATCGGCCTGCGCAACGTCACCGCGCCCGCCTGCCGCGTCTCCAGCCCCGCGCGCAACCGTTCGGCGAGCGGCATCTCGTCCGGCGTCTCGGCGACGTACGGGCTGATCCGCACCAACCCGTCCCGGCACTCGATCACCCGCCGGTAGTAGCGCCGGTGCACGCCCCGCAACGAGAAGCCCTTCGACGGCACGCGATGCAGCGCGTCCTCGGGGAACGACTGGTTCAGCAGCGTCCACAGTGGAGCGAGCCGGTGGTACGCGCGCAGGTGCCGCAGCCACAGCCTGGAAGCCGCGAACCGCATCGCGGCGATCGGGTAGACGACGCCGATCACGCACAGCAGCACGCCGGGCAGAAGGAACCACACCGCGGTGGTCAGCAGCCAGCGGGGGAGCGGTTCGCCGAAGTAGCGGGAGATGTTGGACGACACGAAGATCGCGTCGGCCGGCACCAGCAGCCCGAGGCCGGTCGAGGTGATCAGCAGGCCCCTGCGCAGCCTCGGCTCGGCACCGCGGGCGTAGCGGCGGGCCCAGACGAACATCGCCGCGAACCCGTAGAGCAGATAACCGTTGCCCAGCGCGTAGAACACCGTGATCGCGAGGACACCGGTCGGCCCGCCGCCGAGCGAGTTCGGCACCAGAGCCGCGGCCCGGCGCAGGTCGTCGGGGATCGCCACGACGGCCCACGTCATCCCCGCGTTGCACAGCAGGAGAGGCGCGAGCTGGATCCACGCGTGCCTGCGCGCCCTCGTGTCGTCGAGGGCGGAGAAGATGAAGAAGCAGATCAGGCCGTACACGCCGACCTGCAGCAGCGCGTGCTGGATCAGCTGGCAGACCATCGGGTCGAGGCCGAGGAACCACCGCCCGTTCGCCGCGGCCCGCCCGAAGGGGTAGCCGATCGCCCACCCGGCCACCAGCCCCGTCACCGACCGCAGCCGCGGGTCGTGCGGGCGGCGCACCAGCAGGTAGAGCACGACGGCGAGCGCGGAGAACGCGACGATGCCCTGCGTTTCCTTGAGGTACTCCATCTAGAACAGCCCGTTCTGGTCGGCGAGCGGGTAGGCCACCAAGCGTGCGAAGCCTGCGGTGGTGCTCGGGGTGGCGGGGGAGCACTCCACGTCAGAGCCATCCGATCCGGTCGGCGAGCGAGGACGCCATCCGCCGCGCCGGGCCCTCCGAGTTGCGCGGCGCGACCTTGTCCAGCACCGATGCCCACTCGAGGATGATCGTCGCGACCGTCTCGGCCTCGCGCTCGTGCGCGGTGTCGTAGGAGGTGCGCCGCAGTGCTCGCCGCACGGCGTCCGGTTCGAGATCCGGGTAGAGGCCCGCGAGCAGCTCGTCGTCCTGCTCGTCGCTCGTGTGACCGGCGAGCAGATGGCCCAGCTCGTGCAGGATGATGTGGTTCTGGTGCGCCTTCGACGTCTCCTGCTGGTACAGGATGTAGTCGGCTCTGGCGGTCGCGATCCACACCCCGTACGGACCGGGCACCGGAATCGGGTGCGCGATCAGCCGGATCGGTTTGCCTCGCTGGTCACCTACTCTGCGGCAGAGCTCCTCGACGTCCAGCGGCGGGTGAATGTCCAGCTCGTTCAGCAAGCGGCGGCACCGCTTGCGCAACTCCCGTTCGGCCACGAGATCATCCTTCGCCGCGCTCGGCCTGTTCCTGTCGGTAGACGACGTCGAGCAACTCCATGACCAGGCGGCGGCGGTCCGGCGACAGCTCGCCCGCGCGCATCGCCATGAGTTGGGCGTCGCTGCCCGCGGCGAGCTCGTTGAGGCGCGACTGCTCGTCCTGCAACGACTTCAGCTGCTCGTCGACGCGGTCGGTGACCTCGTCGTCGAAGAAGTAGCTCACGGGCACACCGAAGAAGCCTGCCAGTGCCTGCAAGTGCTTGAAAGTCGGGTTGTCCTTCTTGCCCTTGCGCAGCTGCCAGATGTAGCTCTGGGAGATGGTGACGCCCGTGTCCGCGATCGCCGCCGCGACCTGCTCGTTGCTGTACTCCTGGCCGGAGCGGGAGGTGTGCCGGGCGAAGAGGTGGTTGAGCTTGTCAGCCAGGGACCGTTCCCCCGCCATTGCCGGCTCCCCCCGTTGCGCGCAGTGAGCGTTTCCACTCACGGAAAGGGCTATCTGGGTGACGGGATTTTCACCAGTTGAAACCCCGCCTCTGGCCAACATAGACTCCCATCGTGCCCGTCTCAACTGCGGTGGGGATACCGGAGGACACCGGACATGGCGCTTGCTGAACGACAGGGGTCGTTTCACCGAACCGTGATCGACGTCGTCTACAAGACCATGAACCAGCTCGCGCAGACGGACTCGCCGAACGAGGTGTTCGAGCTGCGCGAGCAGCTGCGCGCTGCCCTGCCCTGGTGGCGGGGGCTGCTGCGGATGCACGAGCCGAACGAGCGTCATCGCTGCAAGTCGTGCCACACGTGGTACGGGCGGCATCGCGCCTGGCCCTGCCCGGTGTGGCGGGACGCGGTCTCCGCGTTGCACCAGCTCAACGACATGTACGGGTTCCTGGCCACGTCCCACCCGGTCTCCGGGAGCAGGAGACCGGGGGAACGGGTGACCGTGACCGGGCCTCACCCCGGCCGGGACGACTAGCCGATCTTGAAGCTCTGGGCCGCCGAGCCGTTGCAGGTCGCCTGGATCAGCTGCACGCCGTCGGTGTTCCCGCTCGGCGCGCTGAGGCACTTGCCGGAGTGGCGGGCGGTCAGGGTCGAGTAGCCGTCGGCGCCGGTGGTGACGCGCCACTGCTGGTTGGTGCCGCCGCCGTAGGTCCACAGGTGGATGCCCGCGCCGTCCGCGGTGGACACGTTGCTCACGTCCAGGACCTTCGAGCTGTCGTTGCGGTACTCGATCCGGCTGTAGCCGTCACTCGTGGCCACGGCGCGGAAGTTCTGCGCGGCCGTGCCGTTGCAGGCGTACTGCTGGATGACGGTGCCGTTGTCGAGACCGGCGGACCGAGCGTCGACGCACTTGCCGTTGCCGCGGTTGACGACGGTCTTGAAGTCGGGCTGCGGCTGGGGTGAACCGCCGCCGCCCAGCCACAGCAGGCTGTCGATGATGAAGTTGTTCTGCGTGGCCGAGGCGAACGTCGACGACAACGGACGGTTGTTCGGGTAGTCCATCGCGTTGTGGCCGAAGTTCGCGTAGATCATCTTGAAGTTCTTGTTCGTCCACATGATCGGGTAGTAGCCGCTGCGCCACTGCTGGTTCGGGTCGGTGCCGAGCGGGAAGCTCGACGGGTCGACGCTCGCCAGGATCTGGATGTCCGGGTTCGTGCGCAGGTCACGCGACCAGCTGTACCACTCGCTGACCGAGGAGGTGAACTTCTCGGGCAGGCGCAGGGTCGACGGGTGCGTGCGGGTCTCGACCTTCAGCGTCGCGGTGGTCGGGCCCCAGGTGTTGTTGACGAAGTTCCCCTTGCCCAGGAACGTGTTGTGGTACCAGGACCACTCGTTCGCGTTCTGCGTGAAGGCGCTGACGTGGAAGCCGAAGAAGCCGCCGCCCGCCTCCATGTAGCGCTGGAAACCGGTGCGCTGCGCGGCGTTGTGCGGCTGGTCGTCGAGGAACAGCACGACCTGCGCCTGCGAGGGCGTGAGGGTGTTGAGCCTGTCCCAGTTGTTCGTGGCCTCGTAGGTGAAGCCGTTGTCCTGGGCGGCCCTGGTGAACCACGGGTTCGCCTCGTTGACGAACGCGATGTGGGCGGCGTCCCAGGTTCCGCTGTAGAAACCGAGGACCTTGAACGGCGCCGCCTGTGCCGGACCGGTGGCCGAGAGGCCGACCGGGAAGAGTGCCGCGCCGATCAAAGCCAGCACGGTCAACAGTTTTCTGACCATCGAGGCACACACCTCACTGTCGCAGGGTTGCGCGCCCGAAGATCATCGTAGTAGTGGTCCAGACCTTTTAGGGACCGGGACGTTCACAGAATTCTTTTGCGCCACAACATGATCCCGCCCAGCACCGCCAGGCCACCCAGCGCCGCTACCACGGCGGACATGCCGAACCTCGTTGCGTCGGAAGGAGGTTGTTCGGCGCTCGACGCAACGGGAACGGGTCGAGGGGTGCTCGACTTCAGCGTCGTCCTGGGCGGTGCGGTTGTCGTCGTGACGGGTGCGGCGATCTCGACATCGGTGCACGAGTAGTAGGTGTCGGGCGTGTCCGTGTTCTGCCAGACGGTGTAGATGAGGTGCCGGCCGGTTCGTTGCGGCAACCGCACCTGGAACTCGTAGGAGCCGTTGACCAACGGGGGAGTGGGCACCGTCAGGAACTGCTCGAGATCCGTCCACCGCAGCGCGCGCGTCGGGTCGTAGCCCACCTTCGTGACGTAGAAGCGGAACGATCCCTGGTGCGGAATCGTCGCCCGGTAGGTGAAGGCGGTGCTCTTCAACGTCGTCACGGGCCACTCGGACGACGGCAGGTCGAGCCCGGCGTACTTCGCGAGCCCGGCGCTGCACAGTTTGCCGTCCGGAACCCGGGCCGCGTCGCGCCCGGCCACGTTCGGCAGCCGGATGTTGTCCCACTCCTTGGACGGCAGACCCGCCTGAATGGCCTTCCGGCATGGCGAGGATGATGCTGAGGGCTGACCTGGTGAGCACAGATAAGCCCTGCTCGCGGGGTCAGTGGGCGCGCCATGGGCGTGCGCGGGAACCGCGGAGAGCATCATGAGCAGCGTCAGAACGCCCACAAGGCGAAACACGAGCACCTCCCCTGTCTTTCTAGGGGTACGCGTGCCAGACCCGAGTCGTTCACGGAAGATGTATTGACATGTCCTTCGCTGATGAGGTGTCCGCGGCCGCAGCCCGGCTCGGGGGAGTCGCCCGCACCACGCCGCTCGAGGTGAACCAGCGGCTCTCCGAACGAACCGGCGCCCGCGTGTGGTTCAAGCGCGAGGACCTCCAGGTCGGCCGTTCCTACAAGCTGCGCGGCGCGTTCAACCTGCTCTGCCAGACGGAGTTCGCGTTCGGCGGCGCGGTCTGCGCGTCAGCGGGCAACCACGGCCAGGGCATGGCCTACGCGTGCCGCCGCCTCGGCATCGAGGGCCGCGTGCACGTCCCCCGCACCACCCCGCGCCAGAAACGCGACCGCATCGCCGCCCTGGGCCAGGGCATGGTGCAGCTGATCGTCGACGGCGACACGTACGACGACGCGGCCGCGCTGGCCAAGGAGTACGCCCAGACCACGGGCGCGACGCTCGTCCCGGCGTTCGACGACCGCCGCACGGTCGCGGGCCAGGGCACCGTCGGCCTGGAGATCGTGCAGCAGCTCGGCGGCGCGCCCGACGTGGTCGTCGTCCCGGTCGGCGGCGGTGGCCTGCTCTCCGGCGTCGGCACGTGGTTCAAGGAGCGCTTCCCGCGCACTCGCATCATCGGCGTCGAGCCGGCGGGCGCGGCGAGCATGATCGCGGCTGTTCAGGCCGGCCACCCGGTGACGCTGCCCGAGGTCGACTCGTTCGTCGACGGCGCCGCGGTGCGCAGGGCGGGCGACGTGACGTTCCCGATGGTGCGCGACAGCGGCGCCGAGCTGCTGACCGTGTCCGAGGGCGCGGTGTGCACGGAGATGCTGGAGCTGTACCAGATCGACGGCATCATCGCGGAGCCCGCCGGGGCGCTGGCGTCGGCCGCGCTGCTGGAGGAGATCTCGGTGGCGCCCGACTCGACGGTCGTCTGCCTGCTCTCCGGCGGCAACAACGACGTCTCGCGCTACGCCGAGATCGTCGAGCGCTCGATGGTCCACCGCGGCCTGAAGCACTACTTCCTGGTGGAGTTCCCGCAGGAGCCGGGCGCGCTGCGCCGGTTCCTCGACGAGGTGCTCGGCAAGGACGACGACATCGTGCTGTTCGAGTACATCAAGCGCGACAACCGGGAGACCGGGGCTGCGCTGGTGTGCATCGAGCTCGGCCGTCGCGAGGACTACGACCTGCTGTGGGGGCGGATGAAGGAGTCTCCGCTCAAGATCCAGCACGTGGCGCCGGGCACCACCGCGTACCGCTTCCTCATCTAGGGAGATGCCGGGCGCCCCTTCTCAGGACGCCCGGCACCGGGGTGAGAGTTGCTACGGCTTGGGCGGGCACTTCAACCACGAGAAGTGGTACGTGGTCTCGATGGACCCGTCGGTGGAGTCCATCGCGATGAAGCTGGTCTTCGTCTTGTCCGAAGTGCCCGCCATGACCCGCAGCTCCGTGTTGATGTTGAAGTTTCTCTTCTCACCGCACGGGTGGTAGACGATCGCGGCGACGTCCGTGGTGTCGGTCGCCTGCCAGTCGTCGCTGAACGGGCCCTTGTAGTTGTGCTGCTTGTACTCCGTCTGCGACATGCCCTGGAAGTAGTAGTTGGCCTTCTCCAGGGCCGTGGCGCCGCGTTCGAGGTGCGCGAAGCCGCGGTAGTCGGTGGACGCGATGCCGTAGGTGAAGCCGGACGGCACGTTGACGCGCAGGTTCAGCTGGCAGTTCTTGCGGAAGTCGGTCGGCAGCGCCTGCGGGCCGACCTGCGCCATGAACTCGCTGTACGTGACCGTGAACGCCTTGTTGTCCGGGCTGACGGCGACCGCTGCCGTTCCCGCCCGGCAGCCTGAGCCGTTGATCGTCACGACGTCGATGGTGATGATGTCCGGCGGCGGCGTGGTACCGGGGGCGCCGCCGGGCGGGATGATGATCGTCGACATCGCGAGCGCGGCCGCGGCCAGTGTGTTGAGCATGAGGCACCTTTCCGTCTGGGGATCAACAATGAACGGGCGGCGGCATTGGTGCCTGGATCAGCAGCGCTTCCAGGAGAACTGGTACTTGGTGCTCACGCTGCTGTCCGTGGAATCCATCGTCATGAAGCTGTTCGCCTTCGACGCGGTTCCGGCGTTCACACGCAGCTCGGTGTTGATGTTCAGGTGCCGGACTTCACCGCACGGCGCGTAGATGATTTCCGACACCGTGGCGCGGTCGGTCGCCTGCCAGTTGTCGGACTTCGGGCCGTAGAAGTTGTGGGTGCGGCTCGCGGTCTGCGACATGCCTTGGAAGTAGTAGTTTCCTTTTTCTGTGCCTGTGGCGCCCTGCTGTAGGTGGGCGAATCCGCGGTAGTCCGCCTGGGCGATGCCGAACGTGAAGCCCTGCGGGTAGCTCACTCTGATGTTGAGCTGGCAGTTCTTGCGGAAGTCGGTGGGGCCTGAGCCCTGTCCGGCCTGGGCGAGGTAATCGCTGTAGGTGACCGTGAACGAAGTGCGGTCATCGGCCGACGCGACTGCCGCGGTGCCGGCCGGGCAGCCGGAACCGTTCACGGTGACCACGTCGATCGTGACGAAATCGGGAACGTCGGGAACAGCTTGCGCTGCGGGCGCGGTGACCACCGCGGTCAGCACGAGGGCAGCAGCCAGCACCGTTTTCAGCATGGCCAGCCTTTCTTTCCAAAAGTTGGTACCGGCGGCGGAAATCAGACGATATCGGAAACCCTGTGTTGCGAAGGGCCGCCGAATGGGTGACTGAATTGTTCGGCAATACTTGTCGGAAAGCAGGACGAATTGCACGCCCGAACTTTTCGGTCGTGCGCGAACTATGCTCACCCACGGTGTGCGGAATTAACCTGACGATTGCCTGACGATCGCCCATCGCTAGGCCGTTCGAGTGACGCGGGGCTGACAGGCAACAAGGTTTCCAGTAAGAACCAGAGGTGTCCGCCGCCCCGGACAAAAGGGACCACATGCAGAAGACAGGGCGCACGCTCACCATCTCCGCCACACTGCTCGGCGCACTCCTGGTGCCGGTGGCGGTGTCAGAGGCCCAAGCGGGCTGGGCACATCAGCGCAAGATCACCATCGACACGACGGCCTCCGGTGCAAACGTTCCCGGTGACGTGAAGGGCTTCCCGGTGCCGGTGAAGCTGGACGCGTCTAACTTCGACTTCGGCCAGGCCAAACCCGGCGGCGCGGACATCAGGTTCGACGACGCCACGGGCGCGCCGCTGCCGTACGAGATCGAGAAGTGGGACGCGGCCGCCAAGCAAGCGGCGATCTGGGTGCGGACCGACGTGAAGGGCAACGCCACCCAGACCATGACCCTGAAGTGGGGCAACCCGGAGGCGTCGTCGGAGAGCGACGGCACCAAGGTGTTCCCGAAGGCCGACGGCTGGCTCACCGCGCACCACCTGGCGGAGAAGGGCGCGGCCAACGGCTACCGCGACTCGGCCGGCAACCTCAACGGCAAGGGTGTCAACATCACCGGCGACGCGACGGGTGCCGGCGTGGTCGGCAACGCGTTGTCGCTCAACCGCGCTCGCAGTGAGTACGTGCTGCTGCCGGGCAGCGAGACCAGCAGTCTGTTCAACCCGTTGCCGTCGAAGGGAACGTTCTCCGTCTGGTCCAACGCGAAGACGCACCCCGCCGCGTACATCGCGATGTTCTCCAAGGGGGAAAGCGGTTTCCGCATCCACTACTTCGGCGAGGGTGACCAGACCGAGCCGTGCATCGACGTAGCGAACTACGACTGGTGCCCGCTGCCGTCCGGCGCCTACACCAAGGTCAAGAACAACACCTGGTACCACTTCGTCTTCGTCATCGACAAGCCGAACGCCTACTACTACATCAACGGCAAGCTGGAGGTCGGCAAGACCGACACCAACGCGTGGAAGACCGCCGGCGCCGAGCCCGTGACGATCGGCAACAACGAGAAGACCGCGGGAAGCAACAGCCGCAAGCGCTCGTTCGACGGCCTGCTCGACGAGGCCCGGATCCTGTCCGTGCCGAAGGACAAGAACTGGGCGAAGCTCGACTTCGAGTCGCAGAAGCCGGGATCCAAGCTGCTCAAGCACAAGAAATGAGCTGTCGCACCCGGAGGTCGTGGAAGCACTTGCTCCCCAAGCAGTCGAACACAGTGATCTGAGTCATCCCGGGATGAAGCACTCCTCGTCGAGCGTTGATACTCATGACAATCTTTCGACCTCGATGAGGAGTGCGCCCTGATGGCTCCCGACCAGCTGACCGTCTACTCGACCTCGTGGTGCGGCTACTGCCGGATCCTGAAGAGCTCGCTCGACCGCGAGGGCATCGAGTACCGCGAGATCAACATCGAGGAGACACCCGGTGCGGCCGACTTCGTGATGGAGGTCAACGGCGGCAACCGCACGGTGCCGACCGTGCACTTCCCGAACGGCAAGGCGCTCACCAACCCGTCGCTGTCCCAGGTGAAGGAACAGCTCGCGGCCTGAGAACCACGGCTGGGAGGGCTGCTCGGGTGAGCAGCCCTCCCAGACGCTCTAGCAGTAGAGGTTCGCGCCGGCCGGAACGCCGAGAATGCCGACGAACCGGTTGTAGCTGTCCACGCGGCTCTGGACCTGCGCCGGGTTGCGCCCGTCGCATTCGAGGGAACCGTTGATGCTGCGGATGGTCTGGCCGAACCCGGCGCCGTTGACCATCGCGTTGTGCCCGGTCATGGTGCCCGGCCCGGTCTGCGTGTTCCAGTACCAGAGCCCTGTCTTCCACGCGATCGCGGCGTCGCTCGCCACCCTGCCGGGGTTGTTCAGCAGGTCGTTGCCCATGCCGAGAGCCTGACCGGCCGAGTAGTAGTTGAAGTTCCACGACAGCTGGATCGGGCCGCGGCCGTAGTAGCCGTACGTCCCGGCGGGGCAGCCGTAGGGCTTGCTCTCATCGCAGAGGTCGTTGTTCTTGTTGATCTCCTCGATGTACACGAGGCCGCCGGTCTCGTGCGAGACGTTCGCGAGGAACGCCGCCGCTTCCTGCTTCTTCACGGTGTCGCTGCCGGTGGTCGCGAACGCGGGGAAGGCGCTCATGGCCGTGACGAGACCGCTGTAGCTGTAGAAGCTGTTGCGCGACGGGAACATCTGGTTGAACTGGGCTTCGCTGACGACGAAGCTGCCGCCGCCGCCACCTCCGCCACCACCGCCGTTGCAGTTGTACGGATCCCAGTACCAGGTGGAAACCGTGGGGCTGTAACCGGGATTGTCGTGCTCGGCGATGTAGAAGTTGCCTTCGAACCGGACGATGGCGCCGGTGACGTACCACTGTCCCTGCACCCAGTCGGTGTACGTGCAGGTGCCGCCACCTCCACCGCCGCCGCCGTCACAGTTGTACGGATCCCAGTACCACGTGGAAACCGTGGGGCTGTAACCAGGATTGTCGTGCTCGGCGATGTAGTACGCGTTCTCGAACTTCACGATCGAGCCGGTGGTGTACCACTGGCCCTGCACCCAGTTGGTGTAGGTGCACGATTGCGCCGACACCTCGGCCTGCGAGGCGGCGGTCGGCGTGATGACGGCTAACGCGGCTGCCATCACGCCTGCCGCGAGGGAAGCGATGATGCGTTTTCTCAGCAAGGTTCATCCACTCCTGGAGTCTGCGCGCCCGGAGGAATCACGGATGTGAACAGTGCTGAGGTTGGCACCAATGGTCCAGACCAGTCAAGGGGTCTAGACCTTTTCTGTCCGGCTGTTCGACCCAACTGCTAGCAGTACAGGTTGCCGCCCGGCGTGACACCGATGATTCCGGTGAACTGGCGGTACTTCGACACGCGGCTCTCGACCTGGCCGGGGTTGCGGCCGTTGCACTCCAGCGATCCGTTGATGGCCCAGATCGTCTGGCCGAAGCCGCGCGAGTTGACCATGGCGTTGTGCGCGGTCATCGTGCCGGGGCCGTTCTGCGTCATCCAGTACCAGAGCGCGGTGCGCCACGCGATGGTCGCGTTGGAGGACACCAGGTTCGGGTTGCCGAGCAGGTTCTGCCCGATGTAGTCGCCGGCCGCCTTGTAGTTGAAGTTCCACGACAGCTGGATCGGGCCGCGACCGTAGTACTGCCTCGTTCCGGCCGGGCAGCCGTACGGCTTGGTCTCGTCGCAGTAGTCGCCGTTCTGGTTGATCTCCTTGATGTACACGAGCCCGCCGGTCTCGTGCGAGAAGTTCGCCATGGCCGCCGCGAACTCCTGCTTCTTCACCGTGTCACTGCCCTGGTTCGCGAACTGGAACGAGCTCATCGCGGACTTCAGGCCTGCGTAGGTGTAGAAGGCGTTCCTGTTGGGGAACATTCGGTTGAACTGCGCTTCTGTGACGATGAACGGCGCCGCCGTCGCCGGCTGAACGAGCGTGAAGACGCCGATCAGCGCGACGATCAGGGCGGCGGCGCGTGTTCCGAACATGCGGACCAACTCCTCGGAGCCTCTGCGCGCCCACTGTGTGTTACCGCTCTCACCGTGGCAGGCAAGGCACTCCGAGCACAAGAGGTGGTCTATACCTTTTGTGTATGTGAACTCATCAGCAGCTGAGGTTGTTGCCCGCGGAGACTCCGAAGACGCCGACGAACTGCTGGTACTCGGCCACGCGGTTGGCGACCTGGGCGGGCGCGCCGCCGTTGCACTCGATGGATCCGTTGATGCTGCGGGTGACCCGCGTAGGTGTAGAAGCTGTTGCGCGACGGGAACATCTGGTTGAACTGCGCCTGCGTCAGCACGAACTGCGCGGCCGACGCCGGCCGGACGAACGTGAGCACGCCCAGCAGGGCGACGACCAGTGCCACGAGACGGTTTCTCGTCATGACGACCAACTCCTCAGAGCTTCAGCGCGCCCACGTTGCGTTGCATAGGGCACCAAAGCAGTCGAGGAACCGGTCGGGGTACTTTTGGTCTATTGCGCTCCCGAGCCGTACGGCCTGGTGATGATCTCCAGCGCGTGGCCGTCCGGGTCGTCCCAGTAGACGCCGCGGCCGCCGTCGTTGTGGTTGATCTGCTTGTGCTTGCTGTGGAACGGGTCCGCCCAGTAGTCGAGTCCGCGTTCCTGGATCCGGCCGAAGATCTCGTCGAACTCGTCCTCGGTCACGAGGAACGCGTAGTGCTGGTCGGTGATCGGGCCCCGGCTGGTCATGTAGTCGAGCGAGACGCCGTTCGCGACCTCGACGACGAGGAACGGGCCGAAGCGGACCGGCTCCGGCAGACCGAGGATCTCGGTGAGGAAGCGGGCCGAGCGCTCCTGGTCGGTGACGTGGACGATGGTGTGGTTGAGCTGTACAGGCATACCTCCTGCCTACTCCGGTGTCAGGGAGTTGTCAGCGCGAACGGCGACGATCGGTCCATGAAGAGAGCGATCATCGCCGCCGCGTTCGTGCTGCTCGGTTTCGTGTCCCCTGGTGTCGCCAACGCCGAGACGCCGCCGGGGTGCGCCAGCGCCGGGCAGATCGGGTCGACCGCCTACATCAAGTGGCGGGGCGACAACATCGCGTCGGTGAAGCAGTTCGCCGGCTGCGGGTACAACTGGGCCTACGTCTACGTGTGGGAGAGCTTCCGGGCCACCGGCCGCTACTGGGGCACGCAGACCGCGATCGGCATCTACAGCAGTGCGACCGACAGGACGCCGAACTCGCACAAGGGTGGTAACAGCGACCAGTTCGCTCCCGTCGAGCTGTGGAGCAAGAAGACCGCCACCACCACCCAGTGCACCGCCGCTTACGGCATGGTCAGCGTCCAGCAGGACGACAACTACACCGCTTACACCAACGTGCGCTGCTAACCCCTGATGCTGAACACCGGCCACTTGCCCGTGTGGTTGGTCTTGCGGGTCTCGTAGTCGATGGTGTTCGCGACCAGGTCGCTCGGCCGGTTCTCCACGAAGTTCGCGTAGAACGTCGTGTCGGCGCCGGCCGAGTACGGCACCGCCAGGTCGTGCTTGGTGGTCGCGCTTCCACCGGGCGTCCACGACTTGACCAGCAGCCGCTTCTTGTCCGCGCTGGCGTAGGAGAAGTCGACGCCGTTGCCGGTCGAGACGAGGTCCTTGAACAACGACGTCGAGGTGTCGACAGTCGTGGAGGTCCACGCGTTGTCGGCGAACCGCGAGAGCACGATCTTGGCGCTCGTCTTGGTGTGCACGCCGTAGCCCAGCACGAGCGAACCGTCGTTCAACGGCACGGTCACCGGGTTCTCCTCCGGAAGGTCCTTGCCTGCCGGGAGGTCGAGCGGGTTCGTGGTGACAACTCGAGTTTTGTCGAGGTCCGCGGCGTCGACGGTGTTGCCGAGCGTGGCGCCGCCGACCGTGAACATCGTGCCCGAGGCGGTGTCGAAGTACGCGACGTAGATGTTCTTGCCACCGCCGTTGTGGCCCTTGGGTCCGCCGTGCATCGACCAGGTGAGGTAGACGCGGCCGTTGCGCTGCGTCACGCCGAACGCGTACACCTCGGCGTACTTGTCGGCGGTGCGGCCCGAGTCGATGAGCATCTTCGGCGCGGACCACGTCTTGCCGTTGTCCGTCGACTTGATCATCTTGTACGTGCGGTACGGGTGCGACAGATCCGTGTTGTGGCTGTAGAACAGGTGGATCGTGTTGCCGGTGACGACCGGCTCGGGGTAGGTGTTCTTGTCGGTGGAGATCGTCTTCGCGGTCCACGTGCCGGTGATCGAACGTGGCGTGGGCGCTGTGTAGAACTGCATCGAGGACGTGTGCGTGGCGCGAAAGACCGCGAGCCTGCCGTCGCCGAGCTGCGTGAGCACCGGGTAGTCGTGGTAGGCGTTGTCGTGGCTGAGGTTCAGCGTGGCGACCTTGACCGCCGCCGACCACGTGTTCGCGGCGTGGTCGAACGCCTTCACGTAGATGTCGTGCTTGGTGCCGGAGTACGTCACGAACGTCTTGTTGACCGTCGCGTCGTACACGCCCGCCCCGTTGGTGCGCAGGCATCCGTAGACGCTCGTGGTCGTCACGGTGTCCAGGGCTGCGGCCTGGGCTGGTTGAGCGAATGCGACGAGAAGCAGCAGCGCTGCGGCTAGTGCGCGCATCGCCGACCTCCGTTGGGTGTCGGGGCGGCGACGATCAGACAATACTGCCTCCATGCGGATACTGGTTGTAACCGGGCTGTTACTGGGTCTAACAGTTCCTGTGCACACCGCTCAGGCGGACGAAGACCCCTCGTCGCTGGTCAATCCCTTCGTCGGTACGCAGAACTTCGGCAACACCTTCCCCGGCGCGTCGGTGCCGTTCGGGATGGTGCAGGTCAGCCCTGACACGGGAGGTCAGGGCGGGTACGACTACAAGGCCACCTCCATCTACGGCTTCTCGCAGACACATCTGTCGGGTGTGGGCTGCGGCGTCATGGGCGAGCTGCCGGTGATGCCGACGGTCGGGTCCGTCGACAACGTTGACATCAACGCCTACAAGTCGGCTTTCAGCCATTCGGACGAGACCGCGCAGCCCGGCTACTACCGCGTCGGGCTGTCCCGCTACGGGGTGAACGCCGAGCTCAGCTCCACTCAGCGGACCGGGTGGCAGCGCTACACGTTCCCGTCTTCCGGGGCGGCCAACGTCCTGTTCAACACCGGGCGTTCGAACCAGACGGTGCTCGACTCGGAGATCCACGTCGTCGGCGACAGGACCATCGAGGGCCGGGTGCGCAACGGCCGGTTCTGCGCGGGCAAGGACGAGCACACCGTGTACTTCACGGCTTCCTTCGACCGGCCGTTCGCGTCGTTCGGCGCGTGGCGGGGGAGCGTTCCCACGGCTGGTGTGCGGGATGCTGCCGGAACTGGTGGCAACGGCGCGTGGGTCACGTTCGACGCGACCGCTGACCGCGATGTCGTGCTGAAGGTCGGCCTGTCGTACACGGGGCTGGAAGGCGCGCGCAAGAACCTCGCGGCGGAGGCTCCCGCGTTCGACTTCGACGCCACGGTGGCGGCTGCTCGTGGCGTGTGGCGGTCACAGCTCGATGCTGTGCGCGTGTCCGGTGGTACGCGAGATCGGCAGGTCGCCTTCTACACCGCGCTGTACCACTCGGTGTTGCACCCGAACCTCGCCGGTGACGTCGACGGCAAGTACATGGGGTTCGACGGTCGTGTGCGTACGGCCTCGGGCTACACGCCGTACCAGAACTTCTCGTTGTGGGACACGTACAGACCACAGAACCAGCTCCTGCAGATGCTGGAACCACGCGTCGCTCGTGACGTCGCACTGTCCGTTGTGGCCAGTGGTCGTGATGGCGGATGGTTGCCGCGCTGGGCTTTGGCGTCGTCCGAGACCAACATCATGACCGGTGACCCGGTGACGCCGTTCCTGGTCGAAGCGTGGTCGAAGGGGTTGCTCAAGGGGTACGAGGAGGAGGCGTATCAGTTGTTGCGCACCAACGCCTTGTCGTTGCCGCCTGCGTCGTCGCCTTACAACGGACGTTCTGGCGTCTCGTACTACTCGGATCGCGGCTACATCCCGTCCGGTCTGAAGCTGGGCACGGACTGCGCGCACAAGGGCGGCGACAACGACTGCGTGCACCCGGCATCCGCGTCTTTGGAGTACTCGGCGGCTGATGCTTCCTTGGCGTTGATGGCTCGCGGTCTCGGGCATCGCTCGGACGCGCGGCTGTTCGCTGATCGTGGTCAGTGGTACCGGAACCTCTGGGATTCTTCTGTCGGCCAGTTCCGGCCGCGCACGGTGGCCGGCACCTGGTTGACGCCGTACAACCCCGTGGACGCGTCGCACCAGTTCCACGAGGGTGGCGCCTACCAGTACCAGTGGCTGGTCCCGCAGGATCCGGCCGGTCTGGTGTCGCTGATGGGTGGTCGTCGTGAGTCCGAGAAGCGGCTGGACTCCTTCTTCGCCTACGAGAAGCTCCTGGTCGACCCGGCGGGCACCGTTCGGCAGGACTGGATCACGCAGCCGTACGACTACTACGGCAAGCCCACCTACAACCCGAACAACGAGCCGGATCTGCTGGCGCCGTACATGTACCTGTGGACGGGCACGCCGTGGAAGGCCGCGACGGTCGTGCGTGCGGCGATGACGTTGTTCACCACCGGCCCGGACGGCATGACCGGCAACGACGACCTGGGCACGATGTCCGCCTGGTACGTCTTCTCGTCGCTGGGCATGTACCCGACGTTCAGCGGCGGGGACTTCCTGGCGCTGTCCTCACCGCAGTTCCCGTCCGCGACTGTCCGAATCGGACAGTACGGCTCGCAGGGCGGGTCGCTGGTGATCACGGCGCCGGGTGTCTCGGATTCGGTCCGGTACGTCGAGTCGGCGTCGCTGAACGGGCGTGACGTCCGCAAGACGTGGCTCGGCTGGAACTCCCTGGCGCGCGGCGGGAAGCTCGCGTACTCGGTGTCGTCTCGGCCTTCGTCGTGGGGCACCGGGCGTTCGGACGAGCCGCCGTCGGTGAACGACGGCAACGTGGACTCGCGGCGTGCTCTGTCGGCGTCGTTGCGGAACACGTCGATCGTGATGCCGACGTCGGATTCCGCGCAGTCGCTGACGTTGCAGCTCGACGTGCTGGCGCAGTCGCCTTCTGCTGTTTCGGTGCGGCCGTCGGTCACGGCGCCCGCGGGGTGGAAGGTCGATGGCGGGCGGCCGTTCGTGATCGTGTCGCGGGGTCAGCCGACGCAGAAGACAGTGCCGTTGACGGTGTCACTGCCTGCGGGTGTCGCGGCCGGCTCGTATGAGGTTTCCGTGGTCGTCGATTCGGTCACGGTGAAGGCTGTGATCTCGGTGAAGCCGGCGGCGGTGTGCGCGGCGTCGTCGTGCTCGGTGGACGTGAGTCTGGAACGCAACCACGACGGCACGGCGACCGTGGCTGACTCTTCTTCCGGTGACTTCGACGGCGGTGGCTGGAGCTACGACGCGGCGCTGTTGCCTGCCGCCGGTCCGGTGACGTGGGGCGGGATCACGTATTCCGCGCCTGACCCTTCCGGGACTGCCGCGAACTTCGTCGAGGCTCGGGGGCAGGGGTTGTTGTTGCCTCCTGGTCAGTTCTCGTGGCTGCACGTTGTCAGTGCGTCGCACAACGGGCCTGTGTCGGCTGCTTTCACCGTTTGGTACACCGACGGCACCTCCTCCGAGGTCGCTGCCTCGGTGCCGGACTGGGCCGGTGGCGGACCGGCGGTGCTGGAGATGCCGCACCGGATCAAGGCCGGTCAGGGTGTCGACGGGCCGCCGGTGCGGTTGTTCGGTCAGTCGTTGCGGCTGGACGGTTCGAAGACCGTTCGTTCGGTGACGTTGCCGGATGATCCGCGGGTGGAGTTGTACGCGCTCACGCTCGCCTGAGGATGATGTCGGCGATCTCCTGTGCGCGCGGGATGTGCGGGCAGTGGTCGCCGTCGATCACCGTTGGTTCTGTGCCGAGTCGCTCCTGGGCGGCTCGGCACATCCATTCCGGGCGGATCACGCGGTCCTGCCTGGGCACGATCACGGTGTGCCCTGGCAGGTCGTGGTGCTGGTGGCGTTGGTTGAACGTTGCTTGCGGCTGGAAGAGTCTGAGGGTGGTGAGGGCGAACTTCAGCTGTTCCAGGTCGCAGTCGTGGAAGAGGAAGTACGCACTGACCGCTTGTTCGGTCAGCAGGTCGGCGCCGGACCACTGGAACCACTCCGGCGGGAACATGTCCTCGCCGTGGTCCGCCAGTTCTTCCATCATGCTCATCGTGCCGGTCAGGTCCGGGATCAGGGCGCCGATCCAGACGATGTGGTTGGCGTTGAGCTTGGTTGCGGTTGCTGGGGCCAGTAGACCGGCGCCGGAGTGGGCGATGATCGTGGGGGTTTCGGTGTTCGGGAACTGGCGGTGGACTTCGGTCGCGTAGTCCTCGGCTTGCCAGTCCTCGGTTGAGGTGAGGTCTGCGGCGAAGGTTTGGTGGCCGTGCTGGTGCAGGATTGTCTGCAGCGGGTGCCAGCAGGCTGGGGTTTGGCTGGTGCCGTGGAGCATCACGAAGTCCATCTGGTCAGCATGCCTTGTGGTTGCGTTGGGTGGTCGGGTTCCTGTTTCAGGGCACGGCTTCGCCGAGCCAGCACATGCCCTCCTTCGTCGGGCGTGTGCTGGACCGAGTTTCTGTGGTCGCCCTGCGTGGGTGGTTGCGGGGCGTGGGCCAGTTGCGTGCGATGTCCGCCGGTTGCGTGGGTGGTTGCTGGGTGCGGGTTGCGATGTCGAGATTTCCGTTGGGGGATCTCGGTTTGCGCGCAACCCAGATGGGGGTGGGCCGACTTCGTCGGCGGACGGCCTCCAGAAAGGCGGGAGGGTCGCCGTGCACCTGACCTGGCCCTAGAACGGTGGCAGATCACCCAAGACCGGTTCCGGTTCGCGGGTGTACGTTTTTCCGGCCGGGCTGACGAAGGTGAACCTCCCTGGAGTCTTCTGGGCTACTTCCCAGGTTGAGCGGTGTTTCACGCGGTGGTGGTAGCGGCAGAACGCGCCCAGGTTCGCTTCGGAGGTCGGGCCCTTCGGGAACGGGATCGTGTGGTCCAGGTCCGATTCGTGTGAGGGGCGCATGCAGCCGGGGAAGCGGCAGGTCCGGTCGCGGGTCCAGATGAACCTGCGCAGTGCGGCGGGTGGGCGGTAGGTGCTGGTGCCGAATTCCAGTGGTGCGCCGGAGGTCGGGTCGGTGAGCAGACGGCGCCAGGTCGCGTCGGCGGCCAGCTCGCGGGCCAGATCGGCTGAGATCGGGCCGTACCCGGCGAGTTCGCCGGGCTGTTCGGACAGGCCCATCAGCGCGGCGGCGGAGATGGTCACGTAGACCTCGGTTTTGACCGCGCTGGCGCCGTCGCGGGTCGCGAGGATCAGGTCGGCGACCACGTCGGCGCGGATCTGGTCCAGCGTGCGCGGGTCCTTCGGGTTTCGGACGGCGCGGGCGATGGTGTCGACGCGCTCGAAGCACTTGTGGGCCATGCCGGCCGGGAGGTAGGCGAACAGGCGGGCCATGTCGTCTTCCAGCTTGTCGATACCCGTGCAACGCTCCGCCTTGCGGCGCTCCGCCCGGTCCTTGTGGCCCTCGGGGTCGACGCGCATCACGACGCGGTTGGTGAGCTGGCGCATCTGCGCGCCGGTCTGGTTCGGGGCCTTCACCAGCACGCGCGCTTCGACCTCGGCCGCGTGATCCGCGGACAGAGGCATGGTCTTGTCGTGCAGCACGCGCGCTTTGTAGAAGTCGATCTCGCCCTTCTCCAGGGCGTCGACCGTTTGTGGCAGCCGCGTCACCATCTCCAGCGCCGTGATGATCTGGTCGCTGGCCCAGCGGGTCGTCCAGTGCATCGCGGCGGCGATTTCGGCCTCGAAGAACTCATCGCCCTCGCAGGTAATGGCGTGGTCGGCGAGGACGTGCAGAAACTGCGCCTGATGATAGGCGATCTGTTTCTGGTGATAGGTGAGAGCATCGATGGCTTCGACTGCTTCCATGCCCCCAATTCTATTCGAGATCATTTCCGAAAAAGACCAAAAGGTGTCGCCCGATCAAGTGAATCGGCAGGTCAAACCCCAAACCATATGCGCCGTGTGCGTCTTTTCTCTCTCGACGCAAAGTGCGAATTGGGCCAGGATGGGTGAGGTGAGGAAACTGGAGAGCAGTCAGCGGTCCAACGTGTGGCTGGACGGAGAGCGGATCGTCAAGCAGGTGATCGGCGACCGGAAGGCGTTCGACCGGGAGATCGCCGCGCTGCGACTGGCCGAGCACACGGGCATGGTTCCGCGCGTCCTCGACGTCGACGAGGACAACCTGACGGTGGTGCTGGAACGGCTCCCGTCGGATCCGCCCAAAGATGACTGGGTGATCGACTACGCCCGCGGTCTGGCCAAGCTGCACATGGCGACCGGGCCCGAGCACGCAGGGCTTCTTCCACGTCAGCTGATTCCGGACCCGGAGCCGTTTCTGAGGTTCGTCAGGGCGATGGGTGTGGAGATCGGCAACGCGGAACGGGAACTCGTCTTCGAGGACACCGGCAGGTTCGACCTGCTGCACGGCGACCCGTGTCCGGGGAACGACATGTACACCGAGCGGGGCGCGCGGTTCGTGGATCTCGAAGGCGCGGCGCTGGGTGATGGGCTCACAGAGCTCGTGTACCTGCGCATGGGGTTTCCGACGTGCGCGACCGTTTCGGAGACGCCGCGGGAGCTGCGGGAAGCGGCGGAGCAGGCCTACTTCGAGGAGCGCGGGTGGAAAGCCGAGCTCGGGGACGCGTGCGTGCGGTGGCTGGTGCAGGGGGATGCGTTGGTGCAGCGGGCCGAACGGGACGGCACGGATCACCTGAAGCGCGTGGTCGACGAGGACTGGTTCTGGTACAGCACGACCGCGCGCGGCCGGCTCATGTTCCGGGCGCGAGTGGTGGCGACGTTGACCGAGACGCATCCGGAGATGAGTGCGTTGGCGCAACGGTTGCACGAGAAGATGACCAGAACGTGGGAGTCGCAGCCCATCGACCAGCGGCGCACGCACGTGTCATGACCAGGCGGACAACGACAACCGTGAGGTGAACGAGCGGTCGACGCCCGACACGGGATCCACAAAGGACAGAGTGCGGGCGAGCAGCTGCAACGGTGACGAGAAGTCGTCGAGCGGGCGTTCCCGCAGGACCGGGTAGAAGTCGTCGTTGACGATCGGGACGCCGAGACCGGACATGTGCAGGCGCAGCTGGTGGGTGCGGCCGGTCAAGGGTTTCAAGGCGTAGCGGCCCAACGAGTCTCGACGCTCCACAAGGGACACGTGGGTCTCGGCGTTCGGAGGACCGTCCTCCTCGAACGCGGTGATGATGCCGCGCTCCTTGATGATCCGCGAGCGCACGGTGAGAGGCAGCTCCAGCGACGGTGAATAGGGTGCGATCGCCTCGTATTCCTTGGACACCAAGCGGTCGCGGAACATCGTCTGGTACTTGCCGCGCAGCTCGCGGCGCACGACGAACAGCACGAGGCCCGCCGTGACGCGGTCGAGGCGGTGCGCGGGGGAGAGGTCGGGCAGGCCCAGTGAGTCACGGAGCTTGACCAGCGCGGTCTGCATGATGTGCTGACCGCGCGGGATCGTGGCCAGGAAGTGCGGTTTGTCGGCCACCACGATGTCGTCGTCCTGGTAGACCACGCCCACCTCGAACGGCACGGGCACCTCGACGGGCAGGTCGCGGTGGAACCAGATGTAGCTGTCCGGCACGAACGGCGTGTCGATGCCCAACGGGCCGGAGACGCCCCAGATCCGTTCCTCCCGCAGCATCTCCTCGATCCGCGACGGCTCGACGCGCGGCAGGCGTTCGACCAGGTGGTCGCGCAGCAGCAGCCACGAGCCGGTCGGGGGCAGCTTGAGGCGCGCGGCATCGAGGCCGTTGCGCTGGGGGAGCGGGGAGGAGGGTTTGCGTCTCATTGCACGGACCAGTCTAAAGGTTCGGAAAAACCGAACGATATCGCTCGGAAACATTCGCTGTACTGAAGTGATCGGAAGAACGAGGCTGAGGACATGGCAGTCTTCCTGGTCCTCGGTTCGGTCGTCTCACTGCAGTTCGGCGCGGCCTTCGCGAGTCAGCTCTTCGGGCAGATCGGCGCGCCCGGCGCCACGGCGCTGCGCCTCGGCATCGCGGCGATCATGCTGGCGGTCGTCGTGAAACCGAAGTTCCGCCAGGAGACCGTCGTGCTCGGCATGACCATGGCCGGCATGAACGGCACGTTCTACCTGGCGCTCGACCGGATTCCGCTCGGTGTGGCCGTGACGATCGAGTTCCTCGGGCCGCTGGGGCTCGCGGCGATCCTGAGCAGGCGCGCCAGGGACTTCGTGTGGGTCGGGCTCGCGCTGGCCGGCGTGCTCGTCCTGGGCGTGCGCGAGTACACGGGCGCGCACCTCGACATGATCGGCGTCGTGCTCGCGCTGTTCGCGGCGGTGTTCTGGGCCTGCTATGTGCTGGCCGGGAAGAAGCTGGCGACCGCGGGACTCGGCACGGGTGGGCTCGCGGGGGCGAGCTTGATCGCGGCGGCGCTCACGTTGCCGTACGGGCTGTCGACGGCTGGAACGGCGTTGTTCGAGCCCAAGATGCTGCTGCTGGGTACGTTGGTGGCGCTGTTGGCGTCCGCGATCCCGTACACGCTGGAGATCAAGGCGCTGAAGACGCTGCAGGCCAACACGTTCGGCGTCGTGCTGGCGTTGGAACCGGCTGCCGCCGCACTCGCCGGCGCGGTGTTGCTCGGCCAGCACTTGAGCGTGATCTCGTTGTGCGCCATCGCGTTGGTGATCACCGCGGGGGTCGGAGCGGCGCTACAGAAAGCGCCAAAGCCTCGCGAAAAGCGTGCACAGCAGGATGCTGACCTCGTCCTGCCCGTGCCGCAGTGAACAACAGCCGTGACTGAGGCACCGGCAGGTCGTGCAGGTCGACGGTGACCTCGCGGTCGTACCAGACCAGATCGGGCAGAAGTGCGACCGCGAGACCCCGTTCCACGAACCGCAGCTTGACGAGCACGTCGATCGAGGCGAACCGCACGTCCGGCTCGAAACCCTGGTGACGGCACCAGTTCGTGTTGAAGGTCCGCTGCGGCATGCCGACGGTTTCCATGATCCACGGGAAAGTCGCCGCCTCGGCGATCGGCAGTCCACTCGGGACGGCCAGCCGGATCGGGTCACGGCACAGTTCCCGGTACTCCAGACCGGGAAAACGAGGCTCCGGCTGGTCCGGCCACTCCTCCAGGAACACGAGGTCGAAGTCGCGCGCGTTCAAGCCTGAGAGCGCTTCCGCGGGGTCGAGGACCTGGAACTCGATCCGAAGTGACGGATGCTCATCTCTCATGCGCGCCAACGTCGCCGGGATCAACGCGAGCGCCGCGGTCTGGAACGTCGCGACCCGCAACGTTCCGGTGATCTCGTGCAGCGACGCGGCGACCTCGGACTCCGCCTGCTCCAGCCTGGTCAGCACCTCTTCGGTGTGCCGCACCAGGATTTCGGCCTGAGGAGTGAGCTTCACTCGTCTTCCGACCGGCTCCAGCAACGGCACGCCGACCTCGGTCTCCAGCAACGACAGCTGCTGCGACACCGACGACGGGCTGTAGTTCAGCGCCTGGGCGACCGCCGCGAGCGTTCCTCGTTGGGAAAGTTCGCGAAGCAGCCGAAGACGATGGAGGTCGAACATCAGATCATTATCGGCTAAGCTTTAGATACCGCCCCCTGAGAAAACGTGCTGTCTTCAGCACGTCTTGAGGAGGTATCGGTATGTCCAAACGACTCCGCACCGTCGCGGGGATCGCAGCGGCAGCCGCACTGCTCGTGGCGGGCTCCCCCGCACAGGCGCAGGTGGAAACCGGGCCGTGGACCAGCGAGTCGCCGTCGTTCAGCGTTCAGCAACGCGGCTGCGGCACGGTCAGCGGACTGGAGTTCCGGCTCACCTGTTCCACCGCGAGCGGTGACCAGCGTGCCGAGCGCCGGTACGCCACGTACACCGGCGGCACGCGTCAGTTCGAAGGGAGCTTCCGGATCACGAGTCTCGGCGGCACCCGCGTCAGTCTCAAGCAGACGTTCCGGGACGGCTCGAACGCCGGACCGTTCTTCATGCTCGCCGTGGAACGCGGCGGCAGGCTCTACGCCGTGCACGGGGGCGACACCATCGCCACCGGCGCGACGGTGGGTACGACGGTGCGCGTGAACACCGTGCACAACGTGGGCAACGAACACCGCACGTACATCAACGGATCGCGCAAGCACACCTACGCGAGCTCGGGTTCGCAGTTCTACGACAAGTTCGGCGCGTACCGGACCGCGAGCGGTCAGGGCCCGGCGACGGTCGTGTGGAGCAACATCCGGTTCTGGCGCAAGTGATCAAGCGCTTTCCCTTGGTACTCCTGCTGTTCTTGGCTGCCTGTGGCCAAGAACAGCAGGACCCCGTGCTGACGTCCGAGCTGACCTCGCCGACCGACGTGACGCTGCACTGGCGTCCGGAGGCGGGAGCGGCCGGGCAGGTCGTCGAGTACGCGAACGCTGCCGACGGCGAGTACGTGGTGCTGGAGTTCGCCTCACCGGAGAAGAACTCGTTCAAGCATCCCGACCTCATCCCGGAAACCCAGTTCTACTACCGGGTCCGGCCGTACACGGGGCCCGCGTCGGCCACTGTGGACGTCGCGCTGCCTCCGGGTGACGAGGTGCCGGAGATCGAGGGACCGGACTGGACGGCGCCGCGCAAGGACGGCAAGGGCACGCAGCCGGTGTCGTCGGCCGAGGCGGCGGCGGGGAACCTGAAGGCGGAGGTCAAGCACGCCAACGGGATCCTGTTCACCTGGGAGGACCGCGCGTCCGGCGAGGACGGGTACCTCGTCGAGGTCAAGCCGGCCGGTGCCGCTGACTACCGGGTCGCCGTGCAGCTCGACCCGGACACGACCTCGTACGGGGTGATCACGCTCCCAGACGAGAAAACCGCGACCTATCGGGTGCGGGCTTTCCGGTTCGGAGCGGCGTCGAACCTGACACATCAGAAGACGGGGAAGGCCTGAACGCCTGTCTGCCACTCCACGCGCTCGCGGCCGCGAACAAGGCCGCGAGCGCGTAGGGCCACGTCGTTCTCTCCGTGACGGCGAGGCCTAAGTTGATCAAGGCCAGCAGGCCGAAAGTGCTGCTCAGCAGCCACCAGGTGAGGTTGTCAGCGCGTGCGTCGGCGGTCATGCGGGTGGGCTACCCGTTTTCAGTCGCCTTCACACCTTCTTCTTCCTCTTTTTTCTCGCCGCGGCGGCGCATGAACCCGAAACCGGGGATGCCGAGGATCGCCTGGCGCATGTCGCTCGTGACTTCCAGCAGCTGGTGGACCTCGGGACCGACCCGGTCGAGCGTCGCGAGGATCGGCAGGATGTCGTTGGTGAGGTGCTCCGTCAGCACCGGCAGCTCGTCGACCAGCTTGATCGCGGCCTCGACCTCGTGCGGGGAGAGCTCCTCCACGAACCGCTTCGCGAGCGGCTGGGCCTGCTTGGCGATCGGCTCGTAGATGCCGATCAGCTCGTTGGCCGTGTGCGCGGTGTGGCCGGCCGTCGTGACGACGTGCGCGGCCCGTTCCGCGACGTCACCCGCGCTCGCCGTGATAGCGCGGACCTCGTCGACGGCCTTCTCTGCATCACCGACGACATGAGCGGTGCGCTCGACCAGCGAGTCGGCTTTCTTCACGATGTCGTCGATCGCGTCGACCGTGCCGCTGACCTTGCGGACGAGCTGCTCGACCTCGCCGATCAGGCTCAGCACGCGGCCGGGGACCGCGGCAACGGTCACGGTTGTGTCTACGGCCATGTTGAGCGCCTGCTTCGCCAGTCCCATGCCGGGGATCTCCATGCGTCCACTCTGCCCTATGCGTTGATCGGTTCGGGGGAGCGCCATTCGGTTTTCAAAACTGTCAGACCCCGTCATTACATTCACTGATGTCTGCCAGCTGGCTGACCGGGCGATCCGGGAACCGTGCACCGTCCGAAGTTGTCATAGCCGGGGGTTAGCATCCCCGGCGGGCGAGGGAGGGCGCGCATGTCTTGGTGGCACCGGATCAGACGCATTATCTCCGGTGGAGGGCGGGAATCGGCGAGTTTCGTCGCGGCACTGCTGGGTGTTCTGGTGCTCGCGGGCGCCGCGCTCGGGCAGGGCATCTCCCGGACGTCGGTCGAGGTGTCCGACGGGCTCACCTGGCTGGGTGATGACCAGCGCGGTGAGGTCGTGCAGGTGAACCCGGTGTCGGGCAAGCCGCAGACCCGGTTGCAGGTCAGCGGGCCCGACTCGCAGCTCGAGATCGCGCAGGAGGACGGCCGGCTGATCATCCTCAACCGGCGGACCGGCGAGATCACGGTGATCGACCTGGCGACTCTGCTGGCGTCCGGTCGCCGGCAGGCGCCGCCCGGTGCGACGAGCAAGGTGCTGGTGTCGAACGGGATGGTGTACGTCGTCGACCGCACGACCGGCACGATCCACATGGCTGACCCGTTGACGCTGGCGGATGTCGGTCAGCCCTGGCAGGCCGGGCAACCGCTGGCCGACGCCGTGGTGGACGAGCGCGGTGTGCTGTGGCTGGTGGATCACGGCGGCACGCTGCGGTCGCTCGACTGGTCCGACGACGAGGAGCGCTTCCAGGAGCGCACGCATCGGCAGGTCACCGGTGCCGGGCCCCGTACGGTGCTGGTGCCGCACGACCAGGGCGTCACGCTGATCGGCCTCGACGGTGGCGTCGTGGTGCGCGATGGCACGGGTGACGACGTGTCGTCGTCCACCGATCGCACGGATGCCGAGGTGATCGCCGCGCAGACCGCGCCGACGGACCTCGTGCCCGCGTCGGTGCCGGACTCCTCCGTGGTCGTGCTCGTGGTCGACGGCCAGGTGATGCGCGTGGACGTGGGTGCGCTGGGCTGTCCGAAGCCGGGGCGGCCCGCGGTGTTCCGCGACAAGGTCTACGTGCCGTGCAAGGGATCCGGCAAGGTCATCATCCTCGACCGCGGTGGTCGTCGTGGTGGCGACGACGTCCGCACGTCGGGTGGGTCCGACCCCGAGCTGGTGTTCGACGACGGCCGGTTGTTCGTGAACGTGCCGGGCTCGTCGACGGGTGTGCTCGTCGACTCCGACGGTGAGACGCGGTCGTTGACGATCCGCAGTCCTGAGCTGCCGGTGAAGGACCCGGACCGCTCGCCGCCGCCGTCCGTGCCGCCGCCTCCGCCGCCGAACCCGAACGAGCCGACGAAGCCGCCGCGCAACCCCGGCAACAACGGACCGACGGACGTGAACACGCCACCGACGTCGGCTTCCTCGACGCCGCCTTCCACTCCGGGTGGTTCGGCTCCGGCCGCGCCCGCGGGTGTGACCGTGCGGGAGAAGTCTCGCTCCGCTTCGGCAGTCGTCGTGACGGTGAGCTGGACCGCGGCTGTGTCCACGGATCCTGTCGTGGGCTACACGGTGTCGGGTTCCGGGTCGTTCTCCGGTGGTTCGGTGTCGGCTCAGTCCGGTGGTACGACTGCTGACCTTTCGTTGCCGTGTGCGGGTTCGACGTTCTGCAACAGCGGCCGGTTGGACGTTTCGGTGCGGGCGTCGACGGCGACTCAGGCCGGTGCGGCGGGCATGGCGGCGTTCACGGTGACAGCTCCCAACACGCCGCCTCCGAACACCCCGCCGCCCAACACGCCTCCGCCGAACACCCCGCCCCCGAACACGCCTCCTCCCAACACTCCGCCGCCGACGACCACGACGACGCAGCCGCCGCCTCCGCCGCAGTTGCCCACGGCCGGTGTCGTGGTGATCACGGGGGCCTCTGGTACGCGGACGAATCCGACGCGCCGGTTGACGTTGGCGCCGCCCGCCGACTGGGCGAGCCACAACGGGCGCTGCGAGGTCGTAAACAAGACCTACGGGTTCTCGGTCGGCATCGCGTGCAACGCGACCTCGGCGACGATCGACGTGGACGAGGGCAGCAACGCGCTCGTCGTGCGTGCCTATGCGGCGTCTGGCGCGGGCCAGGTCGACTCGGCACAGCGCAACGCGCTGTTCACCTACGACGAGTGCAACGGCAAGCCGACGTGCATCCCGCGCATGGCGCCTGCGGGTGCTGGAACGGCGCCCGCCGGTGCGGGTGGACTCGGGTTGCTGGCGTGCGCGTTCCTGTTGCGCATCGGTGTACGCAGAGATGAGGAAAAGTGATCGACACCGGTGAGGTTTCCGCCTTCCGCGACCTGCACACCCGGCTCGGTGACGCGGTCGAGAGCGCGGTGCGCGGCAAGCGCGACGTGATCGACCTGGTGCTGGTGGCGATGTTCGCCGGCGGCCACGTGCTGCTGGAAGACGTGCCGGGCACGGGAAAGACGACGCTGGCGCGCGCGGTCGCCGGTGCGTTGGGCGGCGTGTCGCGGCGTGTGCAGTTCACGCCGGACCTGCTGCCGTCGGACGTCACGGGCACGTCGGTCTACGACCCGCAGACCGGGCAGATCCGGTTCCGGCCGGGCCCGGTGTTCGCGAACATCGTGCTGGCGGACGAGATCAACCGCGCGGCGGCCAAGACGCAGTCGGCGTTGCTGGAGGTCATGGAGGAGCGAACCGTCACGATCGACGGCGTCGGGCACGCGGTGCCGGACCCGTTCCTGGTGGTGGCGACGCAGAACCCGATCGACCTCGACGGCACGTACCGGTTGCCCGAGGCGCAGCTGGACAGGTTCATGCTGCGCACCTCCATCGGCTACCCGTCGGTGGAGGACGAGCTGGACGTGCTGCGTCCCGGCAGCGGTGCCGGGCGGATCGCCGACGTGCGCACGGTGACGTCGCCGCGCGAGGTGAGCGCGTTCAGCGGTCGGTTGCAGCTGCTGCACGTCGCCGACCCGATCCTGCAGTACATCTCGGCTCTGGGCACGGGCACGCGGTCGGACGAGCGGTTGCGGCTCGGCACGTCGACCCGTGGCCTGCGCACGCTGGTGCGGTGCGCGCAGGTGTACGCGGCGTCGAAGGGGCGGCATTTCGTCGTGCCGCAGGACGTCCAGGACATCGCGGATCCCGTGCTGGCCCACCGCCTGGTGCTGACGCGGGAGAGCGTGCTGGCGGGCGTGACGACGTCCGAGGTGCTGGCAGACGTGCTCTCGCGCGTTGCGGTGCCCAAGCCCGCGTCCCACTGATCGGGGCGCGATGAGACTCACGTTGCGCGGCACCGGAATCGCGGTGCTGGGCCTGCTGATGCTCGGTGTCGGCCTGTGGTGGCGTTACGCGGGCATGGCGGCGTTCGGCCTCGCTCTGTCTGCTTTGGTTGTGGCGTCTGCGGTTTCGGTGCTGGTCGCGTCGCCGTTGACGGTGTCGCGGACGGTTCGGCCGCGCACGGTGCCCCGGCTGGCGCGGTGCAACGGCCGGTTGGAGCTGTCGGCTGTCGGGCGGTGGCCTGTCGCGCTGGACGCTGTGGACATGGTGGCGGGGTCGGCCATGTCGGTCGACGTGCCGTTGTTGAAGCCGGGTGTGGTCGAGTCTGTCGACTACGCGATCCCGACTTCTCGCCGCGGCGTGTTCGACGTGGGGCCGTTGACGTTGCGGCGCAAGGGTTTGGCCGGTTTGGCGCAGGCGCGGACCGTGCTGGGCGAGGTCGTGCAGGTCCGGGTGGTGCCGCGCGTGCTGCCGGTCCGCGGCCTGCCGTCCGGCGCTCGTCGCGGCCAGGTCGGTGCCGACGAACGCGTCGAGCGCGGTGGTACGGACCTGGTCGGTCTGCGTGAGTACGTGCCGGGAGACGACCTGCGGCGCCTGCACTGGGCGACGTCCGCGCGCACCGGCACCCTGATGATCCGCGAGGACGCCGACCCCGCCCGCCCGCACCTGGCCGTGCTGCTGGACGACAGCGTTTCTTCTTATGTTGAGGCGCAACGGTTCGAGGAGGCGGTGGAGGTGGCGGCGTCGCTGATCACCTCGGCACTGGAGCAGGGGCATCCGGTGCGGCTGCTGACGTCGTCCGGCGGGGTTGATCTCGAGGAGACGCAGGACTCGGCGCCGATCCTGGCCGCGTTGGCGGACCTGGAACTGCAGGACGTGGATGGCCGGCCGACCGTGCCGGTGCGCGACCTCGACGTGGTGGCCGTGGTGAGCGGGACGTCGGTGCCCGCGCTCGTGCTGGAGGCGGGCCGGGCTGCCTTCGGGGTGGTGCTGGTGGTGGACGAGAAGCGGCCGGTGGGGGCTGCCGGATCGGTGCTGGTGATCAGCGGCGGCCGTGCGGAGGATCTCGTCGACTCGTGGAACGCGGTGGTGGCACGGTGAGGCGCGGGGTGGTCGCGGCGGAGCGGGTGGTCGGACGGTTTCGGCCCGCGATGGTCGGGGTGGAGCGGGATGCCGGACGGCTTCGGCCCGCTGTGGATCCGACGGCCGGACGGTTTCGGCCCGCGATGGTCGGGGTGGAGCGGGATGCCGGACGGCTTCGGCCCGCTGTGGATCCGACGGCCGGGCCGCTTCGGCTCGCGGTGGTCGTGGGGGCGGTGGCCCGATGAAGTACGCGTGGGTGGCCGCGGTTCTGCTGGTCGGTTCGCTCCAGCTGGCCCGGGCGTGGGACGGCGCGTTCGTCTACTTCGGACTGGCCGCGTTCGCCGGGTTCCTGGCGCTCGCCCTGAAGCGGCTTGTGCCAGGCGGTTTGGCCGGTCTGGCCGTCATGACGCTGGCGATGACGGGCGGGTTCTTCGCGGCACGTGGCGCGACTCCCGACCGCGACCCGACGTGGGTGCTGCTCGACACCGTTCCCCGGCTCCTCACCGCTGCCCGTCCGGCTCCCGCGACGCCCGAACTGCTGGTGCCGGGGTTGTTGCTGATCATCGGTGTGTCCGTGGTGACCGTGCTGTCGGTGACCAGGCGGGGAACGGCGCTGTTCGTGCCCGCGTTGGGCGCGGCGGTGCTGTACGTGTCGGCGGCGCTGCTCACCACGGGGCGGTCGGACCGGTACGGGCTGGTGGCGTTGTTGTTGGTGGTGCTGCTGGCGTTGGGCTGGCTGATCATCGACCGGCGTGGTCCCGTGGTGCCGCCCGCTGTGCTGGCGGTGACGTTGGCGGCGTTGACGTTGGTGGCGTTCGTGTTGCCCACCAATGGTTTTGAGCCGCGCAAGCTCGTGACGCCGCCGGTCACCGAGGTGGCGCTCTCCAACCCGTTGCCCCAGCTGGCCGCCTGGGCCGCGCAGGGGGACGCGGAGCTGTTCCGGATGCGCGGGCCCGAGGTGCCGGTGCGGCTGGTGACGTTGAGCCGGTACTCGGGCGCGTCGTGGGAGGCGGCGTCCACGTACGGGCCGCTGGGTGTGGTGGACGCGCCGGACCTGCCGATCGGCGGCAAGTTCCAGGACGCCAGCGTCGACCTGACGATCACCGGGCTGCAGGGCGAGTGGCTGCCCGGCGTGGGGAAGCCGCAGGCGGTGTCGCTGAGCAACGCCATGGTCGATCCCGACACAGGGTCGTTGGTCGTGGCCGAGGGGCTGAAGACCGGGCTGAGCTACACCGTTCGCGGGGTGGTGGAGACGCCGGCGGACACGGACCTGGCCTCGGCCTCGGTGCCCACTGACGCGACCCGGTACACGGCGTTGCCGAGGTTGCCGTTCACGTTGGCGGAGTACGCGCGACAGGCGACGCAGAACGCGCGCACGCCGTACGAGAAGGCCGTGGCGCTGGAGCAGGTCGTGCGCCTCAACCGGCGGCCGGACGCCGAGGCGCCGGTCGGGTCGTCGTACGCGCGGCTGGAGACGTTCCTGTTCGGTGGCGCCGGTGAGTCCGGGGCCGGGGCGGGAACGGCCGAGCAGTTCGCCTCGGCCTACGCGGTGCTGGCGCGGGCCGTGGGCTTGCCGACGCGGGTCGTGGTCGGGTTCCAGCCGGTGCCGGAGCAGAACGGCGAGCGAATCGTGCGCGCCGCGGACGCCACCGCCTGGCCGGAGGTGTACTTCAGCGGGTGGGGCTGGGTGGCGTTCGATCCCGTGTCGGGCAACGGAAGCGGGCCGAGCGCCGCCTCCAAGCGCGAGGTGCTGAACCGGCTCGCGTCCACCACGGCCAAGCCGACGCCGACGTCGCTGCCCTCGGTGCCGCCGCTGGTGCAGCCGACCGCGGTGAAGCCGGACGCCGTCGCCGCGCCTCAGGCTCCGGCCGGGTTCCCGTTCTGGGTGTTCGCGCCGGTGTTGCTGTTCCTGGCCTTGTACGTGGCGCGGACGTCCCGGCGGCTGCGGTTGCGGGCGGCGGGTCCGGTCGGGGCGTGGAACGAGGTGCTGGACTCGTTGCAGCTGGCCGGGTTGAGGCCGCGGCCCAGCCGGACCGTGCCGGACGTGGCGCGGGAGTGGGGCGAGGCCGGGGCACGGCTCGCGGTGATGGTGGACCACGCCGCGTTCGCCCCTGCGCCCGTGCGGGCCGAGAACAGCTGGCGGCTGGCGCGTCAGGTGCGGAAAGCGGTGCGGCGCAAGGCTTCCTGGTGGCGCAAGGTGGTGTGGGCGGTGGATCCGAGGCCGCTGTTCCGGCGGTGACTACGTGCCCTGGTTCAGCTTCTTCAGCAGCCACTTCAGCAGTCGGGGTTCGCGGGGTTCCAGGCCGAATTGCGTGATCGCGAACTCGAAACGCCCTGAGCACCAGCTGGCCGTTTGCACAGTGAGCGGTACTTTCCAGACGAGGTTCCGCCGGACTTGGATCTGCGGAACCGTCAGCGCTACCCGCAGGTTGAGTGGCGGATCTCCCTGTCTGAGGCAGAAACCCGCGTCGTCCAGGAACGTGACCATGTCAGATCTGAGGCAAAGCGGAGCATCTGGACGCGTGTCGAGCCGTGTCACGAGCATCAGCTTTCCCGACACATCGGTGTTGCCATTGTTCTTCAGTGTCAGGACAGTTTCGTACGTACCGGCGGCATGGACTCGCTCGACTGGCTGGGCGAGTACGACGTCGAGGTTCGGCGCGGCCTCGATGTGAATCGGCAAAGGTTCGCTGGAACACCAGGTGCGCTCGCCGGTCTCCCGGACGAGGACCTTCAGCACGTCGGGGCCGGCGGTGGCGGACGACGTGCAATGTACGTTCAGGCGAAGCTTGATCGTATCGTTCGAACCTAGTTGGATCGCCTCATCTGGTTCCCGATCTGCGATCTTCCACGGCAGACCTGTGGTGGTCGCGCTTTCCACTTCGAGTTCCAGCACTCGGCTGCGACAGGTGCGGTTGATGATCGTGAGGTGGAAACATTCGGTGGCGCCGACTCGCAGGTGTACCTGGTCGCGCTGGTGCTTGAAGTAGACGCCGAGGTCGTCCGACTGCGCGGCGATGCTGACGTCGCCGTTGATCGTCCCGGCCTGCACGACATTGCCCGCCACCGGGCCCGAGACCTCGTTCACCATGGACAGGAAAGCCTCCGGTATCAATTCTTGTTGGCGCAGACCTTGTCCGAGCTGCCGCGTTCCCCGGTGTAGGCGATGGCCGCGATCTGGAAGCAACGCCGCTGCCCGCCGCCGTCCTCGATCACGTACTTGGTGCCACCGCCGGTCACCGTGACCAGGGCGACGGCGTCCTTGCCGGTCACGTCGATCACCACGAACGAGGCGTTGCCGTTGCTCGGGTCTGACCACTCGAGCTCGATCGCCTTGCCCTTGTACTCCGCGCGCTTCAGGACCGGCATGAACTTCGGGTCGGAGTTCGGGGGTGGGCCCGCGTCGGCGGAGTCCGAGGTCGGGACCGGGATCGTGGTGGTCACGGGCGCCTGGGACTGCTTGTCGGCAGGGCGGTTGAGCAGCAGGCCCGCGAGGACGCCGCCGGTCACCGCCACCACGGCGAGCAGAGCCAGGACGCCGCCGCGCTTGCTCTTGCGGACCGGGGCGGTCATCGGTTCGGCGGGCGGCAGGTCGACGGTCGGCAGCACGGCCACCGGGGGTGGAGGTGGCGGCAGGACGACGTCGTTGCGGCGGTAGGTCAGGTCTTCCAGCTGACCGCGCCACGAGTTGTCGGGTTCCGCCTCCGCCTCGGGTTCCGGCTCGGGCTCGGGCGGCACGAAGCCGCGCGGGCCGAAGCCGGGCGCCTCGGTCGGGCCGTCCGGGTAGAAGACGGTGCGTTCGCCGAGCATCGTCGTCGAGTCCGGGTCCACAACGGACACTGCGGTACCGGAGCTGACCGCCATCAGGGTATCGCGGAGCTCCAGAGCTGAGGAGAACCGTTCCGCGCGGTCCTTGCGCAGGCAGCGGTTGATCACCGCGCCCAGCGAGGCCGGGACGTCGAAACGGGTCAGCGCGCGCGGTTCGGCGCGCGAGACGCGGCCGACGTAGGACAGCAACGTGTCCTCGTCCGGGTTGTCGGACGCGAACGGCGGCTTGCCCTCCAGCAACGTGAAGAGCGTCGAGCCGAGCGACCAGATGTCGTCGGCGAACGACGGGGTGCCGCCCTCCAGCATCTGCGGTGCCGCGTGCCGGTAGCTGACCATCTGCAGCGACGCTGAGTGGCCCGCGTCGGCGCCTCGGGCGATGCCGAAGTCGGCCAGGACGTACGAAGTCGGGAGCACCAGGACGTTCTGCGGCTTCACGTCGCGGTGCAGGATGCTCTGGCCGTGGGCGAACGCGAGCGCGTCGGCGACGGCGATGCCCGCGGACACCACGTCCGGCACGGGCAACGGGCCCATGGCGCGCAAACGGTCGTGCAGCGAGCCGCGTTCGTAGTACTCCATGACGATGCACGGGCGCCCGTCCGGCAAGGTGCCCGTGTCGAGCACCGTGACGATGTGCGGGTGCTGGCGGCCGAGCTCGACCGTGATGGCGAGCTCGCGGCGGAAGCGGGCCACCGTCGCGGGATCGGTCACCTGCAGGACCTTCACGGCGACGTCGCGGCCCAGGCCGTCCTGGCGCGCGCGGTAGATCGTGCCCTCGCCGCCCTGCGCGATCACACGGAATCCGCTGTAGCCCGGCAACGCGATCTCGGGTGCCGTCGCGGCACCTCCGGTGGGTGCCCAGGCCATCAGATCGTCTTCCACCAAGGGATCCTAACCCGCTGCGGACGGCTCACCCCGACGTTCGGGAGCCACAGCGCGAAAGGTTCAGTCCGTGAGCACCTTCACCTGGAATCCCAGCGACTGCAGCATTCCGGTGAGCATCACGCGGGTGTTGTCCTCGGCGCGCTTGAGCAGCTCGGACTTCCGCGCCGCCTCCGCGATCTTGGCCTCACCGGCGACGTAGAACCGTTGCACGTCAGGTGGTCCCGCCAGCGCCTGGAGATCGTTGATCAGCCCGCGCTCCTGGCTGAAGACGTACGAACGGTCGTGGTGCAGGTTCGGCTTGTCCAGCTGGGGCTCGGGGATGCGCAGTTCGACCGTTTTGCCGTCCGGAGACAGGATCAGACCGTCGTCCTTCAACGATCCGAGGTCGACGTAGGCGTTCACCGACCCGGCCGCGACGAACAGCGTGCGCTCGCCGGCCAGGGCAGCAGGCACCCACTTCACGTCGTTCTCGATGTCCAGCACGACCTGGAACTCGCCCGCCGCCGCGTGGTACTGGCTGAGGTCCCGCACCGACTTCAGCATCGCGGGCTGGCTGCGGTCGATCGACTCGTCACCGAACGGCTTGAACTGCCCGAACACGTACAGCGCCGCGCCGAGGAGAATGAAGACGGCTGCGACCAGAGCTCCACGCGTCACCCAGCGCTTGTCCACGACGTTCGTGTACCCGTGAGGTGATGCGCTCACACGGTCCGTGTGGGCTAATCGACCCGTGCGGAAGCAGTGTCTTTCGGCGAGGTTGGCGTGTTCATGAGGTGATGCGCTCACACGAGCCGTGTGGGCTAATCGACCCGTGCGGAAGCAGTGTCTTTCGGCGAGGTTGGCGTGTTCATGAGGTGATGCGCTCACACGGTCCGTGTGGGCTAATCGACCCGTGCGGAATCAGTCCCGTGTCCACATGGTTGGCTTTGGACGAGACTGAAACGACGGTTTTGGAGGCATGCGGTGCTGGACCCGGAGAACCTGTACGAGGTGGACTCGGAGGTGCCGGACCTGACAGGTGCGGTGCTGCTGCACCACTTCGAGGGCTTCATGGACGCCGGTGCCGCGGGCCGTCTGCTCGCCGAGCACCTGCTGGAGTCGCTCGAGAGCCGTGTCATCGCGCGCTTCGACATCGACAGCCTGATCGACTATCGGTCGCGCCGACCGTTGATGACGTACGCCACGGACCACTGGGAGGACTACGCGGCTCCCGAACTGGTCGTGCACCTGCTGTGGGACAGCGCGGGGCACCCGTTCCTGCTGCTCACCGGCCTCGAACCGGACCGCGGCTGGGAGGCGTTCGTGCTCGCCGTGCGCTCGCTGATCGACCGGTGGGGCGTGCGCCTGACCGTCGGCTTCCACGGCATTCCGATGGGGGTGCCGCACACGCGCCCGTTGAACGTCATCGGCCACGCGACGCGGCCCGAGCTCGTGTCGGAGTACCAGCCGTTCTTCAACCGCGTGCAGGTGCCGGGCAACGTCTCGGGGCTGCTGGAGTTCCGGCTCGGCCAGGCGGGGCACGACGCGATGGGCTTCGCGGCCCAGGTGCCGCACTACCTCGCGCAGTCGCAGTACCCGACCGCGGCCGTCACGCTGCTCGATGCTGTCGCGCGGGCGACAGGTCTCGCGTTGCCCATCGGATCGCTGATCGACGCAGCTCAGGCCGCTGACGCCGAGATCCACCGGCAGGTAGCGGAATCGGAAGAAGTAGCCCAGGTGGTGGAAGCGCTCGAGCGGCAGTACGACGCCTTCATCCAGACTGTCGGGAACACCGACCTCCCCAGCGCGGACGAACTGGGCGCCGAGTTCGAACGGTTCCTGGCCGAGCAGCAGCGTCCGCCGGACCACCTGTAGGGAGCTAGTGATGGCCACCTGGAACGACGTGCGCCGGATCGCCACCTCCATGCCCGACGTGACGGAGCGGGTGCGGGAGGGCGTCGTCGACTGGAGGGTCAAGGAGAAGCTCTTCGTGTGGGAACGGCCCCTGCGCAAGACGGATCTGGCGGCGTTGGGGGCTTCGGCGCCGGACGGGCCGATTCTGGCCGCGCGGGTGCCGGATCTGGGGGCCAAGGAGGCGTTGCTCGCCTCCGACGAGTCGGTCTACTTCACCACACCGCATTTCAACGGGTATCCCGCGATTCTGGTGCGGTTGGAGCACATCGAGGTGGGGGAGCTGGAAGAGTTGATCGTCGAGGCGTGGCACGCACGGGCGCGGCGCAGGTAGATGGAGTTCTTCTGCTACCACCGGGATCGGCCCGGGTCGTTGCCGTTGCGGGAGAAGCTGATCGAGGAGCACTGGTCGTACATGGACCAGTTCTCGCTCATCGCCCGCGGACCGACTTTCGACGGCGATGTGCTGACCGGCAGCGTGCACATCGTCGAGGTGCCGGACGCTGCGGCGGCTCGGGCGTTCGCGTTCGAGGAGCCGTGTTACCAGGCGGGGGCTTACCGGGACGTGCTGGTGCGGCGGTGGCGCAACGTGCTCGGGCGGACCATGTGGGACTCGCCTGGCGGCGGGGGACACCTGGTGATCGGACTCGGCTCCGGCGAGCCCGTGGATCTTGAGCCCGCGTGTGCTGACGGCGTGGTCGCGTTCGGGCCGTTGCTGTCCGACGACGGCACCACGTGGCTCGGCACGGCGGCATTGGTGCGATCCGACAATCCGGTGGCGGTCCTGACAGCTGACCGGTACGACTCCGTCGAGGTGCACGAGTGGCAGCCGGGTGGCCGCCGCTAGTAGCTCACGAACCGGTAGTGCAGGCCCGAGCTGGACTCCTGCCACTCACCGATCTGCACGGGCTCGCGGTCGATCTTCGGCGCGTACGTGTCACCTTCGAACGACTCGCGGATCTCGGTGACCTCGACGCGGTCCGCGAACGGCAGCGTCGCCGCGTAGACCGCCGACCCGCCCATCACCCACAGGTCGCCGGTGACGTCCGCCAGCGCCTTCTCCAGGCTGTCGAACGTCTCCGCGCCTTCCTGAGGCGTGCGCGACAGCACGAGGTTGCGGCGGCCGGGCAACGGGCGGAAGCGCGGCGGCAGAGACTCCCAGGTGAGGCGGCCCATCAGCACCGCCGCGCCCGCGGTGGTCTCCCGGAAGTGCTTCATGTCCTCCGGGATGTGCCACGGAATCGCGTTGTCGCGGCCGATCACACCGTTCGCGGCCTGCGCCCAGATCAGGCCGATCACACCGCCACCGGAGCCTTGATGCCGGGATGCGGGTCGTAGCCCTCGATCGTGAAGTCCTCGTACCTGTAGTCGAACAGCGAATCCACGGACGCCATCTGCAGCGTCGGGAACTCGCGCGCATCGCGGCTGAGCTGCAGCTCGACCTGCTCGACGTGGTTGTCGTAGATGTGGCAGTCGCCGCCGGTCCAGATGAAGTCACCGACGCCGAGACCCGTCTGCGCGGCGATCATGTGCGTGAGCAGCGCGTAGGAGGCGATGTTGAACGGCACGCCGAGGAACAGGTCCGCGCTGCGCTGGTAGAGCTGGCACGACAGCTTGCCGTCGGCGACGTAGAACTGGAAGAACGCGTGGCACGGCGGCAGCGCCATCTGGGCGATCTCGCCGACGTTCCAGGCCGAGACGATGATCCGCCGCGAGTCCGGGTTCGTGCGCAGCGTCTTCAGGACCTCGGCGATCTGGTCGATGTGACCGCCGTCCGGGGTCGGCCACGAACGCCACTGGACGCCGTAGACCGGACCGAGCTCGCCATCAGGGCCGGCCCACTCGTCCCAGATCGTCACGCCGTTGTCCTGGAGCCACTTCGCGTTGCTGTCGCCGCGCAGGAACCACAGCAGCTCGTACGCGATCGACTTGAAGTGGACCTTCTTCGTCGTGATCAGCGGGAAACCCGCGGCGAGCGGGTAGCGCAGCTGGTGGCCGAAGATCGACCGCGTGCCGGTGCCGGTGCGGTCTTCCTTGCGCACGCCCTCTTTCAGGACGTGGCGGAGCAGGTCTTCGTACTGCGTGTCGGCCATGTGGGTGAGCCTAGTTAGAGCATCGCCAGGGCGTCGACAAGGGGCTTCAGCTCCGGCGTGGCGGACGCCTCCTCCAGCGACGCGGCGAGTACCTCGTCGTGCGTCGGGCGAGCCAGCGCGAGCAGTTCGTGGCCCTTCTCGGTGACCTCGGTGTAGATGCCCCTGCGGTCGGTGGGGCAGAGGTAGCGGGCGAGCAGGCCGCGGTCCTCGAGTCGCGTGACCAGGCGGGTTGTGGCTGACTGGCTGAGCACCACGGCGTTGGACAGCTGGTTCATCCGGAGGTGGAAGCCGTCCTGGCGGTTGAGGACGTCCAGCACGGTGTACTCGCTGACGGAGAGCTCGTGAGCCTTCTGCAGGGCTCGTTCGAGGCGGTCCTCGATGCGCGCGTGCAACGCCGCGAGCGTGCGCCAGCCCTGAGCGCGCGCCTGGACGGCGTCGTCGTCCAGTGACATAGGTCAACCCCTCTCGAATAGACAGCGTGTGCAACTATTGCGTACGCTCGTAATCGTCTTCAACAAGTCTACCGGGGAGAGACATGGATCTGTCGGGACGCACCGCCCTTGTGACCGGCTCCACCGCGGGCATCGGTTTCGCCACGGCGGAGGCGCTGCTCAAGGCGGGTGCTTCCGTCGTCGTGAGCGGCCGCAGCCAGGAACGTGTGGACGAGGCTGTTGCCAAGCTGGATGGCGACGTGCGCGGCATCGCGGCGGACATCGCGACCGCCGAGGGTGCGTCTCACCTCGTGAACCAGCTGCCCGACGTGGACGTGTTGGTCAACAACATGGGCATCTACGGGGCGCAACCGGTGTTCGAGATCGACGACGCCGAGTGGCAGCGGTACTTCGACACGAACGTCATGTCCGGCGTACGGCTCTCACGCCACTACACGCCGCGCATGGTCGAGCGCGGCTGGGGCCGGGTGATCTTCGTCAGCAGCGAGTCGTCCGTCTTCACGCCCACCGAGATGGTCCATTACGGCATGACGAAGACCGCCCAGCTCGCCATCGCGCGCGGCATGGCACAGGCTGTCGCCGGAACCGGTGTGACCGTGAACTCGGTCCTGCCCGGCCCGACCCTCACGCCCGGCGTCGAGGAGTTCATCCGCGACCGCGTCGGCGACGGCGGCGAGGCGGAGTTCGTCCGCACCGAGCGCCCGACGTTGCTGCTGGGCCGCCTGATCCGTCCCCACGAGGTCGCGAACCTCATCACCTACGTCGCGTCGGACCTCTCGTCCGCCACGACCGGAGCCGCGTTGCGCGTCGACGGCGGCACCGCGCCCACCCTGATTCCGTAAGGACCTGTCTTGAACAACGTGAAGCTCAACAACGGCGTTTCCATGCCCCAGCTCGGTTTCGGCGTCTGGCAGGTGCCGGACGCGCAGGCCACTCCCGCCGTCGCGGAGGCGCTGAAGGCCGGGTACCGCAGCATCGACACCGCCGCGATCTACGGCAACGAGCGCGGCACCGGTGAGGCTCTCCAGGGCTTCGACCGTGAGGAACTCTTCGTCACGACGAAGCTGTGGAACGCCGACCAGGGCTACGACTCGACGCTGCGCGCGTTCGACGAGTCGTTGCGCAAGCTCAAGCTCGACACCCTCGACCTGTACCTCATCCACTGGCCGACGCCCGCCCGCGAGCGGTACGTCGACACGTGGAAGGCGTTCGTGGAGCTGCAGAAGGAGGGTCGCGTCCGCGCGATCGGCGTCTCCAACTTCCAGCCCGCGCACCTTCAGCGCGTCATCGACGAGACCGGTGTCGTGCCGGCGGTCAACCAGGTCGAGCTGCACCCGTACCTGCAGCAGACCGAGCTGCGCGCGTTCCACGCCGAGCACGGCATCGTGACCGAGGCGTGGTCGCCGCTCGGCCAGGGCGGCGAGCTGCTCAGTGACCCCGTGGTCGCGGAGATCGCCGCGAAGCACGGCAAGTCGGTGGCCCAGGTCGTGCTGCGCTGGCACCTGCAGATCGGCAACGTCGTGATCCCGAAGTCCGTCACGCCGTCGCGGATCCGGGAGAACATCGCTGTGTTCGACTTCGAGTTGAGCGCTGACGAGATCACCGCTGTGTCCACTCTGGACCGTGGTGGCCGCATCGGCCCGAACCCGGACACCTTCAACGAAGCCTGAGAAATACGAAGCCCCGGTCCGCCTCTCTCGCGGTCCGGGGCTTCGCCGGCAACGGGCCTGCCTCTTAGGCCCGCATGACTGTGGCGATCGGAATCCGCGCCGCCCTGATCGCCGGGATGAGCCCACCCAGCACACCGGCGACGAGACCCGCGATCACACCGGCGACACCGGCCTCCCACGGGAAGGTGGTGCCCTGCAACGACGGGAAGCGGCCGCCGAACATCGCCAGCGCGACCTGCAGGCCCGCCGCGCCCGCGCCGATCGCCAGCGCGGCCGTCAGAAGCCCGGTCAGCAGTGTCTCCGCCAGCACGATGCCCGCCAGCAACATTCGCGACATGCCCACCGCGCGGCGCAGCGCGAACTCCTCGACGCGCTCGCCGACCGTGGCGAGACCGACGTTCAGGATGCCCGCGACACCGATCAGCAGCACCAGGAACGCCATCCCGAGGAAGATCAACCGCATGATCTTCAGCTGGGACTGCATGCGCTCCTTGGAGTTCACCGTCTGGAAGTGCAACTGGTTCTGGTCCATGCCGGCACCGACCAGCTTGGCCTTCATCAGCTGCTGCAGGTCGTCCGAACCCGGCTGCAGGTAGATCTCGAGCTGTGTGCCACCGCCGCGGAACCTGTTGGTGTCGTTGGTCGCCGCCGCCGAGGGCATCCACGTGCGGAGCTCGTCGAGACGCATGTAGATGCGCGGCTGCGAGTTGCCGTCCTGCACCACGCCGACGATCTGCGGCGTCACGTGGTGGGTGGCGCCCTCGATCATCATCTCGCCGGGGACGCGGTACTGCTTGAGGCCCTTGGCGGCTTCCTCGTTCAGCACGATGCGCGGCGCCATGGACGGCACGGAGGCGAAGTCGAGCCAGCTGCCGGACACCGGGCGGAACGGCTTGAACTGCCGGATGTCCCCGGTCAGCGCGACCATGCTGACCTCGATCGCCTGTCCGGCGGGTTTCTTCTCCTGCTCCTTCTGCTCGGTGCAGGTGCCGCTGGCGTCGCAGATCATCTGCGGGCCGTAGTAGTCGCCGCCCCGGCCGACGTACTCGAACGGCATGCCGCCCTCGTTGATCGGACGCACGCCCGGCTCACCGATGACCGCCTGCGAGCTGATCATCGCGACCCCGTCGGAGCGACCCTTCAACATGGCCTCGACGATTCCCGGCGCGCCCTTCTCGCCGGGGATGTAGCCCATGATCGTGCCGTCCTTGCCCGCCTGGAGCTCGACGTCGGTGAGCATCGCGCGTTCGGCGATCTCCGAACCCGCCTGCACGGCGACGACCGCGAGCACACCGAGGAACAGCGACACCATCGACAGGAACGTGCGCAGCTTGCGGGCGCGGATGCCCTGTCCGCCGATGACCAGGGCGGACCGCAGCTTGCCGGAGAACATCAGTTGAACCGCCCGTCGCGCAGCTCCAGCACGCGGCCCATCTTGCGCGCGTGGTCGTGGTCGTGCGTGACCAGCACGAGGCCGCAGCCCTGCCTGGTCGTGTTGAGCAGCACCTCGACGACGAGGTTGCCGGTCTCGGTGTCGAGCGCGCCCGTCGGCTCGTCCGCGAGGATCACGCGCGGCTGCCGGACCAGCGCGCGGGCGATCGCGACGCGCTGCTGCTCACCACCGGAAAGCCTGGAGGGCTTGGACTTCGCGAGGTGCGCGATGCCGACCTGCTCCAGCGCCTCCATCACCTGCTGCTTGCGCTTGCGCCGCGACGACCAGCCCTGGCCGTTCACCAGCGCCATCGCCACGTTCTGCGCCGCGGTGAGGTGCTTGAGCAGGAAGAAGCGCTGGAACACGAACCCGAACTCCGCGCTGCGCAACGCCGCCGCCTTGCGCTCGGGCAGCTTCGTGATGTCGTTGCCGTGCAAGAAGTACTGGCCCTCATCGGCACGGTCGAAAAGTCCGATCAACGACAGCAGCGTCGACTTGCCGGAACCGGAACGGCCGAGGATCGCGACGCTCTGTCCAGGATGGACGGTGAGGTCCACACCGGACAGGATCGTGCGCGGTTCTTCTTGGCCCTTCAGGACTTTCGTGATGCCGTTGAGCTGGAGCAGCGGCATCTGAATCGCTGGCTGGGTCATCACGGTCCCGTCGGCTTCTGCTGCGGGTCGCCGCCCTGCTGCTGGCCCTCCGGCAGGTTCGGGCCGGGCACCGCGAGCTCGTCGTCCGCCGTGACACCCGACTTGATCTCGACGACCTTGCCGTCGGTGAGGCCCAGCGTCACGTCCACCGTCCTGCGCGACCCGTCGGGCTGCAGCACGTCGACCTTGCCCTTGCCCTGCTGACCCGCCACCGCCTCGACCGGGACCACCAGTGCCTGCGCGGACTTCCCGGTGGTGACCTCGATCGACGCGGTCGCGCCGTTGATCATCTGCACGTCGCCGGGCGCGGTGCACACGATGCGCAGGCCCGTCGAGGAGCTCGGCTGCTGCGGCTGGTCGGGCTGCTTCGGCTGAGTCTGTCCAGTAGCAGGCGGGTTCTTGGTGTCCGGGGTGACCGGCGGCTTCTCCGGGATGGTGCCCTGCGGCAGCGCGGCGATCGTGCCGAGAACCGTGCACGGGAACGGGCCGGGGCCGTTCTTGATCTGCACCGTCACGTCGGTGAGAGCGCCACTGATCTTGTACGCCTGCGCGCCGTCGATGTCGCCCACGATCGCGTACCCGACGTGCTTGGCCGACGCGATCGGCATGCCCGCCGTCACCGTCGCCTTGTCGTCCACGAGCCTGCCGCCGAACGTCGCACCGGCAGGGATCTCGACGTAGTTCGCCGCCCCGTCCTTCCACACCGTCGCGACGCGCGTGGGCTTCGTCGGCGTGCCGTTGGGCGTCTGCAGGTCGAAGTAGCGCACCTGGCCCGCGACCGGCGCGGTGAGGCCGAACGTCGGGTTCATCTCGACCTTGCCGGAGATGCTCAGCTTGGTCGTGAGGTCCTGCTTGGTGGGCTTCACCTTGGTCATCGTCGTGCCGCGCGGCGCCAGCTCCGGATTGGTCTGGTCCGGACCTGACGGACTGCACGCCGCCACGGCTACCGTGACCAGCGCGCACAGCGGCGCGAGAACAATTTTGCGCACGAATGTCCCCCATGTCGTTTCGACCAACCTATCGGTAAGGACACCGCAAACCGCCGCGAGGTTGCATCGGACTTTCGGCCGATGCCCCTCGACGTTTAGGCCTAGGTCAAAACGTCAGTGGTGAGCTGGGGAGTTCAACGGCTCAACGTGGCAGCGTAGGTGGAAAGCGCTTCACGGTCCGGCTGCCCGGTCTTCGCGATCAGCGACGCCACGTGCTTTTCCACCGTGCGCGGCGAGATGTGCAGACGGGTGCCGATGGCCTTGTTGCCCATCCGGTCGGCGAGCAGCACGAACACCTCGAACTCGCGCACCGTCACGCCGTGCCCGCGCAACTGCTTCGGCACCTGCTCGGTTCCGGTCCGGCGTTGCTGCACCGACGCGCCCGACTGCCGCAGCAGCCCACGGCACGCCGACGCCACGGCCGGAATCCCCGCCTGGTGGAAGTACTCCTCGGCGGCGCGCAGCCACGTCACCGGATCACCCCACGTCTCGGCTTCCGGTGCGACCAGCCGCAGCCCCAGATGCCGTGCCATCGGGTACAGCGCCGCCGCTTCCTGCGCGCTGTCGAACGCTTGGCGCGCCTCGGCATGCCGTCCGTCGCGGCCGAGCAGGACGGCGTGCGCGAGATCGGCGAACTGGCGGTTCCAGCGCATGCCCGCGGCACTCGACTTCGCCAGCACGTGGTAGTCCGACCAGCCCAGGTGCCCGTCCAGCACCGCGAGCAGCACGCGCAGGCCGTGCGAGCCGGAGAGGTGGAACGGCGTGGGGCTCTGCGACTCCGCGGCCTCGGCCAGTTCGAGCTCCTGCATCGCCAACGAGTGGTTCTCTTCGAGCAGAGCGCAGAACGCGCGCGCAAGTCCGTAGCAGAGCGGAACTTCCTGGGCGCCGCTCTTCGCCACCACCTCGAACCTGCTGACCGCGTCGTCGGTTTCCTGCCGATGCCCTTGATGCGCGGCGAGCGTTGCCTTGACCATCAACAGATAGCGGTTCAGCGCGTGGAACCGGAGCCGCGCGGTCGCTTCCAGACAGGTCTCGACCTGCTCGGCCGCCGAGTCGTAGTCGCCGGCCAGCACGAGCTGCAACGCCATGATGGCCTTCACGCTGTACGCCAACGTGATCGCACCCGCCCGGCACGCCTCGGAGTGCGCGCGTTCCAACGTCTCGGTGCTGCCGGCCGCGAGCCAGTCGTTGCCCGCCAACCGAACCAGCGCGTAGATGTGCTGGATCGGCAGCTGGTGCGCGTCCGCGAGGGCCAGTGCGCGGTCGAAACACCTGTTGGCCTCGTCGAGGTCCTGCTCGCGCACGATGACCCCGAGCAGCTGCCACGCCTCGCACGCGACGGCGGGAAGCTCCGCGCGCGCGGCCGCCTGCACCGCCTGCCGCGCCAGGCTCGCCGCCGACTCGACGCGGTCGGCGGTCGGGCCGATCAACGCCAGATAGGCCGAGGTGACGTCCAGCTGCGCGGTCAGCTCGCCGGGCGCGTCCGGTCCGAGCAGCGTGCGGGCGACGCGCACCTGCTCCACCCCGTACGAGTACCGTCCGGTCTGGTGGGCGATGCGGGCGAGTCGCGTGTGGAGCTTCGCTTTTCCCGGCCCGTCCCTGAGTTCCGCCACGTCGGGCTCGAACTCGAAGGCGCGCTCGAACTCGCCGGTCTCCGCGAGCGCCGGCAGCAGTGTGTCCAGCACCGCGGCGCGCGCGTCGTCCGTGAGCAGCTTCTGGGCGCGATCCAGCAACGTGACCGCGGACCCCGCCGCGCCCGAGGCCAGTGCCCGCTTGCCCGCCTCCGCGAACAGCAGCCCTGCCTGCGCCGGTGATCCCGCGTCGAACCGGAGCTTCGCGACGAGCGGGCACCAGTCGCCGGTCAGTCCGGGGTGCAGGTCCTCGATCGCGTCGGCCGTGCGCCGCGAGAGGTCCGCGCGTTCGGTCGGCGACAGCTGCGCCAGCAACGCGTCCGCGGTCAGAGGATGGCGGAAGGCGTACCAGTCGGGAGCGGGCTCGTCGGGCGTCACGAGCTGAGCGGCCACACCGGCGTGCAGGTGGCTGAGCAGATGGCGGTCGTCCGTGCCGGTCACCCGTTGCACCACGGACAGCGGGAAGCGGTGGCCCAGCACCGCCGCGATCGACAGCACCTCTCGGCCTTGTGGCCCGAGGCGGTCGGTCCGGTGCGCGACGCTGCGGACGAACGCGGCCGGCACCGGCAGCTTCAGCTCGCCCAGCACCTGCCAGCCGTGAGCCCCGGCCACCAGCAGGCCGCTGCTCACCATGCCGTGCAGCAGTTCCTCGATGACGAAAGGGTTTCCGGCGCTGTCCGTCCACAAGCGATCCGACAGCAGGGCCGGCACCTCGTCGCTCTCCAGGCAGGCCGCCGTCATCCGCTCGACCTCCGCGCGGCTCAGTCTGCGCAGTTCGAGCTCGGTGGCCGCGCCTCGCTGCACGATCCGGTGGATCAGCTCCAGCGCGTTGCCCGGTTCGTTGCGGCTCGTGGCGAGCAGCAGAACCGGTTGGTCCTCCAGGTTGTCCGCCAGGTACTCGACGACGGCGAGCGTCTCGGCGTCGGCGTCGTGCAGGTCTTCGAGCACGAGCAGGCACGGTGTCCGGCGCGCGACGGACGCGAGCAGCCTCAGCACCGCTTCCGCCAGCACCACCACGGATTCCGTCGTGGACCGGTGGTCGTGCCACTCCGGGATCAACGTGCCCAGCACGGGCTTGTACGGGCCGAGCGCGGCGTCGTCGGGCGGCTCGCCGCGGAAGAGCGCGAGCAGCGCCTCGGCGATCGGCCGGAACGGGACCATCGGCCCGATCGTCGTGCCACGACCCTTGAGCACCCGGATGCCCTCGCCGTACGCCTGCCCCGCCGCGTACCGGGCCAGCCGCGACTTCCCGATCCCGGCCTCCCCCGTCAGGAAGAGGGCCTCGCCCCGGCCGGTTCGTGCGCGTGCGAGTGCCCCCGCGAGGGCCGTGACCTCTCGATCGCGGCCGACCACCTCGGGGGCTCGGGTCTGCATGGCAGGACCTTAACGGCAGGGTGACGTCGGATGTATCGACTGCTCAGGCGTATTCGCGCGGACAGCCCTGGTGATCAGGAAGACATCTTTCCGCGATCAACGTGAAGGGCCGGACCCCTCGCCCGGCCCCTCTCGTCGGCCGTTATCTCACTGCACGCTGACGGTCGGGTCCGACAGCGTGGGCGTGATGGACGCGAACGCACTCACCGCGAGCGTCAGCCCGGCCAGCGCACGGGCACGCGCGCCGGCCATGGACCTCGGGGCGAGCTCCATCTCCCCGATCGCGCTCTCGACCGGCTCGGGCAGGGCGGCCGGGCGGCGCAGGGACTCGTTCATCAGACGCTCTCCTCATCTGGTTGGTGTCACGGTTCGAGCAGCAGGACCGACGGCACGGGAAACCCTTGGCGCAGCAGGCCGTGACCGATGCCGGCCAGGCCCGTGAGCAACCCGGGCGACGGAACGCCTCCCGGGGTGGCGCAGCGGGCGCCGTGTTCGTCCAGTGCTCCCAGCAGCAGGGCCGTGCGACGGGCCGCGGCAGCCGGGTGGCAGGCCGAGAGGGCTTCGATCACGCCCAGTTCACCGTGGCAGAGACTCATGTCCCGCAACGGTTCCCTGGACGCCAGCACCGAACCCAGACGATCGTCCGAGCGGGCCAGGGCCGCACCGGACACGCCCGAGCACCATCCGGCGTCGGTCGGGTCGATCACGTCTGATTCAAAGCAGGACTCTGCCGCCACATTAAAAGACTCGTCGCAAACCTTTGCCGCGTAACGCTGAAGTGCCCATCCGATTCCCGCATGACCACGGGCGAACCCATTTGCCGGGCAAATCGCCCCAGGTAGAAGGGGTGCGTAATGGTCGGCCAGACGCAAAGCTGCCGGTGTGCCGACGGCGAGCATCGCGGCGAGAGACCCGGCGACACCGTCCACCACGCTGAACGCCGTGTCCTCCAACGGCATCAACGACACGGCTCGACCGAGCAGACCGGGATCGAGGCCGAGCAACGGGGTCAGGCGTGCCAGGGCGTAGCAAATCCCGCCCAGGCCGTGGAATCCGCCGCCCGCCGCACTCGCCAGCTCGGGCGTGCTCGCGAACATCTCCAGCAGATCCGGCAACGGGCGAACGGCGTCGCGCGCGAAGTCGACGTAGCGGGCGGCACCGGTCAAAGCGCCCAGCTCCGCCAGGAAAAGCGCGACTCCTGTGTAGCCGTTGGACAAACCAGCACCGAGCGGCTGCACCGCCCAGTGCCGGTCGTCGATCAGCTCCAGTCCCAGCCAGTTCACGCGATCCCGGCTTTTCACCGCGTGCGCGAGGATCTGGTCCGCGATCCCGCACGCCGCCACCAGCAGCCGTGCCGGATCCGGGTTCACCGCGGCGACCTGGCCGGGCAACGTCCCGCCGGAGTGGTGCGACACGGGACGCGGCCTCGACGCCAGCGCCGCCGTGATCACCCACTGCTGGTCGTGCCGGTCGACCTCGCTCATCGTCGTGATCTTGCGTTCGACGACGTCCAGCCCGGGCTCCGGCAGCATCCCCGGCAGCCGGAGCCCGGACGTGGTCCACAGATCGCGCGACCCCGGCCGGCACGTGAACAGCGGCACGTCACCACGCCACAGATCGGCCACCTCGAAGGGCACCAGCCGGTCGAGCAACGGGTCGTCGACGATCAGGATGCCGAACGCCAAGTCGCGGTCCATCGCGTCGATGAGGACGCTCGGGTGCGTGGACTCGTCCAGCAACGTGGCGTACTGACGTGTCGCACGTGGTACGAACCGCACCTCGTCGTCCGCGCACGCACGGATCAGGCGCAGCAGCTCTGATCGATGCGCCACGATCGCGTCGTAGCCCGCGCGGAAGCCCGCCAGGAGCGAGTCCTGGTAGTCGGCGGGCTCGGCCGGGGTGCCGTGCAGCAACGGCCGGTTGAACGCGCCTGACGACTCCTTGGGGCGCCGGACGAGCCGCATCCTGTCGGTTCCCGCGTCGGCCCAGTCGACGACGTCCAACGGAGACGGCACGCCGTGATCTCCACCGACCCCGGAGACGTCCGCGACACCGTTGTCGCCCAGCAGGACGTGGGGGAGCAGTGCGACGCGATGAACCGACCGCGCGAGTGCTTCGGCGGCCGGATCGTCGGACATCAGAGGCGTCGGGTGGAAAAGGGTTTCCACGTCCACCAGCACGGGCTGGTCACCGCACGCGATCAGGTTCTCGTAGTGCATGTCCGTGCCGTCGACCGCGTAGAGCAGCGCGAGCAACGCCCCGAGGCGCCGGTAGAACTCGGCGACCCCGGCGACGTCCGCGCACGGCTCGTGGCTCACGAACTCCAGCCAGCCGTAGCCGTCGCGGACGAGCAGCCGCGGGCTTCGGAAGGTGATTCCAGTCCGCGTGGAAAGCCACGAGAGTTGGGCGATGAAGTGCACGTGCAGCCCGACCGGGCGTGGCCGGTAGATCAGCTTCTGCCCGGACTCGAACGTCAGCACCGCTACCGTGCGCCCCTGCTGGTGCGGATCGCCCTTGCCCGTCTCGATGGACGTGAGCGCGCCGGGATCGAGGCCCTTGAAGATCGTTCTGACGATGTCCGCGCGGTCGCGGGTGAAGCGCGACGACAGCTCGTGGTGCGTCTTGACGGCCTGTTCACAGGCCTGCGCGAGCAACCGGGCGAGCACCGGGTAGCGCGCGAACAACGCCTCCAGATCGAGGGTGCGCGTGAACGACGTGAACCGCTCGGTGCTGGTGTCGCCAGTGAGTGTTCCGCGCGCGTTGTGCAGCTCCAGCACGAGTGTGCGCGCCGCGATGGTGACCAGCCGCCGGCCGAGCTGCTCGGCGAACGCGGCGTCGAACGGGGGAGCGACCTCCAGGCGTGCCGCGTCGATCAGCGGGCGCAGCGCGTGGGCGAAAGCCGCTGTCCAGCTCTCGCCTGTGGTGGTCTCGGCTGCGGAGGTCACCGGCAGAACCTCGCACGCGTGTGAGCGGAGCACATAGGGGCCAGGCCCCCAGATTTGCGCCGAACGTGAATATGGGGGGTCCACCCCCATGTTTCGGAACTCCCGCGGCCTGAGACTCAGGCTCGAGGAGGGGAACGAGCATGAAGGAGTTCGCAGAACTACCGAGCACGCGCTGTATCACGCGGCCGCTTGATCGATCTGTGGTTCGTGATCAAAGAGAGGTGCGGGCATGAGGGACTTCGGTGAGCTGTTGCGCACCCACAGGATTCGGGTCGGCCTCACCCAGCAGCAGCTGGCCGACTTCGCGATGGTGAGCGTGCGGGCCATCCGCGACCTGGAGTGCGGCCGGACGAGGTCGCCGCGCGCCGAGACGGTGCGGCTGCTCGCGGAGGGGCTTCGGCTGGACGACGACAGCCGCGCGAACCTGCAGGAGGCAGGGGGACGGCCGTCCGGGCCGGTGTCGGTGCCACCGCCGGCGCCGTCGTCGGCGATCGTCGGGCGCGAGGCGGAGACGGCGGCGTTGCTCAGCCTCTTCGTCGACGGGCGGCGGCTGGTCACGATCACCGGGGTCAGCGGGGTGGGCAAGACGCGGCTCGCCCTGGAGGTGGCGGGAGAGCTGCACTTCCGGCTGGGCTGGTCGGTCGTGTGGCTGCCGTCGTCGCGCACCCCGGTGATCGACGACAACCAGGACACGGTCCTCGTCACGGACCACGTCCCGGACGCGTCGTTGCTGCGGAGTCATCCGAGGTTGCGGGTCGTCGTCACCGCCCTGGCACCCACGGGGATTCCCGGCGAGCACGTCTTCCCGTTGGCACCGTTGGACGTCGACGCGGCAGTGCGGCTGCTCGTCACGAACGTGCGGCGGGTGCGGCCGGGATTCCGTCAGGAGGACGCGAACCAGGCCGCGCTGACCGGGCTGGTTCGGGAGCTCGACGGGCTGCCGTCGGCGCTCGAGTTCGCGGCCGGGTGGTTCATGGTCTACTCGCCGGAACACCTGCTGGAACGCCTGCGGACCAACCCGCTCGACCCGACGTCGGCCCATCTGCGCGACTCGCTGCGGCTGTCTCTGTCCACATTGGATTCCGATGAGCGGGACGCGTTGGTGCGCATGGCCGAGGGTGACGGGGAGGATGAGCGTGTCGCGCGCGCCTTGAGCGTGCGCGGACTGATCCGCCGCGCCGGACCCCGATACGAGGTGCTCAACCTCGTGCGTGCGGCGGTGCTGGAACCGGTGTCAGGGCCACACCTGACTGGGGGTGTGGCCCTGACCTGGCAGTGCTGAACCAGAACTGAACTAGAACTGCGCGGTGAGGCAGGCGAGGCGGTCGCCCGCGGTGCCTGCCTTGCCGTGCTCGGTGCTGGAGTGCGTCGCGTGGACGATCACCGCGTTCGCCTCGCCCTTGCGGAACTCCCACTTCACCGTCGCCTTGCCGGTCGCCGCACCGGCCGCGTCGGTGGTGAAGTCGAGCCAGATCTCGTTCTTCGCGTTGGCGTACTTGGGGTCGACGCTCGGCGTGACCGGGTCCTTCTCGTTCTGGTAGTGCGGGCCCGAGTCGGCCGGCTTCGCGCCACACGGCTTGGTGTGCACGTGCGAGCCGTACTTCGTGTTCGGCAGCAGACCGGACACCTTCAGCTCGACCGTCGTCTGTCCGTTCTCGACGGACGAACCGGTGGAGAGCTTGGCGCCCAACGGAATGCGCTTCACGTCGTAGGTGATGCCCTTCGGCTGGTCACCCGACGCGGCCGGGCCCGCGACCTCGGTCTCCGCCACCGGCTTGATCTCAGGGGCCTGCGGTGCCGAGGAGGACGGGGCCTCGCTCGAACAAGCGGCCAGGCCGGCGGTGAGCAGTACGGCACCCACGAGGGCCGCCACGTTCGTGCGCATGATTCTCCTTGAGTCAACTGCGGTCCAGGTTCCCACCCCCTGCACGTTCACCATCGGGTGACCGGTTCAGATCAATTGAGACGAGGTCGCGGAAGGCATCTCGATACGCCACACAGAGGTGATATCCGCCGTGTGTCTCCACTTTGTCCGGTGAGCCGTCTGTCTCATTTGCCCGGCGATCAACGGAGTTGTCCTCCCAGCCGTGCACCGGGAAGCCCAGGTAGTCGGTGCGGCGCCACAGGTTTATCCAGTTCGGGCCCAGGAGGACGGAGAGGCCGCGATCGGGGGAAGTACCGGGTGCGCGGCGCCACGGGTCGCACGAGAACATCGCTCCCGCACGGACCTCCGGTGTGCCGAGCACGACAGGCCCGAGCAGTTCGGGGAAGATCCGCCCGAAGTACGGCCTGAGCTGCACGCCGTACGTCAGCAGCTGCACGCGCCGCAAATACCCCTCGGGCAACGCGTACAGGGCCGCAACGGCCAGCACAGCGCCCAAACTGTGCGCCGACAGCACCACGCGGTGTTCGTCGGACTCGTCGAGGAACTCGCGCGTCCGGTCCGCGATCTCCGGCACCGCCCGTTCCGCGTAGCAGGGCGGCGCGAACGGATGCGCCGTGCGCGGCAGGAAGCACATGAGATCCCACAACAGTCCGAGCGGGCGCCGGTTCGTCAGCATCCCCGCGCCGACGAACGACCCGATCAGCGCGACCCCGGCGAGCCCGGTGACCCAGTCGCCCTTGCCCAGCACCCACGTCACACCCCACCACTGAGACCACGACGGCGAGTCGAACGTCAGGTAGCAGGTCATGATCAGCGCGAGCACGCCGGAAACCGAGAGCACGCCGACCACGTTCTCCGCGCGGTGCGTGACCGCGACGACGTGCCGCACCCGCACGACGAGCACCTCGGCCTCGTTGTCCAGCACAGCGGGTTTGGTCAGCCGGGACAATAAGGTTCCGGCCTGCGCGAGCACGAGCAGCACCAGCGGGACCAGCCCGACCGCGAAGGCCGCGCTGAACCACGAGTAGAACGACGGCGCGTGCAGTCCCGTGCCGACCCAGCCGCGGAACGTCAGCACCAGCACCGTCGACAGCATCACCGACGCGGTCAGCGACAACCCCAGCAGCACACCGGGTCCGGCACCGCGCCAGGCCTGCCACTCGTCACCGTGCCGTGGCCGCGCCCGCCACGCGAGCACCCCGCCGACGACCGCAGCGCCGATCCACAAGAGCGAGAACCAGTACGTGGCAACCATGAACGCGACGAACAGCACGAGGAACACCAGCGGCCCCTTGGCGTCGGTGCGCCGCCACGACCACGCCGCCATCACCGATCCGAGCAGCGCGACGGTGACGATCGGCGGCCCCCACGACGTCAGCCAGAGCGGCCCGTCGAAGGACGGAGCGATCGAGTACAGCCCGAACCCGTGCGCCACCAGCACGACCACCGTCGAGATCATCAGCAGCCACGACCACAGGCCGCCCTTCTCGGTCGAGGGCACGTCCGGGCAGTCGGTCGACGTCACCACGACGCGGCCCATCACGACCGCCAGCAACCCGCCCGCGAGCACGGTGAGCACGAGGAAGAACGCGTGCCGCGTCAACTCCACGCTCGTCGCCAGCACCACCACGCAACACCCCGCCGCGATGTGCAGGCGGGTGAGCCGCCGGATCCGCGGGCTGCCCTCCCACATCGACGACCGGCTGAGCAGCACACCGGGCCGCCGCAGAGGTTCGCGGCGCATCGTCGTCATCTCGTACCTGCTGCGGGACAACGACGTCAGCGCCAGCAACCCCAGCAGCAGCAACACCGGCACGGCGGACGCGGCCAGAACCCTGACGTGCCGCGCGGGATCCCCGAGCAGATCCAGGAAGTCCGGCAGCCGCTTGCACGTCGCGCCGGGCAACGCGCACTGGATCGCGTAGACGTCGATCGCGACCTCGCACACCGACAGCACCAGCAGCACGGTGAGCCCGAGCCCGAACAGCCGTGTCGACGCGGCGCCGCGGCCGGCGTTCCACCACACCATGCGGTTCGTGGTGGGAATCGAGTCGTCGGGGAGTTTGCGGGACCAGTAGGCGACGTTCGCGAGCCCGAACGGGAGCAGCAACGCCCATCCGATGCGCCCCAACACGTTCGCGAGCACCGACGGCACCCCGCTGCCGGGGACCCCGGGACTGCTGCGCGCCATGCCGCCCCACGAGTACGCCTCGCGCCGCACCTCGTCGGACACCCGGCCGGCGTGGTCAGGGGGCAGCTCGGCGACCTTGTCCGGTTTCGGCCGCCAGAAGCTGCCGAACCTGTCGCCGCGGAACTGCTCGACCGCGTGGTCGGGGAGCGCCAGCGTCGCCGTCGGGGGCGTGTTGTTCACCCCGTGGATGCGCAGTTCGAGAACCCGAGGCGTCATCGCCGGCCTCCCTTTACTCCAGTTGTCGTCCTGAAAACTGCTCCAGTTAGCGGCCGAACGGGTGAAAAAGGTGTATCCAGGCGCCCTGGAAAGCCTCTACTTGGCAAGGAGGCCCCACCATGACCGCAACCGCTCACCCGAACGTCGCAAATTCCGTCGGACTGGCCGAGTTCCTCGCCACCGCGGGCACGCTGACCCTGGCGCAGCGCAAGCTCATCGTCGACCAGGCGCTGATCCTGCTGGACCAGAACTACGCGCACCTGCCGCTCAAAGTCGCGATGCACGCGGTGAATCCTGTGCAAAGACTCAGGGTCCTGAGAGCCAGACTCGAACGGCAGACCGACGCCACGGCCGAGCCCGAGTGGCAGTTCCACCGGGAGCTGTCGTCGACCTTCCACTCGGTGCGCGACCTGCACACGAACTACCTGCTGCCCGCGCCGTTCGCGGGCAAGATCGCCTTCCTGCCGTTCCAGCTGGAGCGCTGCTTCGCCGCGGACGGCACCGAGCAGTACCTCGTCGCCCGCACGGTCGCGAACTTCAACGGGCTCGCCCTCGGTGCGGAGGTCACGCACTGGAACGGCATGCCGATCGCCCGCGCGGTGGCGTTGAACGGCGCGATCTTCGCGGGCAGCAACACCGCCGCGAACCTCGCCCGCGGCCTCGAGTCGCTCACGTTGCGCCCCTTGGTGATCCAGCTCCCGCCGGACGAGGACTGGGTGGTCGTGACGTACCAGGGCGCCGCCGGCCCCGAGGAGATCCGCGTCGACTGGCAGGTGACGGACAACCTGCCGCCGATGACCGACGTCGACTCGCTCTCACCGGCCGCGGCCGCGCAGGGCGTCGACCTGGACTCCGACGAGAAGGCGCGCGCGAAGAAGCTGTTGCACGCGCCCAAGGTCATCGCCGCCGAGGCCACCGGCGAAGCGGTCGCGATGAGCGTGACCGACGTGCCGACGACGATGCCCGGTGTGTTCCGTGCGCGTCCGGTCGTGACGCCGTCCGGCACGTTCGGCCACCTGCGGATCTTCACGTTCAGCGTCGACGACCCGGAAGGGTTCCTCAAGGAGTTCGTGCGGCTCGCGGCTTTGTTGCCGCAGAACGGACTCATCGTCGACGTGCGGGACAACGGCGGCGGTCACATCTTCGCCTCCGAGTTCCTGCTGCAGACGATGACGCCGCACGCCATCTCCCCGGAACCCGTGCAGTTCCTCAGCACGCCGCTGAACCTGCGCATCTGCCGCCGGCACGCGGACGACCCGACCGGCCAGATCGACCTCGGCCCGTGGTTCCCGTCGCTCAGCACCTCGACCGAGACCGGCCAGGCGTTCTCCAACGCCGCCACCATCACCCCGGTCGACGGCGCGAACGCGGTGGGCCAGACCTACCACGGCCCGGTGCTGCTGATCACCGACGCGCGCTGCTACTCCGCGACCGACATCTTCGCCGCGGGCTGGGCCGACCACGAGCTGGGCCCGATCCTCGGCGTGGACGACAACACCGGTGCGGGCGGCGCGAACGTGTGGACGCACGGGTTGCTGATGACGCTGCTGAAGATCCCGGCGCCGGGCGACCCCGAGTCGCCGTACAAGGCGTTGCCCAACAAGGCGAACATGCGCGTGTCGATCCGGCGCACGCTGCGCGTCGGCAAGCTTTCCGGTACGCCCGTGGAGGATCTGGGTGTGCGGCCGACGGAGCAGCACAAGCTGACGCGCAAGGACCTGTTGGAGGGCAACGTCGATCTGCTCGCGCGGGCCGGCTCGTTGCTCGCCGCGTTGCCCGTGCGGCGGCTGGGAGTGGCGGTCGCGGGAACGACCGTCTCACTGGACACGGTGAACCTCGACCGGGTGGACATCTACGTCGACGGCCGCCCGGCCACCTCGCTGGACGTGACCGACGGCGCGCACACCGCGACGTTGACCACGACGGGCAGCGAGGTGCGCGTCGAAGGGTTCTCCGAAGGACGGCTGGTGGCCGCGCGCAAGGTCGCCAGTTGAACGGGCGGGCGCTTCCGGTGACTCCATGACCGGAAGCGCCCGCTCACTCACTTGGTGAAGGTGAAGGCCCGGTCCTCGGCCAGCTTCGCCAGCTGCTTCTCGGTGCCCTTCGTCCAGCTCTGGACCCAGACGACCTCACCGTTGGGACGCCAGTTGCGGGCCTCCACGATGCCGAACCGGTCGTCCTCGGCGAGGATCGTGAAGCCGCCCTTGCCGTCCCTGAAGGTGCTGGAGCACTTGGCGTGCTGCTCGCAGTACTCCTTCGGCGACCACTCGTGCATGCCCGGCGCGTTGACCTGCGTGTACGTGTTGACCTTCTGGCCCTTGTAGCTGAAGGTCACCGAGTTGCCCATGTACTGCATGTCGTCGAACACGCCCTCGGCCTCGCCACCCCAGTTGCCGGGCGCGACGTCCTTGGCGCCGTGGAAGGCACGCGGGAACGCCTTCTTCTGGTGCGCGGAGAAGCCGTCCGCCTGCTTCTGCAGCTCGGCCTTGGTCTTGTGGACCGGCGTGACGTCCTTGGGCGGCCACGGGTAGTCGGTCTGGGCAGCCGCTGCGGCGGTGCCCGCCAGACCGAGCAGTGCGAGGCCCGTCAGGGCAGCCGTCATCACGTTGCGCATGCGCATGTATCCCCCTGGTGATGTGTGCTTGCACTGTGGAAGACGCCGGCACACCGGGGAGAGTTGCAACGCTGAAGATCTTTTTTCTACAGCCACCCTCTGCGCATCGCCTGAACCCCCGCCTGGAACCGGGTCTGCGCGCCGCACCGGTCCATCAGCTGCCGCACCCGCCGCTGCACCGTCCGGGGTGCCAGACCCAGCTGCCGCGCGATCGACTCGTCCGTGAGCCCGGCCGCGAGCAGGCCCAGCAGGTTCGGGTCCACATCGGCCGCCGCCGCGTAGATGCCGCCGGGGCTGAACGGGATTCCCTTGTCCCAGTACAGCTCGAACGTCGACCGCAGCACGTCGAGCAACGCGGACGGGCGGATCAGCAGCACCTTGTCGACGACGTCGCCGTTCGCCACCGGCAGCACCGCCGCGTGCGTGTCGATCACCGCGAGCTTGAACGGCAGCGTCGGCGTGACGCGTGCCCGTTCGCCCGCCGCGACCAGCTCGATGATCTCGGTGACGCGACCCGGCAGGTCCACAGCGGACCGGTCGTAGACCACGCGCCACTGCACGTCCCGTTGCCGCGTCTCGTCCTCCAGCGCCACGTGCTCGCCCAGCGGCGTCACGTACGGCGGCTGGTCGAGCACGCAGACCTCGTCGCGGGCGCCGTTGAGCAGCGTGTTCCACAGCTCCCGCACCGCGCTGACGCCGGTCACGGTCTCGACGAACGCGTTGTCGGCCATGTCCTCGTCGCGGTTGCGCAGGTAGAGGTCCATCAGCGGGCCGACGTCCGCGCGGGCCCTGCGGTTCTGCTCCTCGCGGGCCGCGATCAGCGCCTCGACGGCGAGATCGGGCGCGACCGCCTGCCACACGTCGCCGGGAAGATGCCGGACGATGCCGAGCTGACGCATTTGCGCCAGGAGGTCCGGTGTGACGCCGATCTCGTCCGTCGTGCGGCTGCCGCCCGTTACCAGCAGCTCGTAAACGGCAGTCAGCTCCGGCGCTACGCCCAAGTGTCCGAACACGGCCATATTGTGCGCCATTCAGCGCAGTACCCCTGTCGTGAACACGTCAGTGTCGTTATTCGGACTCCACTAGACCTGTTTTCGCAGGTGTGACCCGACTTACGGTCCTCGTCACCTCCGCAGCCGGTTCAGATCCCTGACGCCCTCAACGGCACGCGAAGGCCCTGTTCGGAAGGACCGTCTCGTGAACGGATTGCGACGCACGAGCGTGTGCGCCGCGGCAGTCTCCGCCGCCGTGCTCAGCGTTATCTCACCAGCTAGCGCTGCTCCCACCCAGATCCAGTCTCAACCGGACTCGACCCAGGTGAACCGCCCCTTCGAGAAGCTGATCGTCGGCTACAAGCCGGGCACTCCCGAAGCCTCGTCCGACACCGCTGCCTCGGACGACGTGAAGAGCAAGGGCAAGTCGGTGCACCGCCGCATGGCGAGCGGCGCCGTCGTCGTCAACCTCGGTTCGAAGACCGCGAACGCCGACAACACCATCCAGGCGTTCAAGAACGACCCCGATGTCGCGTACGTCGAGCCGGACCTGCTGATGCAGCCGTTCGCCGACCCGAACGACACCGAGTACTCCCGGCAGTGGGACCTGTTCGAGGCCACCGCCGGCATGAACGTGCCCGGCGCGTGGTCGAGCTCGACCGGCTCGGGCGTGACCGTGGCCGTGATCGACACCGGTTACGTGGCGCACAGCGATCTGTCGGCCAAAGTCGTCGCGGGGTACGACTTTGTCTCGGATGCCGCTCGCGCTCGTGACGGTGGCGGCCGGGACTCGAACCCGGCCGACGAGGGCGACTGGATGAAGAAGGGCGACTGCGGCACCGACGCGTCCGGCAACCCGGTTCCCGCGGCCGACCAGGGCTCGTCCTGGCACGGCACGCACGTCGCCGGCACCATCGCGGCGTCGACGAACAACAACAAGGGCATCGCGGGCATCGCCTACGACGCCAAGATCCAGCCCCTGCGCGTGCTGGCGCAGTGCGGTGGCGCGACCTCCGACATCGCCGACGCGATCACCTGGGCCTCGGGCGGCAACGTGAGCGGCGTGCCGGCCAACGCGACGCCCGCCAAGGTCATCAACATGTCGCTGGGCGGTCAGTCGTCCTGCTCGACGACCTACCAGAACGCGATCAACGGCGCGATCAACCGCGGCACCACCGTCGTCGTGGCGGCCGGCAACTCGAACGCCAACGTCGCGAACTTCACCCCGGCCAACTGCAACGGCGTGATCACCGTCGCGGCCACCGGACGTGAAGGCAACAAGGCGTTCTACTCGAACTTCGGCACCCGCATCGACATCGCGGCACCCGGTGGCGAGACCCGTCGCGGTACCGACACCCCCGGCACCATCACCACGCCGGAGAACGGCATCTGGTCGACGCTGAACGCCGGCACCACCACCCCCGGTGCCGAGAACTACAAGCCGTACCAGGGCACGTCGATGGCCGCCCCGCACATCGCGGGTCTCGCGGCACTGCTGGTGGCGAAGAAGCCGTCGTTGACGCCGGCCCAGGTCAAGGACCTGATCAAGACGAACTCCCGTCCGCTCCCCGGCACCTGCTCCGGCGGTTGCGGCGCGGGCCTCGCCGACGCCACCAAGGCCGTCAACGCCATCGACACCACGCCGCCGCCCTCCGGTGGCCTGGAGAACACGACCGACGTCACCATCGTCGACCGGGGCACCGTCGAGTCCTCGATCAGCTCCTCGGTGACGGGCAACGCCTCCTCGGCCACCAAGGTCGGTGTGAACATCGTCCACACCTACCGCGGTGACCTGGTGATCGACCTGATCGCGCCGGACGGCACCGCCTACCGGTTGAAGAACTCGTCCTCTTCGGACAGTGCCGACAACGTGGTGGCGACCTACACGGTCAACGCCTCGTCCGAGGTCGCGGCGGGCACGTGGAAGCTGCGGGTCCAGGACGTGTACTCCGGTGACACCGGGTACATCGACTCCTGGAACCTGACCCTGCAATAGCTCCGCGGGTTCGCCGAGGGGCGGTGCCTTCCATCCTGAGGAAGGCACCGCCCTTTCACATGTGTTCGACGAGGTGCTCGCGGAACTGGCCCTGCGGAAGGCGGAGTTCCGGGCGCCGCAGGACTTCGTTTCTCGCTTGAAGGAAACGGGGATCTACCGGGCGTCGAGGTGCCTCGGGAGTGGACGTTCGTGCGCGGTGGCCGTGCGACGATCGACGAGCCGTTGTACCGCTGTCCGACCATTGCGTACGCGGCCCAGGTGCTGGCTGTCGTCGGTGCTGGGGTCGCGCGGGCCGCGCTGCGTTCGGCGCGGGCGTGGTTCTACGACCTGAGCCACGAGGTGTGGGAGACCGTGGTCGCAGGGGACGAGGCCACCGATCAGCAGAACGCTCACCTGAGGCGCAGCTGCTGTTGGGTGACGCGCTCGTTCCCCGGCAGCACGCGTTCCTGGCGCCCGCGATGTACGACGCGGCCGGTGCCGTGCTGATGGGGCTGCCACCGACCACGCCCGGTTTTCGGTGAGTCACATGCTGACGAGCTTGCAGTTGCGGTGGATGATCCGTTCGAGATAGCCCGCGACCTGCCGGATCGGTGGCAGGCCGAGCATGTGGCGTTGTGCTCGTTTGGTGGCGTTGCGGATCTCCGTGCTGTTCAGCGCTTTTTCGCACGCTTCGGCGACCGCTTCGGCCTCGAAGTCGTGCACTCGTACGCCGAGTCTGAGCTCGCTGATCCGGTGCGCGTTGTGCATCTGGTCGTGCAGCACGGGAAGCACCGCCGTGGGTGTGCCGGTGCGCATCGCCTCGCGGATCGAGTTGTAGCCGCCGTGCGACACCAGCAGGTCCGCGGCGTGCAGGAGCAACGCCTGCGGCAGCGACTCGACCAGGTGCACGTTGGGCGCTGCCAACGCTTCCAGTGGCAAGCCGCCCGTCATCACCACGGCCTCGCAGTCGACTTTCGCGAGGCCCGCGATGAGAGTTTCCAGGTGTGCCAAGGGGGAGTGGCGCAGCGCCTGGTCAGGGATCGCGTCGAAGTCGAAGAGCCGCAGGGCGGACTCGGTCGCGAACACCCCGCCGGACGTACTGGTGGAGGCGACGACCAGAGGCTTTCCCGGGTCGAGATCCGCCAGCCACTGAGGGATGCGCTCGCCCGCGCTGTGGTGCGCCGGCTGCTGGTAGGTGAAGGCGGGTGGCATCCGCTGGCGGGCGAAGGAGTAGCCCGGAGGGACGGCGTCCAACCGGCCGTACCGGTGCGCCGAGTCGAGGGATTCGTGCAGCGGCAGACGGAGTTCCGCTCGCCGTTCGTTGAGCGCGTTGAGCAGGGTGAGGCGGTCCATGTACTGGCCGACGCCGGTCGGTGCGGCCACGTGCGGGACGCCCAGCCGTTCCGCGACGAGCATTCCGGCGAACTCGATGCCGTCGCGCAGGACGAGATGCGGGCGGAAGTCGGCCGCCACGGGCAGGAGCGCCCGGACCGCGCCGCTGATGTGCGGACCCGCGGCGAACTCGACGATCATCTCGTCGGCGAACGGGTCGTAGTCCGGCGGGAGCGTGAGAACCTCGCCCTGCAACAGGTCCACGAGCTGGTCGCAGACCTCGGGCAGTGCGGCGACGGTCCTGACCGGCTCGTTCGCGAACCCGGCCAGCACGGATTCCGGGCCTGCCACCAGCACCTCGTGACGCTGCAGGGTGAGCGTCGTCACAAGGGGGAGGAGGGCCCGTGCGTGGGCAGCCGAGAACGCGACTGTGCACAGCACGCGCACGACAAACCTCCCCTGCGGCCTAGGGTCTCGTGTCCCAAGGTATGTACCGGGAACGGCGGGACGGAATGGCGACGTTCCATTCGCGGGTAACGTCGCGGACATGGCCACACTGGTGACGTTCCACGCGCATCCCGACGACGAGTGCATCGTCACGGGCGGCGTGATGCGCAAGGCGTTCGAGGAGGGACACCGGGTCGTGCTCGTCGTCGCGACCCGCGGCGAGGCCGGTGAGATCCCGGACTTCCTGGAGGAGGGCGAAGAGCTCTGGCAACGACGGGTCCTCGAGACCCACGCGGCGGCCGACCTGCTGGGCGTGGCGCGCGTGGAGTTCCTGGGATACCTGGACTCCGGGATGATGGGCGACGCGCTGAACACGCGTCCCGGCTCGTTCTGGACCGCGGACGTCGAGGAGGCGGCGCAGAAGCTCGCCGCTCTGCTGGCGGAGGAAGAAGCTTCCGCGTTGACCGTGTACGACAGCTTCGGCGGCTACGGCCACCCGGACCACATCCAGGTGCACCGGGTGGGCATGCGCGCGGCGGAGATCGCGGGAACGCCGGTGTACCAGGCGATGGTGAAGGAGTCGGAGTTCCGGGAAGCCATGCGGCGGGCCGGGATGGAGGTACCGTCCGAAATGGACGGTGCCGTGCCGGAGTCGGAGATCACAGCCGGCGTCGAGGTGTCGAAGTACCTGGGCGTGAAGCGGGCGGCGATGCGCGCGCACGCGTCGCAGATCCCCGAGGAGTCGTTCTTCCTGACGTTGGACGACGAGACGTTCGCCCTGCCGTTCGGCACCGAGTGGTTCATCCACGACGGTTCCGGACCCGCGACTCCTTTGGGCCTGTAGCAACGGAAAGCGGGGGCGATCCTGTTCGGACCGCCCCCGCTTTCGTTGCTTCAGCTAGTTCACGCGCTGCGGCGGCGGCGCAGGAACAGCAGGGTGCCGGCACCGGCGCCCACGAGACCCAGACCCGAGAGCAGCAGCCACATCGGGGACGCACCGGTCGCCGCGAGCGGCGGTTCCGGCGTGCTGCCACCCGGAGCCGGTGGCGTCACGGAAGACGAGGGCGCTTCCGTCGTGGTCTGCACCGGAGGCTTGGTGGGCTCGGAGGGCTTCGTCGACTCGCTCGGCGGCGTCGTGACGCACTTCTTGACCGTGTGCGTCTTCGAGTAGTCGTAGTTCTTGCCACCCGGCTTGGTGTCGCTCGCCTTCACCTCGATGGTGAAGGTGTGGTCGATGGTGCCATCAGCCTCGAACGTCTTCGGCTTCCACTTGCCATCGACCTTGACGCCGTAGTTCTCGCTGAACTTCTCGTCGACGAGGACCGTCTCGCCGTCCTTGATCAGCACGGTGTTCTTGTTGCCACCCGCGTACTGGGTGAGCAGCACGCTCAGCACAGCCTTGTCCTTGACGCAGTCCGCTGACGACACCGGGGTGTGCGCGCTGGCCGGAGCAGCCATCGCCAACGTGGCCAGTGCCGCGGTGGCCGTCACCGCGAGTGCGCCGAGAACTCTACTTGCCAACGGATTTCTCCTGCTCTGGTTGGTGCGAGGCGGATCGAGCACATTCAGATCCTTGATCACCCGACCGGGTGAACCGCGCCACGCTAGCAACACAGAGCGCTCAGAAGGTCACCGTATGACAACGGAGAGGTGTCACCACGGAAAGGTCCTCATGTTTTCTGTTAGGCCGACGAACCCCGCGACCAGTCGAAGCTGTTCGACACCGCGCACATCGGCGTTCAGCAGGCGGGGCGAGCAGATCATCACGGCGAGCGTCTGGGCACGGGAGAGTGCCACGTTCATTCTGTTACGTGACAAAAGAAAGTCCAGGCCACGCGGAAGGTCCACGGTGGACGACGACGTCATGGACATGATGACCGCGGGTGCCTCCTGACCCTGGAAGCGGTCCACAGTGCCCACTCGAGTTTCGTCGAATCCCGCATCGACAAGGCGTTTCCGGATGATCCTGACCTGCAGGTTGTAGGGCGCGACGACGAGCACGTCCGCACACGTAAGTTCGCGCGTCTGGCCATTGTCAGTCCACGTACGACCGACTATGCGCCGCACGGTGTCGACCACGGCGTCGGCCTCCTCGGTCGACGACGTGATGTTGTGACGGTGATCGACCTCGCGCAGGTAGATGCCCGGCTCGACGCCCTCAATGCTCCGGTTATGGGCAGTTTCGTGCGAATGGAGCAGTCCCGCGTACGAAAGCTCCGACACCGGCTTGCACACGGCCGGGTGCATCCGCCGCGTCTCGGCCAGAAAATAGCCCAAATGGTCAGGGATGACGTCCGCGTCGCCGAGCAGGTGGCCGAGCGCGGAGGCGTCACTGCCCGGCGGGTGCACGCCCTGAACGACCTGCGGCAGCTGCTGCGGATCTCCCAGCAGCACGAGGTTCTTCGCGGCGGTGGCCACGGCGACAGCATCGGCGAGCGCGAACTGCCCGGCCTCGTCGATGATCATCACGTCGAACGGCTGGGCCTTGATCACGGCGTTGGAGAACGTCCACGCGGTGCCGCCGACGAGGTGTCCTCCGGGGTGCTCCTCACGCCACCGGGCCAGCGCGCCGTTGTCCTTCGGCTGGTCCCACGGCAGTCCTTCTTCCGGCTTTCCCTTGGGGCGCTTGGCCATCGGGATGCTCGGGTCCGCACTGGACAGCACGTTCTCGACGGCTTTGTGCGACGTTGATGTCACCGCGACCGTTTTGCCTTGGTCGATCAGGTGCTTCACGAGCTTGGTCGCGAGGTACGTCTTGCCGGCGCCGGGCGGTCCCTGCACGGCGAGCGTGCCGCCGTCGAGCTGGTCGACGGCCTTGATCACGGCCTGCACGACGTCCGGGTGCTGCGGCAGCGGTCCTGGCGGCGTGCGCAGCATCAGGTCGATGCCGGGGTTGCGGGGGAGCAGCGGCAACAGATGCACGGCCTGCTCGGCGAGTTCCGCGACCGCCTCGTCCTTGGGTGACGCCGGAACCGGGCTGCCGGGCAGGACCGCGATCGGCAGTTCGGCGTGCTCCTGAGAGTTGCTTTCGGTGACGACGAGCTCGTACGGGTTGTCGTCCGACACCACCGCGTTGCGCGTGACGTTGCCGGGATACAGCAGCCTGACCTGCTCGTCCTTGCCGAACGGGTGCGGCCGCTCGGGGTCGATCCGCGCGTGCACCTGCCGCTTGTGCGTGCGAATCCGGCCGCTCGGCGGCACCCAGTCGTCGGCTTTCAACGTGATCGGCACCGCGCAGTTGGAGTCGGTCTCCAGGTCGGAGATCGGCGCGCTGGCCTGCCGGAAGAAGTCACCCCACGCGGGACTTGCCTCGCGCCGGTGATAACCGACGGTCGCCGCGAACAACGAGTGCCCCTCGGCGATCAACGGCTCGGTCAGCGCCGCCATCCTGCGCGCTCGTTCCGCGGCCTTCTCCAACGCGGCCTCGTCGCGCTCCTCTCTCACCGCGGTCTCGACACCGTTCTCGCGCTTGATCTTCTCCAGCAGATCCCGCACGCCCCGCGTCGGAATCTCGTCCTGCACCAATGGTTTCAGCGCCTGCAACGTGTACTCGCGCGTCGACATCCGGAGTGTTCGCCGAGTGAGCGCGCCGAGATCGACGCAGCGCCGCTCGAGTTCGTCCACTTCGGACTCTTTGGTCGCGGTGAGCGCTGCGCGTGCGTGCAGATCGTGCGGCGTGAAGTGATAAACCGTGCCCACCGGCGTGCGGTCGACGAACTCCGCGAACGTCCCTTCCCAGCCGGGCGTGCGGAACGTGTCGCCGTCGACCTCCAGGAAAACGTCGTCCTCCTGCGGCTCCGGCAGGTGCTGCAACGCTTCCGGCGCAACGACCTCGTAACTGGTGACGCCCGTCCGTTCCTGCTGCACCTGCAACCGCGCCTGCGCGGTCAACGCCGTGAAGCTGGCGGGGGAGAGGGTCGCGGGCCGCTCCTCGGTCGCTGCGAGCGCGTCGATGGTTTCAATGCCGGCCGAAACCAGCTTCCTGCGTTGATCGGCCCTGAGCCCGGCGACGAGCGACAGGTCACGAGCCTCCTCGCGCCCCGACGCGCAATGCCGGGCGAAGCGGCACCCGTTGCACGCGGCCCTGACATCGCCCCACGACCGCGTCGGCGCAGGTCCGGGCTTCGCGAGCCGCGTCTTGAGCCTCTCCAGCAACGGCACGAAGTCGGCGATCCGAAACGTCGCGCGCTTGCCGTCGACGAGCAGGTGCGCGCGCTCGGCCCCGATGGCCTGCGCCGCCGCGGTCAGGCTGAGGATGGCGAACGGCGTGGCTTCGTCGGCACAGGGCTCGTAACCGCCGGAAGTGAGCACCAAAGTCGGCACCGAGCAGTGGAAGACGCCGTCGAAGAAGACCGCGTGCTCGACGACCTCGGCCCCGGAGCGCATCTCGGCAGCTGTGAGGGCTGCCTGCGCCTCGACGTCGGTGGCGTCGCCGTCTCTTTCGCTTCGCCCCAGGTAGCTGCGGTGCTCGCACTCGAGCAGGTCGACGAGGTCGGACGGGCTGGCGAGCATGGACAGTGATGCTAGTGTCCGATCCCGCCGCCGCCTGACACCCGTGGAAGGCGTTTCATGCTCCCCCTGCTGATGGCGGCACTGCTCGTGGCTCCCCCTCCCGGCGTCGACTTCCAGAACGAAGGCACGCTGAACGGCTGGGACTACCACTACACCCAGAAGGACGGCGTCATCCGCGACGTCACGAACGTGAAGTACAAGGGGTCGACGGCCATCGAGGCCAAGCAGACCTACATCGGCGAGACCGGTGGCTACCACTCGGAGACCATCGACCGCGGCGCCCAGTCGGTCGACCAGGACCGGTACTACGGGCAGGCGATCATGCTTCCGGCGAACTGGCAGTACCACAACCAGAACGTCACCTTCCAGCAGTGGTCACCCGAAGATCCCGAGGGGCCGTGGCTGCTGATGTTCGTGCAGAACGACGAGATCCGGTTCGGCGGCTCCGGCGGCATCTCCGGGACAGCCGGCAAGATCAAGCGCGGCGAGTGGACCCGGATCGTGACCCGGTTCAAGCTGGCTCGTGACGTCGGCAAGTTCGAGGTGTGGATCAACGGCGTCCGCGTCGTCTCGCGCACGCAGACTGTGCTTCCCAAGACCTCCAAGACGATGCGGTGGTCGTCCGGCATCTACTGCACGGCGTGGCGCACCGGGAAGCCCGCGGGGCAGTCGACGCTGTCGATCTACCACGACCACCACCGCGTCGCGACGAGCTACGGGTTGGCGGAGCCTGCCAACTGGTAGTCGACCAGCTGCAGCAAGGCTTCCTGGTCGATGTCAGGCTTGCAGTACCGACCTGAACACGGCAGGAGCTGGTCGTACCCCGTTCCGCGGCTGTCGACCCTGTTGAGCACGGTTCCCGCCGGCAAGTACGGCGGGACCGTGCGGCTGAACGCGCCGACTCTGAAGGGACACGAGGGCGACCTGCTCGCCCTGTTCAGCGAGGTGATGCTAGGGCTGAACGACCGCAGCTGCCCGGACTGATCCCGTGGGCCGCCTTCCTGCACCCCAGGGCCGGTACGTTGTTCTGGCTGGCCGACCAGGGGGATCCGCCCGAGTGGCCCGTGGTTGCCTGGGGCGCGGACGGCAGCTGGGAGCAGTACGACGACGGGGCGGTCGCGTTCCTGGTCGCTCTGGTGCGAGGCACACTGCCGAGCAAGCTCCTCGCGCCCAGGAAGGTAGGCGTCGCACGAGAGCGTTCGCGAACTCGCAGAGCTGGCTGGTCCTCTGTGGAGACCGCATGGGACGGGGTGCAGGCGAAGCTGGGCTTCGACAGCTAGACGTTGGCCTCGACGAGCTGCAGCAAGGCCTCGTGCCGCATATTCGGGTAGTCGTGCGGCTTGAACGGCCGAGTCTGTGCCCGCACCAACGCCGCGGCGGCGGCAAGTTCGCCCGTGCGGACCTCGGTGTCGCGGTGCAGGAACGCGAAATGCGGTTCGCGGACCTCGTCGGGCCACAGCAACGTGTGCAGGACGAGCACGCCGTGCTGTGGCCTGATCGCGGCGAGGGTTTCCTTGCCGCGCAGGCCGAACTTCACGATGGCGGCGGTCTTGGTGCGTTCCAACGTCTCCCGCAGCAGCACGTACGAGCGGACCGAGAGCTCGTCCGGGTCCATGTAGTAGCTGCGGTGCAAGGCGATCGGGTCGAGGTCGCTGACCGGCGCGAACTGCTGGACGTCGATCACGCCGTCCTCGGGTGCCGGTAGTGAGCGCGGGTCGATCTGCACGATTCGGCCGTCGTCGAGTTCGTAGCCTCGGCCGATGTCGTCCGGGGTGAGCCGGAGCGAGCACTCGCCGCACACCTGCTGGTGCCGGACTCGGCCGCTGTCCTCGCGGTGCACCAGGTGCACCCTGCCGCGGTGTTCCGTGGATGCGGACACCAGCCGCACCGCCATGGTCGTCATGCCGAACCGAAGTGCTCCCCGCCACACAGTTCTCATGACAAATGGGTACGTCAAAGCCAGGCACAGTTCACTCAGGGCGTGACGAAAGGGCTCGTTCGGGTGCGCCCGACGGGTACCTCGGACACGTGCGTCGCCAGGCCTCGTTAGAGGAGGTGCGCCTGTGGGGGAATTACCAGGAAGACGGGGCGTAGTCCTTCAGGAAGCAGCCGTAGAGGTCCTCGCCCGCCTCGCCGCGCACGATCGGGTCGTACACGCGGGCGGCGCCGTCGACCAGGTCGAGCGGTGCGTGGAAGCCCTCGTCGGCCAGGCGCATCTTCAACGGGTGCGGGCGCTCGTCGGTGATCCAGCCCGTGTCGACGGCGGTCATCAGGATGCCGTCGGCCTGCAGCATCTCCTCGGCGCTGGTGCGCGTCAGCATGTTCAGCGCGGCCTTGGCCATGTTCGTGTGCGGGTGCCCGGAACCCTTGTAGGCGCGGGAGAACTGACCCTCCATTGCGGACACGTTCACCACGTACTTGCGCCTGGCAGCGCTCTTGGCCATCGAGGCGCGCAGCCGCGAGATGAGCAGGAACGGCGCGGTCGAGTTGCACAGCTGCACTTCCAGCAGCTCCACGGGATCGACCTCGTCGACGTTCTGGATCCACGAGTTCGTCGACGCCAGATCCGGCACGAGGCCGCCCGCGTCGATGTCCTTGGAGCCCGCCATCAACGCCAGCGTCGTCACCGAGTGCGCCTCGGGGACGGCCGTGCCGGGCAGGGCCAGCTGGCCGTGGCCGCCGAACGAGATCAGCTCCGGCCGGCGAGCGTCGCCGGTCAACGCCTCGTGCTCGGCGGAGGCGAGCGGCGCGTAGGCACCAGCCGACCGCCGCACGGTCTGCGCGGCGTTGTTGATGAGCACGTCCAGAGGGCCGTGCAGCGCCACCTCGTCGGCCAGCGCGAGGACCTGGGCCGGGTCGCGCAGGTCGATGCCCACGATCTTGAGCCGGTCGATCCAGTCGGCGGAGTCCGGCATCGAGGCGAACCGGCGGGCCGCGTCCTTGGGGAAGCGCGTGGTGATCGTGGTGTGCGCGCCGTCCCGCAGCAGCCGCAGCGCGATGTACATGCCGATCTTCGCGCGGCCACCGGTCAGCAGCGCGTTGCGGCCGGTCAGGTCGGTGCGGGCGTCGCGCTTGCTGTGGTTGAAGGCGGCGCAGTCAGGGCAGAGGTTGTGGTAGAAGGCGTCTACCTCGACGAACCGCTTGCGGCACGTGTAGCAGGACCGCGCGCGCAGCAGCGTGCCGGCGGTGGCGCCAGTGGCCGTCGACACCAGCGGCAGGCCCTGGGTCTCGTCGTCGATGCGGTCCGGCGAACCGGTGGCGGTCAGCGCGGTGACGGCCCGGTCGTTGGCCACGATGGCGGCCTTGCGCTCGGACTTACGGAACTTCTTCGCGGCCTTGAAGATCTTCGCGGTGGCCCGGCGGACGCGCACCGCGTCGGCGTGCTCGGCGGGCAGGTCCTCGACCTGGGCAAGCACGCGCAGGCAGACTTCCAGCTCTGCGGGGTCGATCGAGGTCATGAGCAGGCATTTTACGGGTTGAGGGGTGGTGGTCCGGTGACCGGGCCCGAACTGCTGGTGCTGTGGGACATCGACGGCACGCTGCTGGCCGGCCGCGGCTTCGGCAAGATGATGTACCGCGAGGCGTTCCGGACCGCGTTCGGCAGGGAGCTCAAAAGCCCTGTCGACCTCGGCGGACGCACCGAGCTGGACGTCATCGCCGAGATCCTCCACCGGCACGACATCGAGCACACGGAGGAGACGTCCCAGAAGCTCGCCGACGCCCTCGCCAACTCCTTCGAAAGCCGGCGAGCGGACTTCCCGGACCACAGCGACCTGCTGCCGGGTGCGCTCCAGGCTGTCCAGCACTTCGCGGACGACCCGCGGGTGCACCAGGGAGTGCTGACGGCGAACCTCAAGAGCGTCGCCAGGATCAAGCTGGAGGAGTTCGGGCTCGCACACCTCGTGGACTGGGACACGAGCGCGTTCGGCGATGACCACGTGGACCGCGCCGAGTTGGTCACGTTCGCGCGGAAGCGCGCGCAGCACATCAGTGAGTTCACATCTGACCGAGTGGTGTTGATCGGGGACACACCACACGACGTCCGGGCCGCGCAAGTGGCCGGTGTGCGGGTGGTGGCCGTCGCCACAGGACGCAACAGCAAGGAAGACCTGCGCAGAGCAGGGGCGACGACCGTCCTGGGTGACCTGACCGACACGGCCGCCCTCACCCGCGCCGTCACCGGGTGAGACGGGACTGAACGGCTCTGGTCTGGCATCGATCACGGCGTTATGGTGCGCGGCATGCCCACTGCAGGCGGCCCGACAGTCAAACGGCTGTCCCAGCCGGACGCCGACATCAAACCGAAAGCCCTCGGCCTGCCCCGAGGCCGGACGGTGATCTCGGTCTTCGGCTCCACACAAGACATCGAGACGGATCTCGCCGCGAAGTTGTTGCCGGTGCTCAGATCCGTCGTGGTCACCGCGGCGCGCCACGGCGCGGTGTTCGTCACCGAAGGCACGGACAGAGGCGTGGTCCACTTGCTGGGCATGGCTTTGCAGGCGTGCGAGCAGCGCTGGCCCGTGGTGGTCGGCGTCGCGCCCAGCAGCAAGGTGCACGACCTCACCGAAACCTCCACCAACGGCCAGGTCTCGCTGGAACCCAACCACAGCGTCGCCGTCATCGTCCCCGGTTCGGAGTGGACGGACGCCACACCGGTGCTGTTCAAGACCATCGAGGCGGTTCGGCACAAGAAGCCGGTGGTCGCTCTCGTCGTCGGAGGCGAGAACGACAAGGAGGTCGTCGACCACCTCAGCGCGGACAACGCGCTGCTGGTGCTCGCCGGCACGGGTGGCCTCGCGGACCGCATCGCGACCGGTGACCTGACCGGCGACCTCGCGGTGCTCGTGCGCAGCGGCAAGATCTTCATCGTCCACGTCGACGAGGGCGCGGGGAAGACCGTCACCGCGCTGGAACGGTTGCTGGGCAAGGAGAAGCCCGTCAAGCCGCCGAAGATCTGGCCCAAGGTCCGCTACAGGAACCAGGAACCGCGGCCTCTCGTCGACCCCGGTTTCGTCGTCGCGTACCCGATGCTCGCGGACGCCATCCACGACGCGAACAAGGTTGTCGCGCCGACGTTCCAGGAGCTCGACGCGGAAGCCGACGTCGAGCAGAACCGCTACCGGCTGATGGCGGTGCTGGCGATCGGAGGCGGGCTCACCACCACGGTGTTCGGCGCGCTGCAGACGTGGCTCAAGGACACGCCGTGGCCCGGAGTTCTGGTGGTCGCGGGCGGCGCGTTCGCGGCGGCCATCACGATCGTGGCGCGCAAGCGGGAGTCGCTCGACAAGTACCTCGCGGCTCGTTACCGCGCGGAACGGTTGCGGGCGCTGTACTTCGCGCACCTCGCGGCCCCCGCGCCGAGCACGGAGGAGGAACGCCAGGACAAGGTGGCGGACCTGGAAGCCGCGGTCAGCGACCGCAAGCACGAGGTGGTCAGGACATGACCGCGTCGACCGATGAGGAACGCCAGGACACAGGCGCGAAGCCGGAGAAGACGGGCGGTGGACGTCCGAGAGGTGCGGTCATGAGCGACAAGCAGCGCCAGGCCCAGTTCGTCGAGGCCTACCTCCGCCACCGGTTCCAGGACCGGTTGGACCACTTCGAACGCGGCCGGAAGCGGTACTCCGCGGCTCGCACGTGGACGGTCGCGATCGCCGCGGCGCTCTTCATCGCCGCGGCAGCCGCGGCAGCGGTGGGGATGGCGGACGGGCCGCGCAGAGCGTTGTGGGGCTTCGCGGCGACCACGCTCGCGGCTCTCGCGACGGCCGTTTCGCTCTACGAGGCCACGTTCGGCTTCCGGCGGCTCGCACGGGAAAACGCCACTACTTCTGTTGCGCTGCAACGGCTCGCGGTGGACGGTCCCACGCCGGACGATGTGGACGATGAAAGGCTCGTTGCATTTGTGACCGAAGTGGAGTCGGTGCTGCGGTACGGACGGTGAAGCCAATTCCTGGCAACAAACGATCAACTTTGCTGCCAGGAAAACGCTTTCGAAGGTTTGCGAAGCGGTTAACGCGCTGTGGGTGGCTGATTACGGAAAGCACTAGATCTGGTGTTTCGGTCACCCCCGAGTCATGATGACCACATCCCCCGATGCGGAAGCAGGCACGACATGACTTGGGCGCGTCCCGCGATCGCCGAGCCCGAAACCGGCACCTTCGCCGAGGCAAAGGCTCTGGAAAAGGAGCACAGCACGATTCAGAACAGCAAGGCGGCACGCACCGTGGCCTGTCACGCCACGGACGCGCTCGACTGCGCTGACCTGCTCGAAATGCTGGGCCTCAACGCTGCGGAGGGCAAGGTCCGGGCATAGCCCCTGGACTGGATCCACCACTCGGCCACCAGCAGGTTCACCACGAACGCGAGCCAGTTCGCCGTGGCGAAGATGACGAGCCCGTCCCCCTCGGGCATCAGTGAGCCGAGCAGCAGGCCCCACAACCGGCCGGTCACGGCGGCACCGGTCAAGGCGAAACCGCGGATCATCCAGATGCGGTGTTCGCCGAACTGGCGCCGCCGTGCCGTTCGAAGGCCGTACACCGCGCTGATGAACCACAGCACGGACAGCACTGTCAGCGGCGCCGATGCGGCCAGGCCGTTCAGTGACAACTGAGCGCACACAATGCCCAGCAGTGACGACGGCAGCACGCCGGCGAAGTAGACGCGCCCGAGCACTCGATGCACGCGCGGATGCCTGGCGCGCAGACGCGGCCAGAACTGCGAGACACCCGCCAGGATCGCGACCGTTCCGGTGAAGATGTGCGCGACCAGCAGGCCGTAGTGGACCGGACCGTGCAAGTCCGGCCGCGCCTGTGACATGTCCAGTGTTATGTACGCCGAAGCGGCGAAGATCGTTATCGCGACGACGACCACACCGGACACCGCCAACCAGGCGACGTAACCCCAGGAAGTTTTCATAAATGTAAGGCTGTCAACGACTTCACCCGAACGCGCTGGGGAAGGCACCCGAGCAAGCGGTGGGGTGCGCCCTACTGGGATGATGTGGCTCATGCGGACGGTGGAGATCTCCGAAGAGCCGATCAGGCTAGGGCAGTTCCTCAAGCTGGCGGCACTGGCCGAGGACGGCGCGCACGCCAAAGAGCTCATCGAGGACGGGGAAGTCCACGTCAACGGCGCTGTGGAGCTGCGACGTGGAGCACAGTTGCGCGAAGGGGACGTCGTGGTCGTCGAACGCGAAGAGGTGCGTGTTTCCGTTCGGCGGTAACACATTGCTCCATTCAGCGGTAAGTGCATGCATAAGCGCAGACGATCAGACTAGGGCCTGAAGGCCTGTTCTGAACGATTCCCGTGTGGCATACGTATCCTTAATGTCCCTTGTGGACACGCGGAATCGTCTTGCGGGCTCACGGTTTCAAGACGGTGAGACGCGCGTCACGTCCGATATTCGGGCACTGGAGAAACTTTTTTCCACAGCCTGTAACGCGGATGCCTGGCAGGGCGAATCACCGGTTGCGAGCTTCGGCCGCTGAGCCTGAAAGAAGCGTTGCCGAAGAACGAAGTTCCAGGGTCCTCGGGGTGACCTGCGCATGTGCACGTCCGGAATCGCCGCTGAGCCGGGGAGATCAGAACGATGAGTGAGCAGGTCCGCGCTGCCCGTGACGTCGATGGGCTGCGCTCCACGCTCAATCCGCTGTCCGAACACAGACAGACGCACCCACCTGTCGCCCGTTGGGAAAGCCGCTACCGCTATGCCGTGATCACCGCCGACGTGCTGACCATTGCCCTGGTCGTCGTCGCCGTCGGTGCCGTCATGAGCATGCGTCACGCCGCCTTCGGCCCGCTTTCCCTTGCCCTGCTGGACATACTCACAGTAGTTGTCGTCGTCGGTTCGCTCGCGATCAACCGCGTGTGGACGCCGACCGTGCTCGGTCAGGGGGCCGAGGAGTTCCGAAGACTGGGCCGGGGCTTGTTCGGTGCCGTCGTGGCGCTCGGTCTCGGAGCGCTCGCGGTCGACATCCCCGGCGCCCGACTGTGGGTCTTCGTCGTAGTTCCCGCGATCGCTCTGGTCGCGTTCCCCATGCGCTACGCCCTGCGCCGCCCGCTGCACCGCGGCCGCAAGGAAGGGCGCTTCCTGCTCTCCGTCCTCGCCGCCGGCAACCTGGACACGGTCGAGGACCTCATCCGCCGCACCAAGAGCGTCGCCCACCTCGGCTGGCGCGTGGACGCGATCTGCACGATCGACGGCCGCGGCCGCTCCGGCACGGACGTCGACGGCGTGCCCGTCGTCGGCCAGCTGCGCGAGCTCGCCGAGCACGTCCGGCGTGGCGGCTACCGCATCGTCGCGGTCACACCCGACGCCTACTGGACGCCCCGCCGGCTCCAGCAGCTCGCCTGGGCCCTCGAGGGTTCGGGCGCCGAAATGGTTGTTTCGCCCGGTCTGATGGAAGTCGCCGGCCCTCGCCTGCACATGAGCGCCGTCCTGGGCATGCCGCTGCTGCGCGTGAGCGAACCGGCACTGAGCGGATTCCGCCGTCTGGTCAAGGACGTCGTCGACCGCGTCGGCGCGTTCCTGCTGCTGATCCTGCTGGCACCGCTGATGTTCGCGGTCGCCGCGTTCGTGATGATCGACAGCCGCGGTCCCGTCTTCTACCGCCAGAAGCGGGTCGGCAAGGGCGGCCAGCCCTTCACGATCATCAAGTTCCGCACCATGGTCACGAACGCCGACGCGTTGCGCACCAGGCTCGCCGCGGCCAACGAGGGCCACGGGTTGCTCTTCAAGATGAAGAAGGACCCGCGCATCACCAAGGTCGGCACGTTCCTGCGCCGCTACTCGATCGACGAGCTGCCCCAGCTGTTCAACGTCCTCGCGGGCACGATGTCGCTCGTCGGACCCCGCCCGCCGCTGCCGGAGGAGACCGCGAAGTACTCCTCGGACGTGCGGCGCCGCCTGCTCGTCAAGCCGGGACTCACCGGGTTGTGGCAGGTCAGCGGGCGCAGCGACCTCTCATGGGAGGAGTCGGTGCGGCTCGACCTGCGCTACGTCGAGGACTGGTCGCTCGCTCTCGACGCCGTGATCCTGTGGAAGACCTTCCGCGCCGTCTTCGGCGGCCACGGGGCCTACTGATGGAGACCCACGAAGTGATTGGCATTGCTGTCATTGGCGCCGGGTACTGGGGACCGAACCTGGTCCGCAACGCCCAGGCCACGCCCCAGTTGAAGTTGCGCTACCTGTGCGACCTCGACGTCGACAAGGCCCGCCGCGTGCTCGGTGAGTACTCGACCGTGCGCGCCACGGCGTCGCTGGACGAGGTGCTCGCCGACCCCGAGGTGCACGCGGTCGCGATCGCGACCCCCGCCGCCACCCACCTGCCCGTCGCACTGGCGGCGCTGGAGGCCGGCAAGCACGTCCTCGTCGAGAAGCCGCTCGCCGCGAACCTGGAGGACGGCCTCAAGCTCGTCGAGGCCGCCGAGTCCCGCGGTCTCACGCTGATGCTCGACCACACCTTCGCCTACACCTCGGCCGTGCAGCACCTGCGCGGCATGATCCGCGGCGGAGACCTCGGCGAGATCCAGTACATCGACTCGGTACGCATCAACCTCGGTCTGGTGCAGCCGGACGTCGACGTGCTGTGGGATCTGGCCCCGCACGACCTGTCGATCTTCGAGGCGATCCTGCCGGACGACGTCACCCCGGTGGAGGTCGCGGCGCACGGCGCGGACCCGATCGGCGCCGGTGTCGCGTGCGTCGGCCACCTCACGGTGAAGCTCTCGAACGGCGCGATCACGCACGTCCACGTGAACTGGCTGTCGCCGACGAAGATTCGCACGATGGTCATCGGTGGTTCGCAGCGCACGGTCGTGTGGGACGACAACAATCCGGCGCAGCGACTGTCCATTTACGACCGCGGCGTCGACCGTTCCGAGGAACAGCAGAAGATCTCCTACCGCACCGGCGACATGGTCGCGCCGGCGCTGGTGGAACGCGAGGCGCTGCGCACGATGATGGCCGAGTTCGCCGCGTCCATCACGGAGAAGCGTCCGCCTCTCACCGATGGTCGCGCCGGACTGCGCGTACTGGCCGTACTGGAAGCCGCATCGGAGTCGCTGCGGACCGGCGGTGTGTTCGTTCCCGTTCACCAAGTTGAAGGCAGGGTTGGGTAAATGACGGCACAACCGATCAGTGGCCAGCGTGCGCTCGTCACGGGCGGCGCGGGCACAATCGGGTCGTCCGTGGTCGACCAGCTCGTCGAGGCTGGTGCTTCCGAAGTCATCGTGCTCGACAACTTCGTGCGTGGCCGCCGGGAGAACCTGAAGGGCGCGCTGGAGTCCGGTGTCGTCAAGATCGTCGACGGCGACATCAACGACAAGTCGCTGGTGCGCGAGCTGACCGAGGGCCAGGACCTCGTCTTCCACCTCGCCGCCATCCGCATCACCCAGTGCGCCGAGGAACCGCGGCTCGCGCTGGAGTGCCTGGTCGACGGCACGTTCACGGTCATCGAGGCCGCCGCGGCCGCCGGCGTGAAGAAGGTCATCGCGTCGTCGTCCGCGTCGGTGTACGGACTCGCGGAGTCGTTCCCCACCAACGAACGCCACCACCCGTACAACAACGACACCTTCTACGGCGCCGCGAAGGCGTTCAACGAAGGCATGCTGCGCAGCTTCAAGGCGATGCACGACCTGGACTACGTGGCGCTGCGGTACTTCAACGTGTACGGCCCGCGGATGGACGTCCACGGTCTGTACACCGAAGTTCTGATCCGCTGGATGGAACGCATCGTCGACGGCAAGTCCCCGCTGATCTTCGGTGACGGTGCGCAGACGATGGACTTCGTGCACGTGCACGACATCGCCCGCGCGAACATCCTCGCCGCCAAGGCACCGGTGACGGACGTGGTCTACAACATCGCGTCCTCCAAGGAGACCTCGCTCAAGGAGCTCGCCCTCGCGCTCCTTGCCGCGATGGACTCGGACCTGCCGCTGGAGCACGGTCCAGAGCGCAAGGTCAACGGCGTCACGCGCCGGCTGGCCGACATCAGCGCCGCGGCCACGGATCTGGGCTGGAAGCCCGAGATCGAGATGGACGGCGGCCTGCGCGACCTCGTCCAGTGGTGGCGCGCCGAGAAGCAGAACGCCTGACCGCTCACCAGCCGCGGCAGTGGCACCACCGACACCCCCAGGTCGGTCCGGCGCCACTGCCGCACCCACAGATCGAGGTACCACAGTGATTCCGGTTATGCGGCCGTTGCTCGGTGAGGAAGAGGCACTGGCGGCGGCAGAGGCCGTGCGTTCGGGTTGGGTGGCGCAGGGGCCTCGCGTCCGGCAGTTCGAGGAGGCTTTCGCGGCCTCCGTCGGCGCACAGCACGGTGTGGCGGTGTCGTCGTGCACCACGGGTTTGCATCTCGCCGTCCACCTGCTCGGCGCCGGTCCCGGTGACGAGGTCGTCGTTCCGTCGCTGTCGTTCATCGCGACCGCGAACTCCGTCCGCTACACCGGTGCCACCCCCGTCTTCGCCGATGTCGACGCGCTGACCGGCAACCTGTCCGCGGCCACGGTGGCGCCGGTGCTGACCGAGCGCACGCGCGCCGTGATGGTCGTGCACCAGGCAGGTGTGCCCGCGGACGTCGACGAGATCAAGGCGCTGTGCGAGCCGCGCGGCATCGTGGTGATCGAGGACGCCGCGTGCGCGGCCGGCTCGACCTACAAGGGCAAGCCCGTCGGCACGGACGCTGTGCTCGCGGCGTGGTCGTTCCACCCGCGCAAGCTCCTCACCACCGGTGAGGGCGGCATGGTCACCACCGACGACGCGGACTGGGCGGTGCGGCTGCGGAGGTTGCGCGAGCACGGGATGAGCGTGTCCGCTGCGGATCGGCACCACGGCGGGTCCGCGGTCATCGAGCAGTACCTGGAGACCGCGTTCAACTACCGGATGACCGACATCCAGGCCGCTGTCGGCCTGGTGCAGTTGTCCAAACTGGACACGATCATCGCGCGCCGCCGCGAGCTGGCCGCGCGCTACCACGAGCTGCTCGCCGGTGTTCCCGGCGTGACGGCGGTCCGGGACCCCGAGCACGGCACGACGAACTACCAGTCGTTCTGGGTCTGGCTGCCGGAGGACGGGCCCGACCGCACGAACGTTCTGTCGGGACTCGCCGAACGCGGCGTCTCCGCCCGCCGGGGAATCATGGCGTCGCACCTCGAACCCGCGTACGAGGGCCACCCCACCGCGCCGCTGCCGGTGACGGAAGCGTTCACCGCCAGGACGCTGATCCTCCCGCTGTTCCACGACATGACCACGTCCGAACAGGACCAGGTCGTCGAAGCACTCGCCGAGACCCTCGACCGGGTGGAGGTGACCGCGCCTTGACCCTGTTGCTGGTAGGTGCCGGAGGTCTCGCACGCGAGGTGCTCGCGGCGATCCGCGCCGCGGGACGTCCCGACCCGATCGGTCTGCTCGACGACCGGCCCGCCCTGGCCGGGTCCGAAGTGGACGGTGTACCCGTGCTCGGCGGCAGCGACCTCGTGCACGAGCACACCGGCGCGCAGGTCGTCGTGTGCGTGGCGAACGCACGCCGTCCGGCCGGACGGCGTGACGTGGTGCGCCGGCTCGGACTTCCTCCCGAGCGCTATGCCGCGGTGGTGCACCCGAACGCGTCGATCGCGCCCGGAGTGGAGATCGGTGAGGGCACGGTGCTGCTGGCCGGTGTCGTCATCACCGCCCCGCAGCGCGTCGGCGCGCACGTCGTCGCGATGCCGCACGTGTTGCTGACGCACGACGACGTCGTCGGCGACTTCGTGACCATGGCCGGCCGCGCCACGCTCGCCGGAGCCGTCGAGGTCGGCGAGTCCGCCTACCTCGGCTCCGGTTGTCTCGTCCGGGAAGGCGTGCGGATCGGTGCCGAGGCCGTGATCGGCATGGGCGCCACCGTGCTCGACGACGTTCCCGCAGGGGAGACCTGGGTCGGTCTCCCCGCCCGCAAACTCACCTCGCCCGCCGTGCGGCTCGAGGCTCTGTGATCCGGAGGCTTTTCCCGTGAACAACCCCGTTCCCCTCGTCGACCTCGCGGCCCAGCACGCACAGGTCGCGGACGAAGTCGCGGAGGGCTGGGCGGCGGTGCTCGAGCGCACCGCCTTCGTCGGCGGTCCGCAGGTCGCCGCGTTCGAGCAGGAGTTCGCCGGCTACGTCGGTGTGCCGCACTGCGTGGGCGTCGGCAACGGCACCGACGCGATCGAGCTCGCCCTGCGCGCGCTCGGCGTCGGCCCCGGCGACGAATGCGTGGTGCCCGCCAACACGTTCATCGCCACCGCGGAAGCCGTGGCGCGGACCGGTGCGACGCCGGTGCTCGTCGACTGCGTGGAGGACACCGCGCTCATCGACGTCGCCGCGATTCCGTCCGTGATCACCAGGAACACCGCCGCGATCATCCCCGTGCACCTGTACGGCCAGGCCGCGCAGATCGAGCAGATCCGCGAGCTCACCAACCTCCCGATCGTCGAGGACGCGGCGCAGTCGCAGGGCGCGCGCCGCAACGGCATCACCACGGGCGCGCTCGGCGACATCGCCGCGACGAGCTTCTACCCGGGCAAGAACCTCGGTGCCTACGGCGACGGCGGTGCCGTCCTCACCCGCAATCCCCAGCTGGCCGAGAAAGTGCGCCTGCTCGGCGCGCACGGCTCGCCGAGCAAGTACGTGCACACCGAGATCGGCTTCAACAGCAGGCTCGACACGCTGCAGGCCGTCGTCCTGTCGGCGAAGCTGCGCAGGCTCGAGGCGTGGAACGAGGCCCGCCGGGTCGCCGCCCAGCGCTACGACAAGCTGCTGCAGGAGATCCCCGGCGTCGTCACGCCGGTGGTGGCGCAGGGCAACGAACCCGTGTGGCACCTGTACGTGATCCGCGTGCCCCACCGCGACGAGGTGCTGAAGAAGCTGCACGAGCAGGGCATCGGCGCCGGCGTGCACTACCCGACGCCGGTCCACCTCACCGGCGCGTTCGGCCATCTGGCGCAGTCAGGCGCGTTCCCGGTCGCGGAGAAGCTGGGCGGCGAGATCCTGTCGCTGCCGCTGTTCCCGGAGATCACCGAGGAACAGCAGCACCGCGTGGTCGACGCACTCGGCAAGGCGGTGGGCGCATGAGCGTCTTCGTGCACCCCAAGGGCTTGTGCGAGAGCGACCAGGTGGGCGACGGCACGCGGGTGTGGGCGTTCGCGCACGTGCTGCCCGGCGCGCGGATCGGCGAGGACTGCAACATCTGCGACGGCGCGTTCGTCGAGGACGGCGCAGTGCTCGGTGACCGCGTCACGGTGAAGAACGGCACGCTGGTGTTCTCCGGTGTCGTGTGTGAGGACGAGGTCTTCCTCGGGCCGAACATGCTGTTCACCAACGACCTGCGGCCGCGCGCCGCGATCCGCAAAGGACCGGAGGCGCTGCTGCCGACCACGGTCCGGCGCGGTGCGACGCTGGGGGCGGGCGCGGTCGTGGTGTGCGGCACGGAGATCGGTGAGTACGCCTTCGTGGCCGCCGGCGCGGTCGTGACCAAGGACGTTCCCGCGCACGCGTTCGTGGCGGGAAACCCGGCCAGGCACAAGGGATGGGCGTGTGTCTGCGGGGAGAAGCTGACCGCCGAACTGTCCTGCCCGGACTGTGGCGCGGTCTACGAGGAGTCACCCTCGCGAGACGGACTGCGAGTGGTGGAGAAGGAATCGGTGGGGCGCTGAACAGAATCCGCACGATGCCGGAGGAGAACAGATGATTCGGCGAATGCTTGTGACGGCTTCGGCCGTACTGCTGATCGGTGGGAGCCTCGCGGCGCCCGCGCAGGCTGAGGAACCCGAGGTCGAGGTGACGTCGTCGGTGACGACAGCCCGGCCGGGTGAGAGCGTGACGGTGACGGTCAAGCTCACCAACATCCACGGGTTCTCCGTTCTGCAACCACGTGCGCGGTTGTTCAGCACACCGAGGGCGCTGGCGGACTACGCCACTCTCGTGAGCTGTACGGGAGCGGCGAGCTGCACCGCCGTGAACGACGGCAACGGCAACCCGATCGGGTACCAGGGCGCGCTGGCCGAGGCGTTGGGTGGCTTCCAGACCGCCACCGTGACGTTCACGCTCGCGCTCAAGACCGACGCGGTCGGTGGCGTCGAAACACTGCGGGGCGAGCTTTTCGGCTCGAACTACGCCACCCCGTTGATCGACGGCCCGCAGTTGACCGTGCACACCGAGTCCGACCTTTCCGTGAATCTGACGGGAACCCCTCGTTTCGGTCTTTTGGTCCCGCGCGTCGACTTCGCGGTCGACATCCGCAACCACGGCCCGAACAAGGTGCTGAACGGAACTGTGACGGCCACGTTGCCGCCGGGAGTCTCCGCGACTTCCTCGGACTGCACCGTGTCCGGAAACCAGGTCAGCTGCCCGGTGACGAACCTGGCACCCGGTGCGGGCAAGACGGTCACGTACGCCACGCCGCTGCGGCTGCTGAACATCGGTCTGCCGTACAAGTTCCAGGCCGCGCGCACCGCGACCGACCCGACCGACGTCAACGCCGCTAACGACAAGTCGTCGGTCGAGTGCACCGTGGTGACCGCGATCCTGGTTAGCTGCCGTTAACTGATCGCTGAAAGTCAGCACGATGTGACGCACAGAATATTCGGCGCCGCCCGGACCGTTCCTGGTCAGGGCGGCGCCGAATTGTTGTACCGATGAACGGAAATACCTGTAACGAAGCCGCGGAGCCGTCCGAAGTTGCAAGTGGAGAGTCGCTTCCGGACGCGGGGAGAGTGTCCGGCGGTCGACGGCGGTGAAGTTTCTGTGAGAACCCAAGCCTGGGGACGTTGTTAGGAGAGGCAGACAGAGATGCCCTTGTTCGGTCCCAGGAGACGCCTGAGGTCAGTGGGCGCTCGCTTGACCGTCGCGGCGGTGTTCGCCGCGACGGTCGTTGTTCCGCCACTGGTGCTGGCACCGGCCGCGCAGGCCGCGCCGTGCGACGCACCCGTGCAGAACAAGGTTGCGTGCGAGAACACCAAGCCCGGCACACCGAACTGGTCGCTGAACGCGCTCGACGACAGCATCGTCGGGTACACCACCGACATCAGCGCCCAGCCCGGTGAGCAGGTGCAGTTCAAGGTCAAGACCGACGCCCCCTCGTACCGGATCGACATCTACCGCCTCGGGTACTACGGAGGCGCGGGCGCCCGGCTCGTCGGCACGGTGAACCGCAGCACCCCGCAGAGCCAGCCGGCGAACTGCCTCACCGAGGCCGCGACCGCGCTGGTCGACTGCGGCAACTGGGCCGTGTCGGCCACCTGGAACGTGCCGTCGGACGCCGTGTCCGGCCTTTACTACGCGGTGCTGCACCGCAACGACACGGGTGGCGAGAACGAGATCGCGTTCGTCATCCGCGACGACAGCAGCCACGCGAAGATCTTCTTCCAGACCTCCGACGCGACCTGGCAGGCCTACAACCGCTACGGCGGCAACAGCCTCTACTACGGCACCGGCCCCGGCGACGCGGGCTCGGCGTACAAGGTCAGCTACAACCGGCCGATCCAGAACACCGGCGACGAGAACTTCATCTTCAACGCCGAAGTGCCGATGCTGAAGTTCCTCGAGGCCAACGGTTACGACGTCAGCTACACGACCAACGCGGACACCGCGCGGCGTGGCAACCTGATCACGAACCACCAGGTGTTCATGGCCGTCGGCCACGACGAGTACTGGTCGAGCGAGCAGCGCACCGCGGTCGAGAACGCTCGCGCGGCAGGTGTGCACCTCGCGTTCATGACCGGCAACGAGATCTTCTGGAAGCACCGCTGGGCGCCGAGCCTCGGCAGCAGCCCCGTCGACTGGCGCACCGTCGTCACCTACAAGGAGACCAAGGCCAACGCCAAGATCGACCCGAGTCCTGAGTGGACGGGCACCTGGCGCGACCCGCGGTTCAGCCCGCCGTCCAACGGCGGCCGTCCGGAGAACGCCCTGCTCGGCCAGATCTTCACGGTCAACGGCCGCCGCGACGACTCGCTGAACGTGCCCGCCGCGTACGGCAAGATGCGGCTGTGGCGGGACACCCCGCTCGCGACGATGTCGTCCGGCAGCTACGCGTTCCGCCCCGGCACCCTCGGGTACGAGTGGGACTCCGTGGAGGACAACGGCTTCCAGCCTCCCGGCGTGGCGCAGCTCTCGCGCACCACGGTGACCATGGAGGGCCAGTACATCCTCCAGAACTACGGTGACCTCTACGCGGGTGGCACCAAGACGCACGCGCTCACGCTGTACCGCGCGGCATCCGGCTCGCTCGTGTTCGCCGCCGGCACCGTGCAGTGGGCGTGGGGCCTGGAGGACGAGCACGCCTTCCAGACCGACACGCCGACCTCGGACGTCCGGATCAAGCAGGCGACCGTGAACCTGCTGGCGGACATGGGTGTCCAGCCCGCGACGCTGCAGGCAGGGCTCCAGATCGCGAGCGCGAGCACCGACACCTCGCCGCCGTCCGTCGCCATCGGCACCACCGCGTCGCCGGTCGTCGGCACGGGCTACACGTTCTCCGGCACCGTCGTCGACTCCTCCGGCAAGGTCGCGGGCGTCGAGGTGTCCGTGGACAACGGCACCACCTGGAAGGCCGCGAACTGGCAGGCCGGATCGCTGTCGTGGAACTACACGTTCGTGCCGTCCGCGACGGGCGACAAGGTGCTCAAGGTCCGCGCGGTCGACGACTCGGCGAACCTGTCCGCTGTCGTCAACCGCACCGTCACCGTCGTCGCACGGGACTGCCCGTGCACGATCTGGCCCGACAACGCCGTTCCGGCTCAGCCGTCGACGAACGACTCGGGCGCGATCGAGCTCGGCGTGAAGTTCCAGTCCAGCGTGAACGGCTACGTGCGCGGCGTCCGCTTCTACAAGGGCACGGGCAACACCGGCACGCACACCGGTTCGCTGTGGTCGACGAACGGCACGCGACTGGCCACTGGCACGTTCACCGGTGAGTCGGCCACGGGCTGGCAGACGCTGACGTTCCCGACGGCCGTGCAGATCAACGCGAACACGACGTACATCGCGTCCTACTTCGCGCCGAACGGCCACTACGCGGGCGATCCCGACTACTTCGCGAACTCGGCCACCGGTCTGGAACCGCTGTCCGCGCCGCAGGGTGTGGCGGGCAACCCGAACGGTGTCTACCGCGGTGGTTCGACGGGCTTCCCAGCGGACAGCTACCGCAGCTCGAACTACTGGGTCGACCCGATCTTCGCGCTCGACCCCGGTCCGGACACCAGGGCGCCGGGAGCGACCGCGACCACGCCGCTGGACGGGCAGGGCAGCGTCGCGCTGACGCCGGCCGTCAGCATCACCTACGACGAGCCGATCACGCCCAGCTCCGCGCAGATCACCGTGAACGGCCCCAACGGTGGCGTGTCCGGCTCGATCGCGGTGGCCTCCGACGGGTTGAAGGCGACCTTCACCCCGAACCAGCCGCTGGCGGCGGGCACCACGTTCGACGTGTCCGCGCGGGCCAGCGACCTGTCCGGCAACATGCCGAACCCGACCACCTGGTCGTTCACGACCGGTAACCCGCGGCCCGCCGCGTGTCCGTGCACGGTGTGGGACGACTTCTACGCCCCGGCCGTCAACGCGGTGAACGACACCGCCGCCGTCGAGCTGGGCACGAAGGTGCGCTTCGACGGCCGCGGCCAGGTGCTGGGTGTCCGCTTCTACAAGGGATTCGGCAACTCCGGCACGCACACCGGTTCGCTGTGGTCGGCGTCCGGCCAGCGTCTCGCGACCGGCACGTTCGTCGGTGAGTCGACGAGCGGCTGGCAGACGCTGACGTTCAGCTCGCCCGTCGAGGTGCAGGCGAACACGACCTACGTCGTGTCGTACTACGCCCCGAACGGCCGGTACTCCGCGACCGGCAGCGCCTTCAGCTCCAGCCACGACTACGGATCGCTGCATGCGCTTCGGTCCGGTGTGGACGGTGGCAACGGCGTCTACCGGTACGGCTCCGGCGGTGGTTTCCCGACCAACACCTACAACGGCACCAACTACTTCGTGGACGTGATCTGGCGCAACGGTGCGAACGGCGACAGCACGCCGCCGACCGTGACCAACCGGACTCCCGCCCCCGGTGCCACCGGTGTCGCGGCGAACACCACGGTCAGCACGACGTTCAACGAGCCGATCGACCTGTCCTCCGTGCAGTTCGCGTTGTCGGATCCCGGCCTCGCGAAGATCGGTGGAACGGTCGCGCTGTCCGGTGACGGCAAGACGGTGACGTGGACGTCCGACGGGCCACTCGCCCCCGGCACGACGTACGCGGCCGACATGCGGGCCTCGGACGTCAACGGCAACGCGATGACGACCCCGTCGACGTGGTCGTTCACGACGAACACGACGGCCACCTGTCCGTGCTCGCTGTTCAGCCCGGCGACGGTGCCCACGGTGACGTCGGCGAACGACAACAACGCCTACGAACTCGGCATCCGGTTCAGCAGCTCGGTGAACGGGCAGGTGACCGGGGTCAGGTTCTACAAGGGCACGGGCAACACCGGCACGCACACCGGTTCGCTGTGGGCGGCCAACGGGACTCAGCTGGCGACCGGCACGTTCGTCAACGAGACCGCCACCGGATGGCAGACGCTGGTCTTCAGCTCACCTGTCACCATTACGGCGGGACAGACGTACGTGGCGTCGTACACGACGACCGTCGGCAGGTACGCGGCGGACAGCGGGTACTTCCAGCGGACGGCGGTGAACAGCGCGCCGCTCTCGGCCGCCGCGTCGCCCAACGGAGTGTTCCGCTCCGGTAGCGGGTTCCCCGGAGACACCTTCGGTGGAGCGAACTACTGGGTGGACGTGGTGTTCGCCCCCGGGAGTTGATGAATGCGACCTCTGGTCGTGCTGTTCTCAGGAGTGACGTGGGACGGCGTTCGGGGTTCCGAGCGCCATCTCACCGAAGCCCTGTCGGAGTACACCGACATCTTGTGGGTGGATCCGCCGGTGTCGCCGATGACTCCCCAGCGATATCGGGGAATCGGCAGCACGGGTAGATCTTGGCAGCCCTCGGTGCGCGAAGCCGCGCCGGGGGTCACCCGTCTCACCCCCATCGCGCTGCCGGGCTGGACCAGGCCCGGCATCCGCGCGACGACCTGGCCGCTGGTCAGGTTCCAGGTCCGGAGAACGCTTTCCCGCCGCCCTCACGCCGTCATCGCCTGTTCGTTCGACGACGTGCTGGGGCGGTGGGGGAGCGCCCGCAACGTTCTCTACGGCACCGACGACTGGGTTTCCGGTGCCTCGCTGATGGGCCAGCCGACGGACCGCCTGCGTGCCGAAGAGCGCGCCACGCTGGCGAGAACGGACGTCGTGCTGGCGGTGACACCGGAGCTCGCCGCACGCTGGCAGGAGTTCGGCGCCGATCCCGTCGTGGTGCCCAACGGGTGCGACACGGCCGCCTACCACGGAATCGAAGACGTGCCACCGGCAACGCTTCCGGAGGGTTTTCCCGCCGAGGTGGCCGGTGTGGTGGGGCAGCTGACCGACCGCATCGACATCAGCTACCTGGAAGCCGTGGCGGACACGGGAATCGGGTTGCTGCTGGTGGGTCCGCGCGATCCTCGCTGGGAACCTTCCCGCTGGCCCGCGCTGGAGGCTTGCCCGAACGTCCACCACGTGGGCCCGGTGCCGTTCGCGGAACTGCCGCAGTGGTTGCGGTGCATGGACGTCGGGCTCACCCCGTACGCGGACACGGCGTTCAACCGCGCGTCGTTCCCGCTCAAGACCCTGGAATATCTCGCGGCCGGCCGCCCGGTGGTCGGCACCGCGCTGCCCGCGACCGTCCGGCTCGCCTCCGAGTCGGAAGATGTCGTTGCGGTGCAGGAACTCTCCGGTTTCGCGGACGCCGTTGTGCGCGCGGCCAAAGACAAGTCAGACGGTCGCGCGCGCAGGCAGGCGTTCGCGGAGAAGCATTCGTGGTCCGCCCGCGCGGCGGTCGTGGCGCAAGTGATCGGTCTGAGGTGACCATGCGGGTTGTCGTCTATCCCCACGCGATGGAGCTCGGCGGCTCCCAGATGAACGCGATCCAGCTCGCGGCCGCGGTGCGGGACCGCGGGCACGAGGTGGTCGTCGTGTCGGAACCGGGTGAGCTCGTGTCGCTGGTGCGCGACTACGGCCTGGAGCACGTCGAGATCCCGTTGGAGCGCAGCCGCCCGTCCCGCCGCGTCGTCGGCGTGCTGGACAGGGTGGTGAAGGAACGCGGCATCGACGTCGTGCACGGCTACGAGTGGCCGCCCGCGTTCGAGGCCTTCTACGGCCCCGGGCTGCGCGGTGCCGCCGCGCCGATCGCGACGGTGATGTCCATGTCGGTGGTGCCGTTCTTCCCGCGCACGATCCCGCTCATCGTCGGTACCGAGGAGATTCGAGCGGAGGCGGTCGCCGCGGGGCACCACCGCGTCACGCTCCTGGAGCCTCCCGTCGACACCGACGCGGACCACCCGGACGTCTCCGGCGCCGAGTTCCGCAAGGAGTACGACCTGCACGACGGCCTGCTGATCGTCATGGTCACCAGGCTCGTGCCGGACCTGAAGCGCCCAGGCCTGCTGGCGGCGTGTGACGCCGTGGCCGAGCTCGACGGCGTGCAGCTCGCGATCGTCGGCGATGGGCCGTGCCGGGACGAGATCGCCGAACGAGCCGCTGCGGCCAACGCGCGCGCGGGCCGTCGTGCGGTGGTGATGACGGGTGCGTTGAGCGATCCTCGGCCCGCGTACGCGGCGGCGGACATCTCGATCGGCATGGGCGGGTCGGCGCTGCGCGCGTTGTCGTTCGGCAAGCCGCTCGTCGTGGTGGGGGAGGACGGGTTCAGCGAGCTGCTGACGCCCGAGACCCTGCCGCGGTTCCTGTCGGCCGGCTGGTTCGGCATCGGCGGCGACGGGGTGCCCGCGCTGCGGGAAGCCTTGCGCAGGCTTTCCGAGTCCTCCTCGTTGCGGGCTGAGCTCGGCGAGTTCGGCCGCAAGCTGGTCGTGGACAGGTTCAGTCTCCGGCGTGCCGCCGAGCTGCAGGAGAGCGAGTACGAGGCCGCGATGGCGTTCCGCACGTCCGGTGGGGTGCGGGCACTCGACGTGGTGCGCTCGGCGAGCGGCCTCGCCACGTACAAGGTGAAGCGCAAGATCTCCCGGCTGCGCGGCCGACTGGTGGTGGACGACGCGAACGCCCGGCGCTGAAGCCAGGCGCGGTCTGGTCAGCCCAGCTGCTTGACCAGGCCGCGCATCGGCCACACGACGGCCAGGTACACGCCGCCACCCAGCACGCCCCCGAGGAGCAGCTGGGTGAGCGACGGTTCCGTGTACCACCGGACCGTCAGCACCACCGCGGTCAGCAGCGCGGCGCCCACGAGCGGCCTCACCACGGCCGCGCCCAGCACCCGTGCCCGGACTCCGGTGCGGCACACCGCGTAGGTGAAGGCCGGCAGCACCAGCAGCACCGCCACGAGCGCGTGTGCCGCCGCCACACCCCGGATGCCGTCGAGCAGGGCACCCGCCGGCAACAGCGTGATCAGCGCCGTCAGCCAGATGCCCTGCAACCACAGCGTGCGGCCTGGCAGGCCGAGCGCGACGAGGAAGTCGTAGCCGAGCTCGGTGGCCACCCGGACGATCCCGAGCACCACGAGGAACTGCAGCGCGGCGGCGGATCCCGCCCACTTCGCGCCGTACAGCGTCGTCACCGTCGGCAGGGCGAGCAGACCGAGCAGTCCGCACACCGGTAGCGCACCGGCGAACAGGAGCGCGGTGAACCTGGCCAGCAGGGCCTCACGTGCCACCGGGTCGTCCTGCACCCGCGCGAACGCGGCGAGCGAGACCCTGCGGATCACCACGGAGAACATGTTCACCGGCCAGCTGGCCAGGTTGAACGCCTGCAGGTAGAGGCCGAGCGCGACCGCGCCGAGCAGGTGGCCGGTGATCACGTAGTCGACGTTGAGCATCGCGAACACGAGCAGGCTGGCACCGGCCAGCGGCAGCCCGAACGCGACCAGCTCCCGCGCCTGCTTGCGGTCGAACCCCGGCTTGGGCCACATCGACACCAGCCGGAACAGCAGCACGGCCGACAAGGCGTTGCCGACCAACCGGCCCCATGCGAGGCTCCACGCACCGTAGTCGGCCAGCGCCAAAGCTACGGTCACACCGGTCGTGAGGGCGAGATTGGACATGTCGACGGTGAGACGGGTGCCCTGGCGGAACTCGCGGTTCACGAACTGCGCCGCGGCGGCGGTGGCGCCGTCGATCAGCACGGACGCGCAGAGCAGCCGGACGACGCCGGTCGCGCCGGGTGCGCCGAGGGCCTCCGAGAAGGCCGGCGCGCCGACCCAGCAGAGGGCGTACAGGACGCAGCTGGACAGGAACGAGATGGTCGTGACGGTCGGCGCGATCTCCCTCGGGTCACCGGGCCAGCGCACCAGGGCGAGGCTCACGCCCAGTTCGTTGATGGCCAAAAGTGCACCCAGAGCGACCAGTGCGACAGCGAACGCGCCGAAGTCCTCCGGCACGAGCATGCGCGCCAGAAGGATTCCTGTGAGGAAGGTTCCAATTCGCCCGAAGACGGTGTTGAGGAAGCTCAGGCCGAGCGCTCGGCGGATCTTTCCGGACGGGGTGGACTTCTGCTGGTCGTCCGCGTTTTTGGTGCTGCTCAACGGATCTTCGCCGCTCATCTGGCCTCCTCCCGCGCGGAGCGATCAATTTTCTTTATGGCTGGCGAAATTCTTGTCAAAGGTTTGGATTTCACGCGGCCGTGGGGTAGGAAGTGCCGTGTTGCCGCGAAGTAGCGGGGGGACCGACGAAAGTGACATTGCCTGGACTTCCGCATGTCCGGCGCGAGGATCACGCAAAGGAAATCTGTATGAGAACTGCCCGTGATAAGGCCGTGACCAGCACTGTTCTGCTTGCCGCAGCAGCGCTGGTACTGACTGTGACCGGGTGTCAGGCCGGTAAGGCTGCGGAGGAGGGCAAACCCACCACTGCCTCCAGCTCGGAGACCACGGCGTCCTCGACGCCCGCTTCGAGCAGCAGCGCCGCACCGTCCAGCTCGAACTCCTCGACGGCGAAGCCGCTCCCGACCACGACCAGCCCGAAGCCGCCGTCCACCCCGACCCCGCCCGTCGCCGGTGGCTGGCCGGGCCCGAACAACACGGGCTGGGCGCCCACCGGCGTGAAGCTCGCCGCGCTCGGGTGCAACGGTGGTGAGTACCTGATCGACAAGGACGGGACCGTCATCGACGGCAAGCAGATCCCGTGCTCGATCCGCGTCACCGCGGACAACGTGAAGATCACCCGCAGCAAGATCACCGCGACCGGCCAGTGGGGCGTGTACCTGGTGGACAAGAACGCCGGGCTCACCCTGCAGGACGTCGAGATCGTGGGCAGCGACAACTGCGAGTACGGCGTCGGCTTCGAGGACGTGACCTCGATCCGCATCAACGTCAGCGGGTGCTCGGACGGCGTCAAGATGGAGAAGGGCTCGTCGCTGATCGACTCCTGGATCCACGACCTGAGCCGGGGCGACGGTGACCACAACGACGGCATCCAGATCACCGGTGGCTCGAACATCACCATCCGGCACAACCGGATCGAGAACCCGAAGAACCAGACCTCGGCGATCCTGGTCGGCGGCGAGTTCGGCTCCCCGTCGAACATCCTGATCGAGAACAACCTGCTCAACGGCGGCAACTACACCGTCTACCTCGACCCCAAGGGCACGAACCGGGTCATCCGCAACAACGTGTTCACCCGCAACTACGTCTACGGCCCGGCACGGCTGGACGGACAGGTGGACTGGACGAACAACACCTACGAGGACGGCGCGACCGTCAAGGGCTGAGCCCAGGACGGTCACTCGCGCGGCCACGGCAGCCCTCGTCTCCACACCGGAGGGAGGGCTGCCGCCGCACGTTGCATGCGCAGCAGCGCGCCACTGCAACCCAGGAGGATGAACATCAGCCCGCTCGCGATCTTGAACGCGAAGGTGTCGTAGGTGGCGCTGGAGACGCCGAGCATCGTGATGCAGGCGAGCATGGTCTGCGCCAGGTCGCGGACGTACGGCTCGGCGCTCAGGCTGCGGGCCGACGCGGCGGCGTACATGCCGGCGAGGAACAGGAACAGAAACGCCAGCATCCCGATGACGCCGTTCTCCACCAACGATCCCAGGTACTGGTTGTCGATCGGGCCGAACCTCGTAGGCAGGTAGGTGCCGAAGCCGCGGCCGAGCCAGAAGTGCTTCGCGATCGTCGCGCTCGTGCTCGCGTAGTCGTCGGTGCGGCCCTGGATGCTCGGGTCGTTGGAGATGTTGCTGAACAGGCTCAGCAGCGTGCCGACGAGGCCGGGCACGAACGCCCGCAGCACCACCAGGAACCCCAGCATCGCGACCAGCGTCTGCATCACCTGCTTGGCGGGCCAGGTCGGCAGCAGCACGATCGCCGCGACCAGCATGCCCAGGATCGCCGAGCGCGACAGCGACACGACGCCGCCCATCGCCAGCACGGTCAGGCAGAACCACCAGCGCCGGCTGGGCTGTTTGCGCAGCTTCGCGCGGAACGCGTAGTGCGCGGCGAGCGGCACCGCGAACGAGCACACGACACCGAACTCGATGGGGTGGCCCGCGGTTCCCGACGGCCGCCGGAAGATCGACCGCTGCAGCACCGCCTCACCGGTGCCGACCTCGCGCAGTCCCGGCACCACCATGTACCGGGTGAGGTCGAAGCCGGTGAAGAACTGCAGCATGCCGATCGTCGCCATGATCGCGCACGCGATGACGACGAACTGCAGCACGCGGTCCAGCCGGTCCAGGGTCCGCACGCCGTCGACGATCAGCAGCCCGGACGCCATCAGGGCGACGATCGTGACGAAGCTCAGGTCCGCCGACTTCAGCTCGTCGTAGGGCATGTGCTGGTACGTCGCCCACCCGTAGGTGGCGATCTGGGACGCGGCGAACACGAAGATCGCGGTGCGGACCGCGTTGCGGCCCTTGGCCATGCCGAGGCCGTCCACCATGTGCGCGCACAGCCAGATCAAGCCGAGACCGAAGCCCAGCAGCAACGAGGGACGCACGTCGAGCGGCAGACCGGAGAACACCAGCCGTGCCGGGATGAGCACCAGCACGGCGATGTAGACGACGGCCAGCGTGGCGCCGTCGGCACGCGTGAGCGTCCGCCGCTGGCCTGCCGCCTTCAGGTCAGCTTGGCCGCGCAATGCGCACCGTCGGGTTCGCCTCGCTGGCCATCTTGTTGTAGCGCGGCCCGTCGCCGGGCGGCGGGTCCTTCGGCCACTGGGGCTCCGAGTCGTCGGGCTTCTTGTCCTTGCCCGCCTTGGGCTTCCGGCGCTGCATGAAGCTCTCGATCATGAACGCGGAGGTCAGGCTCGCCGCGAGGCCCAGTGCCAGCGCGGCACCCGCGGCCCGCAGCTTGCCGCCGACGAGCAGGGTGGCCTCGGTGGGCGCGACGACGGTCTCCACGTTGATGAACGTCGCCTCGGGCGCGCCGAGCTTCTTCTGGCGCTCGATGAGCTCGGAGCTCAGCCGCGCGAACGCGTTCTCGACGGTCTTCTTCGAGGCTTCCGGCGTCGGGGCGGTGCAGACCACCTGCACGAACGGCCCGCGCAACCCTCCGTCACCGGCCTGGCACTCGATGTGCTTGTCGTTGCCCGTCAGCTGCGCGTAGACCGCAGGGTCCAGCAGCACCTGGGTGAGCAGCTGCGCGGTGGTGGTGAGGCTCGCGTCGAACGCCAGCAGCGGGTTGATGATGCCCGCCGGCTTGGTGGGGTCGTTGGTGACGGTGGCGCCCGCCTTCGGCACGGTCAGCAGGTCGGTTCCCGTCGACTCGTACTGCGGCGGCACGGAAGCGAACACGATCCCCGCTGTGCCGAGCGACAGCACCAGTACAGGCAAAGCGACGTACCACCGCCGGAGGAGGACCTTGATGGTCTTCCAGAAATCCATGCTCATCCTCATTGGGTCGCGGTCGGTCGCGCTGTACGAACGGATAATCGCGTGGTCCGGGATTTCGTTACGCAGAGCTAAGGTGTGGCTCATGCGACTCGGATTCGCCTGCGCTTGGGACCCTCGGCCGGAACTGACTTGGTCGCACACTCCCTGGAACCTCAGGAACGCACTACGTGAGCGTATCGAGGTTGTGGACATCGGGTTGCACTACCCGACCGCGGTGCGGACGACTCTCAAGGCCTTGAACGCCCGCCGCGTCGACGGCAAGTGGGTGTCCATGTGGAAGCACTCGCGGCTCGCCCGCCGCTACGGCGCGGCGAGTCTGGAGCGCGGGCTGCGGGAGAACCCCTGCGACGTCGTGCTGCAGGTCCAGGACCTCGCGCCGCTCGACGCGCCGTTCCTGATCCTGCAGGACCTGAGCTACGACGTCCTGTTCGATCACATGGACGCCTCCGGTGGGCTCGTGCACTTCCCGTCGCTGACGCGGTCGGACCTCGAACGGCTGCGCGACCGGCAGCGCGGGCTCTACGCGAGCGCCGCCGGAGTGATCGCGATGAGCCGGTGGTTCGCCGACCACCTGGTGAGCGTCTCCGGTGTGCCGAAGGAACGGGTGCACGTCGTCAACCCCGGCGCGTCGGCGGCGTGGAGCGGAGCCGAGGTGCCCGCCGAGGTCGTGCGGCGTCGCCTCGAAGGCCCGCGCAGGCGGCTTCTCCTGGTGGGCAAGGACTTCTTCACCAAGAGCGGTCCGCAGGTCGTGGCGGCGCTCGCGCGGCTTCGGGCCGATGTGGACCCGGAGATCACCCTGACGGTCGTGGGCCCGCTGACGTGGCCGCTGCCCGGCGAGGTACCGCCCGGCGTGACGTTCCTCGGCAGGCAGCCCATCGATCGGATGGCGGCGATCTACGACGAGCACGACGTGTTCGTGATGCCGTCGCGTTTCGAGGGGTTCGGCATCGCGCTCGTCGAGGCACTGGCCCGCGGGCTGCCCTGCGTGGCCCGCAACGCCTTCGCCATGCCCGAGATCGTGGAACACGGGCGTAACGGAGCCTTGGTGCAGACCGATGAGTCAGCAGAGCTGGCCGGTGTCATCGCCAGCCTGCTGGTGGACGATTCCGTGTTCGAGCGAACGGCTGCCGAGGCGGCTTCCGTTCGCGGGCACTACTCGTGGGAACGCGCAGCTGACGAGGTCATCGCGGTCGCGCACGAGGCGGTCCACCCCTAGCCGACCCAGCGGAGGAGACGTACCCGATGTATCTGGCCTCCGCGCGGCAGACCCCCGTCGACCCCTCGGGCAAGACGAGCGTCGGAGGAAAAGTACCGGGCACGGTGTTCGCGCTCGGCACGGTGAGCCTCCTCACAGACGTCTCGTCCGAAATGGTCACGGCATTCATGCCGGTCTACGTGCTTTACGTCCTGCAGCTCGGATTTGTCCAATTCGGATTGCTCGACGGTTTGTACAGCGGGGCAACGGTATTGCTCCGGCTGGTCGGCGGCCACCTCGGTGACCGGCTCGGCCGGTACAAGGTCGTCGCTCTCGCGGGATACGGATTGTCCGCAATCACCAAACTGTTGTTCCCGTTCGCGGGCGCGTCCACCGCCGCGCTCGGCGCGATGGTGTCGCTGGACCGCGCGGGCAAGGGTCTGCGGACGGCGCCGCGGGACGCGCTGATCTCGCTGGCCACCCCGTCGGACACCCTCGGGCGGGCGTTCGGGCTGCACCGGGCGATGGACACGTTCGGCGCGATGCTCGGGCCGTTGGTGACCTTCCTGATCCTGCTCCAGCTCGGTGCCGACCCCAGCATCGTGTTCGGCGTGAGCTTCTGCTTCGCGCTGCTGGGTGTGATCGTGCTGATGAGCTTCGTGTCCGGCCCGGCGCCGGCCGCCGCGGTCGCCCCGCGTCCCAAGATCTCGATTCGCGATGGTCTGAACCTGTTGCGCGGCAGACGTTTCCGCGGCGCGACGGTCGCGGCCGCCGCGCTCGGCCTGACCACCATCAGCGACGCGTTCGTGTTCGTCGTCCTGCAACGCACCGCGGACGTGAAGGCGAGCCTGCTGCCGCTGCTGCCGCTGGGCACCGCGCTCGCGTTCCTGCTCGCCGCGCTGCCGCTCGGGCGGGTGGCGGACAAGGTCGGCCGTTGGCGGATGTTCGCGCTCGGCCACGTCGCGTTGCTCGGTGTGTACGCGCTGCTGGTCACCGGCGGCCGAGGCATCGGGATCGTGTGCGCGGTGCTGGCGTTGCACGGGCTCTTCTACGCGGCCACGGACGGTGTGCTGATGGCACACGGAGCGGAGCTGGTGCCGGAGTCGTTGCGCGCCAGTGGTCTCGCGATCCTGCAGACCGGTCAGGCGGCCGCGCGGCTGGTCTCGTCCGTCCTGTTCGGCGTGCTGCTGACGTTCCTGGAGATGCGGACCGCCGTGCTCGTCGCGGCGGTGGCGCTCGTGGCCGCGTTCGGCGTGGCGTTCGTTCTCACCAGCCGGAAGAAGGAGAGCGACGCGTGAGTGTGCTCGCCCGTCACAGGATCCTGCTCGGCGTCGTGGCGATCGTGCTCGTGCTGCTCGGCGGCGGCGGGTTCGTCGCGTGGACCGCGGCGAAGAACAACCGCGTCCAGGCGGCCAGTTCGCCACCGGCGCGGGACGGTCTGCTGTTCGTCGACCTCGAGGGCTACCAGGGGCAGGTCGACCAGGTGTCGCTCGCGGACCCCACCGGCCCGCGCACGCCGACCTCGCTCAAGTGCCAGCGCGTCTACGCGGCGGCGGGCACGACGGTGTGCCTGCGGCTGGCGGGGCTGGGACCGCAGTACGAGGCGGCTGTGCTCGACGCCGGCGGCGAGGTCGTCAGGACGGTCGCACTGCCGGGCACGCCCAGCCGCGCGCGGGTGTCGGCGTCCGGCAAGGTGATCTCGTGGACGACCTTCGTGACCGGTGACTCGTACTCGGTGCCGGGCGGGTTCTCCACGCGCACCGGCGTGCTGAACCTGGCCACCGGAGAGCTCATCGAGTCGTTGGAGCACTTCACCTCCACGGTGTCCGGCCAGGTGATGACAGCGCCGGACATCAACTACTGGGGTGTCACCGTCGCGTCCGACGACCGGACGTTCTACGCCACCCTGGCCACGGCCGGACGCACCTGGCTGATGAAGGGCGATCTGGCCGCGCGCACGATGACCGACATCAGGCAGACCGCGGAATGCCCGTCGCTGTCACCCGATGGCACCAAGGTGGCGTACAAGAAGCGCACCGCGCGTACTGGTCCGTGGGCGCTGGCGGTCGCTGATCTGGCCGGTGGCAAGGAGATCGTCATCGACGGCACGGTTGGCATCGACGACCAGGCGGTGTGGCTGGACGACCGGACGCTCGCCTACGCCGCGACTCGAGGCGACGAGAAGCGGTCGTCGATCTACCGGGTGCCCGCGGACGGATCGGCTGCGCCCGAGCTGTTGATCGCGGCGGCGGCGTCGCCGGTGCCGGTGCGCTGAGTCAGGAACGGCGCACCGTTCGGTGCCTGCGTGGTGAGTCAGGAGCGGAACCAGGCGCGGCGGACGGTTGTGCCTTCTCGCAGGGAATCCTTGAGCGACACACCGTTCAGGCCGCGTTCGGCGAGGCCCTCGCAGAGCAGCCGGGTCACCTCGCCGCGGTCGAACGTCGGCTCAGGCCCGTCGTCGACACCGTCACCAGGCCCCGCGAACCCGTCGTGCATCAGCAGCACTGATCCACTGTGGACTTCCCCCAGCGCCCGCGCCGCGATGTCCCGCGCGGGCCGATCCTCCCAGTCGAACCCGGCGGCGTTCCACACCACCGACTCCAGGCCGGTGGACCGAATGGCCGCATAGGTGCTCGGCCGCTGTGCGCCATATGGCGGACGGAACCAGCTGACCTCGCGGCCGGTCAGGTCCTCCAGCTCCCGCTTGCCGTCGAGCGTCCGCCTGCGCACCGCCGAGGCCCGCAGCGAAGTGAGACGGACGTGGTCGACGCCGTGCAACGCGATCTCGTGGCCGGCGTCCGCGACCTCGCGCAGCAGCGACCGGTGCTTGCGGGCGCGGCCCAGCAACACGAAGAACGTTGCCGTGCAGCCGAATTCCGCCAACGCGGACAGCACCCGCTCGGTCGCGCCCGGTTGTGGTCCGTCGTCGTAGGTGAGCACGACATCGGGCCGTGGTGAGGAGATCTGCTTGACGGACCCGATCGGCGCTGTGAGCGGAAGCACAAGGCGGCGGAGCATGCCGATCACTGTAACGACACTCCAGCAGCCCTCGATCCAACTGACATGAGTCGTGGCTCCGGGCTGGTCGGTTTGTCGATCTTGATGGTGTCCTACAACGCCGCCGATCACCTGGGTGCCACGTTGCGTTCACTCCAGGGAGCGGCCGCGCCGTCGGATCCCCACGAGGTTCTGGTCACCGACAACGGATCCGCCGACGACGCCGCCGACGTGGCCGAGGACCTGCTCGGCACGGGCGCGGTCGAACGCCTGAACCGCAACACCGGTTTCGCCTTCGCCGTCAACCGGACGGCGGAACGGGCGAAGGGCGACTACTTCCTGTTGCTGAACCCGGACGCGTGTCCCCGGCCGGGAAGCATCGACGCGGCACTGGCTCTGCTGCGCGCCCGGCCGCAGACCGGCATCGTGGGCGGCCGGTGCGTGACACCCGACGGTCAGGTCGATCCGCGCAGTTGTTTCGGCCGCATCACCGCGTGGAGCCTGACCAGCGGCATGCTGGGCCTGTCGAGCGTGTTCCGCGGTTCCGCCTTGTTCGACCCCGAGTCGCTCGGGGACTGGCAGCGCGACGACGACCGGCCCGTCGACGTGGTCAGCGGTGGCTTCCTGCTGGTCTCGCGGGAGACCTGGGAGCGGCTCGGCGGGTTCGACGAGACCTACCGGATCTACGGCGAGGACCAGGACCTGTGCCTGCGCGCGGCCGCCGCGGGACTGCAGCCGCGCATCGCGCCGTCGGCGGAGTTCGAGCACGCCGTCGGCGCGTCGTCGGCGAACCGGGCCAACCGGGACGTGCTGGTGCTCACCGGTCGCGCGACGGTGGTGCGGCAGCACCTGAAGCACAAGGAGTACGGCCTCTTCGCCATGCGCACCGGAGTCGCGTTGCGCGCACTGGCCGAAAGTGTGCTGCGCAAGCAGCCCCGGTGGCGCGAGGTGTGGCGCCGGCGGGCCGACTGGTCGGGTGGCTGGCAGGCGCGCGCACAGGAGATGACGTCGCTGTGACACGCTCGATCGCGGGTGTCGTGATCCCCGCGCACAACGAGGAACGGGGCATCGCGCGCTGCCTGGAGGTCCTGCTCGCCGGGACGTCGGCGGGTGAGCTGGACGTCGTCGTGGTGGCGAACGCCTGCGACGACGCGACCGCGGACGTGGCTCGTGCGGCGGGCGTGAGGGTGGTCGAGACCGCGATCGCCGGCAAGGTGCACGCGATGACGCTGGGGGACAAGGAGTGCTCGGCCTTCCCGCGGCTGTACCTGGACGCGGATGTCGATCTGGACGCGGAGTCGTTGCGCGCCATGGTCTCCGCTCTCGCCGACAGCGGCGCGCTCGCCTGCTCTCCCGTCCCGGAGCTCGATCTGGAGGGGGCCGGTCGGGTCGCGAAGGGTTTCCACCGGGCGATGGGCGCGTTGCTCGCGGATCGGCGTGGCCTGTCCGGCACGGGTGCCTATCTGCTGGCCGAGATCGGGCACAGCCGCGTGTTCCCGATGCCGGAGATCATCAACGACGACGGGTACGTGCAGCGCAGCTTCTCCCCGGCGGAGAAGAGGATCGTGCCGCAGGCGCGCGCGGTCGTGCGTCCGGCGCGGACGGTCTCCGCGCTGGTGCGGCGGCGGGCGCGAGTGCGGCTCGGCAACCGGGAGTTGGACGCGCTCGGGCTGCGCGCGGACCAGCCGCCGCTGGGGCTGGGGCGGTTGCGGGCACTGGTCCGCGCGGGGGAGGTCACCACGCCGGACGCGGCGTGTTTCCTGGCGGTTCTGGTGGTCGAGAAGGTGCTCGCGCGGTGGCGCAGCCTGCGCGGCGAGGCCGGGACGTGGTCCGCCGACCGCACCACGAGGTAACGGAGTCCCGTGGTGCGAACGACTAGATGAGCGTTGAAACCTTTGCTGGAGAGGCTTGCCGTGAGTGCACCGCACGTGTTGATCATCGTGCAGAACCTGCCGGTGCCGCTGGACAGACGCGTCTGGCTGGAGTGCCGCGCGCTGACCGCCGCCGGGTACGAGGTTTCGGTGATCTGCCCGAAAGGTCCGGGAGATCCCGCCTACCAGCTCCTCGACGGAGTGCACCTGTACAAGTACGCTCCGCCGCCGCAGGCCGAAGGTGTGCTCGGCTACGCGTGGGAGTTCCTGTACTGCTGGGTGCGCACGGCGTTGCTGAGCGTGAAAGTCCGTGCCCGCAAGCGATTCCACGTCATGCAGGCGTGCAACCCGCCGGACACGTACTGGGCCCTCGCGCTGCTGTGGCGGCTCGGCGGCGTGAAGTTCGTCTTCGACCACCACGACCTCAACCCCGAGGTGTTCCTGTCCCGCTTCGGCGAGCCGACGGGCGCCGCGGGCAAGCTGCAGTACCGGATCCTGAAGTGGCTGGAGCGCCGGACGTTCCGCACGGCCAACCGGGTGACGTCGACCAACACCTCGTACCAGAAGATCGCGTGGACGCGCGGTTCCGTGCCGCCCGAGCACACCACGGTCGTGCGCTCCGGCCCGGACACCACCGTGATGCGACCTGTCGAGGGCGTGGACGAGCTTCGACGCGGCGGCAAACACCTGGTGGCCTATCTGGGAATCATGGGCCCGCAGGACGGCGTCGACGGTGTGCTCGAAGTCGCACGGAGAGTTGTTTTCGACCGCGGCCGCACCGACGTCCGCTTCGCGCTGCTGGGCTTCGGCGACTGCCTCGAAGACCTGAAGAAGCAGGCCACGGCCTGGGGCCTCGACCCGTACGTCGAGTTCACCGGACGCGTCGGGCCCGAACAGATCACCCGTTATCTGTCAACGTCCGCGGTGGGACTCGGTCCGGATCCGTTGTCGCCTTTGAACGACGTGTCCACTATGAACAAGACCATGGAGTACATGGCCTACGCTCTGCCGGTCGTCTCGTACCGGCTGACGGAGACCGTGGTGTCCGCGGGGGACTGCGCGGTCTACGTCGAGCCGGGTGACGTGGAGGCGTTCACCACGTCGCTGCTCGACCTGCTCGACGACGCGGAACGCCGTGGCCGCCTCGGCTTCGAGGGCAGGCGTCGCTGCGAGGCGGAGCTCGACTGGCGACCGCAGGCCGAGAACTACGTCGGGGTGTTCGACGGGCTCACCGGGTTCGTCTCGCGGGGCCCGTTCCCCGACGGGAGGCCGGAGCTGACCCCGGGCACCGACCAGTGGGGCAACAAGATGATCGACGTGAGCGACGACGCCGTGCTTCGCGCGTTCGCCGTCAATCGAACGGGAGAATGATGTTCGTCAGAAGGATCGCGGTCGTCGGCACCGGGTACGTCGGTCTGACCACCGGCGCGTGCCTCGCGTCGCTGGGGCACAGCGTGGTGTGCGCGGACGTCGACCAGGCCAAGGTCGAACGGCTCTCGCGCGGTGAGGTCGACATCCTCGAACCGGGTCTCGCGGATCTGGTGAGCGAGGGCATCGCGTCCGGCCGGTTGTCCTTCGTGCTCGGTGCGTCCGCCGCGGTGGCCGACGCCGAGGTCGTGTTCCTCTGCGTGCCGACGCCGATGGGTGTGGGCGGCGTCGCGGACCTGCAGGCCGTCGAGTCCGTTGTGGACGAGACGCGCGACCTGCTGCCGTCCGGCTGCGTGATCGTCAACAAGTCCACGGTTCCGGTCGGCACGTCGATCCGCACGGCCGAGCTGCTGCGCCGCGACGACGTGGCAGTCGTCTCGAACCCCGAGTTCCTGCGCGAGGGTTCCGCGGTCCACGACTTCCTGAACCCGGACCGGATCGTCGTCGGCTGCGACCAGCAGGACGCGGCCGAGCGGGTGGCCGCTCTCTACGCACGCCTTGGCGCGCCTACGGTTCTGACGGACGCGGCCTCGGCCGAACTGGTCAAGTACGCGGCGAACTGCTTCCTCGCGATGAAGCTCTCGTACGTCAACGCGGTGGCGGAGCTGTGCGAGCGGCTCGGCGCGAACATCTCCGACGTCACCGAGGGCATGGGCTACGACAAGCGCATCGGCCAGGCGTTCCTGTCGCCCGGTCCCGGCTGGGGCGGCTCCTGCCTGCCCAAGGACACGCACGCGATGCTCCAGGCCGCGGACGCCGCGGACTTCGAGTTCCGCCTGCTGCGCGCCACGATCGACACCAACGAGCGCCAGCGCACGCGGATGGTCGAGAAGGTCCGCCTCGCGGTCACCGGCAAGCGCGGCGGCTCGCTGTCGCACGTGCGCCTCGGGATTCTGGGTCTGACGTTCAAGGCCGGCACGGACGACCTGCGCGACTCGCCGGCACTGGCGGTGGCGGCACTGCTGAAGCAGGCCGGCGCGGATCTCGTCGGCTACGACCCGGCGCTGGCCGCCGGCACGGACCTCGGTCCGGTGTCCGTTGTGGACGATCCGTACCAGGCGGCGAAGGACGTCGACGCTCTGGTCGTGCTGACCGAGTGGCCGGACTTCCGCTCGCTCGACTGGGCGCGTCTCGCGGAGACCGTGCGGCAGCCCGTTGTCGTTGACACGCGGAACATTTTGGACCCGGACGTTATTCGCCGGGCGGGCTTCACCTGCACGTCACTGGGTCGTCGGTAGTCCTATTAAGACAGTCCTTTTAGCTCAATGGTGTGAGTGGGCGCGCGGTGTTCGTGTGCTAGCGCTTTGATTCCCGGCAACACCCGGTGGGACACGCTCACCGGGTCTTGTCGGGGAGGTCCCACCGATGGACGCACTGATGAGCACGGTCATGGGTCTCGTGAACCAGGCGAGCAGCCTTCTCTCCCAGGCGGCCGACCTCGTGCAGGGTCTGCTGTCCGGCCTGGGAATCTAGATTCCCGCGAACAGATCGGTCTCGGGCAACGGGGCGTTCGTCGTGTCCAGGGCGCGGAAGTAGTGCTCCTGGCTCGCGTTCGCCCCGTCCCCGGTGTCGATGACCGTCGAGCCGCCGGTCGTCGTCAGGTAGAGCTTGGCCGGGATTCCGGTGCTGTAGATGGCCTGCTTGGTGATCCGCAGGACGTAGAGGTCCTCGTAGCCGGTGATGACGACCTGAGGCTGGTGCCGCTCGATCAGCGCGGCCAGGTGCAGCGCCGTGAGGTCGTCCGAAGGCGGGACCACGACCGTTCTCACGCCTTCCGCCTCGTAGCGGGCGAGCGTGCCGCGGGCCTCGTCCAGGTCGCCGACGACCAGCAGGGTTCTTCTTCTCACCATCTGGGCAGGTCCGGTCCACTCGTCGTGATGCCGGCGAACAGGTCGGTCTCCGGCAGTGGGGCATCGGTGACGTCGATCTCGCGGAAGTACTGCTCCTGCACGGCGAACGCCCCGTGCACCTGCTGGCTCGCGTGACACCGCAACGCCTTGCGCTTCACGTCGGCGACCTCGCTGATGTCGATCGTGGTCGAGCCCTCGCGAGCGGTCAGGTAGAGCTTGGCGGGGATGCCGGTGCGGCGGACGGCGAGCCCGGCGACCCGGCACACGTGCAGGTGGTCGCGGTGCGAGCTGTAATGCGTCACCACGACCTGCGGCTGGTAGTGCTCGATCAGCGCGGCGAGCCGGCCCGCCGCCGTCTCCACCGGGATCGTGCAGAACCCGCCGGCCGGCACCTCGCCGGTGTGGCCGGAGTCGTGATACCCCAGCAGTTCCACGTCTGTGACGCCCAGCACGTCGCACGCCGCCAGCAGTTCCGCGCGCCGGTGCGACGCCACGGCCTGCGGGTGGTGGCCGACCTCGCCGGGCACCGCTCCGCTCGGCGCGTCGTCGAACTCGCCGTTGGTGCACGTCACCACCACGGTTCTGGCGCCGTGTTTCGCGTACAAGGCGAGTGCGCCGCCCGTTGACGTCGACTCGTCACCGGGGTGGGCGTGAACGGCCAGCAGGGTTCTGGGTCCGGCGAACTGCACGCGCGGAAGGTACCCGCTCACTAATCTCTCGCGCGTGACCGACTTGCCGTCCGGCCTGAAGCCGCTGGAACTCGCCCAGTACGTCCGCGACCAGATCCAGCGCGGCCACACCTACTCCCGTGCCCGCAAGCACCGGTTCCGCTGGAAGTCGGTGACGGTCCGGCTGACCACGCTGGTGCTGTCGGCGGCGTCGACGATCATCCTCGGCCTGCAGAACCTGGATCCCTGGACCGGCACCGCGTTCTCGCTCGTCGCCGTCGTCACCGTGGTCAGCGCGCTGGAGCCGTTCTTCGCGTGGCGTTCTCTTTGGGTGCTGATGGAAGAGGCCAGCTACCGGTTCCACCGGCTGCAGGACGATCTCGGCTACTACATCGCCTCCACCCCGCCCGAGCAGATCGACCTCGAGCGGGTGCGGGAGATGTTCGAGCAGTACCAGCAGATCTGGGACGGGTTGAGCGACAGGTGGCTCAAGTTCCGGGAGAACGGCTGATCAGCGGCCCTGGAACGTGGCCTTGCCCGGACCCTCGTTGAGGAAGCTGCGCACGGCTCGTTGCAGGTCCTGGGTCTCGAACAGCGCGGACGCGATCGTGGTGACGTTCGCGTCCGCCTCCGGGACGCCGCCGTGCTCGAAGTGCGCCAGGACCTGCTTCGTCGCGGCGTGTGCCTGCGTGGGGCCGACGGCGAGACTCGCCGCGAACAGTTCGGCGGAGTGGGCGAACCCCTCGTCCGGCAGCACGCGGTTCACGACGTTCCAGCGCTCCAGCGTGGCGGCGTCGTAGAGGCCGCCGGTCATCACGAACTCCTTGGCGCGTCCGACACCGGCACGAGCGGCGAGGCGTTGCGTGCCGCCCATCGTCGGCGTGAGGCCCACGACCTTCTCCACCAGGCCGAACTTGGCGCTCTCGGCCGCGACGATGAGGTCGCACGCCACGGCCAGCTCGAACGCCCAGGTCAAGCACAACGCGTGCGCGGCGAACACGGTCGGGATCGGCAGCGCGGCGAGTCGCTGGGGCAACAGGAGCATGCGGTCGAACAGCTCCTGGGCCTCCGCGCGGTCTTCCTGGGCCTTGAACAGCGACACGTCGACACCGCCGCTGACGACCCGGCCGGTCGCGTTGATCAGCAACGCCCGTGCGTCGCCCAGCTCGTCCAACGCGTCGTGGAACTCGGCGTCGAGGTCGAGGGCGTAGAGGTTGAGCGGCGGGGCGTCGATCGTGATGATCGCGAGCTCGTTCTGCCTGGTCAGGTGGATCTTCATGGGATTTACAGCCAATCGCGGCGCTTGAACATCAGGTACAGGAGGAAGGAGAGGCCGAAGATACCCAGCGTCGACGCCCACACGCCCCACGGCTGGGAGAAACCGGGGTAGGGCACGTTCATGCCGTAGTAGCCGGAGATCGCCGTCGGCACGGCGATGATCGCGGCCCAGCTGGTGACCTTCTTCATGATCGAGTTCAGCCGGTTGCCCTGCACCGCGACCTCGGCCTCGCGCAGGTTCGTGACCAGCTCGCGCATCGACTCCGTCAGCTCGGCGGTGAACAGCGTGTGGTCTTTGACGTCCAGGTAGTACGGCATCATCGTGTCGTCCACGATCGTGTGGTCCTTGTGCATCAACGAACCGAGGACCTCGCGCATCGGCAGCGCGACCCTGCGCAGTTGCACGAGCGAGCGGCGCAGCTTGATCGCCTTGTGCCCGACGTGGGGTTTCTCCTGGTAGATCTTGTCTTCCAGGTCCTCGATGTCCTCGTCGAGCTTCTGCGCGGCCGTGTACTGGGTGTCCACGACGTCGTCGAGCAGGCCGTGCAGCAGGAACCCGACACCGGACTTCGCCAGCGTCGGCGCGCTGTCCCACCGGCGCTGGAGTTTGCCGAGGTCGTACGACTCGTTCTCCCGCACGGTCACGACCGCGTTCCCGGTCACGAAGACGTCGACTTCCGTGGTCGTGAACTCGTGGTTCTCGTACTCGGCGGCGTAGACCGTCAGGAACAGGTGGGTGGGGTAGCGGTCGACCTTGGGACGCTGGCGTTCGGCCATCGCGTCCTCGATCGCGAGCTCGTGCAGGCCCAGCTCGTCGCGCAGCAGACCTATCTCGCCCTCCGACGGCGCGCAGAGGTCGAACCACACGACCGAACCTGGATCTTGGAGGTGCCGCGCCACGTCGGTGACCGGGAACCCGTGGTCCACGAGTTCGCCGTTGCGGTACAAGCGGGTCCGACCCATGGGTGACAACGATACGTAGATCTACTCAGATGTGAGGATTCGCGCCCAACTCCCGCTACCCTCGATCCGGTGAAGGTGGACCAACCCCAACGCATAGGCGACTACCTGCTGCTGGGCAGGCTTGGTCGTGGTGCCATGGGAACGGTCTACCTGGGCCAAGGCAGCGACGGACGGCAGGTCGCCGTCAAGGTCGCCCGCGCCGAGCTCGCCGACGACCCGCGCTTCCGCGAGCGCTTCCGCCGCGAGGTCCAGATGGCCCGCGCGGTCGGTTCGGCCGGCACCGCGGCCGTCGTGGACGCCGACACGCGCGCGGCCCGCCCGTGGATGGCGACGGAGTACGTGCCCGGCCCGACGCTGCAGGAAGCGATCGAACGGCACGGCCCGCTGCCCGAGCACCACCTGCGCCGGCTGGCCGAGGGGCTCGCTGAGGCGCTGACGGCGATCCACCGGGCCGGTCTGGTGCACCGCGACCTCAAGCCGTCCAACGTGCTGCTGGGCGCCGACGGGCCACGGGTGATCGACTTCGGCATCTCGCGCGCGATGGAGCACACCGCGCTGACCGAGACCGGCATGGTGTTCGGCACGCCGGGCTTCCTGTCACCGGAGCAGATCACCGGCCAGGAGGTCGGCTGTCCGTCCGACGTCTTCGCCCTGGGCGCGGTGCTGGTCTACGCCGCCACCGGCAAGGGGCCGTTCGGCGAAGGGCCGACCGCGACGTTGCTGTACCGGGCGGCTCACGGCGAGCCCGACCTGGACGGGGTGCCGAAGCCGCTGCGTCCGCTGGTGCAGAAGTGCATGCACCGCGACCCGGCCCGCCGCCCGGACCCGACCGAGGTCACGCGCCTGATCTCGCAGGTCGTCTCCCCGAAGCCGCCGACCACCAAGCTGCCCGCGCCGATGACGCCCGCGGCCGCGACGTTCTCGACGTCGCGGATCGTGCCTTTGGCGTGGGGCCTGACGAACCTCGCGGCGGGGCTCCTGGCCGCCGCGATCGCCGACCCGGCCGCGCACGCCAACGGCGCCACGCAGCTGCTGGCGCTGGCCGCGTTCTGCGTGCTCGTCGTGCGTGCCGTGCGGTTCTTCAGCGCCGCCGCGCGCAGCAGAGTCGTCATCGAAATCAGTCGTGAGGGCATCGCCACCACGCGCAACGGCAAGTTCCACCAGTACTGGTGGTACGAGCTGGCGCGCGTCCGGGTCGTGCCGCACAAGAAGCGCCCGTGGGTCGTCGTCTGGCTGAAGGACCCGGCACCGCGCCGCTTCTTCGGCGCGCACAACGGCGGAGTGCGAGTGTTCCCGATCGCCCACGAACGGACCCGCAGGCGGCGCGAGCGCGACGTGGCCGAGCTGCGCGCCGCCCTGGCGTGGTACCTGCCGCGCTCCTACGACGGGCGCTGATCGGTCCACTCGTAGGTGATCGTGACCGACAGCGTCACGGTGCCCGCGGGCAGCGTCCTCGGGGACGACACGCGTTGCTCGACGCCGGCCAGCTCGCCGGTCGCGGGGTCGAGGGTGAAGCTCGTCGGTCCGTCGGTGGTCACCGCGCCGTTGTCGTAGCGGATCTCGGGGGCCGCGGCGAGCTGGCGGTACAGCACCGCCTTCTCCTGGTTGGTGGTGTAGGGCGACATCAACGTCTCCGTCGCGCTGTCCAGCTTCTCCGCCGGCTGCACGGGCAGCGGGTTCAACATGCTCACCTCGTGGCACGGCGTGTGCGTGCACAACGTCTGCCACAGCCCCGGCCCCTTGTCCGCCTTGCCGAGGTAGTGGTCGGCGGGCTTCTGCACACCGCCGATCGCCCGCTCGGCACCGGTGGCCCGGCGGTTGACCAAGGGAACCTGGCCCTGGGCGACGGGCAGCCACACGTCGGTCTCGAACTCGAACTGGGTGGCGCCCCAGGTCGCGGTACCGGGTTCGCCGGTGCTGTAGGTCTGCCACGCGTTGTACTTGATGTGCCGGTACTTGCCGCGCGGCTCCGCGGACATCTCGAGCAGGCCCGCCGCCTCGCTCAGCGAGGTCGCGGGGGCGACGGGCATCGTGGCGACCGGCGCGTCGTGCGGGGCCGGCCGCAGGTACACCACGAGCCCCGCGACCAGCACGACCCCGGCGACCGCCGCCGCGATCCCGATCCACCTGCGTCCGCGGCGTTTCGGCTGCTGGAAGAAGAGCTGTTCGCGCAACCGGGCCAGTCGCACGTCGTCGGCGGGCCGGACCGTGTAGAGCTCCGCCAGGTCGTCGTCCAGCACGTCACGCATGTTCCACTTCCTTCAGCTTGGCCCGCAGGCGGTGCAGCCGGGACCGCGCGGTGCCCGCGTTGAGATCGAGCGCCTCGGCCGCTTCCTGGACGCTCAGACCCGCGAGTGACACGAGCAGCACCAGGTCGCGGTCGGTGTCGGACATCCTGGCCAGCTCACCGGCGATCCGCCGCAGATGCGACCTCGCGTCGATGCGGGCGACCACCGTGTGTTCCAGCGTCTCGGCGACACCGAGGTCGACGCCGTAGCGTTCGGCGGTGCGCAACAGCCGGACCTCGCGTTTGGCGTGGCCGCGCAACAGGTTCGTCGCGATGCCGTAGAGCCAGCCGACGACGCTGCCGCGTTCGGGGTCGTAGGTCCGCTGGCCTTTCATCGCCGTCAGAAAGGTTTCGCTGACCAGGTCGTCAGCCACGTCGACGCCCACCCGCCGCGCCAGATATCGGTGCAGCGGCTGAGCGTGCTCGTCGAACAGCTCCGCGAACATCACGCCCCCAGTTGGCTCGCCACGCCTCCAGTGTTGCAGTGACCTGAGTCACAGTTGGTGGTGCTCGCGGGATGAGCGCATGACCGACTGGATCGTGACGGCTGAGACGTGGGCGGCGGACTCCGAGCTCAACCACGACCGCACTGCTGGGGTCGATGGAGGCCGGGAACCTCTACGACGGGCACTGGTTCGAGAAGAAGCTGCCCTAGTCATCGGAGTTCTCACGGTTGTTACATCCATTGACTCGGACGAAATGCCTGACATAGCGTCCGAGTCATTGGATGTCTTCCGGTGACCGCCGCCCCGGATCACGAGGGGAGTGTCCGTGGCGGTGAGAACACTGGCCGTGATCGCTCTGGTCGCGGGGTTGGTCGTCGTGCCGCCTGCGCAGGCCGGTTCGAGCGGTCCGCAGGCGGTCGTGAACGTTGCCGGGGGAGCTGTCACCCTGGCGGTGAAGTACGGGTCCAAGACGGTCGTCCAGCCGTCGCCGGTCGGGATCACGACCGAGCGCGCCGACCTGTCAGCCGGTCTGACGTTGACCGGCAAGTCGAAGCGGGCGATCTTCGAGCGCTACCACACCACGTCCGGCAAGAAGCTGGACCGGACCGTGCGCGCCACCGAGACCACGTACCGGTTCAAGGCGGGCGTCAACGACCTCAAACTCGTCGTCCGCGAGTCCCAAGACGGCGTCGCCTACCGCTACGAGCTGCCGCAGGACACCGGCGCCGTCACGGGTGAGGCCTCGGCGTTCGTCCTGCCCGCCGACTCGACGACGTGGCTCGCGAAGTTCCGCCGCGACTACGAGAACCCGTTCCTGCAGTACACCACCGGGACCGCCGAACAGGCCGAGTACATGCACCCGGCGCTGTTCGACGTCGGCGGCACCTACGCGCTGATCACCGAGTCCGATGTGGACGGACGCTACTCCGGTGGCCACCTCGTGCACACCGGCGGCGGCAGGTTCCAGATGAAGCTGTGGGACGAGAAGGTCGCGGTGAACGGCGCCCTGAAAACCCCGTGGCGCACGATGATCGTGGGCTCGCTGGCCACCGTCACCGAGTCGACGCTGGTGGACGACCTCGCACCCGCCTCGAAGATCCGCGACACCAGCTGGATCAAGCCCGGCCCCGCCATCTGGACGTGGCTCGCCGGCGGCCGCGGTGTGCAGCAGGACCTGGCCAGGCAGAAGGAGTTCGTCGACTACGCGGCGGCGCGCGGCTGGCCGTACGTGGTGGTCGACGCTGGCTGGTACGACGACCCCAACTGGCGCCAGACGAGCTTCATCCCCGAACTGGTTCAGTACGCGAAGGCGCGCAGGGTCGGCATCCACACGTGGGTGCGGTTCAGCAGCGTCGACACCCCGGAGAAGCGCGCGGACTACCTGCCGTGGCTGCAGAAGTGGGGCGTGCAGGGCCTGAAGATCGACTTCATGGACTCCGACGGCCAGGAGCGCTACCGCTGGTACGACGAGATCCTGCCCGAGACCGCGCGCATGCACTTCCTCGTCAACTTCCACGGCGCCACGTTGCCGCACGGCATCCACCGCACCTGGCCGCACGTCATGACGACCGAGGCCGTGCACGGCGCGGAGAAGTCCAGCGGCCTCACCACTTCGCACATCACCGCGCTGCCGTTCACCCGCAACGTGGTGGGCGGCATGGACTACACGCCCGGCGGTTTCCATCGCACTCGTTCCAACACCGACGCCGGCGAGCTCGCGCTGACCGTGCTGTACGAGTCGGGCATCCAGAACCTCGCAGGACGGCCGGACTCCTACGACGCCAAGCCGTTGACGCGGTGGTTCCTGGAGCAGGCGCCGACCGCGTGGGACGAGACTCGGCTGCTCTCGGGCCGTCCGACGGAAAGCGTTGTGATGGCACGGCGCAGCGACGACCGGTGGTTCGTCGGCGGCGCGATCGCGGGGGAGGCCAGGACTCTGGATCTGCCGGCGCTCGGCAAGGGCCGCTGGCTGGTGGAGGTCGTGCGCGACGGCGCGGCCGGTCTGATCAAGGAAACCCAGGTCACCGACCAGAAGCTGACGATCCCGGTGGCGAAGGACGGCGGGTTCGTGGCTCTGGTCTGCCGCCCGGTCCGCGACACCTGCGCGCGGCCCACGGACGGGTTGCCGTCCACGACCGTGGTCACGACTCCGGAGCAGGTGTCGGTGCAGCCCGGTCAGACGTTCGAGATGAGCGGCACCTTCACCAACACCTCCGCGCAGCCGCTGTACGACGTGACGTTCGCGCCGCGCGTGCCGTCCGGCTGGAGCGCTTCCGTTGCCACGAGGGCGTTCCGGGTCGCTCCTGGCGAGTCCTTGAGCGGCAAGTGGACGGTCAAGGTCGGTCCGAACCCTGTCGTGGGCCTGACAGACGTGCCCGCGGTCGCGCAGTTCCAGCCTTCCCGCTTCGGTTCGGGCGTCGAGGCGGAGAAAGCCGTGCGCACGCACGTCTGGAAACCGTTGCCCGCCGGACAGGTCTACGTCGCGGGCAACGATCGTTCCGTCGAGGGCAGGACGTTGACGACGGGCGGCACCAGGTTCGGCAAGGGCATCGGCACCACGCCCGCCGACAAGGTCTTCGAGCTCGGGACGTGCACGCGCTTCGACGCGACCGTCGGCGTGGACGACGAGGTCGACGGCCGCGTCGACCGCGCGGCAGGGGTCGGAGGATCCGTCACGTTCGTCGTGGTGGGCGACGGTCGCGTGCTCTACGAGAGCGCACTGCGCAGGTCCGTCGACCCCGCGATGCCGGTCAGCGTCGACGTGAGCGGTGTGAAGTCGTTGACGTTGCGCGTGACTGATGGCGGCGATGGCACCAGTCTCGACAACGCTGTGTGGGGTGACGCGCGGCTGACCTGCTAGGCAGCCACGGGCAGGTCGTCGCGGAGCGCGTGCACGTAGTCCACACAGGACTGCTTGCACGCGACGCCGTGGACGACCTGCCAGCCGGCGGGCACCTGCAGCACCGCCGGCCAGATCGAGTACTGGCCCGTTGGGCTGACCAGCACCAGGAACATGGTGTGAGCCTGAACGAACGGGATGGTCATGCCCCCAGGGTGACCTGGACCACCTAGGGCGCGGCTATCTCTGCGCTCAAGCTCACTACTTTCGTGCGGCTTCCGAATCCGGGTGCGGTTGTGATTACGTGGAGTCGTGACTGTGGAACAGGTGGTCCTCCTGGCTGAGGACGGTTCGGCCATCGGCGTCGAGGACAAAGCCGTCGTGCACCACGCGGACACCCCTCTGCACCTGGCGTTTTCCAGCTACGTCTTCGACTCGGCGGGCAACACCGTGCTCACCCGCCGGGCGTTGCACAAGAAGACCTTCCCCGGAGTGTGGACCAACACCTGCTGCGGCCACCCGTTGCCGGACGAGGACATGGCCGAGGCCGTGTTGCGCCGGTTGAGCGACGAGCTCGGCATGAAGTGCTCGGACCCCGAGCTGCTGCTGCCCGGTTTCCGGTACCGCGCCGAGATGGACGGCGTCGTCGAGAACGAGATGTGCCCGGTGTTCCGGGTGCTCTCCGACGACGAGCCGAACCCGAACCCGGACGAGGTCGACTCGACCGAACGCGTGCCGTGGACCGAGTTCGCGTCCAGCGTTCTCGACGGCACGCGCGTGGTCTCGGCGTGGTCGCGGTTGCAGATCGCCGAGCTGGTGAAGCTCGGGCCCGACCCGTTGCGGTGGCCGGTCGCAGGACGCGAAGGGCTGCCTAGCGCGGTTCGACTCGCATGACGGAGTCCTTGAGCCGGTAGGTCAGGTCGCACCTGGCCTCCGGCTCGCCCACCTGCCGCAGCCGCCATCGGGCCGTCACCGCGGCCACCGTCGTGAGCACCTCGGCCTGGCCGAACGCGTCACCGACGCACTTGCGGAAGCCGGTGCTGAACGGGATGTAGGCGTGCCGGGGAGACTCTCCCGCCCGTTCCGGCGTCCACCGGTCCGGGTCGAACTCGTCCGGGCGCGGGAACGACCTCGGGTCGTGGTGCAGCACGTACGGGCTGAAGAACACGTCCGAGCCCGCCGGGATCCGCTCTCCCGCGATGACGACGTCCTCGGTGTTGCGCCGGGACACCAGCCACGCCGGCGGGTGGTGCCGCAACGCCTCGGCGACCACCCGTTTCGCGTACTCCAGCCGCTTCAGGTCGTCGTAGGTCGCGGTGCGCCCGTCCAGCACCTCGTCGACCTCGGCCTGCACGCGCTTCTCGACGTCCGGGTGGGCGGCGAGCGCGTGGAACGTCCACACCGCGGTCTCGGCGGGAGTGGCGACACCGGCGAACATCATCGTGATGATCTCGTCGCGCAGCTGGTCGTCTGTCATGCCCTCGCCGGCGTCGTCCCTGGCCTCGACGAGCATCGACAGCAGGTCACCGCGGTCGCCGGGAGTGGCCCGGTACTCCGTGATCGTGCGGTGGACGAGGTCGTTCAGCTCCCGTTGCGCCGCCTCGTACCGGCGGTTCATCGGCAGCGGCAGCCGGTGCGGCCAGGTGAGCGGCAGGAAGACCCGGCGGCCGAGACCCGCGACCAGCTCGGGCAGCGCGGCGGAGAGGACCTTGGTGACGTCGGCGTCCGTGGCGATCAGCGTGCGCCCCAGCATCGCCGACTTCAGCATGTGCATCTCGTAGGTCATCGAGATCTCCTGGCCCGGCAGCCACGAGGACGCTCGTTGCTCGGCGAGCGCGGCCATCGTGGCCGTGTAGCCCGCCATCCTGCTGTGGTGGAACGCGGGCTGCGCCATCTTGCGGTGACGGCGGTGGATCGGCCCGTCCGACGTCGCGATGCCGTTGCCGACGACGGCGCGCGCGGTGTCGAGCACGGCGCCGCCCTTGCCGAACTTGGCCAGCTGGGTGATCTGGACCTCCCGCACCGCGTCCGGGGTCGTGAGCAGGTAGGCGGTGCTCGGGCCCAGCCGGAAGCCCACCACCTCGCCGAGGTCGCGCAGTGAGCTCAGGAACTCCAGCGGCCGGCGCATCAGGTCGAGCGCGTGGCCGGCGAGGGGCAGACCGCCGGGTGCGGTGATCACGGGTCAGTCCTCCTGGCGGTACGGGACGGTCGGGGTGATCCACTCGCTCGTGTCCGCGAGCGTGTAGCGGGTCGAGCAGGACGTCCACTCGATCAGCCCGGCCACGAAGTCGTTGAGGCCGCGGACGAACTGCCTGATGTCCCGGCGTCGGCCGAGCGGCGAGGCGAGGACGGCGTCGGCCGCTCGGTCCGTGCGGGCGTTGGCGTCCTTGAAGAACACACACGCCTGGGCGACGGCTTCGGTTCGCCCGCAGCCGGTCTCGGCCGCGATCACGTGGACGAGGTTCTCGTGCTCGCCGGCGTGCAGCTCCTTGTGCAACGACAGCACGTCCTGGCAGGCGATGACCCGTTCGACGTCGCACCGGACGAGCTCAGCCATCAGGGGATCGCTCAGGGAGTCGCTCACGTCGATTCCCAGACTGATTTCGATCAGCACGTGGTCGATCAGCTGGCCTATCGTCAGGTATCTCGATTGGAGATAGGAGCCGACGTCCTGCGGAATGTCACCTTGGATTAATTTCCGCTCGTACTCCTCAGTTCCCGCTTTGTATGCCGAAACAGCGTCGGTCAACCGGGACATCTGTCGCGGATCGATGTGCGACGCCAGTCGTGTCCAGATCTCGGCGATCAGCGGATCCCAGTGATCCGCCCAGTCGTCGTCCTGTTCCGACATCGTCGCGCACACCCCGGAGAACTCCCACAACAACCTTTCGTTGCAGGCAGGGAAGGCGATCGAAGCGAGGTAGACGTAATCTTTGGCTGCAAACGAAGCCAGTGCGGCCGGTGTTCGGTAGGGTCCTTTCGCGGCCATCCACCTGTGGAAATCGGTGGCGGTCGCACTGTAGTGAGGGCTCTGCCGAACGGGGTACGTGCGGTCCAAGACCGGAATTTCCATGCGCGGCATCCATCCGATGTGGCGACCTGGGAGAGATCGAGAGTAAATGCGCTCACCTTCTCGGGTAAACGACGTCGTCTCATATCGAACGGTTCGTTGACAACGCACCGACCCGTGCCCTCATCATTGCCGCATGACCACCGCGCCTATTTCCACCGCGACCGCCGCACGCGCCGAACTGACCGCGCTGCTGCGCGACGTCGAAGTGGGTTTGGCCGACCACCTGGCCCTGGAGGCCGCCCGCCGCGCCGATCCCGACCCGCGCGGCGCCCTGCCCGTCCTGGACATCGCGTCCTTGGTGCACGCCGGCGGCAAGAGACTGCGGCCGCTGTTCTGTCTCACCGGGTTCCTCGCCGCGGGTGGCGCCCCGGGATCGTTGCCCGTGCCAGCCGCGATGGCCGTCGAGCTGCTGCACATCGGCGCGCTGATCCACGACGACGTGATGGACGACTCGGACCTGCGGAGGGGTTCGCTCACCGTGCACGCGCGGCATGCGTTGGCGCACAAGGAGAACGGCTGGCGCGGCGAGTCACGCCGCTACGGCGAAGCGCTGGCGATCCTGGCCGGCGACCTCGCGTGGACCTACGCCGACGGCCTGATGGCGGGCTTCGGCGCCGACGTCGCCCGCGAGTGGTGCGAGATGCGCGCGGAACTGTGCGGCGGCCAGGCCCTGGACGTGGTCGCGGCCGCCGAGTTCGCCGCGAACCCGGTGCTGGCACGGCACATCGCGGTCGTGAAGTCGGGCCGCTACACGATCCAACGACCGTTGACCCTGGGCGCGTTGATCGCCGGCCGTCCTGACCTGGCACCGGCCTTCGCCGTCTACGGCGAAGCGCTGGGGGAGGCGTTCCAGCTGCGCGACGACCTGATCGACGCGTTCGGTTCTTCCGTTGCCAGCGGCAAACCCGCGGGCCTCGACTTCCAGCAGCACAAGATGACGTTGCTGATCTCGCTTGCCATGCGGCACAACGCATCGGTGCGCGCGCTCGTCGAACGGGGTGCGTTCGACGAGCTGCGCGACCACCTCGTGACCTCCGGGGCGGTGGACGCCGTGGAGGACCACGTCGCCGACCTGGTGCGGATCGCGCGCACCGCGGTCGGCGAGGCCCCGATCAGCGACGAGTGGCACGACGAGCTGTGTGCGCTCGCCGTGCGCGTCGCCTATCGGGACTGCTGACTCACCACTCCAGCGAGCCGCCGTTCTGGTACTCGATCACGCGGGTCTCGAAGAAGTTCTTCTCCTTCTTGAGGTCCATCATCTCGGACATCCACGGGAACGGGTTCTCCGTTGCCTCCCAGACGGGTTCGAGGCCGAGCTGCGCGCACCGGCGGTTGGTGATGAACCGCATGTACTGCTCGCAGTGGTCGGCGTTGAGGCCGAGGATCCCGTTCGGCATCGTGTCGCGGCCGTAGGCGATCTCCAGCTCACAACCCTCGGCGAGCATCGTGCGCACCTCCTTCTGGAACACGTCGTTCCACAGGTGCGGGTTCTCGATCTTGATCTGGTTGATCGCGTCGATGCCGAAGTTCAGGTGGATCGACTCGTCGCGCAGGATGTACTGGTACTGCTCGGCGATGCCGACCATCTTGTTGCGCCGCCCCATCGACAGGATCTGCGCGAAGCCCGTGTAGAACCACATGCCCTCGAAGACCACGTAGAACGCCACGAGGTCCTTGAGGAACGCCTGGTCGTTCTCCGGCGTACCGGTCTTGAACTCCGGGTCCTCCAGGTGCTGCGTGAACTGCAGCGCCCACGCCGCCTTGTCCGTGATGGACGGGATCTCCCGGTACATGTTGAACAGCTCGCCGTCGTCCAGGCCGAGCGACTCGCAGATGTACTGGAACGTGTGCGTGTGCACGGCCTCCTCGAAGGCCTGGCGCAGCAGGTACTGGCGGCACTCTGGGTTGGTGAGGTGCCGGTACACCGCGAGCACGATGTTGTTGGCCACCAACGACTCCGACGTCGCGAAGAAGCCGAGGTTGCGCTTGATCATGCGGCGCTCCTCCTCGGTCAGCCCGTCCTTGGACTTCCAGAGGCTGATGTCCGCCTGCATCGAGACCTCGGTCGGCATCCAGTGGTTGTTGCAGCCGTTGAGGTACTTCTCCCACGCCCAGTGGTACTTGAGCGGCAGCAGCTGGTTGACGTCGGCGCGACAGTTGATCATCGCCTTGTCGTCGACGGACATGCGTGCCGCGCCTGCTTCGATACTCATTACTGGCAAGCCTCACAGTCGGGGTCGGTGATGGAGCAGGACGGGTCGACGGCCACGGGGGAGACGGCGTTGAGCTTGCCGTCCGTGCCCTGCAACGTGGACTTCTCCACGTGCGTGGCCGACTGCGTCCGCAAGTAGTAGGTGGTCTTCAGCCCGCGCAGCCACGCCAGCTGGTACAGCTCGTCGAGCTTGCGGCCACTCGGCGCGGCCAGGTAGAGGTTCAGCGACTGCGCCTGGTCGATCCACTTCTGCCTGCGCGAACCCGCCTCGATCAGCCACGAGCTGTCGACCTCGAACGCCGTGGCGTACAAGGCCTTCAGGTACGGCGGCACCCTGTCGATCGCGCCGAGGCTGCCGTCGTGCAGCTTCAGGTCCGAGATCATCCGCTCGTCCCACAGCTTGCGCTGCTTCAACGCCCGCACCAGGTCCGGGTTGATCACGGTGAAGTCGCCGGACATGTTCGACTTCACGTACAGGTTGCGGTACAGCGGCTCGATCGACTGGTTCACACCGGTGATGTTGGCGATGGTCGCGGTCGGCGCGATGGCCATGACGTTCGAGTTCCGCATGCCCTTGCGCGCTTTCTCGCGGACCGTCGCCCAGTCCATCGTGGACTCGCGGTCCTGCTCCAGCTCGGCCTCGCCGCGGTTCCGCGCGAGGATCCCGATGGAGTCGATCGGCAGGATGCCCTGGCTCCACAGGGATCCCTCGAACGACTGGTACGCGCCACGTTCCTGCGCGAGCTCGGCACTGGCCGTGATCGCGTAGTAGCTGATCTCCTCCATGCTGCGGTCCGCGAACTCGACGGCTTCCTTGCTGGCCATCGGCGTGCCGAGCGTGAACAGGGCGTCCTGGAACCCCATCAGCCCCAGCCCGACCGGCCGGTGCTTGAGGTTGGAGTTCCTGGCTTCCGGGATCGTGTAGTAGTTCACGTCGATGACGTTGTCGAGCATGCGAACCGCCGTGCGCACGGTCTTCTCGAGCCGCGCGTGGTCGATGCCGTCTTCGGTCACGTGCTGCGCGAGGTTGACACTGCCGAGGTTGCACACCGCGACCTCGTCGACCGTCGTGTTGAGCGTGATCTCGGTGCAGAGGTTGCTGGAGTGCACGACCCCGCTGTGCTGCTGCGGCGAGCGCAGGTTGCACGGGTCCTTGAACGTGATCCACGGATGCCCGGTCTCGAACAGCATCGTGAGCATCCGCCGCCACAGGTCGACGGCCGGGAGCTGCTTGAAGACCTTGATCTCGCCGTTGGCGGCCTTCTCCTCGTACGCCCGGTACCTCGCGGCGAACTCGTCACCGAACGCGTCGTGCAGATCCGGCACCTCGTCCGGCGAGAACAGCGTCCACTGCCCGTTGGCGCGGACCCGGCGCAGGAACTCGTCCGGTACCCAGTTCGCGGTGTTCATGTCGTGGGTGCGGCGCCGCTCGTCGCCGGTGTTCTTGCGCAGGTCGAGGAACTCCTCGACGTCGATGTGCCAGGTCTCCAGGTAGGCGCAGACAGCGCCCTTCCGTTTTCCTCCCTGATTTACAGCTACTGCCGTGTCGTTGGCGATCTTGAGGAACGGCACGACGCCCTGCGACTTGCCGTTGGTTCCCTTGATGTGCGCGCCGATGCCGCGCACCGGTGTCCAGTCGTTGCCGAGCCCGCCGGCGAACTTCGAGAGCAGCGCGTTGTTGCTGATGCCGTGGAAGATGCCGGCGAGATCGTCGTCCACTGTGGTCAGGAAGCACGACGAGAGCTGCGGGCGGGTGGTGCCCGAGTTGAACAGGGTCGGGGTCGAGCACATGAAGTCGAACGACGAGAGCAGCTCGTAGAACTCGACGGCGCGGGCGTCGCGGTCGTCCTCCTCCAGCGCGAGCCCCATGGCGACGCGCATGAAGAACGCCTGCGGCAGCTCGTAGCGGCGGCCGTCGTGGTGCAGGAAGTAGCGGTCGTACAGGGTCTGCATGCCCAGGAACTGGAAGTTCAGGTCGCGCTCTGCCCGCAGCGCGCTTCCCAGCCGGACCAGGTCGAAGGAGGCGAGGCGCGGGTCGAGCTGGCCGAACTCGATGCCGTACGCGACGAACGAGGCGAAGTACGACGGGTAGCGCTCGGTCATCTCCGCGTGCGACAACGGGATTCCGCAGGCCTCGGCGCGGAGTTTGTCGAGCAGCAGGCGGGCGCTGACGTACGAGTAGTCGGGGTCGACCTCGACCATCGTGCGCGCGGCCATGATCGGCGCGAGGGCCAGCTCGGCGTCGGTGATGCCGGCGTAGAGATTTCGCTTGGTCTCGGCCAGAACCGCCTCGGCCGACGCGTTGGGCAGGTCGGCGCAGGCCTCGTTGATGACCACTGACAGGCGGTCGGGCACGCTCTCTCCTCGCGAGCTAAGCCCGAGGAGATGCGCGGCGCACGCCAGCAGGACACGCCGCTGGTGCACACAGCCGCCCTCCCTCGGGGCACCGTGTCGTGCGCGCAGGCTTGCGCGCACACCAGTGGCAGGTCTTCGGACTCGTGGGCGCACTTCCAACGCCTACCGGCCGTCGCTTCCCAGGCCTCACGACCCAGTGCTCAGTTGACGGCTTTCGTTCCCACTCACCGCTGCGGGGCAGTCCTGGTTTTTCACCAGGTTCCCTCTTGCCTCACCGGCCCGTTGCTCCGAGTCGGTGAACCACCAGCGCGGCAGATACTACATGTAGGGGTGGGGTCTGGATCACCACCCAACATGGGCGTGTCGTGGGTTAAGGTCGGAAACGTGGGTGATCATCGGCCGAAAGTCCTCGCAGGTGCTCTCGTCAGTGCGGGGCTGGCTTCGGCGTCGCTCGCGGTCGGTGCCGCGGCGCCCGTGACGAGCGGGGTGCTGGCCGTGTCGGCGGTGCTGGTGATGATCACCACCCGGCGATCAGGGTCACGCCGAGACTGATCATCACGGCCGCGATCACACCGTCCAGGACGCGCCACGCACGGGGCTTCGCGAACAGCGGGCTGAGGATTCGCGCGCCGAAGCCGAGTGCGAGGAACCAGACGACGCTGGCCGTGACCGCGCCGACGCCGAACAGCCAGCGCCCGGCCGCGATCGAACCCAGCAGCAGGACCGTGTCGAGGTAGACGTGCGGGTTGAGCCACGTCAGCGCGAGCGCGGTGAGCACGGGCCTGGCGCTGTCGCCGCCGGCCTGCATCGACTGCGGGCGGAAGGCGCGGCGCGCTGCCAGAAACCCGTATCCCAGCAGGAAAAGCCCGCCAACGATCGCGGCGGCGGTGATGGCCTGCGGGAACATCTTGACGATCGCGCCGAACCCTGCGACGCCCACCGCGACCAGGATCGCGTCCGAGATGATGCAGACGGCGACGACACCGGCCACGGCCTGGCGTCGAAGTCCTTGGCGCAGCACGAAAGCGTTCTGCGCGCCGATCGCGACGATCAGGGTCATCGTGGTGCCGAAGCCGAGCAGCAGGTCAGTCACCCCACCGACGGTATTTACGCGGTCTTGATGAGACCAGCTAAAGATTCTTACGTATCATTAGCAGCCGTGATGGATCTGGACCTGGTGCGCACGTTGCTCGCGGTCGTCGACGCGGGCACGTTCGACGCGGCTGCCGCGAACCTGCACGTCACGCCTTCCGCTGTCTCACAACGGATCAAGGCTCTGGAGCAGCGAACCGGTCGCGTGCTGCTGGTGCGGGCACGGCCGACCAGGCTGACCCCGTCCGGCGAGGTGCTGGTCCGCTACGGTCGGCAACTGCTCGCTCTGGATCAGGACCTCGACGCTGCTTTGGGCGAGGACGCCGTCGTCAGGGTTCCGATCGCGGTCAACGCCGACTCGCTCGCCACGTGGTTCCTGCCCGCGCTGCAACGGGTTTCACCGGACCTCAAGATCTCGTTCGACCTCCACCGCGAGGACCAGGACCACACGACGGCGTTGCTGAGACAAGGTCTCGTGATGGCCGCGGTGACGTCCTCGCGCGAACCCGTCGCGGGTTGCTCGGTGCGCAAGCTGGGCAGCATCCGTTACGCGGCAATGGCCACCGAGTCCTTTGTGGAGCGCTATGCGCAAGGTGGGCTCAAGTCCTGGCTACCTCAAGCGCCAGTGGTGGTGTTCGACCGCAACGACGACCTGCAGGACCGGTTCGTGCGCACGCTGACCCGTGGCCGTGGCGCGTCCGAGCACCGTCACTACGTGCCTTCCTCCGAGGTCTACGTGCGCACGATCGTGGCCGGTCTCGGCTGGGGAATGGTTCCGCCGCAACAACTCCAGGAAGGTCTTGTCGACCTCGCACCTGGCAGGACCGTCGACATCCCGCTGTACTGGCAGCAGTGGAAGCTCGACTCGCCCGCGCTCACCGCTGTCGCCGACGCGGTGACGAAGGAAGCGAGAATCGCCTTGCAGTAACCGGATTCGGGTCGTGGACATTAGGCCATTGTCGTCTCAAATAGGCGCTGCGAACCTCCAACCGCTCACATTTTCGAGCGACACCAACGGAGGAAGCACCCGAAATGAAACGCGTTCTCGCCGTGCTCGTCAGCGCGGCCGTCCTCAGCGGCACCGGCGTCGCCACCGCAGGCCCGCGCATCGGCTGGCTGCCCTGTGAGAAGGCTCCCGCGTCCGAGTGCGCCACGCTGACCGTGCCCGTCGACCACTCCCGTCCACTGGGCGACGAGTTCGGCCTCGCCATCGCCCGGCACAAGGCAGATCCGGCCAAGCGCATCGGCACCCTCGTCGCGATCAGGGACATCGCCGACTCCGGCGTCGACCTCGTGGCGGATCCCGGCGCGTACTTCAGCCCCGCGATCGTCGAACGGTTCGACATCGTTGCCATGGACACCCGCGGCAACGAACGCAGCCGGCCGATCACCTGCTCGCTCGACCTGCTCAGGGCGTGGCCGAGCGGTTTCCCGAAGACCCGGGCCGAGTTCGACGGCGTGCTCGACTTCAACCAGCGCCTGCGCGACGACTGCCGCGCGAACAGCGGGCCGATCTTCGACCACGTCTCCAGCGCCGACGTGGCACGTGACGTCGAGGCGATCCGCAAGGCCTTGGGGGAGCGGCAGATCAGCCTCTACACCACGGGCTACGCCACGATCACCGGCCAGCAGTACGCCGAACGGTACGGCTCGCACCTGCGCGCCCTGGTCCTCGACACCGCGTTCGACCACAGCATGAACGCCGAGCGGTACGTCACCAGCGCCGCTCGTTCGGCGGCCGGCGCCTTCGCCGAGTGGGAGGCGTGGAACACCCGCACGCCGTCGTCCCCGCTGCACGGCCGCGACATCGGGAAGTTCTGGGACGACCTGGCCGCGCAGGCCGACTCCACCGGCCTGGTCGACCCGCGCTACCCGGACTGGACCATGGACCAGCAGGCGTTCAGCTCGGGCTTCTTCGGCCTCGGCAGCCGCGGCGACTTCACGGCCCTGTCGAACTGGGCGCTGTCGCTGAAGCCCGCCTCGCAGCAGCGCATCGCGGCGGACCAGGCCGTCAACTACCCGTTCAACGCGATGATCTGCAACGACTACGACTACCGCCACCAGTCGTTCGCCGACTACCAGCGCCTGACCGCCCTGGAAACCTCCATCGCGCCGCACACCCGCGGCATGTTCCACCCGCACAACACCGTGATCGAGTGCTCCGGCCACCCCAAGCCCTCCAACCCGCAGCGGCCCGTGCGCGTGACCAGCGGCCCGAAGATCCTCGTCACGAGCATCTCGAACCCCACCTGGTCGGCGACCGAGTGGGCGTCGTCCGTGCGCGACCAGCTCGGCGACCGCGCGGTCCTCGCCACCTACGAAGGCGTGCATTACGGCTTCTACGAGAGCGGGACCTGCGGCCGCGCGGTGAACGACGACTACCTGATCGCGTTGAAGGTGCCCGCCGACGGCACCAAGTGCTCCGGCTGAGTTCCCAGCCGCGCGGCAGGTGGTGTTCTAGCCTCGATCCATGACCGGACGAGACCTCGAGTTCGAGGACCGGTTCACGACCCTGGACCGGTGGCACCCGCACTACCTGCCGCACTGGAGCTCCAGCGCGGCCACCGCGGCCCGCTACACGACCGCCGACGGCTTGACCCTCCGGATCGACGCTGACCAGCAGCCCTGGTGTCCCGAGTTCGACGGCGACACCAGGGTGTCCGGCTTCCAGACCGCGCTGACCTCGGGGCAGTCGAGGTTCCGGCCCGACCTGGAAGTGCGCGAGAAACAGCAGGACCTGCGGCTCTACACGCCGACGTACGGCAGGTTCGAGATCCGCTGCAAGGCCGTCGACGACCCCAACTGCATGGTCGCGCTCTGGATGATCGGCCTGGAGGACGTCCCGGAGCGTTCCGCCGAGATCTGCATCGCCGAGATCTTCGGCAAGCACGTGTGGCCCGCCAACACCGGCGTGGGCATGGGTGTGCACCCGTTCGGCGACCCGGTGATCCGCGACGAGTTCGAGGTCGTCGACGTGCCGATCGACGGCCGCGAGTTCCACACCTACGGCGCCGACTGGCAGCCGGGTCGCGTCGACTTCTACGTGGACGACGAGCTGGTCAACACGGTGCTGCAGGCCCCGGACTACCCGATGCAGTTCCAGCTCGCGATCTTCGAGTTCGGGCCCGAGCGGACCGGCCGCTACCCGAAGGAGTTCGAGGTCGAGTGGTTCAGGGCCTACCGCTGAACCTGTCGGCGAGCTGGGAGCAACCTGTCGGCTTCCTGAACCCAGGAACCGCACGGGTTCACGCGGGCGTTGACCGATATGTGCTGATTCCTCGACTAGCCGCCACCGGCGGTTCACTCGCCGTCGTCGCCACCGTGGCCATGGTCGGGCTGCTCGACCTGACCGTCGGCCCGTTGCGCCGCACGATCAGCGAGTACGCGCTGGGCGACTACCGCCCGGTTTTCGACGTCGCCGTGCTGCTGCTGGCCGTCGGCTCGCTCGCGATCCTCGCCGCGCTCGTCCACAAGGGACTGACGAAGTGGCGTTCCGGCGGCTCGATCGCGCTGATCCTGTGGTCGGTGGGCTTGCTGCTGGTGGTCGCGTTCCCCAAGACGAACTGGGCGATGGGCACCAACGCACTCAGCGGCAGCATCCACCGGTTCGGCAGCATGATCGCGTTCGTGAGCCTGCCGATCGCGGTGATCCTGCTGGCGCGGCCGTGGCTCAAGGACCACGTGTGGGGCAGGCACGCGAAGGTCACGCTGGCGTCCGGTGTGCTCAGTGCTGTCGCATTCATGCCGATCCTCTACGCCATTGCGATGGGAGCGGCGTCGGACGTTCGGTGGTGGCGCGTGTTCCCGTTGGGCTACATCGAGAGGATCTTGCTCGCGGCCGAGGTCGGCGCCGTCCTGGTCGTCGGGCTGTGGGCGATCGCGGCAAGTAGGGTTGCGCCATGGCGAGTTGGGGAGACCTCGCGGATTACGTCCGCGCCGAGTACGACGTCATCCACGACGAGGACGAGGAGCTGAGGATCCTCTTCACCTTCGGGGACGAGGAGGAGGGCGACGACGAGCGCACGCAGGTCGTGATCATCGTCCGGGAAGTGCTCGACAAGATGCACGAATGGGTGCAGATCGCCTCCCCGTGCGGCCTCGCGAAGGACGTGAACCTCCGCGAGGTGCTGGAGGAGGTCGGCAAGTCCACCGTCGCGTGCGGTCTCGCGATCATGGGGGAGCACGTCGTGGTCCGGCACTCGTTGCCCCTGGCGGATCTCGACATCCACGAGTTCACCGATCCGCTCCAGCTGCTCGCCGGCACGGCAGACACGCTCGAGGAAACCTTCTGGGGAGGAGACGGCTACTGATGTTCGACTTAACGCCCGCGGCCGATCGGCTCGCGGGGTTGGTGCGCAACGTGACGGACGGGGACCTGAAGGCCCCGACCCCTTGTCCCGATTACACGGTCGGCGACCTGCTGGACCACGTCAACGGCCTGTCGGTGGCGTTCACCATGGCAGCGTTGAAGACGCCGCTCGACGGCACGGCGTCCGGCGACGCGTCCCGGTTGCCGCTGGACTTCCGCGAGTCGATGCCTTTGAGGCTCGGCGAGCTCGCGGAGGCATGGCGCGCGTCGTCGGCGTGGGACGGCATGACCCGGGCGGGCGGCGTCGACCTGCCCGGCGAGGTGGCGGGCGCCGTGGCGCTCGACGAGATCGTCCTGCACGGCTGGGACCTCGCCCGCGCGACGGGCCAGCCGTTCGACGTCGACGAGGACCTGCTCCAGGTCGTGCACGGCTTCGTGTCGTCGATCGGCCCGGACGACCGCGACGGCTCGCTGTTCGGCCGCGCGGTGGAGGTCGACTCGAATGCTTCTTTGTTGGACCGTGTCCTAGGACTCAGTGGGCGCAATCCGGCGTGGAGCCTAGGTTAGGCTCTCCTAACGTGAGAGCGATTACGGTGCAGGTTCGGGCAGGCCTGGGCGTGGGACGCCTGGCCGCCGCGGTGGAGTCCCTCGTGGAACTGCATCCCGAACTGTGTCGTTCCGGCTTCGTACACGTAGAGGTCGTGGACCCCGCCGGCGCCACGGACGCCGCACTGGCGCGGGCGGAGGCGGGGCTCGACCTGCAAGCAGGTGTCTTGATGCAGGCCGTGTGGCTCGATGCGGGACCCTCGCAGTCCGGTCGCATGATCGTGGTGCTGCACGACATCGTGGCGGACCGGATGCCGCGGATCCTGCCGTGGCTGGTGCAGGCGTGGAGGCAGCCCGCGCTGGTCAGCTGACGCCCAGATCTCTACTTCTTCTGGGCCACGAACACGTACTCCTTGCCCGGCCGGTCCGGCGCGTCGCGCACGTCCACGACCTCGAAACCGCACCGAACCAGGCCTGCCTCCACCTCGGCGCGGGAGCGGAACCTCAGCTTCGAGTCGGACGCGAGCTGCGAGCCGTCGGGGAACCGGTACGTGTGGCGGAACGACACGAACGGCAGGCTCACGTCGAGCAGCTCGAGCTGCTCGCGGACCCCGCCCCGCACCCTCGGTCCGGTCCGTGCCCAGTCCTCCCACGCCCGTTGCTCCGGCCGCCGCGTCTCGAACACCAGGTGGTCGCCGGGACGCAGGGCGGCGTGGATTCCGCGGAGGGACTCTTCCCAGTCCTCGCCGAGGAACACCTGCGCCACGTTCCCGGTCATGGTCGCGAGATCGACCTTCAGCGGTGGCAACGACGTCGCGTCGCCGTGGATCCAGGTGACGCGGGAGTCCTTGGCCCGTGCGATCTCCAGGGAGGCCAGCGCCGGATCCACCCCGACGACCTCACGTCCGGAGGAGGCGAGCAGCACCGCCAGACATCCGGTGCCACATCCGATGTCGAGCACCGAGCGAGCACCGACCTCGTCCGCGACACCCGTGTACAGCGCGAGATCGTCACGCTGCCCGTCGAAGGTGTCGTAGAGCCGAGCCAAGCGTGGATCGGCGAAAATGGCATCAGGCATGCCACATCCTAGGTCCGACGACGAACGGCATCAGCAGCTCGATCACCTCGCGGTCCGGCCGCCCGTGCAGTTCTTCCTCCGCGACGCGACGTGCGATCCCAGCCAGGAAGTCCGCGACCTGCACACGAGCGTCGTACTGGGAGTCCACCAGCGTCAGGCTTTCCAGCCGTGGCGCGAGCTTCTTGAGCTGCCGGATCCGCCCGTCCGTCAACGACAGCTGCTGGTCGTGCACGATCGACACCGGTCCGCACCACTGCGCCACGGCACGCAGAATCGCCGGGAACAGCGGATCCAGCGTCCCACGCGGGCCACGCGCGCGCAGCAGGTCGTTGTAGTGCTCCAGCGGCCCGGAAACCGCGCCGAACTCCGCGCGCACCCGCGAGGCCAGGAACCGCCGCTTGTCCACGAGCTGCACCCGAGCCCGTCCCGCGAGAGGCCCGCCGGGACCCAGGAACCACAACAGCACCCACCGGTTCTTCTCGCGCAGCAGGTGGTTCGCCTTGTACTCCACGGCAGGCGACTTGATCATCGAACGCAACGACGAGACACACGCGGACGCCTCGTCGGAAGACAGCCCCACGGCCGCGTGCGCGAAGACCGCCGTGACCCCGCCGACGAGCTTCTCGCCCTCGGATCCCGACTCGTCGCAGGCGATCTCCATCAGGACATCCGGAACACGGGTCCACGTGCGCGGAACGGCAGATGCGCGCCGGCGGGAATGAGGAACGCGTGCTCGCGCCGGATCCGCAGCACGTCGCAGTACCCGTCCGTGATGACCAGAAGAGGCCCGGTGGAAGGAAAGTCCTGGGCGCGTTCGAGCAGGTCGACGCCGGGCTGCAGCACCGTGCCGCCGCGCCCGCGCACAGTCACCCTGCCCGCGATGTCCTCGACGGGCACGTATCCGGCGTCATATGCCATCGCATCACAGAAAACCACGCGCGCGGCGGGCACGTCACGTGCCGCGGCATAGGAAGCGATCGCGCCCAACGCCTTGCCCAGCAAACGAGGATCCATCGAGCCGGACGTGTCGAGCACGACGCCGAACGTCGGCCGCGCGTCCAGGACCTCCGGGCGCACCCAGCCCGGCCGTGGAATGTCCGGAGTGGACGCTTGACGTCGAGAGGCACGCGCGTAGGTGCGGCGTTTTTCCACGGCGGGAACGAATTCCTCGAACCAGCGCGCCAGCTGGGCGTCCCACGACAACGGCGGGTGCTCCAGCGCGCGGATCTCCTCGACCAGCCCGGAGGGGAGCAGGCCGCGTGAGACGGTGTGACAGCTCAATCCGGTCAGCAGCGCGCGGCGGTAGAACTCGTCCAGGTCGGTGATATCGGCAGGTCCGCGCAACGGTGACCCGAGCAGATCGCCCTGATGGTGGCCGCGCAACGTCAGAAGCTTCCGGTACCGCCGCAGATCCGTCGTGATCAGGTCGTACACGGACTCGGCCGACATCCCGCGCAACGACGGGTCGTGCAGCACACCGGAAGGAGCCGACCCGACACCCATCTCGACCAGCCAGCCGTTGACCACGAAGTCCGCGGCGATGTTCCACAGGTACGCGTCGCGCCCGCCGACCCGGTCGCAGTGGCGCAACGCGGCGTGCAGCATCTCGTGCGCGAGAACGAACCGCCACTCCTCGCGGGACAGTCCGGCCAGTGGATTCACGTAGATCTCAGCAGAGGCCGTGGACACCGCCGCGATCGAGATGTCCCAGCCCCGCGCCAGTTCCGCGTCCGCCACCACCGTCATGGACGACGCCAGCGCGCCCAGCAGCGGGTAGTTCGACACGAACCAGCTCAGCGCGAGCTCCCACTCGGTCTTGGACGGCCGCGCATCGGACAACGAGGAACGCGCGCCGCCTGCCACGTCGATCGCGGCCACGGCGGCGTTCGACAGTCCGGTGGCGAACCGCTGCGCCCACTTCTCCGGTTCTTTGGAAGCCTCGCCGCGGACGCACTCGTGCGGTCTCCAGGAGTCCGGCCTGCTGCCGAACTTCAGCGCGGGCTGGAAGTCCAGCACGTCGTCGCACGAGTGCGTGCCGAAACCCAGGTGCAGCAGGCAATGTGCGAACACCCACGCCCACTCGTCCTCGCTCGCCTTCCGCGTCGGGTGGGCGAGTAGCGCGCCGTTCAACGAGATGTCCGCCCACGGGTGATCGGACTCCCGGCGCACGTAGGTGGTGAGCGCGGCGAACAGCGGATGCCTGTCGATCCGTCTGTTCGCCGCGGCGAAGGCCAACGCGGCCGGGTCCACCTGAGCGCGGCGGCTCATGCGCGTGCAGCCACCAGTCGGGGCAGATCGCGCGTGACCTCGACGAGGAACCACGCGGGCAGCACCGGGTTGCCCTCGTCGTCGGCCGCGATCACCATCTGCGCGATCTCCAGCGACAGCTCCGCGAGCTCCAGCAGCAGCGCCTTGCCCCGGTGCGCGAGCTGCTTGCCCGCCGAGGGCGCGTGCGCCTTGTCGTGCGGCAGCTCCTTCACCAGCCGGGCGCGGAACGCCTCGGCCAGGAAGTACAGCAGATCGCGGTCACCGGGCGCGGACGGCCAGCGGACATCCCCGCGCAGCACCGCTTCCAGCCCGTACGCGTGCCGCACGGTCTTCACGAACGCCTTGAACATCGAGGCGTGGTTCGCTGTGACCGTGCCGAACGCCAGCACGCCGAGGATCTCCTCGGAGACGTCCTCGCCGAACGAGTGCAGCGCGTCGGACAGCATGTGCCAGCCGCGCGGCGTGGAGAACGTCTCCTCGACCTTCGGCGCCGCGCTCCACAGGTGGTCCGGGCGTTGCGTGAGGTACTCGAGCACCCACGGGTGGATGTTGTTCTCGCGCGCCCACGCCAGCCAGTCGCGAGCCGACGCGGTGAGGTGCACGTGGACCATGCGGTTCACGAGTGCGGACGCCATGGGGCGCGCCAGCGCGTTGTCGACCGCCCGGTTGCCGGCGCCGATCACGATCGAGCCCTTCGGAAGTTCGTAGGAGCCGACGCGCCGGTCGAGGATCAGCGAGTAGAACGCCTTCTGCACCTCGGGGGAGCTGGCGTTCAGCTCGTCGAGGAACAGGCAGTACGGGTCGTGGCGCGCGATCGTTTCCGGTGGGGCGAAACGAGATCTGCCACCGACCAGTTCCGGAACTCCGATGAGGTCCTCCGGCGCGAGCTGCGTGCCCAGCAGCGTCACGCACTCCAGGCCCAGCTCGGCGGCGAACTTGCGGACGAGCGAGGACTTGCCGATACCCGGTGCTCCCCAGAGGAAGACCGGTCGGACGACGGCGACGTGCAGCAGCACCTCCGGAAGCTGTGCTGGTGTCACGGTGACTGTGGATCTCATCAGGCCTGCAGGATGCCGCACCCGACTTGTTCCGGTCGCCCGAATTTGTTGACACGGGCAGTGGTCTAGTGCTGTGATTCAACGCACAACAGATAGGAAACCTTCTTAACTAAATCGCCGCCGCACCCTGCTGTTCCTCTTACACAGGAGGCACCCTGTGGCCAGATCCCTGTTGCTGGTACTCCCGGCAGCGTTAGCGCTCGCAGTCCCGGCCATCGCGGTCGCCGCCCCGGTCCAGTACCAGGCGGAGAGCGCGACGGTCGAGAACGGCCTCGTCGAGTCGAACCACGCCGGCTTCACCGGCAGTGGTTTCGTCAACTACGACAACGAGGTCGGCAGCTCCGTCGAGTTCACCGTGACCTCGCCGAGTGCGGGTCAGGCGACGCTCACGTTCCGGTTCGCCAACGGCACCACGGCGAACCGCCCGATGGACATCTCGGTGAACGGCTCGCTGGCGGCGGACGAGCTCTCGTTCCCCGGCACGGGCGCGTGGACCACGTGGCAGACCCGAACCACCACGGTCGCGCTGAACGCGGGCACGAACAAGATCAAGACGGTCGCGACGACGGCCAACGGCGGCCCGAACCTCGACCGCCTCGACGTCGAACCGCCGTCGGGCCCGCCGGACACGGTCGCTCCCTCCGTGCCGGGCAACCTGCGCTCGACGGGCACCACTTCGTCGTCGATCTCGCTGGCGTGGGACGCGTCCACGGACAACGTGGGCGTCACCGGATACGTGCTGTCCAACGGCAACACCGCGACCGGCACCACGCACACGGTGACCGGCCTGACGCCGGACACCGCGTACACCTTCACCGTGCAGGCACGTGACGCGGCCGGGAACCTCTCCGGCGCGTCGAACTCTCTGACTGTGCGGACTACTCCTGGTACGCCGGGTGGCACGCGTCCGCACGACATCAACGGTCTGCTGCGTGTGTGTGGTGTGCAGCTGTGCAACCAGTACGGCAAGCCCATCCAGTTGCGCGGCATGAGCACGCACGGCATCCAGTGGTACCACCAGTGCGCCAAGTCCCAGTGGTGGGACGCGCTGGTGAACGACTGGAACGCGGACTTCATCCGCGTCGCCATGTACATCCAGGAAGACGGCTACGAGACGAACCCGCGCAAGTTCACCGACATGATGCACGGGTACATCGAGGAAGCCACGCGTCGCGGCATCTACGTTCTCGTCGACTGGCACCAGCTCTCGCCGGGAGACCCGAACTACAACCTGTCCCGCGCCAAGACGTTCTTCACGGAGATCGCTACGAGGCACAAGGACAAGACCAACATCATCTACGACATCGCGAACGAGCCGAACGGCACGTCGTGGGCGAAGGTCAAGTCCTACGCCGAGCAGATGATCCCGGTCATCCGCAACATCGACCCGGACAGCCTCATCGTCTCGGGCACCAACGGCTGGTCGACGTTCGGCCACTCCGACGGCGAGGACCCGTCGGTGGTGCTGAACAACAAGGTCAACGCGACCAACTTCATGTACTCGTTCCACTTCTACGCCAACTCGCACAAGCAGGCGTACATCGACGTCCTGAACCGCGTCTCCAGCGCTGTTCCGGTGTTCGTGACGGAGTTCGGCACGCAGACCGCGTCCGGTGGCGGCTCGAACGACTTCACGACGTCGCAGAAGTACATCGACCTGATGGCGCAGAAGAAGATCTCTTGGGCCAACTGGAACTACTCCGACGACGGGCTGTCGGGCGCGGTGTTCAAGACGGGCACCTGCTCCGGCACGAACTTCTCGGGGACCAGTGTGCTGAAGGAAGCCGGCGTGTGGGTGCGCGAGCGCATCCGCACCCCGGACAACTTCCCGACCAGCTGATCTGAGGGCGCAACACGAACGGCCTCGTCGCTTCGGCGGCGGGGTCGTTCTTTGTTGCTGTCACAGTGGAATCGGCCCACGATTGGGTGCGTGACGAGCACTCTGGAGGGTGGTGGAGCGGTGTGGCGGGCCGGTGGGTTCGCCGCGCTGTTCGTTGGTGGCGGGACCGTTCGCCCTTTCGTTGCCATCGCAGTGAAAGCGGCCCACGATTGGGTGCGTGACGAGCACTCTGGAGAGTGGCGGAGCGGTGCGGCGGGTGGGTGGGTTCGCCTCGCTGTACGTCGGTGGCGGGACCGTTCGCCCTTTCGTTGCCATCGCAGTGAAAGCGGCCCACGATTGGGTGCGTGACGAGCACTCTGGAGAGTGACAGAGCCCTGCGGCGGGCCGGTGGGTTCGCCGCACTGCTCCTTGCTGCGTGCTACCTGGCCATCACCGCGCTCTACGTCGTCGCCGGGGCCGTCCCGCCCGACGAGGACGGGGCCGCGTGGCTGGCGTACTTCGCCGACAAGACCCTGGTCTGGACGCTCATCGTTTTTCTGTCGGTGCTGACCGATATGCTGTTCCTGCCGGTGGTGGCGCTGGTCCGAGAACTGCGCCGCTCGCCGCCCCTGATCCTCGGTGCCGGGTTCCTGGTTCTCTTCGTCGTGCTGGACCTGGCAGTCACGTGGCCGAACTACGCGGCCCTGATCCGGATGAGCTCGCTTCCGGACCAGGCCTCGCCGGCGGCCGCGGCCACTTATGCGTCATCGGTGCTCGGTTCGGGCCTGTTCGCTCTGTACGCGATCGGGGTTCCCGCGCTGGGCATCGCGTTGATCAGCGTGGAGCTGCGCGGACTCACCCGGTACGCAGGCGTCGTGACGGGTGTCGTCGGTGTGGCCGCGGTGATCGGTGTGGGCGTCCTGGTGATCATCGTGTCCGTGCTGACGATCGCCTGGGTCGCGCTGGTCGGAGTCTGGCTGCTCAGGCTCCGCGACTGAACCGTGCCCGCGAGGGGAAAGGAGGAACCACCGAGGCGCTCAGTGCTGGACGAGGCCGCCGACCGGGACCGTGGCGACGTGTCCGGTCGCGGGCAGGGTTCGTGCGAGGTCGAGGCCGACGTCGACCAGTGACGATCGGCGAAGGCGCGCGACGTCGGAGATCGGCGTCCAGAGCGGGTCGGCGGTCGCGCCGTCCGGCTCCGGCCGCAGGGAGCCGCCGGTGATCCGGACGCGGTAGAACACGCCGACGTTCTGGTGTGGCAGAGGGTTGGGCTCGTGGCGTTCGGCCGCGGGGATCACCCTCGAGTCCACTCCGAGCAGGCGCTCGACCACCGCGTCGCAGCCCGTCTCCTCGGCCACCTCGCGGATCACCGCGTCGAACGGGTCCTCGGCGTGCTCGACCCGGCCACCCGGAAGACTCCAGTGGCTCTCGCCTGCCCGCGGCACGTCGCGGACGAGCAGCACACGCCCGTCCTCGACGCACACCGCGTAGGCGGCCAACCGGAAGCTCATGCTCCGGTGACGGGCCACGAATGCACGGGTTCGTTGGCGTGCATCAGTTCCACATAGGACTTGAGCATCGTGCGGAGTGCGTCCGCGCGGTCCAGGTGCGTGTGGTCGTAGTGCCGGTGGAACTCGCGTGCCTGCCAGGTCGCGCCGTTCACCCCGGTCAGACAGCGCTGCTCGATCACGCCCAGTAAACGGTCCCGTTCCGCCGAGTCGACACCCCAGCGGATCAAACCCTCGTGCGCGAGAGGAAGGAGGCGCCGCAACACCAACTCCACAACAGGCACGGTGCCGACACCGGGCCAGTACATCTGCGCGTCCATGCCGTTGCGGGAGGCGGCGTTGAAGTTCTCCTCGGCGGCCTGGAAGCTCATCTGCGACCACAGTGGACGCTCGTCCTCGGCCAGTGCGCGCACCAGGCCGAAGTAGAGCGCGCCGTTCGCCAGCGTGTCGACGATGGTGGGGCCCGCGGGCAGCACCCGGTTCTCGACGCGCAGGTGCGGCCTGTCCCGCACCACGTCGTACACGGGGCGGTTCCAGCGGTAGATCGTGCCGTTGTGCAGCTTCAGCTCGCTCAGCGCGGGCGTGTCGCCGTGGTCGAGGACGGCCAGCGGGTCCTCGTCGTCGCAGATGGGCAGCAACGCGGGGAAGTACCGGACGTTCTCCTCGAACAGGTCGAAGATCGAGTTGATCCACCGCTCGCCGAACCACACCCGCGGCCGCACGCCCTGTGCCTTGAGCTCGTCGCCACGGGTGTCGGTGGCCTGCTGGAACAACGCGATGCGGGTCTCGCGCCACAGCTCCTTGCCGAGGAAGAACGGCGAGTTGGCGCCGACCGCGACCTGCACGCCGGCGATGGCCTGCGCGGCGTTCCAGTAGGCGGGGAACTGCTCCGGCGACACCTGCAGGTGCAGCTGCGTGCTCGTGCAGGCGGCCTCGGGCACGATCGACGATGCGGTGAGGTGCAGCCGCTCCACGCCGTCGATCGAGATCTGCAGGTCCTCGCCCCGCGCCGCCAGCACCTGCTCGTTGAGCAGCGCGTACCGGGGGTTGCTCGACAGCTGGTCCGGCGTGACGTGCTTGGTGCGCAACGTCGGCAGGATGCCGTTGATGACCATGTGCGCGCCGATCTCGCGCGCCTTCTCCTCGGCCGAGTTCAGCGACCGTCGGACCGTCTCCTCGAACGAGGTGATGCCCCCGCCCGCGAGCCGCCGCGGCGCCACGTTGATCTCGATGTTCCACTGCCCGAGCTCGGTGACGAAGTCGGGATCGTCGATGACCGCGAGCGCCTCGTGGTTCTTCATCGCCGGATCGCCGTTCTCGTCGATCAGGTTGATCTCGATCTCCAGGCCGGTCATCGGCCTCTCGAAGTCGAACCGCGCCTCACGCAGCATCCGGGCGAACACGTCGAGGCACCGCCGCACCTTGGTGCGGTACCGCGTGCGGTCCTCGCGCGTGAACTCGTGCTTCGCGACGTCCTCGCCCATGGTGGCCTCCCGGCGGTCGAGAGCTAACCCCACCACTGTGCATCATGGTTGATCAATCCGACACCCGTGTGTCTTGTTCCGGAACAGCGGACCGCCCCTGGGGGTGACGGTCCGCCGGGTGCCTCGGCTCAGGCCGGGATGAAGCTCCAGCGCGTGGCCTCGTCGCAGTTGATCACGAACCCCCACTTGTTGGGCCCGCCGCTGTTGGTGTGCAGACACTTGGTCGTCTCCACCGCGTGCCTCACGTACTTCGGCGACGTGCCCGGAATGCGCCAGCCGCCCGACGGCGTGTAGCAGTCCTTCATGAGGAAGACCGTCTCGCCGTTCGACGCCAGGCACGCGTTGGCCGCGTCGTTGAGGAACCTGTCGACGCCGTCGCCGTCCGTGAAGTGGAGCCACCTCTGGTCGGACCGGCCGTCGCAGCCGAGGAGGAAGGCCCCGCCCTCCTTGGCCGCGGTCAGGCACAGCCGCGAGCTCGCGTGCCGGATGGTCACCCACCCCGAAGCAGCGCTGACCTCGTCCGGTGCCGCCGTGGCCGAGGCCGGTGCGATCAGCATCGTGCCCACTGCCGCGAGCGCCGCCCCCGCGCCGGCAATGCGGCGCATCAGTCGTCTGAATTCCATGAAACCCCCTTTGTCGGAGCTCCTGCACGAATTGCCGAAGCGGCGGGCCGCCTGGGGGCCGGCCCGCCGCACCCCCGTCTCAGCGGGTGGTCACACGGTCCGCCAGAACCAGCGCGACGCCTGCTCCCGCGGCTTCAGGTAGACGCGCTCGTTGTTGGCCCCCGACGAGTTCGCGTCCTTCTGGGTCGTGCGGTGGGTGATCCACTTCTTGTCACCGGAAGTGGTGTTCCACAGCTGCCACGCGTTGACCTCGCCCGGCTTGGCGCACGGGAAGGTGTAGACGTTCGTGCCGTCGGCGTCGAGGCAGTGGCCCGACTTCGGGTTGCGGATGATGCCGTTGGCGACGACCCAGACCATGGACGGGTTGTCCTTGTCGCACGTCGCGGTCGTGACCGCACCCTTGAAGTCCTGGATCGTCTTCAGGGTCAGGCAGGTGGTGCCCGTGTTCGCGTTGACGATCTGGATCGGCGTCGCGGCCTGCGCCCCCTGCGCGCCTCCGACCAGAAGCGTCGCGACGAACCCCGTGGCAATGCCGGCTCCGGCGACCCGGCGCAGCATCGACTTGAATTCCATGAAAAATCCCCTTTGTCAGAATCGCGCATTTCGCCGCGATCTGAGGGGAATCTAGAAAAACCGATCTACAGGCAACCTACAGAGCCTCTACACGGTGTTACCCAGGCGGGCACCAGCTCAGCTGTGCGCGCAGTGTGGAGCCGCTGCTACGCTCCGAAGTCGTTGCTTGGACCGGGTGGGGGAGCCTTGGTTACTACAGCGACGTTCGCGGTCCTCGGGCCGCTGCGCGTCACGAACAACGGCCTGCGCCTCACGCAGGCCAGTCAGCGTCAACGGGCTCTGCTCGCGGCGCTGCTGGTCAGGCCGCATCAGCCGGTCGGGCTGCCGGACATCGTCGAGGCGTTGTGGGGTGAGCGCCCGCCCGCTTCGGCCATCGCGAACGTGCACACGCACGTGAGCCGGTTGAGGCAGGACCTGGCCGGCATCGGGCTGAACGACCGGGTGGTCACCGACAGCGGCAGCTACCTGCTGCGCATCGAACCCGATGAGCTCGACAGCACGCATTTCCAGAAGGCCGCAGAACAGGCGCGTGCCGCGTTGCGGACGGGCGACGCGGTGACGGCGGTGGCCACGTGGGAAGAGGCGTGGAGCAGGTGGCGCGGGGCGCCGCTGGAGGACGTCGAGCGGGGCGGGTGGCTCGAGGTCGAGGTGGTGCGGCTGGAGGAGATGGCCGTGTCCGCCCGTGAGGACTTCGCCGACGCGCGGCTGGCGGCGGGTCAGCTCGGGGTCGTCATCGCCGAGCTCGGGGCGTTGGTGCGGCAGTTCCCGCTCCGGGAAGGGCTGTGGCGGAGATTGATCCTCGCGCAGCACCGGGCCGGGCGGCGGGCCGAAGCGTTGGAGACCTATCAGACGCTCAGGAACGTGCTGGTCGAGGCGCTCGGTGTGGAGCCGTGCGACGAGGTGAAGAGGCTGCACCAGGAGGTTCTCCGAGGGGCCGCGGCACGGCGGGTGGTGCGGCCGATGCAGCTGCCGTCCGAGGTCGAGAGCTTCACCGGACGCAACGATGAGACGAAGGAGCTCGTTCGGCTGCTCACCGCGCCGACCGAGCCGGGGCGCAGCGTGGTCGCGGCGATCACCGGCAAGGCGGGGGTGGGCAAGACGGCGCTCGCGGTGCGGGTGGCGCACGAGGTCGGCACGGGGTTTCGCGGCGGGCACCTCTACGTGCGGCTGGGCGGCACCTCGCCGTCGCCGCGCGATCCCGCGACCGTGCTGGTGGAGCTGCTGATCGCGCTCGGGGTGCACCCGCACGCCGTGCCGGACGACCTGGAGGCGCAGGCCGCGCTGTACCGGTCGCAGCTGGCCGCGCGGCAGGTGTTGATCGTGCTCGACGACGCGGCCGGCATGGCGCAGGTCCGGCCGTTGCTGCCCGGTTCGGCCGGGTCGGCGGTGCTCATCACCAGCCGGGTGCAGCTGGTCGAGGCGCACACGGTGCAGCTCGACGTCCTGGGTGAGCAGGACGCCGTCCAGTTGCTGGGGTCGATCGCCGGGCAGGAGCGCCTGACCGCGGAGCCTGAAGCCGCCGCCGAGGTCGCGCGCTACTGCGGCAACCTCCCGCTGGCGCTCAGGATCGCCGGCTCCAGGCTGGCGCGGCGTGCGCACTGGACGGTCGGCAGGCTCGCCGACCGGCTGGCGGGGGAGGGCACGCGGCTCAACGAACTGCGCATCGACGACCTGGAGGCGCGCGCCAGCCTGGCGTTGAGCTACGAGACGCTGACCGACGACCAGCAAAGAGCGTTCCGGTTGCTGAGCCTGCTCGACGTGCCCGACTTCCCCGGCTGGGTCGCGGGTCCGCTGCTCGACGTCGCGGTGCCGGACGCCGAGGAGATCACCGACAGCCTCGCCGACGTGCACCTGCTGGAGTCCGCCGGTCCCGGCCGCTTCCGGTTCCACGAGCTGCTCAGGGTGTTCGGCCGGGAGCGGGCAGTGGGAGACGAGAGCACCGAGGCGTTGCACAGAGCCTTCACCGCGTGGCTCGACCTGGCCGTGCGGGCGGAGAAAGACCAGCCGTGCCGGTTCCTCAAGACGAACGTGCCCGATCGGGGTTCGGTGCCGGCGGTGCGCACGGGCGACCCGCTCACTTTCCTCGAAACCGAGCGCGACGCCCTTGTCGCGGTGGCGGGCCAGGCGATCGCACTCGGCATGACGACGCTCGGGTGCGAGGTCACCGGCGTGCTGACGACGTTGTTCGACCTGCACGGCCACTACGACCTGTGGCGCCGCACCCACACGCTCGCGCTGGAGGCGGCTGAGCGCGACGGCGAGAAGCACCACCAGGCGGTGCTGCGCCAGGGGCTCGGAGCACTCGCGTTCTACCGCGACCACTTCCACGAGGCGAGCGCGTACTTCGCCCAGGCACAACGGCTTTTCGCTGATGCCGAGGACGTTCGCGGCCACGCCTACGCCGATCTCGGCGTCGGCAGCGTGCACATGTTCCACGGTCAGCACGACGAGGCGGTCGTGGAGCTGACCCGCGCGCTCGACGTCTTCCGCGGCTGCGAGGACGACTGCGGCGAGGCGTTCTCGTTGCAGGGACTGGGCGTCGTCCGCCGCAACCAGGGCCGTCTCGACGACGCCGAGAAGCTCCTCGACGACTCGCTGGCGATCTTCGTGGAACTGGGCTGCGCGTACGGCCGCGCGTGCACGTTGTTCAGCATGGGCCTGCACCACAACGCCAAAGGCGACCTGGAGGCGACCGAGCGCACTTTGATGGAGGCCGTCGACCTGTTCGGCGCGGCGTCCTGCCCCCGCGACGAGGCATTGGCGTTGCACGTCCTCGCCGCCGTCCACGCCCAGCGGGGCGACGCGAACAGGGCCGCCGAGCTGATGGCCCGCTCGCAGGTCGCGTTCTCGCCGGCGGACGAGAGCGTGGGCAAGGCCGAGACCCTCTACAGCCTCGGCTGGGTCGCTCACCGCACCGGCCGCGCGGACCACGCCGCAGCCTGTTTCGACCAGGCCTGGCGCCTCTTCAACCGCCTGGACATGCCCATGCACCGCTCGTGGACAGAGCACGCGCTGACCGGGCTGGGCCTCCCGCTTCCACGATGAAGGGAACTTCCTCCACGTGAGGTGGAGGAAGGTTCCCTTCATCGAGAGCGATCAGTTCGCTGCCAGGGTCCAGCCGGACCAGCCGGAGCCGACCTGCACACCGGACGAGAAGCCGCCTGAGCCGGTTCCGAGCCACTGCCAGAGGGTGTTGTCGGACGTGCGGATGGCTACCAGGTCGGCCTTGTTGTCGCCGTTGACGTCCATCGACGTCATCTGCCGGAACCCGTTCCAGCCCTGACCGACCTGCACGGCGGTCGCGAAGTCGGCGCCGTTGCGCTTCCAGAAGAAGAGCTCACCGGCCGAGTTCGTCGCCCAGATGTCGCCATCGGAGTCACCGTCGGCGTCACCGACCGAATGCCGTGCCAGCGACGCCCAGCCCTCACCGACGAGGACCCGTTCGGCGAACTTGCCCAGGCCACGGCCGACGTAGAGGTACATCTTGCCGCCATCACGAGCGAGGATGTCGGTTTTGTTGTCCCCGTTCACGTCGCCGAACGCCACGTTCTCCATGGCAGCCCAGCCCGTGCCGACAGCGGTGGCCGAGCCGAAGCTGCCGTTGCCCTGGTTGTGCCAGTAGTAGAGCGTGCCGCTGCCGATCGCCCACAGGTCGGCCTTGCCGTCGTTGTTCGAGTCGCCGATGCCGATCCGCGAGAACCCGCCCCAGCCCGGCCCGAGCCGCACACCGGCCGAGAAACCGCCGCCCGCCTTGCCGTAGTAGACGAACGCGGTCCCGGACGGGTCCACGCCGAGCGCGTCGTCGTACTTGTCGCCGTTCACGCTCTTCGACGGCAGCACCACGGCCGGGGGAGCACCCACCGCGGCACGGGCCTCGTCCATGAACTGCTTGTAGCGCCCGGACTTGTAGGTAGACCACGGCGACCAGTCCGAGCCCTGGTCGGAGATCTTGTACGCCTCACGGGCGTTGCACGCCGCGTTGTAGGCGCACGAGTCGCTGACCTCGGGGTGCCAGTAGTCGTTGATCTGCCACAGACCGCGGTCCACGGAGTTGTGGCTGTCGCTGTTCACGTACCGGGCAGCCGGGTCACACCGGGACTCGGCCATGCCCACCGCCACCGCGACGACGAGCCTCTCACCGCTGAATCCCGCGGCACGGCCGTTGGACACGCACAGGTCGATGTCGCCGGCAGCCTGAGCACTGGGCGTGAAACCCAGCAGCGCGGCCGCCACCAAAACGCCGGAGAGGAGCTTCATCTCAGTTCACCGCCAGGTCGAAGCCGGACCAGCCGCTGCCGATCTGCACTGCCTTGCCGAACGTGCCCGCACCGCCGCCCAGCCACTGCCACAACGTGTTGTCGGACGACCGGATCGCCACGAGGTCGGCCTTCGCGTCGCCGTTGACGTCCATCGACACCAGCTGCCGGAAGCCGTTCCAGCCGGAGCCCACCTGCGCCGCGGTCGAGTAACCGGACGCGTCCTTGCGCCAGAAGAAGAGATCACCCGCCGCGTTGGTCGCCCAGATGTCGCCGTCACCGTCGGCGTCCGCGTCGCCCGCGGTGTGCCGGGCGAGACCCGACCAGCCTTCACCGAGCAGCGACCGCGCCGCGAACGTCCCGCTGCCCTGACCGGTGTAGACGTACATCTTGCCGCCGTCACGGGCGAGGACGTCGGTCTTGTTGTCGCCGTTGATGTCCACAAAGGACACGTACTCGAACGCGCCCCAGCCCGGCCCGACCTCCTTGGAGGCCGCGAACGTGCCGTCACCCCGGTTGTTCCAGTAGTAGAGCGTGCCGTTCTTGACCGCGAACAGGTCGGCCCAGCCGTCGGCGTTGGAGTCGTTCACGGCGATCACCGAGAAGCCGCTCCAGCCGGGACCGAGACGAGTCGCCGCCGAGAAGCCACCACCCGCTTTGCCTCGGTAGATCCACGCGGTACCGGACGCGTCGACGCCGATCGCGTCGTCGTAGATGTCGCCGTTGATGCTCTTCGCTGCCTTGTTGGCGGTACCGCAGTTCTGCGACACGTACGTCTCGGTGCCCGCCGAGTAGTCGAACGCGTCACCGTGGAACGACGCGGGCCGGATGTAGTCGGGGTAGGACTGGCCGCTGCCCCGGTTGCGGTACTCGAAGTGCAGGTGCGCCGAGATGCCGGACGAATTGCCGTCGGTGTTCCCGACCGTGCCGATCAGCTCGCCCTGCCGGACCACATCACCGTTGTGCACGGACTTCTTGTCCAAATGCGCGTACAACGTCGAATAGCCACCACCGTGGTCGATTTCCACGTAGTTGCCGTAGTCGGACGTCTCGCCGCCCTCCCACCGCACGGTGCCGGCCGCCGCCGCGAGCACGGGCTCGCCGCGGTCCTCGTTTCCGCTGGTGCCGGACATGTTCCAGTCGATCTCGTTGTTGCGGTGCGCGCTGCTGGCACCGGAGTTGCCGACCCACGAGGTGCCGCAGATGAACGGCAGCTCGAGTGAGGGAGCGGCGTGGGCGGTGCTCGGCGCGAGCGTCACCGCCATCGCGGCCACGGCGGCGCCGACGACCGTTCTGCCGATTCTGGAGGCCATTTCCCAATCCCGTTTCTCGTCGTAAGAAGGACGCTGAAACGGAATTTAGGAACCCGTTCTACACGGGTCCTACAAGAGCTCTACAAGGTTTCGTGCAAGGTGTGTGGTGCAGCCTGCGCGGCGTGGGAACCACGGCCAGTTTCGAGATCCTCGGTCCGCTGCGGGTGGCCAACTCGGGTCAGCCGCTCAAACCAGCCGGTCCACGGCAACGCGCGCTGCTCGCCGCGTTGCTCGTGCGGGCCGGGCAGTCCGTCAGCCAGGCGGGCCTCATCGACGCGTTGTGGGGCGAGAACCCGCCCGTCTCCGCCGTCGCCAACGTGCACACCTACGTGAGCCGGTTGCGCCGCGACCTCACCGACATCGGCCTGCCCGGCAGGCTCACCACCGACAGCGCGGGCTACCGGCTGCACGTCGAGCCGGGCGAGCTGGACAGCGAGATCTTCGAGGCCACCGCGGCGAAAGCCCGCGAAGCGCTCACCAACGGCGACGCGGGCAGGGCCGTGGCGCTCTGGCAGGACGCCTGGCAGCTCTGGCACGGCACGCTCCTCGAAGACGTTCCTCGCGCGGGCTGGCTGGAGGCGGACGCGGTCAGGCTCGACGAGATGGCCGCCGCCGCAAGGGAAGACTCCGCCGACGCACGCCTCGCCGCCGGCCAGTACGGCGCGTTGATCACCGAGTTGGGCGTGCAGGTCCGCCAGTTCCCGCTGCGAGAAGGCCTGTGGTGGCGGCTCATGCGGGCCCAGCACCAGGCCGGACGGCGAGCGGAGGCGCTGGAGACCTACCGCGCGGTCCGCGAGGTGCTCGTCGACGCGCTCGGCGTCGACCCGTGCGACCAGATCCAGGACCTGCACCAGGAGATCCTGCGAGGCAGACCGGAAAGACACGACCCGGTCCGTCCGATGCAGCTGCCGCCCGAGGTCGACGACTTCACCGGCCGCGCAGCCGAACTGACCCAGCTGCGCGAGATCCTCACGCACCGCACCAAGTCCACACTCGCCGCCATCACGGGCAAGGCGGGCGTCGGCAAGACGTCACTCGCCGTCCGCGCCGCCCACGAGATCGGCGACCAGTTCAGCGGCGGCCAGCTCTACGTCCGGCTCGGCGGCACCGGCTCGTCACCCCGAGACCCCGCGACGGTGCTCGCCGAGCTCCTCATCGCGCTCGGCGTCCACCCTCACGCGGTCCCGGAGGACATCGAGGCCCGCGCCGCCCTCTACCGCTCCCAGCTCGCCGCCCGCCAGGTGCTGATCGTCCTCGACGACGCCAGGAGCATGGCCCAGGTCCGCCCGCTGCTGCCCGGCTCCGACTCGTCCGCCGTGCTCGTCACCAGCCGCGTGCAGCTGGTCGGCGCGCAGACCGTGCACCTCGACGTGCTCGGCGCCCAGGACGCGATCAAGCTGCTCGGCGAGATCGCGGGCCAGGACCGGATGACCGCCGAACCGGACGCGGCCGCCGCCGTCGCCCGCTACTGCGGCAACCTCCCGCTGGCCCTGCGCATCGCCGCTTCACGACTGGCCCGTCGCGGCCACTGGTCGGTCCGCAGGCTCGCCGAACGCCTTGCGGGAGAAGGAACCCGGCTCAACGAGCTGCGCATCGACGACCTCGAAGCCCGTGCCAGCCTCGCGTGGAGCTACGAGGCGCTCGACGACGTGCAGCGCCGCGCGTTCCGGCTGCTCGGTCTGCTCGACGTGCCGGACTTCCCCGGCTGGGTGCTCGCCGCGTTGCTGGAAGTCGACGTCCACGACGCCGAGGAGATCGTCGACAGCCTCGCCGACGTGCACCTGCTGGAGGTCTGGCAGGGCCGCTACCGCTTCCACGACCTGCTGCGAGTGTTCGCCCGTGAGCACGCCAACGAGGACGATGACCGGAAAGAGGCGTTGCACAGGGCTTTCACCGCGTGGCGAGACCGTGCTGTCCAAGCAGAGTCCGGGCTGCCGTGCCGGTTCCTCAAGGTGACGCTCGATCCCGGCGGTGTCCAGGCTGTCGGCAACCCGCTGACGTGGCTCGAAGGCGAACGGGACGCGCTCGTCGGCGTCGTCGAACAGGCGTTGAAACTCGGCATGACGACCGTGGCGTGCGACCTGGCCTGCGCGCTGACCACGTTGTTCGACCTGCGCAGCCACTACGACCTCTGGCGCCACACCCACGAGCTGGCCCTCGCCGCCGCCACCGACGAACGGCACAAGGCCATGCTGCACCAGGGTTTGGGCGCGCTGGCGTTCTACCGCGACCGCTACGGCGAGGCCAGTGAGCACTTCGCGCGCGCCCAGGAGATCTTCGCGGGCACGGACGAGCACCGCGGCCACGCCTACGCGCACCTCGGGCTCGGCAGCGTGCACCTGTTCCACGGCAGACAGGACGAGGCCGCTGTCGAGCTGACTCAGGCGCGCGAGACGTTCAGCGACTGCCAGGACGAGAGCGGCGAGGCGTTCGCGTTGCAGGCACTGGGAATCGTCCACCGCAACCAGGGCAGACAGGCCGCAGCATCGGAATCCCTCGGCCACGCGCTGGAGATCTTCACGAGACTCGGCAACCGGTACGGGCAGGCCTGCGCGTTGTTCAGCCTCGGCCTGCACCACAAGGCCACGGGAGATCTCGCCCGGACCGAACGCGCGTTGCTCGACGCCATCGACCTGTTCCGCGCCGCCTCCTGCCCACGCGACGAAGCGCTGGCGTTGCACGTCCTCGCCGCCACCTACGCCGAACAGGGCGACGCGGGCAAGGCGTCCGAGATGATGTCCCGCTCGCTCACCGTCTTCTCGCCCGAGGACGAGAGCGTCGGCAAGGCCGCCACCCTCTACAGCCTCGGCTGGGTCGCGCACCGCAACCAGCGCGCCGACGAGGCCGCGGCGTGCTTCGAGCAGGCGCTGCACCTGTTCGTGCGCCTGGACATGCAGGTGCACGTCCGCCGCACCGTCACCGCGTTGCAGCAGCTTGGACTGTGTTGACCAACCTCCGTTGCACCAGGAGGAACACCAGCAGGCACGGCAGCCCGGTGACGGTCGCCGCGGACATCAGCTCGGGCATCGTGAGGTGCCCGGCGTCCAGTGTGGACAACCCGACCGTCAGCGTGGCCGTCTCGCCGCTCCCGGACACGACCAGCGGCCACAGGAAGTCGTTCCAGTGCCACAGGAACACGAACACGGCCAGCGTGGCGAGCACCGGCCGGCACAGCGGCAGCACGATGTTCCAGTAGACCCGCCAGTCACCGGCGCCGTCGATCCTGGCGGCGTCGAACACCTCGTCCGGCAGCGCGCGGATGAACTGCCGCAGCAACAGCACGGCCTGCGCGTTGGCGAGCGTCGGGACGATCAACCCCCAGTACGTGTCCGCCCACCCGAGCAGCTGGATGAGCACCACCGACGGCATGAGCACCGCGTGGAACGGCACCATCAGCGTCGACAGCAACGACCACAGCAGCGCGTCCCGGCCGGGAAAACGCTTGCGCGCGAACACGTACCCGGCCATCGACGCCGACAGCAGCACGAGCACCACGGACACCGACGAGTAGATCAGCGTGTTGCCCGTCCACCGCAGGAAGTCCTCCGTCGACAGCAGCCCGACGAAGTTGTCCAAGGTCAGCGAGCTCGGCCACGCGTAGGGGAGCGTCGGCGCGAGGCGTGGCGTCAGCGCGACCACCACCATCAGCACGAACGGCCCGATCGCGAGCAACGACACGATCGCGAGCAACACCGTCAGCCCAACACGGCTTCTCATCAGGGATTCCGTTCGAACGCACGCCGCTGAGTCAGCGACACCAGCAACACGATCGCCCACAGCACCAGCCCGGCCGCCGCGGCCTTGCCGACCTCGAAGTACGTGAAGCCGTACTGGTACACCGCGTACGCCAACGTGTAGCTGGCTCGCGCGGGACCGCCGGTGGTCATCACGTAGACGAGGTCGAACACCTGGAACGCGCCGATGGTCTCCACCACGACGACGAAGAACATCGCGGGCCGCAGCGACGGCAACAGCACGTGCCGGAACCGCTGCCAAACGCTTGCACCGTCCACTTTGGCCGCTTCCAGGCAGTCGGCGGGGACGTTGCGGATACCCGCGAGCAGGATCAGCATCGCGTAGCCGAAACCCTTCCACACCCCGACGATCGCGAGCGCCGGCAACACCGTCGAAGGGTCCCGCAGCAACCCGGCCGGCTCGAACAGCCACTTCCAGATCACCCCGCTGAGCACCAGGCTCGTCACGTACGGCGCGAACAACGCGGCCCGGAAGAACCCACGCCCCCACGGCACCGAGTGCAGCAACAACGCCGTGCCCAGAGCCACCACGAGGATCAACGGCACGTAGATCGCCACGTACGTCACCGTCGTGCACAGGCTTTCCAGGAAGTACCGGTCCTCGAACAACCCCGTGTAGTTCTCCGCGCCTGCGAACGCGAAATCGCCGCCGGGCTGGTAGTCGGTGACGCTCAACCCGGCCGCGCCGAGCATCGGCAGGAACCGGAACGCACCGAACAACACCAGCACCGGCAGCAGGAACGCCAGCACCGTCAGTGGCTCGCGCCTCATCGTTTCCGCAGCAACGCGTCGACCTCTCCCGCGGCGTCGGCCAAAGCCTGCTCCGGTGTCCTCTGACCGAGCAGAGCGGCCTGCAGGTGCGGTGCCAGCAACCCCATCGCCTTGCGCGCCTGCGGATGCGCGTCCCCGGCCCGCGCGACCGGCAGTGCCTGCGCGAAACCCTTGTCCACCTCGTCGACGACCGGAGGCGACGAGTCCGTCCACGGCAGGAAGTAGCCGGAGTGCACGCACAGCTCCTCGACGACCTTCGGCGTGCTCATGTACGAGAGGAACTTCCGCGCCGCGTCCGGGTTCTTCGCCGTGCGCAGCAACGACAACGCGCCGGGCTGCCCGAACGTCGCCTGCACCTTGCCCGTCAACGGAGCGCCGACCACGGTGTTCCCCGCCCCGATGGAGCTGACGACGTTGCGCGCCGTCGCCGGGACCATCGCATGCGCCATCGCGGCTCGACCACCTGCCACCGCTTCCTCGGCCAGCAGGGACCGCTTGGTCGCCGCGTCACGAGGCAGCCCGCCCATCTCCTTCAGGTCGACGAGGAACTTCAGCGCCTCCACCCCCTGCGGCGACGAGAAAGCACTCCTCGTGCCGTCGGCGGAGAACACGGATCCGCCCGCCTGCCACAGCAGCGGGTAGAAGGTCATGTTGAGCGTTTCCTCGGTGGAGCCCGCGTAGTCGAGGACCGGGATGCCGCGTGCGGCCAGCTTCGGCGCGGCCGCCTTGACCTCGTCCCACGTGTCCGGCAGGTCCGAGATCCCGGCCTCGGCGAACAGCTTGCGGTTGTACACCGTCGTCGTGACGGTCTGGTAGATCGGCAGCCCGTAGGCCTGGCCCCGCACGGTCAGCGCGTCGACCGCCGACGGCCGGTACGTGTGCTCGGCGCTCAGCACCTCGCTCACCGGCAGCAGCGCCTTCTGCTCCACGTACTGCGGAATGATGTCCGGCTGCAGCAGCACGACGTCCGGCCCGCTGCCCGCCATCAGCGCGGCGCCGAGCTTCTGCTCCCTGCCCTCCCACGGCTGGAGCTCTATGCGCAGCTTGACCCCGTGCTCGGCTTGAAAGCCCGTCTCGACCTTCTGCCAGTACGCGCGGTTCTGCGCCTGGTCGGCGATCACCGGGAACATCCACAACGTCACGGCGTCCTCTCCTGGCTTCGCGGCGCATCCGGTGGCGACCAGAGCGAGCGCGAGCAGTGCTGCCGTTGCCTTCATGCGGCGACTTCCGTTCTGATGCCGAAGAGGCGCGCGGCGTTGCGCCACATCACGTGCTCGGTCTCGTGCGCACTGAGGTGGGCGTCCGCGACCACGCCCAGCGCGATCGCCGGGTCGACCAGCGTGCTGTCCGTGCCGAAGAGCATCTGCGCGAGCGGCACCCGGTCGAGCGCGTACCGGTAGCGGCCGGCGTCGGTGATCGAACAGCACGGTTCCAGATAGAGCCGGTCGGTGCGAGTGGCCGCCTCGACCGCCGTCCGCCACGCCGGTCCACCCATGTGCCCGGCGATCACTCGCAGGTCCGGGTACCGGTCCAGGACGTCGACCAGGCCGAGCACCGACTCGTCCCACGTGTGCACCAGCACCGGCAGCCCGGCGTCGGCGGCCAGGGCCATGGTGTCCTGGATGGCCTTCGACAGCAGGGTCTGGCCGGGGTAGGTGGTGTGGATCTTGACTCCGACGAACCGGCCCGTGGGCAGGTACTTCTCCAGCTCACGGGCCCCGGCGGCGAGGTCGTTGGGGTTGAGCACCACGTACCCCAGCAGGCGCGGGTGGACGGCGAGGACCTCGGCCATCCACCGGTTGCCGGACACCATGTCGTAGGTGACGGCCTCCGACGCGGACACGATCTGGAGGTCGATGCCGTAGCGGTCCATCAGCGTGAGGTTGAGCTCGGCGGCACCCACGTCCGTGGCGAAGAACCACGGTCCGGCGTGCGCGTGGACGTCGATGATCACAGCTCTTCTCCTAGCCAGGCCGCTGCCGTTCCGCCAGCCACTTGTGTCCACTCCTGCTTCGTCAGACCGGCCATGCGCAGACGTAGTGCTGACGGCATGACGTCGTGCAACGGCGTGCGCGACCCGTAGGCGAGGTGGTGCGCGCCGACCTCACCGGCGATGCGCTCTATCGAGTCCGGGCCGACCAGCATCCGGGTCGACGCGACGAAACCGGGCTCGCGGCGGGCCGTCACCACGAAGTCCGCCACCCGGTAGGCGTGCACGTCGAGGAAGCACACCCGCGCGCCCCGGTCCGCGAACGGCCGCCAGAACTGGCTGAAGTCGCCGCTCGTGAGCAGCACCAGGTCGTGGCCGACGGCGGTGTCGATGACCGCCGCGAGACCGGGGGAGCCGGGCTCGACCCACTGCTCGGGCGGGAACAGCCGCAGGATCCTCACCCCGGACTCCGCGAGCCTGCCGATCTCGTCCTCGGCGCCCAGCGCGTCCCGGATGTCGACGCTGCCGACGGGCACGAACCGGGGCTGCTGCTCGGCCGCCTTGTGCGTCTCGTCGTTGCCGGAGCAGACGTCGAACAACGGACCGCGCAACGAGCACAGCAGGCCGCGGCGGATTCCGTGGCTCTCCTGCTGCATGACCACCGCGTCCAGCGACGCGTCGAGACGGCGGTTCGGAACGGCGCCGAACAGCACGTCGACGTCGATGCCGATCTCGTGCCGCTCGGCGGGTGTCGGAGGGAGGGTCACCATGACGGTCGAGTCTGGTGATCCTCTCTACACGTCCCCTACACGCTGACGGCGATCGCGGTGATGAGGATGTCGCCCTGGACGAGCCACCGGCCGTGGAAGCCCGCGATCGGGGTGTCCGGCAGCAGGATCCGCGAGTGGAACGTGCCGTCGGCGTTCAGCGTGATATCGGCGTCCTCGAAGCCCAGCCACCGCTGCGTGATCGGGTACCAGGCCTTGTAGGTCGACTCCTTCGCGCTGAACAGCAGCCGGTCCCAGCAGATCTTCGGGTCGTCGACCTTCAGGCCGGGCATCCGCCGGATCTCCGCCGGGATCGCGATGGCCTCCAGCACGCCGTCGGGCGCCGGTCCGTGCGGCTCGGCGTCGATGCCGATCGTCCGGTAGTCGGTGTCGAGCGCGAGCGCCGCGGCCCGGAAGCCGGCGCAGTGGGTGAGGCTGCCGACCACGCCCCGCGGCCACTTCGGCTCGCGCTTCGGGCCGGGCAGGATCGGCGCCGGCTCGACGCCGAGCCGCTTCATGGCCTCGCGGGCGCACCACCGTGCCGTGCCGAACTCGAACTTCCGCTTGGGGACGGCGTTGCCGAGCAGTGCCTCCTCCTCGGGGAAGAGCTCGACCGGGAGTTCGTCGTTGTACCGCTCCACCGCGGCGATGGGCGGGGGAAGAAGCTGTTCCAGCACGTCACGACTCCCGCAGCACGTCGTGCAGCTTCACCTGCGTGGTGCCGCGCGGCTTCCACTCGCGCGGGTAGCCGAGCGAGACCTCGTCGAAGCGCACGCCGTCGTAGTGCGTCGTGCGGGGGATGTGCAGGTGGCCGTAGACCATCTCGACGGCGTTGAACCTCTTGTGCCAGCCGGCGGTCAGTGTCGTGCCGCACCAGAGCGCGAACTCGGGGTAGCGGAGCACGAACGTGGGGTCGCGCACGAGCGGGTAGTGGTTGATCAGCACGGTCGGGCCGGTGATCTGGGAGAGCCGTTCCTCGGTCTCCTGCACGCGCGCCTGGCACCAGGCCTCGCGGGACGGGTACGGGTCGGGGTGCAGGAAGTACTCGTCCGTGCACACCACGCCCGCCTTGTGCGCGATCTCGAGAGCGGACTTCACGTCCGTGGCACCGTGCGGCCGGAAGGAGTAGTCGTAGCCGAGGAACAGTGGACAGACAGTGACCGGGCCTCCCTCGCCGTGGAAGACCTCGTACGGGTCCTCCGGTGTGACGACGCCGAGGCTGCGGCAGAGCTCCACGAGCTGCTTGTAGCGCATCTCGCCGCGGGCCTGGTTCTCGTCGTCCTTGGTGGTCCAGAGCTCGTGGTTGCCCGGCGACCAGATCACCTTGCCGAACTTCGGCCGCACGGTCCTGAGGGTCCACTCGACGTCGGCGAACTTCTCGCCGATGTCCCCGGCGATGATCAGCCAGTCACCGGGGTCGGGTGACGCGATCGCCTCCACAACCTGACGGTTGTCCTGGTAGGAGACGTGCAGGTCGCTGGTGGCCAGAAGCTTCACGCCTCGACGGTATCTCTGGCGTCAACGACTGGATCATTACCGCTCAGTGGCGGAGCTGTCTGTGAGCGGTCGGTTCCACTCTGTCGTGGGTTGAGGTACCCGACCGGTTATCCGTTCGTCGCAGACAGTGGTCCACTCGTCTCAACAGGACAGGCCGTGTATCGCCACCGCACGTCCGCTCATCGCCTTTTACGGTCTACCTACTTACCTGTTTTCTGGCCGCCTTCTTACTGTGAGCGCTGTCACCTGACGGAAAAGTCCTGGCGGAGGACCCACTCATGACCGACTCACAGTTCGCACGCACCCCGGACCCGCGACTCGCGCGGCAGGTCCCGCCCCGTCAAGTGCCCCAGCGGCCCCTTCCCCCACGTCAGGCCCCGGTCGGCCAGGTGCCGACCCGGTACGGCCAGCCCGTGGACCCGCGCCTGGCCGGCAACCCCTCGTTCCGCCGCACGGTCGGCGCCGAGATCGCCCGCCACGCCCAGCAGCACTCGGCCTACGCCGTTCCCCAGCGCCGCACGACGGCCGAGGACACCGCCCTGGCCACGTTGCTGCGCTCCCGTCAGCGCGCCGAGTCCGCCCGCCAGGACACACGGCCCGTCGACTCCGCGCCGCGCCAGGACTCCTGGATGCGCACCTCTGCGTGGCCGGAGCACGCTTGCGAGACCGGTCGTGGTGACGTCATCGAGCAGCTCTCGTCGCGCCTGGTCAGCCCGAACCTGTGGGCCGTCGTCGAGCCGCTGATCCCGCCGGCCAAGGTCCGTCGCCAGGGTGGTGGCCGCGGCCGCGTGTGCAACCGCGCTGTCTTCACCGCCATCGTCTTCGTGCTGTCTTCCGGCTGCGCGTGGCGGCACCTGCCCGCGTCGTTCGGCGTGACCGTGCCGACCGTGCACCGCCGCTTCCAGGAGTGGACCGACCTGGGCCTGTGGGTTCGCCTGCGTCGTGCGGCGGCCGAGGGCGCCTGCGGTACCGACGAGATCGACTGGATCCGCGCGGTGCTGGACGCGGCCGACCGTCGTGCCGCGAAGGCCGCCAGCTGATTTCTCTTCGGCTTGCGCCGGGGTCACCCTGAGGAAGGGTGGCCCCGGCGTTTTTGTGCATGTTGCTAAGCAATGACCGCTCATCGCACTTTCGACCGCTCGTCGCGGCCTGAGCGGTCAGGTGGAGTCGCTGTAGGCGAGGTGCGTGCCGCAGACCCGGCACCGGAACAGGTAGGCGGTCGGCGAGCCGTCCCTGCTGAGCGCGTCGACGTACCAGTCGATCTGGTCGTCCGGCCACCCGCGGAGCTCCTCCCTGATGGCCTTCCTCGCTGCCGTGTTCAGCTCGTCGCCCCCACGCCTGCCGAGGAACTCCGCCCCGTCACCGCAGTGGAACAGCCACCGCCCCTCCTGCCACGCCGAGAACCCCGGTGTGCGCCGGCAGATCTCGTCCACGACCTCGTCCGGGACGTCGCCGGGCGCCTCGGCGTCGGTGAACGTCGCGTCGAACGTCTCGGCCGCGCTGCCGTCCGCGACGCACCACGGGCACACCCGGACCGTCTTCTCGGAGTAGATCGGTCCCTTGTAGAGGAACCCGCGCGCCTTCCCGCACCGCGCGCACTCCTCGTCGGACCAGTCGACCGAACCCGTGAAGAGCGGCTTGGGGTGGTAGCGGAACGACGGCAGTCGCTCGCCGAGAGGCGCGGGAGTCATGGGCGACATGATGAGCTACCACCACTGATGAGGCAGCCACCAGAGCCCCTTGTCCTCCAGTTCGGCCAGTTCCGCGAGGGCCGAGTCCTGGGCCTCTCCCGGCGGCAGTGCGAGGAGCAGGTCGACGCCGTCCCGCAGCAGCCATGCCCTGATCGCGTCCTGGGCGGCTTCCTGGTCGAAGTCGTCGACGAAGCTCGACCACGGGAGGTAGTCGTGGAGCAGGTCGCCGAGGTGGCGGGCGGCCGCGACCCCGCCGACGGCAGACCAGGTGGCCAGCCACGGTTCCACTCCGCCGCTCAGCTGACTGACAACGGTGAGAACGCCGGTCACCGGGATCGGGCTGGGGTGAGTGCTGAGCGTGGCCGCCCACCACGCCCGCAGCACGTCCTCGACGGCGGTGCGCCGGTGAGGCGGCCAGCCGGGCCAGCCGCACTGCGCGAACCGAGGGGCGATCACCCTCGTGTACGTCAGCTCACCGCTGGTGAGCAGTCGCAGGATGCGCGGCGCCCAGATCCGCATCTGCGCGGGCATGTCGAAGTCGTCGACGAACACGTACGGCCCGTGCCAGACGAAGATGTCGAACCGATCCTTGATCTCGAACGGGTCGTGAGCCGGGCCGGGATCGTCGGGGAAGGCGTCGGACAGCCGGAGCAGTGCGGCGGCGAGGTCGGTCATCGAGGTGCCTGACGGGACTCCGCGCGAGGCGAAGAGCGTGACGTTACGCGAAACCGGACGGTCGAGGAAGCGAATTGGTAACCGAGGAATCCGCGCATTTCAACGCCGAGTGGATTACTCCGAATGGTGGTAACTCCTCCGTCGTGCTTCCGACACTGTGAATTGCGTACGGCGGTACTGGGGGTACCGCCGCTTCGATTCCTGGGGGGAATCATGAAGTCGCACAGGCGACGTCGTGCTGCCGTGCTCACGATGGCATTGGCGGCATCTTTGTTCACACCGGTCGGCGCACATTCCGCGGAGTCCGGGATCGATCCTCGTGGCGGGATCACCTCGCCGACGCTGAATCAGGACGGCTCGGTCACCGCGCTGGTCGCCGAACCCCGAGACGGCACGGTCGAGGAATCGCGGCGCATCGCGATGAAGCGAGGTGCCGTCGCGGACGTCTCGGCCGCCGATCTCGCCAAGGCCGACGAGACGAAGAAACAGCTCGCGGTGGCGGCGGAGGAACCGCCGAAGGAGCTGCTGGACGCGTGCCTCAACAGTCCGGACGCCAAGAAGGTCGGCGGCAGGGTTCTCTTCCGCCACTTCTGGTGCCAGGAGAACGTGGTGCACGGTGAGTACATCAACACCACCACCGGCAAGGTCGAAGGCGAGTTCACGGTCAAATACCGTGCTGCGGCGATCGGGCATCCGTTCGAGCGCGAGATGCGCTACTACTTCCACGGCGACGACTACGAGACCGACGGCAGCTTCAGCGGGTGGGACAAGCTGTCGCTGAAGGTGCACTGCACCAAGCTCACCGCGGGCTGCAACAACGACCGCGAGTGGGTCAGCAAGGACATCGGCGACTGGGACGACGGCGAGTGGGAGCGCTGGGTCATCGGGTCCGACGAGCGGGTGGCCACGCAGCAGCCGGAGAAGGTGCTGCGCAACATCTTCACGGTGTCCGGCTACGCGGTGGACTCCTTCGGCCGCTCGGTCGAGCTCACCTCGCTGACCGAGCCCGGCTTCCGCTGCGACTCGGCGACCTACTTCAACCAGGAACCGCGGGCGTGCGTTTTCACCGACGTGCTGCCCCGGCTCAACTACACCTACGGCAACAATCACGACGAGGTCGTCACCCACATCAAAACCGCGTACGAACACCCGGAACTGACCGATCCTCGCAAAGAGGGGAAGTCCGTGCCAGGACGATTCCTGCTGGGGTCGGTGGATCCCCGTGCTCTGCACCGGGTGGCGTACGGCGGCACGACCTGGGCCAAGAACAGCGCCGTGAAGGACAAGGAATGCGCCAAGCTGCCCAAGAAGGACGGCCAGGATTGTGACGAGTTCCCCTTCGCCACGACCCGCGAAGGCGCCGCGTTCGGCGACGACAACTACTCGGTCAAGTACGTGAACGAATCGCACAACCGCAGTGCGGGTTCCGCGTTGAACACCTACTACCGCTGGGACCGCATTCTCTACGAAGAGGATCCCGCGGACGGTGTGCTGGACGAGTTCTGGGTGAGCGTTCCCTGAAAATGGTAGTTTTCACTTCATGAGCGCCTCGTTCCTGCGGTCCGCCGACGGTCTCGTCGGCATCGAGTACGGGCACTTCCTCGTCGAGTCGCGGGGGCTGACCGAGCCCCCGCGGCCCGCGTTCGAGGACGGGAAAGTCCTTTCCCCGGTCGACGACGCTTTCGCTGTCGGTGTCGTGTCGTCGTTCACTCGCCACGCACTGGTGCAAATCGAGTCCTGGGACGGCGAACCCGAAGGCGAGGTGACGGAGGAATGCGTCGTGCACTTCAGCGACGCGTCGATCGCCGCGCGCGCGGTGATGGCTCCCGGACCCGAGAGCGGCACGCTGGAGCTCCCGGCGCCGGGCACCTACCGCGTGCGCGTGCACCGCTGGGGCGGCGACCAGGTCGACCACCTGATGCGGACCTATCCGGATGCCCCGATCCACCGCGTCGAGCACGTGGTGCTGCGCCTCTGGCCGACGGACGAACCGGCGCAGCCGCGGGAGGCCCCGCTGACCGAACTGGGCGAGCAGCACCGAGCCCTCGGCAGCTGGCTCACATCCCGTTGATGCCCGCGTGGTACTTCGGCACCCGCACGGTGATCTTCGTGCCGAGCCCGCACGCCGTCTCCACCACGAGCCCGTACTCGTCGCCGTAGACGCGCCGCAGCCGTTCGTCGATGTTGCCGAGCCCGATGCCGGCCGACTCGTCGACCTGCCCGGCCAGCGTCCGGCGCAGCTTCTCCGGGTCCATGCCGATGCCGTCGTCCTCGATGGTGATCTGCGCTTCCGCGCCACCGTCGTTCGCGTGGATCTGGATGTGCCCCGGCTCGACCTTGCCCTCCATCCCGTGCCGCACCGCGTTCTCCACCAACGGCTGCAGGCACAGGAACGGCACGGTCACCGGCAGCACCTCGGGCGCCACCTGCAAGGTCACCTTCAACCGCTCACCGAACCGCGCCCGTTCCAGCGCCAGGTACTGGTCGATCGACCGCAGCTCCTCGGCCAACGTCGTGAAGTCGCCGTGGCGGCGGAACGAGTAGCGGGTGAAGTCCGCGAAGTCCAGGAGCAACGTCCGCGCGCGCTCCGGGTTCGTGCGCACGTAGGAAGCGATGGCGGACAACGAGTTGTAGATGAAGTGCGGCGAGATCTGCGCCCGCAGCGCACGCACTTCCGCCTCCACCAACCGGGTTCGCGACCGGTCCAGCTCCGCCAGCTCCAGCTGTCCGGCAGCCCACCGCGCGACCTGGTTCGTCGCGCGAACCAAACCCGCCGACGCCTCACGCGAGTAGGCCGCCAAAGTCCCGACGACGCGCCCTTCCACCGTCAGCGGAGCGACGACCGCGCAGTTGATCGGGCAGTTCGGTTCGGTGCAACCGATGTCGAACGCCTGGGTGCGGCCGGTCAGGAACACGTCCTCGGCCTGCGTCATCGCCTCGGCCGCGTGGTGATCCGAAACCCCTTCCCACGCAACGACTTCCGTCTCGTCGGTCAACGCCAACGCGGGTGTGTCCAGCAACGTGCGCAGGTGCCGCGCGGACTTCTTCGCGGCATCGGGCACCAGGCCGGCGCGCAGCGGGGGAGCGGCGGACCAGGCCGTGTGCAGTGTTTCGTAGGTGACGCGCTGGGCCTCGGTCGAGAGCGACTGCTTGTTGCGCGTGCCCCGCCAGAGCACGAGCACGGCCGCTCCGCCCACGATCAGGATCGCGGCTGCAGTCAGGAAGTCTTGCATCGCGTCACCTATCCAGCTTTTCGTCGGACGACGACGAGGGGCCCGAACCCTCGAGCCCGAGGTTCTCGGGTGCGTGCAGCTTGACCATCGTCCGTTGCACGCCCGGCGGAACGTGCCGCTGGGTGAGCAGGGAGACGACGTACATGACCGTGAAGCCGAGCGGCACCGTCCACGCGGCGGGACGCGAGAGCAGCAGCTCGTACCAGGAGTCGCCGGTGTCGGTGAACATCGTCACCAGGCCCGCGGTCAACGCCGGCAGACCGCCTGCGAGCATGCCCGCGATCGCGCCGACCGTCGTTATCCGAGTGGACCAGATTCCCAGCATCAGCAAGGGGCACAACGAGGACGCGGCCACGGCGAAGGCGAGGCCGACCATGTCCGCGACCGGCATGCCCGACGACACGAACGTCATCGCGAGCGGCACGAGCCCCGCGAGCACGGTGGAGATCCGGAAGCCGCGCACACCACCGAGCCGCAGCACGTCCTGCGACAGCACACCCGCCAGCGACACGACCAGACCGGACGACGTCGACAGGAACGCCGCGAACGCGCCACCGGCGACGAGAGCGCCGAGCAGTTGGCCCCCGATGCCGTCGATCATCCGGGTCGGCAGCACCAGCACCACCGCGTCGGTCTGCCCGGTCATCAACAGCTCAGGTGTGTAGAGGCGGCCGAGAGCGCCGTAGATCGGGGGCATCAGGTAGAACACCGAGAGCAGGCCCAGCACGATCAACGTCGTGCGGCGCGCGGCCGTGCCGTTCGGGTTGGTGTAGAAGCGGACGATCACGTGCGGCAGGCCCATGGTGCCCAGGAACGTCGCGATGATCAGCGAATACGCCCCGTACAACGGGAACTTCTCGGCACCGGACTCCGGCAGCGCCCACGTCTCGTTGGTGTTGTGGGCCATTGTGGACAGATGCGGGACGGGCGCGCCCTTGGGGAAGGTGAACTCCGCGCCGAGCCCGACGCGGTGGTAGCCGCTCGTCAGCTGGAGGTCCGCGTGGTCGATGTGCGTGTCGTCGACCTTGCCGGTGCCCTTGATGAAGATCGACTGCTCGACGTGGATCGTGGTGTCCTTGTGGAACTTCACCACGGTGTCCTGCGGGAAGTGCGGGAACTCCGGCTTCGTCAGCGACTCCGCGCCGTGCACCTGCCACACCACGATCAGGAACATGATCGGCACGGTGATCGCGGTCAGCTTGAGCCAGTACTGGAACGCCTGCACGAACGTGATCGACCGCATGCCGCCGGACATCACGTTCGCGGTGACCACGACCGTGACGATCAGCGCGCCCACCCAGTCCGGCGCACCCGTCACGGTGTTCAGCGTCAGACCGGCGCCTTCCAGCTGCGGCAACAGGTACAGCCAGCCGATCGCCAGCGCCAGGATCGACGCGACCGCGCGCACACCACGCGAACGGAAGCGGGCCTCGGCGAAGTCCGGCAACGTGTAGGCGCCGGAACGCCGCAGCGGCGCGGCGACCATCGTCAGCAGCACCAGGTAGCCGGCCGTGTAGCCGACCGGGAACCACAGCATGTCCGGCCCGTAGGCGAAGATCAGCCCTGCGATGCCGACGAACGACGCCGCCGACAGGTACTCGCCGCCGATCGCGGACGCGTTCCACCACGGGGACACCGTGCGCGACGCGACGTAGAAGTCGGACGTGGTGCGGGAGACGCGCAGTCCGTAGGTACCGACCAGGATCGTGCCCAGTGCGACGACCAGCACCGCCACGATGGCGTAACCACTCGTCATGGACGTTCGACCAGCTCCGCGAACTCGCGTTCACTGCGCTCGGCCTGCCGCACGTAGAACCAGCCCGCCAGCAGCAGCATCGGGAACGTCGCCACGCACAGCAGGAACCACGGCAGCCCGAGTCCGAGCACCCGCGCCTTGCCGAGCTCCGGTTCGATCGCGAACAGCAACGGCAGGACGCCCAGCGACGCGCACACCACCAGGCACACCGACAGCCCGAGCCGCCGTTGCGCGCGGATCAGCGTGCGCATGTAGACGGCGCCGAGCTCGCTCTGCTCGTTGATCTCCCGCGTACCCGAGTACGGACGGCGGGCGCGCGGTGCCCTCGTGCGAGGGCTCGTCACCACCACACGCTGGGTCGGCTTCGGCGCCGGCCCTTTCCGGGGTGGCGGCGTGGTCACGACCCCAGCCCGTTCCTGGGTTGCACGACACCGGCGGGCGTCGCACCCGACACCGGAGTCGGCCTCGCCCGGCGCACCAGCAGTTGCCGGAGATGCCGGGCGTGACGGCGGCTGACCGGCAGCACCGCGCCGCCGATCGTGACGCTGAGGTGGCCGTCCTCCAGACGCAGCTCGTCGATGTGGCCGAGCGAGACGAGGTGGCTGCGGTGGATGCGCACGAATCCCGCGCTGCGCCACCGTTCCTCGAGTCCGTTCAACGCCGCGCGCACGAGACCGCTGCCCGTCGCGGTGTGCAGGCGGGCGTAGTCGCCGTGCGCCTCCACGTACCGGATGTCGGCGAGGCGGATGAACCGCGTGACGCCACCGAGCTCGACGGGGATGACCTCGTCACCCATCTCCGGCGGCGTGGTGTTCGCGGGCTGCGCGGGTGCGGGCGCGGCCGGTTCGGCCGGGGTCTTGGAGTCCCAGACCTCGTGCACGATGCGGTGCACGGACTCGGCGAGCCGTTCCTGGCGCACCGGCTTGAGCAGGTAGTCGAGAGCCTTGAGCTCGAACGCCTCCACGGCGGGCTGCTGGTGCGCCGTCACGAACACGACGGGCGGCGGCTGCGCGAACCGGGAGAGCACGCGGGCGAGGTCGAGACCGTCGAGGCCCGGCATGCGGATGTCGAGGAACACCGCGTCCAACGGCTGCCCGGCGTCCATCGCGCGGTGCAGCACCCGAAGCGCCTTCGTGGCGTCGGTGACCGCTTCTACGTGTGCGATGCGCGGATCGGAGCGCAACAGGTACACGAGGTCTTCCAGCGCGGGTGCCTCGTCGTCGACGGCGAGCACCCGGAGGGAGCGCTCGAGGCTGCCACGTCGATCCGGCCCCTCGCAGACGGGGCAGGGCAGACCTGAGGTCATTCGAGATCGAGTCCAAACTGTGTACGGCCGATCCTCACGTGGCGGCGATTAGACCACGCTCGGTCATCGCGCGCCTGGTGAGCCGAGGGCGTCGGATACGCGATCATGCACCCTCACGGAGGGTGACCCGCCGCGGGGGTCCGATTGCACAACGTGTGCACACCTCACCCCCTCACCCCTGAAAAGCCCGCTCGGGCGCATCATCCGTCAGGGGGAGAAGGTGCGGAAACCCTCCGATCGGGTGTGTCTCGGAGGGCAGACGGAAACCGCTATCACGCAGCGTGCACTTGCCTGGTCAGGCTCGCTCGATCTCAGGGGTGGCGCAGGGCGCGGGGCTGGGCCGCCAGCGCGTCACCGAGCGTGATCTCCAGCTCGATGAACGACTCCTCGGCGCGGCGGGCGGCGACGCTCACCGACGCGGCCGCGGCCGGTCCGATCAGTCTGCGGGTGGGCGCGCGGAGTGCTTGAATCGCCTCGGACCACTGGTTCGAGAGCTTGGCGAGACCGCTCAGCGTGTCGACGAGGTCTTCGGTGTTGTCCGGCGGTGACGCGATGATCTCCGCCAGCCGGTCGCGCAATGCGTCCAGTGCCGGGTCCACGGATTCCTCCCGTCGGGAGACAATTACCCCCACTGAGCAACACCATATCTCGACCGCAGTGGTCCAGCGCAATGATGTTGCCCCAGCAGGACCACCCGGTCAATCGAGCACCCATTCCGTCTCAACAGGCGCTCGTCTCAACTGGTGCGCTCTTATGGCGGCCGGCTGAAATGAACGGCTTTCGACGTTCAGTCCACCGGCGTCGACGCGGTGTCGGTTCTACGTGCCTGGTAGGCCAGGTGGCGCCTGGGGTGTTGGGCCGAATCGGTGTGTCCTGGGTCGCATCAATCACGGCATTGCGTTCGCCGGTCGAGCTACTTCTCGACAGTTGTATTAACTCTTTTGCTCGAGTGTTCAGTCGTTCGGGTTCATACAGGATTATCGAACGGTTCAGCGGGGGTGGCGCAGCAGTCGTACTCCCCGCAGCTCCAGCCGTGCCGAGCCGTCGGCGTCCATCAGCAGAACGTCGCACTCGGCGTGCCCGTCGCGCACTCTTCCGGCGGACAGCGCGGCCTTTCCGGGAGTGGAAAGGAGTCCGGTCCGGTGCACCCCGACGTCGCGGATGCTCGTGGCGACCGCGAGACCTCCGAACTCCTCACTCGCCCACATCGCTGCGAACCGCAGACATTCGTCGGTGGCGGCCGGATCGGTTCGGCTGTGGTCCAGCGGCCAGCCGAGCGCCTGAGCGCCACGGACAGTGACGAGCCGCGCGGTTTCGGGATGCTTCGGCGGGCTCGTCGGGGCGGTTCTGGCACGGCCGTGCAGGACATTCGACACGAGAGCGAGCCGATTTCCCTGGCCACGCACGGTGATCGGACCGGTTCCGGTGCCGGGATCGCGCAGCAGTGAGACCTCGCGCAACGCCGTCGTGCCGGATGCGGCGACGAACCATTCGACCAGCCACGTGAGCGCGCTGTGGGACTCGCGGGTGAGGGAGTTCGGCGGGACTTCGGCGCGGAAGTGCCGGGGTGGCCGGCTCGGCTCGGTGATCAGCTCGTGGCGTTCGTTCGGATACCCCACCGCTTCGGCCGCGCCGCCGTGCAGGAGCTCGGTGGTGATGAGTTCCGCGGTGCGCGGGCTGCGAGGGATGTCGAACGCGCGGATCGTGCTGTCCGGCCATTCGGTTCGCAGGCGGCGGGTCAGTTCTTCGAGTCCATCTCGGCCGAATCGGCCACCGGTGTCCTGCACGGTGATGAACAGCTTTCGCTGCTCGCGCGCGGCGTGGAGGGCTTCGGTGTGCACGCGGGTGACGTCGGCGCGCAGGCCGCCGAGGAAGATCACGCCCGTCGCGCCGTACGGGACCTCGTCGACGATCGTGGCCGCGATCCCTTGCGCGGCAAGGTTCGCGCGTAACTCCTGTGCTGTGCCGCGGCCGTCGTCGGTGATCACGAGCGTGCCGCGCAGGCCGGCCGTGCGCAGGCCGGGCGCTGTTCTCGGTGTGAGGGTCCGGGTGTGACAGGTCTTCGCCGGGCGACCTTCGACCGCGGCCTGCAGCTCGCCGAGGGTGCGGAAGCCGAGGAGGTCCGCGACGGTGATCTCCGGCAGGCCGGGGTGCTGAACCCTCAGCGCGGCGAGCAGCTCGACGCGGGCGAGCGAGTCGAGGCGCAGATCGTCGGTCAGGTCGAGTTCCGCGGTGAGAACCGCCGCCGGTCGTCCCGTCCGCGCGGACACGAGTGCCAACAGCACGCTGCGCCCCTCATTCCTGTGCTTTGTGTGGAGCGACGGTACCGCAGCGGGCAATAGCCTTTGTCACACGCGACAGCTGTCTCATTTGGAAAAATCTTTACTCGTCTCAACAGGGTGCGGTCAAGTAGCCATGTTTGTGGACGAACGAGACGTTCCCATTGCTCTGTTCGAGTGTCTTGATGGCAGTTTTCGCAGGTCAGAGTACTTGCCGGAAATCGACGCGGTGTTGATTCCGTTCGACGTCAGGAGTGGATCGGGAATGCTCTGGGACTGGTCGAGTCAAGAATGTTGTCTTGTTGTGACACGCGATTGCGCTCTTCGGGTACGGGAGGGTTCCGTAGTCCAGGTGAGCGTTGCTACGGTCCTGCGACGTGAAAACCAGCGCCTCGCTCGGCACCGTTGTCTCGGCCTTTCTCCGATTGTGGGAACGCTCTCCCGAACGTTTGTTGTTCACGTTCGTCGACGAGCGCGGCCGGGACGAGGAAGCCGTCACCGCGGGCGCTCTGGGCGAGGCCGCGTCGTCGATCGCGAGTGCCCTCCGCGGCTGGGGTTTCCGTCCCGGCGACCGCGCCCTGCTGGTCTACCCGCCCGGCCCCGACTTCGTGCGCGCCCTGGTCGGCTGCCTCGCGGCGGGCGTCGTGCCGGTGCCGGTGTACCCGCCGAACCCGATGCGCTTGGGTCACGACCTGGCCGGCTTCCGGTCCATCGTGGACAGTTGCGCGCCCCACGCTGTGCTGACGAACGGTGCCTACGAACGCGCTCGCACCGTCGGCGCCGTGACGGGCTTCTTCGACCGAGGCAAGCCGGAGTGGCCACGCCTGCGCTGGCACCGCACCGACCGTGTGCGGGCCGCGGACTTCGACTGGGTTGTGGCTACTTCGGACGACCCGGCGTTGTTGCAGTACACCTCCGGCTCGACCGCGGCACCCAAGGGCGTCGTGCTCACCCACGGCAACCTGGCGTCCGAAGTGGCGTCGAACGCCGTCGACCTCGGCCTCGGCGACGACACGGTGGGCGTGTTCTGGCTGCCGCAGTACCACGACCTGGGGCTGATCAGCGTCATCCTGAGCACGCTGACCGGCAACTCGCACACGTACCTGATGTCGCCGCTGTCGTTCCTGCACCGCCCGGCCCTGTGGTTCGAGGTGATGTCGCGTGTGCGCGCCACCCACACCGCGGCGCCGAACTTCGCCTTCGAGCTCGCGGTCCGGAAGACTTCTGCCGAGCAACGGGCTTCGTGGGACCTCAGTGCCCTGCGGGTGGTGATGTCCGCGGCCGAACCGATCCGCGTGTCCACTGTGGATGCTTTCTTCGGTGCCTTCGCGCCGGCAGGTCTGCTGCGTTCCGCGTTCTACCCGGCCTACGGGCTCGCCGAGCACACCGTCAGCGTGTCGATGGGCGGGCAGGCGGTGCTGCGGCTGGACCGCGCGGCCTTGCAGCGCGGTGAGGTGGTGGAGTCCGCCGACGGGCTGCCGGTCGTGGGTTGTGGGCGCATCACCAAACCTTCGGCGTCCGTGCTGATCGTGGACCCCGCGACGGCGTCGGTCTGCGCTCCGGACCGGGTGGGCGAGGTGTGGGTGACCTCGTCGACGAAGGCTTCGGGCTATCTCGGGTTGCCGGACGAGACGCGGCGGACGTTCTCGGCACAGGTTCCGGGAGACGAGCGTGAGTACCTGCGGACCGGGGATCTCGGGTTCTTCCACGACGGCGAGCTGTTCATCACCGGGCGGCTCAAGGACGTGATCATCATCAACGGCCGCAACCACTATCCGCAGGACCTCGAGGACGCGGTGCGCGACTGCCATCCGCTGGTGCGGCCGGGCGGGGTGGTGGCGTTCGGAGTGCCGGGGGAGACGGGCGAGCGGCTCGTGCTGTTCGTGGAGACGCGTGAGAAGAAGGCCCCGTCGGAGGAGATCGCCGAGGCGGTGCGGCGGTGTGTGTTCGAGACGCACGGGCTCGCGGTCGACGACGTGGTGGTCGGCGCGCAGGGGCTCGTGTTGAAGACGACGAGCGGGAAGGTGCGGCGGCGCGCTTGCCGGCAGGCGTTCCTGGACGGCCGGGCATGACGGCGTTGCGCGACGCGGTGGCTGCTCACCAGAACGCACATGAGCACCCACCACACACACGAGTCCGGCCGGGTACCCCCAATTTCAAGTGTAGTGAGCGGGTCTGACATGAAGTCCGTCATCGTCATCGGCGCCGGGGTCAGCGGCCTCACCGCCGCCCGTGCCCTCCAGCAGGCAGGCCATCGGGCGATCGTCCTCGAACGCGGCGGCGAGGTCGGCGGCAAGTGCGCCTCGGTCGACATCGACGGGCACGCGTTCGACCTCGGTGGCCACGTCTGCACGACCAAGTACCAGCGGCTCGCCAAGCTGGCGACCGACCTCGGGCTCGACACCGAGCCGACCACACCCCACCGCGTGTTCGACGCGGCGGTAGGCGAGTCGCGGCCGCAGAGTTCGGCGTTCTTCACCTACGAGAACTTCCAGCGCTACACACGGGTGCGCGACGCCGAGTTCCCGCGCCTCGCCGAACCCGGCCTCGCGCATTCGGCGAAAGCGCTCAACGCTCCTGCGCTCCAGTGGCTCGCGGAACACGGGCTGGAAGCGATGGCCGAGTCGTTCGGCGCCGGCTACACAGCGGCGGGCTACGGCAGCCTCGCCGAGATCCCCGCGCTGTACTTCCTCAAGTACGCGGAGATGACCGGACTGCTGTCGAGCGCGCGTGATCTGCTCGGCCACGCCGGGAGCTTCACGATCAAGGGCGGCTTCGGCGCGCTCTGGAGGAAGGTCGCGGCCGACCTCGACGTGCGGCTCGACGTCGAGATCGAGCAGATCGCGCGCACCGCGGCAGGGGTGCGGGTCAAGACCGGCACGGAGTGGATCGAGGCGGACGCACTGGTGCTGACCGTGCCGATCGACCAGATCCCGGCACTCGACGCGACGCCCGAGGAACGCGACATCGCGCAGAGGGTTCGCTACCTCGACTACCGGACGATGATGTGCGCGGCGGACGGGTTGCCGCGCGAGGCGTTCTCGCTGGTCACGCAGCCTGCCAAGGTCGTGTCGTTCCACCATCGGTACGAGGACAGCGACGTTTACGCGTGCTATGCCTACGGGGCGGACGACGACAACTTCCAGAACGACGTCCGGGCGTTGGGCGGCGAGATCAAGGCGCCTTACCTGCGGAAGGACTGGAAGTTCCTGCCGCACTTCGGATCCGAGGACCTCAGGAACGGCGTCCTGGACCGAGTCGAAGGCCTGCAAGGTGAGCTGAACACGTTCCACGTCGGCAGCCTGCCCGCGTTCGAGCTGGTCGAGTGCACGATCGCGTACGCGGAAGACCTGGTCGGCAAGCACTTCTCCACGCACAAAGGCACGCACGCTGTCACGACCGCGCAGACGATCCGCGAGTGGCTGATCAAGCACATCGCCGCCGAGCTGAAGGTGCCCGCGATCTCCGCGCACCAGCCGCTCACCTCGCTCGGGCTGGAGTCGCTGTCGGTCGCGAGCCTGCAGAGCGAGCTGTCGGACTGGCTCGGTTTCCGGGTGCCGCACACGCTGTTCCTCGAACTGCCCACAGTGGACGCGATCGCGGAACACCTCGCCCGCCAGGACGTGCCCACCCAGGACAGCTCGCTCGCCCTCGCCCTCACGACGCCGCGACCGTTCTTCTGCATCGGCGGCGCGGTCGGAGCGGCCTACTACCTGCTGCCGCTGGCCCGCGCGGTCGGGCAGGGGCAACCGTTCTACGGCCTGCAGGGACCGGGTTTCGACGGCAGCGAGGAGCCGATCGACGACGTCGAAGAGCTCGCGCTCCGGTACATCGCGGAGATCAAGCAGATCCAGCCGTACGGGCCGTACCTCGTCGGCGGGCACTCGTTCGGCGGCATCGTCTCGTACGAGGTCGGCAGGCAGCTGCGCAAGCGAGGGGACGAGGTCGCGCGGGTCATCATGATCGACGCGTACCCCGCCGTGCCGGGCCAGCTGGAGCCGCCGTGGGACGAGCGCGCGGTCATCGAGGAGCTGTGGACGATCCAGCAGCACGCGTTCCGGACCGAAGGCGCGCCCCGGCGCCGCGTCGACCAGTCGCTGACGCCGAAGGAGCAGCGCGAGCAGCTCGGGCGGTTCCTCGGCGCGTCCGGCACGCGGCCGGTCGAGGAGCACATCGCCACGATCATGGGCGTCTACCAGGCCCAGGTCGAGGCGCTCGTGCGGTACGAACCGCAAGGCTCCGACCTCGACGTGACGCTGATCAAGGCGACCGGTGGCTTCCCGCACGTGCTCAAGGACGACCGGCACGTCGAGCTGTTCTTCGACGCGCCCGCGAACGGCTGGGAACGCGTCGCGACGCGGTCGTTGAACGTCGTGACCGTGCCCGGCGACCACTTCACGATGCTGGTCCCACCATCGCTGACGGCCTTGGCGGACGCCGTTCGCACCGCCATCGCCCAGGTGCCGCCGCCTCCACCACCACCGGCCGCGCACGTCGAGTCGTCCATCCACATCAACCCGATGCACCCGGACTTCCTCGCCGACCCGTACCCGTTCTACGCGCTGCTGCGGGACCTCGCGCCGGTCTACTACGACGACGCGCTCGACGGCTGGGTGCTCACCCGCCACGCCGACGTCACCGACGTGCTGCGCCGCACGACCGTCGTCCGCCCCTCCACCGCCACGCTGATGGCCCGCCTGCCGCAGGACGTCCTGGAGCGGATGAACCCGTTCATCCGCCGCCTCGACAGCTCACTGCCGTTCAGCAACCGCCCGTCGCACACGAGGCTGCGCAAGCTGATGAACCGCAGCTTCACGCCGCGAGCGATGGAACAGCGCCGCACGACGGTGGAGGAAACCTGCCGCGAGCTGCTCGACGGCTTCACCGGCGGCGACTTCCTGGCCGAGGTCGCCTACCCGTTCCCCGCGCGCGTGGTGATGGATCTCGTTGGCGTGCCACGAGCGGACCAGCGGCAGCTGACCAGGTGGGGCATCGACGTCATGAAGACGCTGGGCGAGGGCCAGTACGGCGCGGACCCCGTCGCCGTCGCCCACGCCTCGTCCGCCGCGATGGACGAGCTGATGGCCTACCTGCGCGACCTGATCGGCGTGCGCCGTCTCGCACCCGCGGACGACCTGATCTCCGAGCAGCTCAACGCCTCCGACGCGGACCTGTTCGGCGAGCGCGGCGAGTGGGACAGCGACGACGAGCTGGCCGTCAACATCATCTCGCTGATCAACGCGGGCCTCGAAACCACCGCGAACTACCTCGGCAACGGCGTCCTCGCCCTGCTGCGCAACCCCTCCCAGTACCAGCTCCTGCGCACCGAGCCGATCGCCACGACCGCGGCCGAGGAACTGCTCCGCTACGACTCACCCGCGCCGATCATCACCCCGCAGCTGGCCGGCGAGGACATGGAGATCGGCGGCCATCACGTCAAAGCGGGTGAGCTGATCTTCCCTGTGCTCGGCGCCGCCAACCGCGACCCCGCGAAGTACGCGAACCCCGACACCCTCGACCTGACCAGGTCCTCCGCCGTCACGCACCTGACGTTCGGCGCGGGCATCCACTACTGCGTCGGCGCGTTCCTCGGCCGCCTCGAAGGCCAGGTGCTGTTCCCGATGCTGGCCCAGCGGTTCCCGGACCTCAGGCTCGACCCACGAGCCGGAGAACCGTCGTTCCGGCCCGACCCGGCGCTGCGCGGACTTAAATCACTACAGCTGCTGATCTAGAAGTGGTAGACACCGCGCTGTGCACAACGCCCTGGGTTTCTCCGATCTGCTGCGTCTGATCGACGAGCGGTCGACCGCTTTCCGCGCCGCCATCTCGTCCGCCCCGAGCCTCGACGCGCAGGTGCCCTCCTGTCCGGAGTGGACGCTGCGGGACCTCGCGCACCACATCGGCAACGGCCGGTACGTCTGGGCCGCCACCGTCGCCGCGGGACCGGCGTCGGCCAAGGCGACCCCGGACGTTCCCCCGATGCCGGAGGACCGTGAGGCCCTCGTGGCATGGCTGGCCGACGCGGCTCAGCAGCTGCTGGACGCACTGCGCGAAGCCGGCCCGGACCGCGAGTGCTGGGTCGGCTGGACCGACTCGCAGTCGCCGCGGACCACCGGAGCCGTGGCGAGGCACCAGGTTCAGGAGATCGCCGTTCACACCTACGACGCCCAGCTCACCATCGGCGACCCTCGTCCGCTGCCGGACGACGTGGCGCTCGACGGCGTCGACGAGTTCCTGCTCACCTGCGTCTCCACGACCAGCGCGTGGCCGCACGAGCCCACCACCGTCGACTACCACGCCACCGAGGGCCGGTCCTGGCGCTTCCGGTTGTCGCAGGACGGCGCCAGGATCGGCCACGTGGACGGCGAGGCCGACACGTCCATCACGGCGACGGCGAGCGACTTCGTGCTGTGGTTCTACGGGCGGATCGCCCCGGACGCGCCCAAGGTCGAAGGCGACGCGCGGTTCGTCGACCGGATCATCGCCTGGGAGCCCGCCTGACGTTCGTGATATGACTGGTGCTCGACCGAATCTGGGGGGATGCGGTGAAGTACTTCGTCATTCGCGACGGTGGCCCTGTTCCACGAGCACTGGTGCGGACGCACCAGGGCGTGGTGGAGACGTTCACGGGCCGAGGTGAGTGGGTCGAAGCCGGACCGCCGGGCACGGCGGCGACCGAGGTCGACGCCTACGAGTTCTACGACCACGTCTACGAGGCGATGCGCGACGCACGGGCCGGTTTGCCGTGCGTCGCGCTGCTTTCCACGACCTACCGGGCCGACGAGCTGATCAACGTCGACGCGGTCATGCGGGTCAGGGACGGCGTCGAGGAGTGGCTCGATCGCGACAACGTCTGGCGCGCGGAACACCCGGACCTCGAGGGCAAGGTCCGCATGCCGATCAGCGAGGAAGAGCTCGACCGTCTCAAGTGGACGGCCGCGCGACCCGAGTGGTTCGTCGTGCACGACGAACGCGACTACCCGTACGCCGTGGTCAGGAAGATCCCGTCCGCGGAGGAGGCGTTCACCCGCGACCTGCGGTGGGAGTCGTCGGATCTGCTCGGGCGCACGGATCTGCGGGTCGAGAAGCAGGACTACCGGCCGTCCGACCAGCGCGCCGCCCTGGAGATCGGGGTGCGCCGCGACCGGCAGCGTGCTCGTGGCGGACCCGAGTACTTCACCTTGTGGCCCAGGGTCCGCTTCGAGCCGGCCGAGCTCTCCAGCGTGATCAGGCGCACGAAGGCGGGCGAGGAAGTCTGCGTCGGACACAGCGGATGGCTTCCGTCGCGCATGCTCGACGACATCCCGCGCGAGTACTACCCGTTCTGGTGGGTCCTGCCGATCTCCCCGGAGGAGGCCGACGAGATCCTCGCGCGCCGGGCAGAACCTCGCTACTACCACGTGCTGTCCGGAAACGACGGCCTCGATCTTCCGCACGCGGTCGTCGAGGTCGACGGCGGGCACGAGAAGGCGTTCACGTGGGACCTGGCCTGGGCGCCGTCTGATCTGCTGTCCCGCATCGCGGAGGAGCCCGATCTGCACGTGCAGGAGTTCCTGCCGGACTGGGGACCGCTGGAGGCGACCTTGCGGATGGCCCGCGCGGTCCGCCGCCGGCGTCGCAGCAGGGAGTGGAACGGGCAGTTCTGGTACCACGCGGTCTTCCCTGGCCGGGCGGCGGTGTTCGACCTCTCGAACGCCACCGAGCTCATCCGAACCGTCGCAGGCAGCCACTACCCGGAGGAGGCCTACCGCGACGGCGCGTGGACGCGTACCTATCTGCTGGAGGACATCGGCCGCGGCAAGGCTGACGGTGAGGATCTGCCGATCAGCCCTGCCGAGGCGGAGGCCCTGATGCGCCGGTGGTCCCAGCGCTAGGACGCGGACGGCGTGCCCCGCGTCTCGTCCTCCCATCCCAGCACCGGGAGGTCGAACGCGGTGCCCGTCGAACGCGCCGTCCACAGCTGCGTCCTGCCGTTCGCCGCCCGCACGACCGCGATGTCCTCCTTGCCGTCCAGGTCGAAGTCCCCGGCCGTCACGACTCCGGCGAACGAGCCCTGCGACCACACGCGCGGCGTGAAGCTCGCGGCGGTGTGCACGAACAACGCCTGTTCGCCCTGGATCACGACGTCTCCACGACCGTCACCGTCGACGTCCGCGCTGACCGGAGTCGCCCGGTCCGCGGGGTAGTCGTTGCCCTGCCAGCGGATCTCGCCGGTGCCGAACGCGCTGCCGGTCGAGGTGTAGGTGCGCAACGACGTGCCGGTGCCCTCGCTCCGGATCTCGGCGAGGTCGGCCTTGCCGTCCCCGTCGAAGTCACCCGCGACGATCTTGCCGCTGACCCCGTCCAGCCACGTCGACGGTGACCCGAGAGCACCACCGCGGAACACCTGCACGCGAGTCCCCGTGGCCGCCGCGACGTCGGTGCGGCCGTCGCCGTCGAAGTCGCCGGCCGCGAACCTGGTGCTGTCCAGCGGAAGCTCACCGGTCCACGGGAAGGGAGGCGCGTTCAGGCGGTTGCCGTCGGAGAGCATCAGCAGCATCCGGGTGTTCGCGCCGTTGCGCTGGAACATGATCACGTCGGAGCGGCCGTCTCCGTCGAAGTCGCCGCGCACGTGCGGGCCCCACTGCTCCGGCCCAGAGGAGATGCCCGGGTCGAAGACCTGGGTGCCGGCGTGGAAGCCGCCGTCGCGAGCGGTGACGTTCCACATCGTGTAGCGGCCGAAGTCGTTGCGCTCCATGAAGGTCACGTCCGCGCGGCCGTCACCGGTGTAGTCGGCCCGCACGTGCGGCTGTGGCGTCACGGGCGCGCGGGCGAACAGGTCCCAGCTCCGGTAGTCGCTGACGTTGCCCGCCCGGTCGACCGCCCGCGCGTAGAAGAACGACGTCCTCCGGTCGCGTGGCATCGTCACCGGGACGACCGCCCGCCCGTCGGGACCGGCCTTGACGAACGTCGTCGCCCGCTCCTGCTGCATCCCGAACTGGTAGCCGTAGACGTCGTCGCCCGCGGTGGCGGGGGAGAACGTGAGCGTCCCGGTGGTGCCGGCCGGGATCACGGAGGTGCCGTTCGGGTAGTCGGTCGAGGAGATGCGCGGCTTGGCCGGCCTCACGTCGTCGACCAGGAGCCAGCACTCGGTGCTGTACGGGCTGGAGTCCGTGTCGTCACTGGACTTCGCGCGGTAGCTGTAGACGTTCCCGTGCTGCAACAGGCCCTGCGGCAGCTCGGGCCAGGCGTAGGCCCCTCCCGAGCCGACGGAGATCTCACTGGTGTGCACCACAACACCCGCGGCGTCGCGAACCTCCAGCGTGCTGGTCAGGTTGTCCCCGTCGAGGTCCTTGGAGCTGCCCGAGAACTGGCTCGGCGGCGGCATCACGGTCGGCGCGTCCGCGGTGCCGCACGCACGCGGGTACGTCGTGCGCACGGTCGGCGCGCTCGGCGCGTTGTTGTAGGTCACCACCAGGAACACGCTGTCGGGCAGGATCACCTTGCCCTGCGCGGGATCGGTGTCCTGCGGAGCGCGCAGCCCGAAGCCCGTCGAGCTGTCACGGCGGTCGGCGGCCTCCTGCACCACCTGCCGGAGTTGGTCGCTGCGCAGCGCCAGAGGCGTGTTGTACTGGGCGCACGCCTGCCCGGACGCGCTCGCCAGCCGGGTGCTCCAGTGCTCCTCGGACGTCCGCCACGTCAGCGGCTTCGCCGGGTCGATCGCCTTCGTCTGCCACAGGTCCACCGGAGTCTCGTCGCACGACTCGGTGCGGTCGACCATGATCCGGACGGTCGCGTCGATGATCCGCGCGCCACCGAACTGCCGGGTGTCGAACTGGAACAGCGACCGCCACTGCCCGCCGTCGATCGCGCCCACCCGGACCGCGTCCCGGTGGGTCTCCCAGTACGACGTGTCCGGGTCGAGCTTGTTGACGTGCGTCCACGCGGACGGCGGCGGCGCGTACCCGATCGCCTGGGCCGGCGTCGTGATCAGCGTGCTGGCCAGGCCAGCCAAGGCCAGCACGGGCAGTGTTCTGCGCATGAGCTCTCCCCCTCGCTCACGAAATGCCGAATGCGAGGGGGAGGGTAGGTCGCGGTGCCTACAGGCGGCCTACATCGGTGATCGTCACCGCGGCCTCGCCGAGTTCGTCGGACGCCATCAGGTCGATCTCCGCGTTGAAGCCCCAGTCCTTGTCACCGGCCGGGTCCTCGAAGATCTGCCGGCACACCCAGCGTTCGCGCTCGACGTTGATGATCAGGAACGCCGGGCCGCGCGCGTTCGGGCCCGCGCCGATCTGGTCGTGCTCCTCGAAGTACGGCTCCAGAGCGTCCATCCACTCCTTGGCCGTCCAGCCCGACTCGTGGTCGAGCTCGCCCAGCGAGTACCAGTCGCGCTTCGCGGCCAGCTCCACGCGCCGGAACAGCGCGTTGCGGACGAGCACGCGGAACGCGCGGACGTTGGAAGTGACGGCGGGCGGCAGGTCGACGCGGACCTCGGGCGCTGCCTCGTCGCCGGGGTTGGTGAGCTTCTCCCACTCGTCGATGAGCGACGAGTCGACCTGGCGCACCAGCTCGCCGAGCCAGGACGTCAGGTCGTTGAGCTCCTCGGTCTTGGCCTCCTCCGGCACCGTCTGCGACAGCGCCTTGTAGGCGTCGGCCAAATACCTGAGCACCAGGCCTTCGGAGCGCGCCAGGCCGTAGAACGCCACGTACTCCGTGAACGTCATCGCGCGCTCGTACATGTCGCGCACGACGGCCTTGGGGGACAGGTAGTAGTCGCCGACCCACGGGTGGCCGCGGCGGTAGGTGAAGAACGCGGCGTCGAGCAGCTCGGCGAGCGGCTTCGGGTACGTGACCTCCTCCAGCAGCTCCATCCGCTGGTCGTACTCGATGCCTTCGGCCTTCATCGCGCCGATCGCCTCGCCGCGCGCCTTGTGCTCCTGGGCGCCCAGGATCTGCCGCGGATCGTCCAGAATGGACTCGATCACGGACAGCACGTCCAGCGCGTAGCCGGGGTCCTCGCGGTCCAGCAGCTCGATCGCGGCCAGCGCGAACGGCGACAGCGGCTGGTTCAGCGCGAAGTTGAACTGCAGGTCGACGGTGAGCCGGAAGTCGTCGCCGGCGCGTTCGACCACGCCCGCCGCGACCAGCGCCTTGTACATCGCCAGCGCGCGCTTGATGTGCTTGAGCTGCTTCGAGCGGTCCTCGTGGTTGTCCTCGAGCAGGTGCCGCATGGCCGCGAACGCGCCACCGGCGGGACGGCCGATCACGTTCAGCAGCATCGCGTGCGAGACCTGGAAGCTCGACGTCAGCGGTTCGGGCTCGGCGCCGACGAGCCGTTCGAACGTCGACTCGCTCCACGACACGAACCCGTCCGGCGCCTTCTTGCGGACGACCTTGCGGCGCTTCTTCGGGTCGTCGCCCGCCTTGGCCAGGGCCTTGATGTTCTCGACCTCGTGCTCCGGCGCCTGCACGACGACCGTGCCCACGGTGTCGTAGCCCGCACGGCCCGCCCGGCCGGCGATCTGGTGGAACTCGCGGGCCTTCAGGATGCGGGTGCGGGTGCCGTCGTACTTCGACAGCGCCGTGAAGACGACCGTGCGGATCGGGACGTTGATGCCGACGCCGAGCGTGTCCGTGCCGCAGATGACCTTGAGCAGACCGGCCTGCGCGAGCTGCTCGACCAGGCGGCGGTACTTCGGCAGCATGCCGGCGTGGTGCACGCCGATGCCGTGCCGCACCAGCCGCGACAGGGTCTTGCCGAACCCGGCGCTGAAGCGGAAGTTGCCGATCAGCTCGGCGATCGCTTCCTTCTCCGGCTTCGTCGCCACGTTGACGCTCATCAACGACTGCGCGCGTTCGAGCGCAGCGGCCTGGGTGAAGTGCACGACGTAGATCGGCGCCTCACGGCCGTGCAGCAGGTCCTCGATCGTCTCGTGCAACGGCGTGGAGACGTACTGGAAGTTCAGCGGGACCGGGCGCTGCGCCGAGCGGACCACCGCGGTCGGGCGGCCGGTGCGCCGGGTCAGGTCCTTCTCGAAGAACGTGACGTCGCCCAGCGTCGCCGACATCAGCAGGAACTGCGCCTGCGGCAGTTCGATCAGCGGCACCTGCCACGCCCAGCCGCGGTCGGGCTCGCTGTAGAAGTGGAACTCGTCCATCACGACCTGGCCGACGTCGGCCGTCGCGCCGTCGCGCAGCGCGATGTTCGCGAGGATCTCCGCGGTGCAGCAGATGATGGGCGCCTGGTCGTTGACGCTGGCGTCGCCGGTCATCATGCCGACGTTCTCCGGCCCGAAGACGTCGCACAGCGCGAAGAACTTCTCCGAGACCAGCGCCTTGATCGGGGCGGTGTAGAAGCTGCGCTGGTTGCCGGCCATCGCGACGAGGTGGGCACCGATGGCCACCAGCGACTTGCCGGATCCCGTGGGCGTGCTGAGGATGACGTTGGCCCCGGAGACGAGCTCGATGACCGCCTCCTCCTGCGCCGGGTACAGCTGCAGGCCGCGTTCACCCGCCCAGTGGGAGAAGGCGTCGAACAGTTCGTCTTCGTCGGCGATCGAGGTGAGCCGGTCCGTAAGTGCAGTCATCGCAGGTGAACTATAGGTGGTACGCGTACTCGGTGAACTCCCAGTCGGTCACGAACCGCTGGAACCGGGCCACCTCCTCCCACTTGAAGTCCACATAGGACCGCACGAAGTCCTTGCCCAGCACCTCTACCATCGAGGTGTCTTCTTCGAGGTAGGCGAGGGCGTCGGGCAGCGTGGCGGGCAGCGTCGGGGCCTTCGACGGGTCGTAGCCGTAGCCCGCGGACGGCCGCGGCGGCTCGATCCGGTCGCGAATGCCCAGGTAGGTGGCCGCGATGAGGCCCGCGATGCCGAGGTACGGGTTGGCGCTGGCGTCGCCGAGCCGCAGTTCGAGGCGGGTGGTCTCGCCACGTTCGGCCGGGACCCGGAGCATCGCGCTGCGGTTGTCGAGGCCCCAGTCGATCAGCCACGGGGCGAGCGAGTCCGGTCCGAACCGCTTGTACGAGTTCACCGTCGGGTTGAGCAGCGCGGCCAGGGCCGGGGCGTGCTTGAGGATGCCGCCGATGGCCCAGCGGGCTTCGTCACTCAGCCCGTGGCTCGTCCCGGCCGCCTGGAACGCGTTGCGGCCGTCCTTCTCGTGGCACGACAGGTGCAGGTGGAAGCCGGAGCCGCCGCCGTCGTTGAACGGCTTGGCCATGAACGTGGCGAGCCGGCCTTCTCTGCGTGCGAGTTCCTTGACGCTCGTCTTGAACCGGAACGCCCGATCGGCGGCGTCCATGGCGGGTGAATGGACGAGGTTGATTTCGAACTGACCGCCCGCGTACTCGTGGTTGCCGCCCGTGGTCTGCAGGCCGGCGGAGGAGAGCGTCCGAAGAGTTCTCAACAGATGACCGTCTGAATCGCCCCTGCGTCCCGTCGCATACACGTTGCCCGGCTCATCGCAGTAGGGCCGCCACCCGTTCGGGCGATCTTCGTCCGGTTCGCAGAGAAAATATTCCAACTCGGGGCCGACCACCGGGGACAGGCCGGTGGTCTCGAATATTTCCAGCGCCCGGCGCAGCACCTGCCGCGGCGATTCGTCGACAGGTCTCTCGTCGGCCGGGCTCACCGCGTCCCCGATGCACCACGCCACGCCCGGCTCCCACGGGATCGGCAGCAGTGTGTCGAGGTCCGGTACCACTATGACGTCGGGCAACCCGGCGTCGAGAACGCCCCCGTTCTCCGTCGTCTTGCCCCCTGGAGTCGTGCTGTAGACAGCACGGCAGAACGACAGCCCCCGCTGCGTAACCGCTGGTAGATGCTCCACGAGCACGTCACGGCCCCGATCCGTGCCGAGCAGGTCGGGGAAGACGACGCGCACGACGTCGATCCCGTCGTCGCCCAGCCTTGCCGCGAGTTCCCGTGTCACCTGTTCACCGACCACGTCGAACTACCTTTCCGGCACAGTGTGTAGCTGGCGCGGAGGGGATAACGTTGAGGGGCAAACGCTATCGACCCGTCCGTGGAGTAAAGACCATGATCGGTCTCAGTGGGTGCTCCACACTCATCGTCCACCACGGGGCAACAGTCCGTAACTGGACGGGTGACGACCGTCACGAGATCATGCACGATGTGGGATCGTGATCAAAGTGCGTGTGGTCCGACTCGCACCACAACACAGACATAGTTCGGAACCGCAAGTATTGTGCCGGGAACACCTGAGCTCGAGCACGGGAGACTTTGAGTTGTCTGGTCACCACACGATTGCCGAGACCGAGAAAGCCGTCCAGGCCAAGCTCGGTGCGGTGCCGCTGCATCGCGAGCAGATGGCGGCGGTGTCGAACATCCACCGCGCCGCCACCGCGATCCGCCAGCACCTCGAGAACTCGGTGCTGCGCACCAGCGATCTGACCTGGACCGGCTTCGTCGTGCTCTGGGTCGTGTGGATCTGGGGCGAGATGGAGACGCGCTACGTCGCCGAGGAGGCCGGGATCTCCAAGGGCACCCTGACTGGCGTCGCGAAGACGTTGCAGTCGCGGGGGCTGCTGGAGAGGCTCGGGCACCCCACCGACGGGCGGCTGGCCGTTCTTCGGCTCACCCCTGAGGGTGAAGAACTGATGGGAGATCTCTTCCCGAAGTTCAACGAGGAAGAGGTCTTCGTCTCGGATCCGCTGGAGTCTGCCGAGGCTCAGTCGTTGGCGGAGATGCTGCGCCGGATGGTGACGCATCTTGAAGCCAACGGGGAGCAGCGGCGGCTGGATCTGCGTGGCGACACGCCGTTGCCGCCTCGGCGGTCTGGGCGGCGGGCCAAGCACGGCTGATCGGCTGTGCGCCGTTGGGGCGACTCACCTGGCTGGGGAATCACCGGCCCCGCTTGGTGAGCCGCTCGTTTGGCGTTTCTGCTGGTTGAGGGGCGGGGCGGCGCTGCGCTGCGCGACCATGCGGGTGGTTGCGTTGCGTTCGGCGTGTCCCGTTCTGTGTCCGTGCCGTTCCCCTGTTGCGTAGTCAGAGTTCCTGTTGCGTGCTTCCCCTTGGGAGCTCTGCCCCAAACCCCGCCAATCTGATCAGGGGGCCAGCGCTGTGGGCGGGTTGATGGCACGCCTGTTGCTTACAGCGGCTGCGCGTTGCGTAGGTGGTGCGGTCCGGCGGGCCCCGTCACGAGTCGTACCGGAGCGAGCCGCAGCCGGGAAGGGAGGTCAACTCGACGAAAAGCGTGTCGAGTTGACACCCCTTCCCGGCTGCGGCCAACGATCAGGCACGACTCGTGACGGGGCCCGCCGGAGCGCACGTTTCAAGCAGCTCGGCTTCGCCGTCGCCCAGGCAGCTCGCCTTCGGCGTCGCCAAAGACTCCTCGGCTTCGCCTTCGGGTCGCCTCGCCTTCGGCTTCGGGCTTGATCTTGACTGCCGCCGTTGGCGGTGTGTGTGAGTTCACATCTGGTCTGGATTTCCCGGTTGTCCGGCAGTGGTGTAGGTGGCGGTGACCGTTTTGCGAGGTCACGCTGTGTGGTGTTATCTGAACGCAACCGGCATTAGGCCAACTGGTGAGTAACCTGCCGCGAACGAACTCGTTGCCCCAGTGTGACGCCGATCGCCACGGCGTCTTCGGGCGTGTGCGGAGGTGCGGATGGGCGTCGAGGTGGTCGTTGAGGGCCTGACCAAGTCCTTCGGCAAGCAGACCATCTGGCAGGACGTCACGCTCACGCTGCCGCCGGGTGAGGTCAGCGTGATGCTCGGGCCGTCCGGTACCGGCAAGAGCGTGTTCCTGAAGTCGTTGGTCGGGTTGCTCAAGCCGGAGCAGGGCAAGATCGTCATCAACGGGACGGACCTTGTCAGGTGTTCTGAGCATCGGTTGTACGAGATTCGCAAGATGTTCGGCGTGCTGTTCCAGGACGGTGCGTTGTTCGGGTCGATGAATCTGTACGACAACATCGCGTTTCCGTTGCGGGAGCACACCCGCAAGACGGAGGCCGAGGTTCGCAGGATTGTTCTTGAGAAGATGGAGATGGTCGGTCTCGTCGGGGCCGAGAAGAAGCTTCCCGGGGAGATTTCCGGCGGTATGCGCAAGCGGGCTGGGCTCGCCAGGGCGCTGGTGCTGGATCCCGAGATCATTTTGTGCGACGAACCGGACTCCGGGTTGGACCCGGTGCGCACGGCGTACCTGAGTCAGTTGCTGATCGATCTGAACGCTCAGATCGACGCGACGATTTTGATCGTCACGCACAACATCAACATTGCTCGGACCGTGCCGGACAACCTCGGGATGTTGTTCCGGCGGGAGCTTGTCATGTTCGGGCCGCGCGAGGTGCTGCTGACCAGTGACGAGCCGGTTGTCGAGCAGTTCCTGAACGGGCGGCGGCTCGGGCCCATCGGCATGTCCGAGGAGAAAGACCAGGCCACGATGGCTGCCGAGCAGGCGCACGCGGACGCTGGGCACTCGGACGGGTCGCCTGATGAGGACATGCGTGGCGTTGTGCCGCAGTTGGAGCCGACGCCCGGGCTGCCGTTCCGGGATGCGGTGAGGCGGCGCAAGGATCGCGTTATGTCGATCATTCACCAGCTGCCCCACGAGGCGCAGCAGGGGATTATCGCGAGCCTCACGGCCGATGATTTGGCTCGGTACAACGTGCATGCCGGATCGCCCGCGCCCACGCCCAGCCCCTGGCCTCGTCAGGGTGGTGTGCTGTGACGACGCAGACGACTTTTCCCGGCGCAGGTGCGCTGAGGGAGACCGGGAAGCTTTGCCAGCTCGGCATTGACGTCGTGCGGGGGTCGTTCCGCAGGCCGTTCCAGTTGCGCGAGTTCATTCAGCAGAGCTGGTTCATCGTCAGCGTGACCGTGTTGCCGACGGCGTTGGTGTCGATTCCGTTCGGTGCGGTCATCGCGCTGCAGCTCGGGAGTTTGACGAGGCAGATCGGTGCGCAGTCGTTCACCGGCGCGGCCAGTGTGCTCGCGATCATTCAGCAGGCCAGTCCTATCGTGACGGCGCTGTTGATCGCGGGTGCCGGTGGTAGTGCGATTTGTGCGGACATCGGTTCGCGGAAGATCCGTGAAGAGATCGACGCGATGGAAGTCCTCGGCGTCAGTCCGATCCAGCGCCTGGTCGTGCCCCGCGTGCTCGCCACGATGCTGGTGGCTGTGCTGCTCAACGGCATGGTGAGCGTCGTCGGTGTGCTCGGTGGGTACTTCTTCAACGTGATCATGCAGGACGGCACGCCCGGCGCTTACCTCGCGAGCTTCTCCGCTCTCGCGCAGTTGCCGGACCTGTGGATCAGCGAGCTCAAGGCGCTGATCTTCGGGTTCATCGCGGGCATCGTGGCCGCGTATCGCGGGCTCAACCCCGCTGGTGGTCCCAAGGGCGTGGGTGACGCGGTGAACCAGGCCGTGGTCATCACGTTCCTGTTGTTGTTCTTCGTCAACTTCGTCCTCACCACGATCTACCTGCAGGTCGTGCCCGCGAAGGGGAGCTGACGAATGGCGAACAAGGCGCTGTCCACTCTGGACGGGTTCGGCGACCAGCTGGCGTTCTACATCAAGGCGCTGGCGTGGACGCCTCGTGCGTTGAAGCGCTACTCGAAGGAGACGCTGCGGCTGCTGGCCGAGGTCAGCTTCGGGTCCGGGGCGCTGGCGGTCATCGGCGGCACGATCGGCGTGATGGTCGGGCTGAGCGTGTTCACGGGCACGGTTGTCGGTCTGCAGGGCTTCACGGCCCTCAACCAGATCGGCACGTCGGCTTTCGCCGGGTTCGTGTCCGCGTACTTCAACACCCGCGAGATCGCGCCGCTCGTCGCCGGGCTGGCGCTGTCCGCGACGGTCGGTAGTGGCTTCACGGCTCAGCTCGGTGCGATGCGGATCTCCGAGGAGATCGACGCGCTCGAGGTCATGGGCATCCCGAGCCTGCCGTTCCTGGTGACCACGCGGATCATCGCCGGGTTCGTGGCGATCATCCCGCTGTACGTGATCGGGCTGCTGACCAGCTATCTGGCGGCGCGGACGATCACCGTGGAGTTCTACGGGCAGTCGGCCGGTACGTACGACCACTACTTCAACCTGTTCCTACCCCCGATCGACGTGCTCTGGTCGTTCGGCAAGGTGCTGGTCTTCGCGGTCGTGATCATCATGACGCACTGCTACTACGGCTACCGCGCTTCCGGCGGTCCGGCCGGCGTGGGTGTGGCCGTCGGCCGCGCGGTGCGGACGGCGATCGTGACGACGGCGCTGCTGGACTTCTTCCTGAGCCTCGCGATCTGGGGTGCCACGACGACGGTGAGGATCGCGGGATGAGGAAACGTGTGCTGGGCATCGCGTTCCTCCTCGCGATCGCCATGTTCCTGTCGCTGACGGTGGCGCTGTACAAGGACGCCTTCAGCGACTACGTGAGGGTCACGCTCAAGACCGACCACATCGGCAACCAGCTGCAGACGGCCAGCGACGTGAAGGTGCGCGGGCTGATCGTCGGTTCGGTGAAGGCCATCCGCACGGTCGGGGACGGCGCCGAGCTGGAGCTCGCTCTGTTGCCGGACAAGGTGAACGAGATCCCCGGCAACGTCAGCGCGCGGTTGCTGCCCAAGACGTTGTTCGGCGAGCGCTACGTGAACCTCGTGCTGCCGCAGCAGAAGCAGGCCGCGATCAAGGCCGGCGCGGTGATCGAGCAGGACAGGACGAGCAGCGCGATCGAGCTGGAACGCGTGCTGGACAACCTGATGCCGGTGCTGCAGGCCATTCAGCCGGAGAAGCTCGCCACCACGCTGACCGCGCTGTCGCAGGCGCTGGACGGGCGGGGCAAGCCGCTCGGCGAGACGCTGGTGTCGCTGGACTCCTACCTCGGCGAGCTCAACCCGCAGCTGCCCGCGTTGAAGGAGAACATCTCCAAGCTCGCGGACGTGAGCAACGTCTACGCGGACGCGGCGCCGGATCTGTTGCAGGCGCTCAACGACATGACCACGACGACCAAGACCGTCGTGGAGCAGCGGGACAACCTGCTCGCGCTGTACGGGTCGCTGACCACGACGTCGCAGGACGTCACGAGCTTCGTCACGGTCAACAAGAACAACCTCATCGCGCTCGCCGACACCAGCCGCCCGACGCTGGAGCTGCTGGCCAAGTACGCGCCCGAGTACCCGTGCCTGCTCAAGGGGCTCGCGGAGTTCCAGCCGATCATCAGCAAGGCGTTCGGCGAGGGCACCAACGAGCCCGGTCTGCACATCACGCTGGAGATCACGCAGAACCGCGGCAAGTACAAGCCGAACCTCGACGAGCCCGAGTACAACGACAAGCGCGGACCCCGCTGCTACGACCTGATCCCGCGGCCGGACCCGTTCCCGCAGTACCCGCCGGAGGGCCCGGTGAAGGACGGCTCCAGCTCGCCGCCGCCCGCCCGCGTCGCCAACGACGGGATCCTGCCGCCTGCCAACGCGGGCAACGTGACGGTGCCGCAGTCCGCCGACGTGCTCAGGCTCGCCAACTCCCCGGAGGAGGCCAGGTTGATCGCGGCGCTGTACGGGCCGCAGCTCGGCGTGGACCCGCGTGACATGCCCAGCTGGTCGAGCCTGCTGCTCGGACCGCTCGTGCGTGGAACGGAGGTGACGGTCAAGTGAGGGGAGTGCTCGCTCCGCTGATCAAGCTGATCACCTTCGCGGTGGTCACGATCCTCGCCACGACGCTGCTCGCGGTCACGATCGCCAACGTGAACCTGGCCGGTGCCACGGACTACAAGGCGCGGTTCACCGACGTCACGGCGTTGAACAAGGGTGACGACATCCGCATCGCCGGTGTGCGCGTCGGGCAGGTCGACGAGATCAAGGTCGTCGACCGCAAGACGGCAGAGGTCGAGTTCTCGATCGACGGCGACCGCAAGCTGCCGGAGTCGGTGCTGGCGACGATCAAGTACCGCAACCTGGTGGGACAGCGGTACATCGCGCTGGAGGCCGGCACCGGTGACACCAAGGCCGTGCTGCCAGAGGGCGGCACGATCCCGTTGGAGCGCACCAAGGCCGCGCTCGACCTGACGGTGTTGTTCAACGGCTTCAAGCCGCTCTTCCAGGCGCTCTCGCCGGAGGACGTCAACAAGCTGTCGTTCGAGATCATCCAGGTGCTGCAGGGAGAAGGCGGCACGATCGACAGCCTGTTGCAGCACACGGCGTCGCTGACCAGCACACTTGCCAGCAAGGACAAGGTGATCGGCGAGGTCGTCGACAACCTCAACACCGCGCTGGACACGGTGAACTCGCGCGACGAGGACTTCAACAACCTCGTGATCACGTTGCAGCAGCTCGTTTCCGGGCTCGCGCAGGACCGCCAGCCGATCGGTGACGCGATCACCGCGCTCGGCGACCTGACCAACGCGACGGCGGGGTTGCTGGAGCAGGGCCGTGAGCCGTTGAAGAACGACATCGCGCAGCTCGGTCTGGTCTCGAAGACGCTGGGCGACAACGAGCAGATCGTCGAAGGCGTGCTGCAGCGGCTGCCGAACAAGCTGGAGACGATCACGCGGACCGCGACCTACGGCTCGTGGTTCAACTTCTACCTGTGCGAGGCGAGCGGCCAGGTCGCCGTCCCGCCGGTCATCCCGAACCCGATTCCGATCACGGCGTTGCCGGTGACACAGCAGAGGTGCCGCCGATGAAAACGCGCAACCCGATCAGGACCGGCGCGATCAGCCTGACACTCATCGCGCTGCTGTTGCTGGCCGCGTTCTACTCGGACGACCTGCCGATCGTCGGCGGTGGCACGAGCTACGCCGCGGACTTCAGCGAGGCGGCGGGGCTGGTGCCGGGCAACGAGGTCCGCGTCGCCGGCGTGAAGGTCGGCAAGGTCACCAAGGTCAAGCTCAACGGCGACCGGGTGCGGGTGACGTTCAAGGTCAAGGACGCCTGGGTGGGCGACCGGACGACCGCGATGATCCGCATCAAGACGTTGCTGGGCCAGAAGTTCCTGGCGCTCGACCCGCAGGGGCAGCAGCCGCTCTCGCCCGGCGACCCGATCCCGAAGGAACGCACGCTCGCGCCGTACGACGTGAACGAGGCGTTCAACGGGCTCGCGACGACCGTCGGCCAGATCGACACCAAGCAGCTCGCGGACAGCTTCACGGTGCTGTCGGACACCTTCCAGAACTCGCCGGAGCACGTGCGGGGTGCGCTGGACGGCCTGTCCGCGCTCTCGAAGACGATCTCGTCGCGGGACGAGCAGCTGGCGAAGCTGCTGGACAACACCAGGAAGCTCACCAAGACACTGGCCGACCGCAACGAGGAGTTCGAGAAGCTCCTCGCGGACGGCAACCTGCTGCTCGGCGAGCTGCGCAAGCGACGTGAGGCGATCAGCGCGCTGCTGACCGGCACGCGCGACCTGTCCCGCGAGCTCAGCGGTCTGGTGCAGGACAACCAGAACCAGCTCAAGCCCGCGCTGGAGCAGCTGGGGCGCGTGACCACGATGCTGCAGCGCAACCAGGACAACCTCGACCGGAGCCTGGCGTTGCTGGCGCCGTTCTACCGGGTGTTCGCGAACACCCTGGGCAACGGGCGCTGGTTCGACACCTACATCTGCGGTCTGCTGCCGCCTTCGGTGAACCTCGGCCTCGTCGGGTTCAACGAGGAAGGCTGCCTGCCTCCGGGGGTGCAGCGATGACCACGGTTGCCAACTCCAAGCTGGGGCGCGGAATCGCGATGGCCTGCGTGCTCGCGCTGGTCGCGACCGCCGCGCTGTGGTGGATCTTCTCGGGCATGAACGAGCGCAAGGTCACCGCGTACTTCGCCGCTGCCGTGGGTGTTTACCCCGGTGGTGACGTGCGGGTGCTCGGCGTGAAGGTCGGCACGATCGACGAGGTCGTGCCCGAGGGCAAGACCGTGCGGGTCGTGTTCACCGTCGACCGCGAGGTGCGGATTCCGGAGAGCGCGCAGGCCGTCGTCGTGTCGCCGAGCGTGGTCAGCGACCGGTACGTGCAGCTCGCGCCCGCCTACACAGGTGGGCCGACGATGGGCGACAACGCCGTGATCCCGCGCGAGCGCACCGCGACGCCGGTCGAGCTGGACGAGCTCTACCAGTCGCTGGACAAGCTCACGACCGCGTTGGGGCCCAACGGTGCGAACGCCGACGGAGCGTTGGCGGACCTGCTGAACTCGGCCGCTCGCAACCTCGAAGGCAACGGCCAGGCGCTCAACGACACGTTGAAGAACCTCGGCCAGGCCACGCGCACGCTGTCCGGGTCCAAAGAGGACCTGTTCGCGACCGTCGACAACCTGCAGAAGTTCACCGCGATGCTGGCCGCGAACGACAGCCAGGTGCGGGACTTCAACAAGCAGCTCGCGGACGTCACGAAGATGCTGGCCGACGAGCGCGGTGACCTCGGTGCCGCCCTGAACGAGCTGGCGACGGCGCTGCAACAGGTGCAGGGGTTCATCAAGGACAACCGCGCGGTGCTCAAGTCCAATGTGGACAAGCTTGCCTCGATCACGCAGGTGCTGGTGAACCAGCGGGCGGCGCTGGCGGAGACGCTCGACGTGGCCCCGTTGGCGCTGGGCAACCTGCAGAACTCCTACAACGCGGCGTCCGGCACGCTCGACACCCGCGCGAACATCAACGAGCTGAACCAGCCGCCGATCGTGCTGGTCTGCAAGCTGGTGCAGCAGGCGACGCCGAACAACGTGCCGCCGATCCTCGCGCAGACGTGCAAGCAGCTGGAGCCGATCCTGTCGGGCGCGATACCGCTGCAGTCGCCGGCGCAGGTCGTCAGCGACCTGCAGGCGGGCAAACTGCCGCTGCCCCTGCCGGTTGGGGGGACGCCGCGGTGACATCAACTACGGGAACGAAGCTCGTTGTCGCTGTGACGGCGTTGTTGTTGGTCTCGGGCTGTGGTTCTGGTGGGTTCGACGGCGTCTACAACATGCCGCTGCCCGGTGGTGCCGACGTCGGCGACCACCCGTACCGGGTCAAGGCGCAGTTCAAGGACGTGCTGGACCTGGTGCCGCAGGCGGGCGTGAAGGTCAACGACGTGCCGGTCGGGCGGGTCGAGCAGATCGATCTCGGTGCCGACGGGTGGACCGCAGAGGTCACCATGCTGGTCAACGGAGACGTGCAGCTGCCGGCCAACGCGTTCGCGAAGCTGCGCCAGTCCGCGTTGCTGGGCGAGAAGTTCGTCGAGCTCGGCAAGCCGAAGGACGCATCGGGCAAGCTCGCCGACAACGCGGTGATCCCGGTGGATCGCACGAATCGCAACCCCGAGGTCGAAGAGGTCTTCGGCGCGTTGTCGTTGCTGCTCAACGGTGGTGGTGTGGCGCAGCTGCAGAACATCACCAAGGAGCTCAACGCCGCGATGGAGGGCAACGAGCAGGAGATCCGCTCGTTGCTGGGCAACCTCAACACGTTCGTGGGTGAGCTCGACAAGCACAAGGCGGAGATCGTCCGCGCGCTGGACTCGATCAACCGGCTCGCCGGCACGCTGGCGGACCAGCGCGAGAAGATCGCGGTGGCGCTGACGGACCTGGAGCCGGGCCTGCGGGTGATCGCCGAGCAGCGCACGCAGCTCGTGACGTTGCTGAAGTCGCTGGACAAGCTCTCCGACGTCGCGACGGACACGGTGAACAAGAGCCGTGACGACATCGTGGCGGACCTCAAAGCGCTGCAGCCGACGTTGCAGAAGCTCGCCGAGTCGGGGCAGAACCTGCCCAAGGCGTTCGAGCTGCTGCTGACCTACCCGTTCCCGGACGCGGCGGCCGACGGCATCAAGGGCGACTACACGAACGCGTTCATCGACCTCGACCTGAACCTCGGCACGATCCTCGACAACCTCGGCCGGTCGCGGCAGTCCCCGCTCGACGGGCTGGTGCCGTCGCAGGGCACGCCGTTGCCGTTGCCGAACATCCCGCTGCCCGGCCTCGGCCAGAGCAACGGTTCCGGGCTGGGCGACCTGCTCGGCGGCCTGCTGGGAGGTCGCAAGTGATCACTCGCGGGACGAAGCTCAAGATCGGCGCGTTCGTGCTGGTCGCGTTGCTCGGCATCTCGTACGTCAGCGCGACGTACGTGGGTCTGTTCAAGTCGTCGTCGACGGTCGTGACGATGCAGCTCGCCGACTCGGGCGGGATCTTCACCAACGCCGAGGTCACGTACCGCGGCGTCACGATCGGACGGGTCGGGCAGCTGCGGCTGACCTCCGACGGCATCGAGGTGGACCTGGAGCTCGACTCGGACGCGCCGCGCGTGCCCTCGTCGACCGAGGCCGTGGTGGCGAACCGGTCGGCTGTCGGTGAGCAGTACGTGGACCTGCGGCCGAAGACCGACTCCGGGCCTTATCTGGAAGCCGGGTCGGTCATTCCGCGGTCGGCCACTCGCACGCCTCCGCCGGTCGACGGCCTGCTGTCGAACCTGGACGCGTTCGCGTCGTCGGTGCCCACGGACTCTCTGCGGACCGTCGTCGACGAGCTGCACACGGCGTTCAGCGGCACCGGCGGCGACCTGCAGGTGCTGATCGACAACACGGCGGCGTTCACGGCGGCTGCTCGCGAGCATCTGCCACAGACGACCCAGCTGCTGAAGGACGGCAAGATCGTGCTGTCCACGCAGGCCGCTCAGGGTGGGGCGATCCGGTCGTTCAGCGGTGACCTGCGGTTGATCGCGGAGCAGCTGAAGGCGTCCGACGGCGACCTGCGGCGGTTGATCGTGGCGGTGCCGCCGGCCTCGGAGCAGGTGTCGGCGCTGCTGAAGGAGAGCGGGCCGAACCTCGGGGTGGTGTTCGCGAACCTGCTGACCACCTCGAACATCCTCGTGACCAGGCGCGATGGTTTGGAACAGATCGCGGTGACGTACCCCATCGCCGTCGGCGGAGGCTTCACCGTGGCGCCGGGCGACGGGTCCGCGCACTTCGGCCTCGCGCTGAACGTGTTCGACCCGATGCCGTGCACCGTCGGGTACGAGAAGACCGACATCCGCCCTGGCAGCGACACCTCCGCGGTGCCGCTGAACACGCAGGCGTACTGCGCTCTCGCGCGCGGTTCCGCGACCTCGGTGCGGGGCTCGCAGAATGCGCCGTACGGTGGAACGCCGACGACGCCGGTCGGCAACGCGACGACGCAGCCGGGCCAGGAGCCGACCGGCCAGCAGGCCGCCGCGGAGCTGCCGCTGCTGACGTCGCTGGGCCAGCTGCTCGGTTTGCCGGAGGAGAAGAAGTAATGCGGGTCTTCACCGTCCTCGCCGCGGTGTTCGCGGTGGTGACGTTCGCGTTCGCCGTGTTCAGCGGCTTCGTCTGGTACAACTCCGCGAACTCGTCGGAGTCGTCCTTCGCCGCCACGCGCGACGACGCCCTGCGCTCCGGTCAGGTCGGCATCTCGAACTTCCTGACGCTGGACTACAAGAAGGTCGACGAGGACCTGCAGCGCTGGCTCAACTCGTCCACCGGCGACCTGCGCGCGGAGATCGACAAGGACAAGGACTCGCGCAAGAAGCAGCTGGTCGACGCCAAGTCCGTGACCACCTCGAAGGTCCTGGACAGCGCCATCACCGAGCTGGACGACCGCGCCGGCACCGCCTCGATGATCGCCGTGGTCGAGAGCACGGTGACCCCCGCCGACGGCAAGCAGGTCACCAAGATCAACCGGTATCTGACCAAGCTCACCCGCACCGAGGACGGCTGGAAGCTTTCGCAGCTGGGCCCGTTGCGGGCGGGCGTCTGATTGGACACGCACGTGCCTGGACCCCGCCGCCGCCCCATCCCGACGCCGCCCGCAGGAGGCCGCCCCAAGGTCGCCGGTCTGCACCGCCGTGCCGCCGCGGAGGAGACCCCCGAGGCCGTGGCCGCGGGCGCTCCGGAGATCGAGGAGCTCGCGGAGGAGCTGGAGGCCGACGAGCTGAAGGCACCGGAGGCCGTCGACTGGACGCCGCCGCCGGCGTCGTCGCAGAAGCCTTCCGCGTCGAAGAAGCCTTCCACCGAGAAGAAGGCTTCCGAGAAGAAGGCCGCCGTGCCCGTCGAGCCCGCAGCGCCTTCCCGGCCCGCGTGGCTCCTCCCGGTGGCCCTGGTCGTGGTCGGCGTCCTGCTGGGCGGCCTGGGCGGGTTCTTCCTCTACAAGTCGCGCGCGGTGTCCTACGACGCCGCCCTCGTCGACTCCGCGACCACCTCGGCGGTGAACGGCCAGATCCGCGAGGCCGTCGAGAAGTCGTTCTCGTACAACTTCGCCGACGTCGAGTCGACCGAGAAGGCCGCCCGCGAACTGCTCACCGGCAAGGCGCTGTGCCAGTACAACGCCGTGTTCGGCCCGGTCAAGGAGGTCGCACCCCAGCAGAAGCTCGTCGTGACCGTCCGAGTCGTCTCGTCCGCGGTCTCGTCCCTGAAGGACGGCCGCGCCACGGTGCTCGTGTTCGCCGACCAGGTCACCACCCGCACCACCGACAACCAGTCGGGCGGCGGCACGGCCATGCTCCGGGTGAGCGCGATCGACGACGGCGGCCGCTGGAAGATCGACAACATGGAGATGTTCGGCGCCACGGCCGACCAGAACCGCCAGCTACAGGGCTGCTGAAGGGGCGGGCAGCGCCGGCTCGCCCGCCTACGCCCGCTTCGCCCCGCTCCGCTCCGCCCCGCCTCGCCTCGCCCCGCCTCGCCCCGCCTCGCCCCGCCTCGCCCCGCCTCGCCCCGCCTCGCCCCGCCTCGCTCCGCCTCGCCCCGCCTCGCTCCGCCTCGCCCCGCCTCGCCTCGTCCCGCCTCGCCCCGCTCCGCCTCGCCCCGCTCCGCCCCGCCCTCGCCGCAGCCCGCGCCTGTGCCAGCAACCGCCTCAGTGCCCAGCTCTCTACCGCCCTGGCCGCGCGCCCTTCCTTCTCGCACCCACCTGCAGCCGCCACCACAGAACCGATCGTTTGGGTCGGGCCGGTGCTGGTCCGAAGATCGTCGTGTCCTAAGATCAACAACCCTCAGAGGTGCCCTGGAAGCACTGCTGAGACACCCTCCGCCAGTCCCGACACGCGTGATCTCGGTCACACAAATCTAGTGGCGCTCTGTAAGTTCACTTGAAGCCGCCAACTTCCCACCAAATCGGCCGCACGCGTGTTTATGCAGGTCAAATGGGTGACAGTCGGTAAACGACGCTCCATCCACAGGGTGGATCGACTGTCCACATCTTGACTGCGCGCTCATGCAGGGTCACTCTGTCGGTGAGCAAGAGGAGGGTCCTTCCAGGTGCCTCTCGACAGTCGCCGTGCGCGTGGCTAGACTGCCCCTTTGCGCTGCCCATTTTCCGCTTGCCCTTCGCCGAGAGCGTGGATTAGTCGGGCATCGCCGCACCCTTGACAGCCGTGCTAGTTCGCTCTAGCCAGCTACCTGTCCCTGGAAGGACGCATCTTGGCGATCTCTCGCGCGACCAAGGCCACTGCTGCGACCAACTCCACGTCGGGGATCCCTGGAGCGCCGAAGCGGGTCTCGTTCGCGAAGATTCACGAGCCGCTTTCGACGCCCAACCTGCTTGACCTGCAGATCCAGTCCTTTGAATGGTTGACCGGCGATGAGGCGTGGTTCCAGCGCCGCGTCGACGCCGGCGACGAGACCCCGACGGGCGGCCTCGAAGAGGTCCTCAACGAGATCTCGCCGATCGAGGACTTCTCCGGCTCCATGTCACTGTCCTTCTCCGACCCGCGCTTCGACGAGGTCAAGGCCTCGACCGAAGAGTGCAAGGACAAGGACATGACGTACGCGGCACCGTTGTTCGTCACGGCGGAGTTCACCAACCACACCACTGGCGAGATCAAGAGCCAGACGGTGTTCATGGGTGACTTCCCGATGATGACGAACAAGGGCACGTTCATCATCAACGGCACTGAGCGCGTGGTGGTCTCTCAGCTCGTGCGTTCGCCTGGTGTCTACTACGACACCGCGGTCGACAAGACGACGGACAAGGACGTCTTCAGCGTCAAGATCATCCCGTCCCGGGGTGCCTGGCTGGAGTTCGACGTCGACAAGCGCGACACCGTTGGTGTCCGCATCGACCGCAAGCGTCGCCAGCCGGTGACGGTGCTGCTGAAGGCTCTGGGCTGGAGCACGGAGCAGATTCGCGAGCGGTTCGCGTTCAGCGAGACGTTGCTGACCACGCTCGAGAAGGACCACACCGCGGGTACCGACGAGGCGTTGCTCGACATCTACCGCAAGCTGCGTCCGGGCGAGCCGCCGACGAAGGAGTCGGCGCAGGCCCTGCTGGAGAACCTGTTCTTCAAGGACAAGCGCTACGACCTGGCGAAGGTCGGCCGGTACAAGGTCAACAAGAAGCTGGGTCTGACCACCGAGATCAACACCGGTGTGCTGACCGAGGACGACATCGTCACGACGATCGAGTACCTCGTTCGCCTGCACGCGGGTGAGACGCAGATGGACGGTGCCGACGGCACCGAGGTTCCCGTCGAGGTCGACGACATCGACCACTTCGGCAACCGCCGCCTGCGCACTGTCGGTGAGCTGATCCAGAACCAGATCCGCGTCGGTCTGTCCCGCATGGAGCGCGTCGTTCGCGAGCGCATGACCACGCAGGACGTCGAGGCCATCACGCCGCAGACCCTGATCAACATCCGTCCCGTCGTGGCGGCGATCAAGGAGTTCTTCGGCACCTCGCAGCTGTCGCAGTTCATGGACCAGACCAACCCCCTGGCGGGCCTGACCCACAAGCGTCGTCTGTCGGCGCTGGGTCCGGGTGGTCTGTCCCGTGAGCGGGCGGGCATGGAGGTCCGCGACGTCCACCCGTCGCACTACGGCCGCATGTGCCCGATCGAGACGCCGGAAGGCCCGAACATCGGTCTGATCGGTTCGCTCTCGAGCTACGCGCGGGTCAACCCGTTCGGCTTCATCGAGACGCCGTACCGCAAGGTCACCGACGGCCGGGTCACCGACCAGATCGACTACCTGACCGCGGACGAGGAAGACCGCTTCGTCAAGGCGCAGGCGAACTCGCCGACCGACGACGAGGGCAACTTCACCGACGACCGCGTTCTCGTTCGCAAGAAGGGCGGCGAGGTCGAGTTCATCGACCCGACCGACGTCGACTACATGGACGTCTCGCCGCGCCAGATGGTGTCGGCCGCGACGGCCATGATCCCGTTCCTCGAGCACGACGACGCGAACCGCGCCCTGATGGGTGCGAACATGCAGCGTCAGGCCGTGCCGCTGCTCCGCTCCGAGTCGCCGCTCGTCGGCACCGGCATGGAGCTGCGTGCCGCGGTCGACGCCGGTGACGTCGTCGTCGCGAAGAAGACGGGTGTGGTCGAGGAGGTCTCCGCCGACTACATCACCGTCATGGCCGACGACGGTGCGCGCAACACCTACGCGCTGCACAAGTTCCGTCGCTCGAACCAGGGCACCTGCATCAACCAGAAGCCCATCGTCAACGAGGGCGACCGGATCGAGGCGGGTCAGGTTCTGGCCGACGGTCCTTGCACCGAGAACGCCGAGATGGCGCTCGGCAAGAACCTGCTCGTGGCGATCATGCCGTGGGAAGGCCACAACTACGAGGACGCGATCATCCTGTCGCAGCGCCTCGTGCAGGACGACGTTCTCACCTCGATCCACATCGAGGAGCACGAGATCGACGCCCGCGACACGAAGCTCGGCGCCGAGGAGATCACCCGGGACATCCCGAACGTCTCCGAAGAGGTCCTGGCCGACCTGGACGAGCGCGGCATCATCCGCATCGGTGCCGAGGTTCAGCCTGGCGACATCCTCGTCGGCAAGGTCACGCCCAAGGGCGAGACCGAGCTGACGCCGGAGGAGCGCCTGCTCCGCGCGATCTTCGGTGAGAAGGCGCGCGAGGTTCGCGACACCTCGCTCAAGGTGCCGCACGGTGAGTATGGCAAGGTCATCGGCATCCGCGTCTTCTCGCGTGAGGACGACGACGAGCTGCCTCCGGGCGTGAACGAGCTCGTCCGCGTCTACGTGGCCCAGAAGCGCAAGATCCAGGACGGTGACAAGCTCGCCGGCCGCCACGGCAACAAGGGCGTCATCGGCAAGATCCTCCCCGCGGAGGACATGCCGTTCCTCGAGGACGGCACGCCGGTCGACATCATCCTGAACACCCACGGTGTGCCGCGTCGTATGAACATCGGCCAGGTGCTGGAGACCCACCTCGGGTGGATCGCCAAGCAGGGCTGGAGCATCAACGGCGACCCGGACTGGGCGAAGAACCTGTCCGAGGACCTGTACGAGGTCGAGCCGGGCACCAAGACCGCCACGCCGGTGTTCGACGGTGCCAAGGAAGAAGAGATCACGGGTCTGCTGGGTTCCACCATCCCGAACCGCGACGGTGAGCGGATGGTCAAGGAGAACGGCAAGGCGCAGCTCTTCGACGGTCGCTCCGGCGAGCCGTACCCGTTCCCGGTGTCGGTCGGCTACATGTACATCCTGAAGCTGCTGCACCTGGTCGACGACAAGATCCACGCGCGTTCGACCGGCCCGTACTCGATGATCACGCAGCAGCCGCTGGGTGGTAAGGCGCAGTTCGGTGGTCAGCGCTTCGGTGAGATGGAGTGCTGGGCGATGCAGGCGTACGGCGCCGCGTACACCCTGCAGGAGCTTCTCACCATCAAGTCCGACGACGTGCTCGGCCGCGTGAAGGTCTACGAGGCCATCGTCAAGGGCGAGAACATCCCGGAACCCGGTATCCCGGAGTCCTTCAAGGTGCTGCTCAAGGAGCTGCAGTCGCTCTGCCTCAACGTCGAGGTCCTGTCTTCGGACGGTGCCGCGATCGAGATGCGCGACGGCGACGACGAGGACCTGGAGCGCGCGGCCGCGAACCTCGGCATCAACCTGTCGAGGTCCGAGTCGCCCTCCGTGGACGACGTCGTCAACTAGTCACTCGCCTGGTCGGGGAGGGCAATGCCTCCCGCGTAGCCCTCTCCGACCTTTCCGACCAGCTCCTGCTGCCACCGATCTAAAAAGGGGAAGAGAGTAGACGTGCTCGACGTCAACTTCTTCGATGAGCTCCGCATCGGTCTCGCGACCGCGGACGACATCCGCCAGTGGTCCTTCGGCGAGGTCAAGAAGCCCGAGACCATCAACTACCGCACGCTCAAGCCCGAGAAGGACGGCTTGTTCTGCGAGAAGATCTTCGGTCCCACCAGGGACTGGGAGTGCTACTGCGGCAAGTACAAGCGCGTGCGCTTCAAGGGCATCATCTGTGAGCGCTGCGGCGTCGAGGTGACCCGTGCGAAGGTGCGTCGTGAGCGCATGGGCCACATCGAGCTCGCCGCTCCGGTCACGCACATCTGGTACTTCAAGGGCGTTCCCAGCCGGTTGGGCTACCTGCTCGACCTGGCCCCCAAGGACCTCGAGAAGATCATCTACTTCGCCGCCTACGTCATCGTGGGCGTCAACGCCGAGCTGCGCCACAACGACCTGCCGACGCTCGAGAGCGAGATGCAGGTCGAGCGCAAGCGCGTCGAGAACCGCCGCGACGCCGACGTGGAGGCCCGCGCCCAGAAGCTCGAGGCCGACCTGGCCGAGCTCGAGGCCGAGGGTGCCAAGTCCGACGTGCGCCGCAAGGTCAAGGAGGGTGGCGAACGTGAGATGCGCCAGCTCCGCGACCGCGCCCAGCGCGAGCTGGACCGCCTCGACGAGATCTGGTCCACCTTCACCAAGCTCGAGCGCGCTCAGCTGATCGCGGACGAGCTGCTCTACCGCGAGCTGTACGACCGCTACGGCGACTACTTCACCGGTGCCATGGGCGCGGAGGCCATCCAGAAGCTCCTGGGTGACTACGACGTCGACGCCGAGGCCGACATCCTGCGCGAGACGATCCGCAGCGGTAAGGGCCAGAAGAAGCTGCGTGCGCTCAAGCGCCTCAAGGTCGTTGCCGCCTTCCAGGCGACCCGCAACAACCCGCAGGGCATGGTCCTGGACTGCGTCCCGGTCATCCCGCCGGACCTGCGCCCGATGGTGCAGCTCGACGGTGGCCGCTTCGCCACGTCCGACCTGAACGACCTGTACCGCCGCGTCATCAACCGCAACAACCGGTTGAAGCGACTGATCGACCTCGGTGCGCCCGAGATCATCGTCAACAACGAGAAGCGGATGCTGCAGGAGGCCGTCGACGCGCTGTTCGACAACGGCCGCCGCGGCCGCCCGGTCACCGGTCCCGGTAACCGCCCGCTGAAGTCGCTGTCCGACCTGCTGAAGGGCAAGCAGGGCCGGTTCCGCCAGAACCTGCTCGGCAAGCGCGTCGACTACTCCGGCCGTTCGGTCATCGTGGTCGGCCCGCAGCTCAAGCTGCACCAGTGCGGTCTGCCCAAGCAGATGGCCCTGGAGCTCTTCAAGCCGTTCGTGATGAAGCGGCTCGTGGACCTCAACCACGCGCAGAACATCAAGTCCGCCAAGCGGATGGTCGAGCGTGCGCGCCCGGCCGTGTGGGACGTGCTGGAAGAGGTCATCACCGAGCACCCGGTGCTGCTCAACCGTGCACCTACGCTGCACCGCCTCGGCATCCAGGCCTTCGAGCCGCAGCTGGTCGAGGGCAAGGCCATCCAGCTGCACCCGCTGGTCTGTGAGGCGTTCAACGCCGACTTCGACGGTGACCAGATGGCGGTCCACCTGCCGCTGTCCGCCGAGGCGCAGGCCGAGGCCCGCGTCCTGATGCTGTCGTCGAACAACATCCTCTCGCCGGCCTCCGGCAAGCCGCTGGCCATGCCGCGTCTGGACATGGTGACGGGTCTGTACCACCTGACCCGCCACAAGAAGGGCGACATCGGCGAGGGCCACTTCTACTCGTCGCCGGCCGAGGCGCTCATGGCGTTCGACCGCAAGGTCCTGGGCCTGCAGGCGATGGTGAAGATCCGCGTCTCCGACAAGAACCCGCCCAAGGGTGGGGAGCCGGAGGGCTGGGAGCCCGGTCAGCCGTGGCTCGCGGAGACCACGCTGGGTCGCGTGCTGTTCAACGAGATCCTGCCGCAGGACTACGCCTTCATCAACGAGGTCATGCCCAAGAAGCGGCAGGCCGTGATCATCAACGACCTCGCCGAGCGGTACCCGATGGTCACCGTCGCCCGGACGCTGGACAAGCTGAAGGACGCCGGTTTCCACTGGGCCACCCGTTCCGGTGTGACCGTCGCGATCTCGGACGTCCTCGTCCCCGCCGCGAAGCAGGACATCCTCGAGGAGCACGAGCGCCTCGCGGACGCGGTGGAGAAGCGCTACCAGCGCGGTCAGCTCTCCCACGAGGAGCGCAACTCCGAGCTGGTCAAGGTGTGGACCAAGGCCACCGAGCAGGTCCACGAGATCATGGAAGACAACTTCCCCGAGGACAACTCGATCCGCGTCATCGTCCAGTCCGGCGCCGCCGGCAACATGACGCAGGTCCGTTCGCTCGCGGGTATGCGTGGTCTCGTCACCAACCCGAAGGGTGAGTACATCCCGCGTCCGATCAAGAACTCGTTCCGCGAGGGCTTGTCGGTGCTCGAGTACTTCATCGCGACGCACGGTGCCCGCAAGGGTCTGGCCGACACCGCGCTGCGTACCGCCGACTCGGGTTACCTGACCCGTCGTCTGGTGGACGTCTCGCAGGACGTCATCATCCGCGAGGTCGACTGCGGCACCACCCGTGGTGTCCAGATGACCGTCGGTGAGCAGCTGGGCGACAAGGTCGGCCTGCACGAGTTCGCGCAGACCTCGGTCTACGCCCGCACGGTCGCGGACGACATCACCGACGCTCAGGGCAACCTGGTCCTGAACCGCGGCGACGACCTCGGCGACCCGGCGCTCGCGTCGCTGGTCGAGGCCGGCATCGTCCGCGTCAAGGTCCGCTCGGTGCTGACCTGCGAGTCCGCGGTCGGCGTGTGCGCGTCCTGCTACGGCCGCTCGATGGCCACCGGCCAGCTGGTCGACGTCGGCGAGGCCGTCGGCATCGTCGCCGCCCAGTCGATCGGTGAGCCCGGCACGCAGCTGACGATGCGTACGTTCCACCAGGGTGGTGTGGCCGGTGACGACATCACGACCGGTCTGCCCCGTGTCCAGGAGCTCTTCGAGGCCCGCGTCCCGAAGGGCAAGGCGCCGATCGCCGATGTCGACGGCCGCGTCCGCATCGAGGACGGCGACCGCTTCTGGAAGATCACGCTGATCCCGGACGACGGCTCCGAGGAGATCGTGTTCGAGAAGCTGTCCAAGCGTCAGCGTCTCGCCAACACGGCGACCGGCCCGCTGCAGGACGGCGACCACGTGGCCGTCGGCCAGCAGCTGCTGGAAGGTACTCCGGACCCGCACGAGGTCCTGCGCGTCATGGGCCCGCGCGAGGCCCAGCTGCACCTGGTGCAGGAAGTGCAGAAGGTGTACCGCGCCCAGGGTGTGGCCATCCACGACAAGCACATCGAGGTCATCGTCCGGCAGATGCTCCGCCGGGTGACGATCATCGACTCCGGCGCGACCGAGTTCCTGCCGGGTTCGCTGGTCGAGCGTGCCGACTTCGAGTCGGGCAACCGCGCGGTCGTCGCCGAGGGTGGCGAGCCGGCTGCCGGTCGTCCGGTGCTGATGGGTATCACGAAGGCCTCGCTGGCGACCGACTCGTGGCTGTCCGCCGCGTCGTTCCAGGAGACCACTCGTGTGCTGACCGACGCCGCCATCAACGGGCGTTCGGACAAGCTCATCGGTCTGAAGGAGAACGTGATCATCGGTAAGTTGATCCCGGCTGGTACGGGCATCAACAGGTACCGCAACATCCAGGTTCAGCCGACCGAGGAGGCGCGGGCTGCGGCTTACGCGATTCCTTCTTACGACGACGGGTACTACACGCCTGACGTCTTCGGGACTGGGACTGGTGCCGCTGTGCCGTTGGACGACTACGACTTCGGGCGGGACTACCGCTAGTCGTTGTAGCTTGAATTGAGACAGCCCCTGGGAGCCTTTGGCTTCTGGGGGCTGTTTCGGTTTGTTGGGCGCGTCGGTTGCCGTTGCCGTCTCCCTGTTGGGTTGGCGGGTTCCGGTTTGGTGTTCGTAGGTGGTGCTGTTGCGGGCGTCCGGTTCCGGTTGCGTTCTGGGAGCTCTGCCCCAGACCCCGCCAATCTGATCAAAGACCCACCAGCGCCGTGGGTGGGTTGATGGCACGCCTGTTGCTTTG